>NZ_JBNPTM010000002.1:0-969573 GCF_051167655.1 Bradyrhizobium sp. HKCCYLS2038 | reverse complement strand
GCTACGGCGCTATGTGAGAGCGCGCGTCCGGGCGGCTTTGCTCTACCGAGCTACACCACTACCCGGGACACGACCCAGCTTCCATTCCGCTTCACATCTCAAACAGCAATCGACACAGCAACGCAGTCTCGCGGCACGCGATGCCCGAGGCTTGCGATCAGTTCGTCCCTCGCAAGCAAGTGCAGAGGGCGCAGGGAATGCCGGGTGAAGGCCTCACCCATGGCCCGCCTGCTAACAAGAATGCAGGCGGCAGGTACCACAGGTGCAGCCGACAATCCGGCATTCCCTGCGCGACGGGCTTACGGCTGCTTCGCGATCTCCCCGGTGCGCCGGCTCGTTGGCCACCGTCATCCACGCCGTGCATCAGCAGCGGCGCCGACTTGACCTCAGCGTCGGGAGGTCAGGACCACGCGACTTGACCGTCCGCAAGCGCCCGTTCGTCCGCACGCCCCGAAGAACATGCTGCGAGCACTCGCGGCCATCGCATCCCCGCCTCGCGTGTCGTGACGATCGCGCGCAACGCCCCTTCTGCATGAGGCGGGTGGCGGGAGACAATCATGTTTTCGGTAAAAGCGCAAGGAAATTATTTTTATCGGAATTTAGGCGGCGTCGTCCACGGACGTCGCGGCCTGGACCCCCCGGCGGGAGGGGCAGCGCGTAGGGCGGATTAGCGGAGCGTAATCCGCCATCCTGCTTCGATATTGCGCGCTTGATTTTGTGAGCTCGCCACCTCCGCATGCTATTGTCGTGGATCAGCACGAACACGCGACACCAGCGGCGCCTTCGTGGTGGGTGCGGCGGATTACGCTCCGCTAATCCGCCCTACGGATTATGATTTGCAGCGAGGTCCCCATGCCAAAGAGAATGACGCCGAAGCTGCTCGACGCGTTCGCGGATCAATCATGGTCCTACGAGACCTTCTCGCCTGACGGCCGGTGGCATCTGGTCTGTCCGCATTGTCGCGCGGTCGTTCTGCTGTGCGAGGGCCTCTCATCGGCGGACAGGAGCGAGATCGCGCGCTTGCGTCATGGGAATTCAGTCGAGGCCATCAAGATGCTCACGCGCGTGTCGGGGTGCGACGTTCGCCAGGCGAAGGCAAACGTCCTTCATGTGCGTGACAGCGGGGCGCGGTGTCACAACTGCAAGCACGAGATCCCAAAAGGGGCCTTGCTTTGCAGTCGGTGCATGGCGGTCAATCTGGATTGGTGACCGGGCCGCGGATTGCGTCGTTCTAACCCTCCGATCGGCCGCTACCCACAGCATGATTTTTGCACGAGAGAAAAAGCGCGATGTATTTGACAATCAAGACGCTTGAAAGCGTCGATGGTCGCGAGCGCGTGCTGATCTCGCGCCGACCAGATGGAACTTATACGTATCAAAGGCAGTGGCCGTCGGCGAGCTTGCCCAATGACGATCCAGACAGCCCCATCATCCTTGCAGGCGAGAAACTCGAAGGCGAATGGGGACCGCCAGGTCCCGATTGCGGAATCTATGACACGGCAGAGACGGCCGAGAACGAGGCGCGAGGGCTCGTGCCGTGGTTGGCGGACGTTCGTTAAGGCCGACCACCGCTGGTTTGGAGACCCGGCTCCGCGGATTGCGCTTCGTTCATCCGCATATGGACTAGATCAAATCATCGACCGTAACCCTTAGCGCGTCCGCAATCTTCTTCAGCGTCGCGGCCGTGCCCGGCTTTTGGCCCGCTTCGATTTCGGACAAGAAGCCTTGGGCAATGCCGGTGGCCTTCGCGAGTGCCGCTTGTGTCACGCCACGCTTTTTGCGCCAGAAGGCGAGAGGTGTCTTGGCGGCCAACATCTCCTTCACCTCGGCGTGGGTCAACAACTCCTCTGTGCCGGCCTCGATCTTACGGCGGGAGCGCTCTGCAATCTCGCTGTCTCGCAAATCCTCTGCAGCTTCGGTTAGCCGCTCATATTCGGCAACCGACATCAGCACCATCTCCTCGCCGTTCGGCGACGTAATCTTCTGCACCTTGGTCATGGTGTCGTCTCTCAATCGTAAATGCCGCCGCGTGGCCCGATGTCGTGGATCGTGATGGTGTCCTTGGTCTCCGAGAAGACGATCCGGAAATCTCCGACGCGCAACCGATAGTCGGGACGTCCCCTGAGCTTCTTGACGTTGTTCGCCTGCGTTTCGGGCGCAGCGGCGTATTGCTCGATCTTTGTCAGGATCAACTCGGCGCGATTTGCATGCTCGCGAAGGGCGCGCCTCGCAGCGGCGGTGTAGACGATTGCTTTCAAAAAGAATATCTCTTTTTGAGATATTTATCAACTCTATTTGAGATATAGATCTCGGAAATCGGCGCGAGCTCTTAGGCAGCCGATCATGTCGCCCAGACTCGTTTTCAGCAATGCTCGATTGCGCTGGGGCGAGCGGGTTATGCGTCGCGGTCCGCTCGGCTACCCGCGGGGCAGGCGTAATGCGATATCTCGTATCGAGCAGGGACGGCTGACCGCCAGCGAACGCCACATCTTGGCTGCAAGCGGCAAGAACCACCGTTCCCCGCTTCAAACGCGCCCCCCAATCCTCTACAAGCCCCCCATGCTCGGACGCATCTTCACCGTCGGCGGCTATACGCTGCTGTCGCGACTCACCGGTTTTGCCCGCGATATCATGCTGGCGGCGATTCTTGGCGCCGGGCCGGTGGCGGATGCGTTCTTCATTGCGTTCCGGCTGCCGAATCATTTCCGGGCGATCTTTGCCGAGGGCGCGTTCAACGCCGCCTTCCTGCCGGCCTATGCGCATGTCCGCGGCGAGAAGGGCGAGCAATCGGCGGGCCTGTTCGCCGACCGCGTATTCACGCTGCTGCTGGCATCGCAAATCGTGCTGCTGATCCTGGCCTGGGTGTTCATGCCGCAGGCGATGACCATCCTGGCGCCGGGCTTCACCGACGACCCGGAACAGCGCGAGCTCGCGATCACGCTCACCCGGATCACCTTTCCGTATCTGCTGCTGATCACGCTGGTCACGCTCTATGGCGGCATGCTGAACGTGATGCAGCGCTTCGCCAGCGCCGCGGCCGCGTCGATCTTCCTCAACATCGCCATGATGGCGACCATGGCCGTGGCGGTGTTCTTCCCGACCCCGGGACATGCCGCGGCGTGGGGCGTCCTGATCTCCGGCTTCGTGCAGTATTTCCTGCTCGCCGGCGATCTCGCCCGCCATGGCAGCCTGCCGCGGTTCGCGCCGCTCAAGCTCGACGACGACATCCGCGCCTTCTTCAAGGCGCTGGGACCGGCGACGCTGGGCTCGATGGGCACGCAGGTCGCGATGTTCGCCGACACCATCATCGCGACGTTCCTGCCCGCCGGCGCGATCTCGGCGCTGTATTACGCCGACCGCCTCAACCAGCTGCCGATCGGCGTGATCGGCATCGCCATCGGCACCGTGCTGCTGCCGGAGATGTCGCGGCGGCTGACGGCCAACGACCATGACGGCGCCATGGAGCAGCAGCGCCGCGCCTTCGAGTTCACGCTGCTGTTCTCGATTCCGTTCGTGGCCGCCTTCGTGGCCGTGCCCGACGTCATCACGCGCGCCATGTTCGCGCGTGGCGCCTTCACCAAGGGCGATGCGGCGGCGGCTGGTGCGACGCTCGCGGCCTATGCGGTGGGCCTCATTCCGTTCGTGATGATCCGCAGCGCGGTGTCGACCTTCTACGCCCGCAAGGACACGGCGACGCCGGTCAAGGCCTCGCTGACCGGGCTGACCGTCAACGTCGTGCTGAAGGTGTTGCTGATGGGGTCGCTGGCGCAGGTTGGCCTGGCGCTCGCGACAGCCGTCGGCGCCTGGATCAATCTGCTGCTGGTGCTCGGCTTTGCCGTGCGCAAGGGCTATCTCCGCTTCGATCGGCGGTTGATCTCGTCACTCGCGAAGTTCGCCGGCACCGGCGTGCTGCTGGCGGCGGCACTGTGGCTCACAGTTGTCCTGGTTTCGCCTCATTTAGCCGATCTAGGCCACGTGCAGGACGAGGCCATGCTGGTTGTGCTGATCGCGATCGGCGCCGTGGTCTATGCCGCGGCCATAGTCGTGCTGTTCGGCCCGCGCTGGCTGAAGGCCCTGGTGCGCCGGTGAGGCGCTGACGCTCTGCACGGCACGCGCGCGAGCTGATGCTGCCATGCTGACGCTGGTTACGTCTTGCGCCTGCGCGGCTCAACTAATAAAGTCCGCACGGGGAGACTCCAGCGTGACGCGACGGCGAGGCACTGCAAACTGGGCGAGGAGGGCGGTCGGCATTTTTGCCGCTTATCTGATCGCGTTGCAGATGGTGCTCGCCGGGGCGATGTCGGCGCAGATGGCGGCCGCGTCCGCCAATGATCTCGGCATCATCTGTACCGAGTCGGATGGTGGCGCGTCGCACGGCACTCAAGCGCCGGGGTCGGCCGGTTTGCACAAGGACTTCTGCGCCGTCTGTGCCTTTGCCGGCCATGCTGCGCCGGTGCCGCCACCGGCCGCCGAACTGCTGCTGCGGACGGCCAGCGAACTGCGCCTTGCCAGCTTCGCGATGTGGGCTGCGCGCGATACCCGTCTCCGTGAGCCGCGACTGTCGCAAGGACCTCCCGCGAACGCCTGACGCAAGTTTGTCGTCCGGTTTCGTTCGTTCAGAGGTTTCATCATGTCCCGTTCCGTAACCGCGCTGTGCGCGGCGACGTGCCTTGTCACGTTGTCTTCTCCCTGTTTTTCCCAGGCCCGAGAGCCATCCAATCTGCCGATGGTCACGGTCGACCCGGCCAAGCCCACTGCGTCCCGGCCGGCCAGGCCCAGTCAGGATCAGTCGGCAGGCAGGGCGCGCACCGCCCGATCGAGGCCTGCGGCGCAGACCGCCGCCGCGGCCCCGGCAGGTCCGGCACCCAGCCTGACAGCTCCGAACACCCAGGTCGCCACGCAACGCATCCAGCAGACGCCGGGTGCGGTGGCCGTGGTGCCCGATACCGCGTTCAGGAACGCGCCGGCGCAGACCATCAAGGATGTGCTGGACTACGTGCCCGGCGTGTTCGCCCAGCCGAAATGGGGCGACGACACAAGGCTGTCGATTCGCGGCTCCGGCCTGTCGCGCAACTTTCATCTGCGCGGCACGCAGCTCTATCTGGACGGCGTGCCGATCAACACTGCCGACGGCTATGGCGACTTCCAGGAGATCGATCCGACCGCCTACCGCTATGTCGAGGTCTACAAGGGCGCCAACGCGCTGCGCTTCGGCGCCAACTCGCTTGGCGGCGCCATCAATTTCGTCACGCCGACCGGGCGCGATGCCTCGGCCTTCGAAAGCCGGCTCGACGGCGGCGCGTTCGGCTATCTGCGCGGTCAGGCCTCGACCGGCGGCGTCTACGGTGCCGCCGATTACTTTGTCACCGGCTCGGCCTCGCGCACCGACGGCTTCCGCGACCACAGCTGGGGCGCGGCCGAGCGCGGCAGCGCCAATGTCGGCTATCAGGTCTCGCCGGATTTCGAGACCCGCTTCTACCTCAACGCCAACACGGTGCGTCAGCGCATCCCGGGCGAGGTCAGCAAGACCAGCGCGCTCAATTCGCCGCAGACCGCGGCGGCGAACAATATGCTCAACGACTGGCAGCGCAACATCGACACCGTCCGCGTCGCCAACAAGTCGACGCTGCATCTCGACAACACCGACATCGAGTTCGGCGTGTTCGCCGTCGACCGGCATTTGATGCATCCGATCTTCCAGTGGCTCGACTACCGCTACCACGACTACGGCGGCTTCGTGCGCGCGGTCGACGACCGCGAGATCGGCGGCCATCGCAACCGCTTCACTCTCGGGCTCAACATCCAGAACGGCACGACGGATGCGAACCAGTACGTCAACATCGGGGCCAACAAGGGGACGCCGCTGTCGTCGCTGGTGCAGAAGCCGGAGAACTACACGCTGTATGGCGAGAATGCCTGGTATGTCGCGCCGAGCGTCTCGCTGATCGCGGGCGCGCAGTTCCTGCACGCCGTGCGCAGCCAGGGGGTCAATTTTTCGCTCAATGGCGACGTCGCCGGCCGCGCCACCTACGATCTGTTCAGCCCGAAGGTCGGCGTGCTCTGGGACGTCGATCCGGCCTGGCAAGTGTTCGCCAACGTCTCGCGCAGCGGCGAGGCGCCGAGCTTCGGCGAGGGCAATGGGGCAGCGACGCGCTTCTACGACATCAAGGCGCAGACCGCGACGACCTACGAGATCGGCACCCGCGGAAGGCGGCCCGACGTCACCTGGGACTTTGCGCTCTACCACGCCGACATCAAGAACGAGCTGCAGTGCTTCTTCTCGTCGTTCGGCAATTGCAACGTCACCAATGCCGACAAGACGATGCATCAGGGCGTGGAGGCCGGTCTCGGCGTCAGCCTGCTCAAGGGGCTCGCCGTCAACAGCGATGCGCCCGATCGCGTCTGGCTCAACGTCGCCTATACGTACAGCGACTTTCGCTATGCCAATGATGCGACTTGGGGCAACAACCGCCTGCCGGGTGCGCCGCCGCACGTCCTGCGCGCGGAGCTGCTCTACAAGCATCCGAGCGGTGTCGCGTTCGGGCCGAACATCGAATGGGTGCCGCAGTCCTATTTCGTCGACAGCGCCAACACGCTGTCCACCGACCCCTATCTGCTGTGGGGCCTGAAGGCGACTTATGACGACGGCAAGCACTTCTCGGCCTATCTCGAGGGCCGCAACCTCGCCAACAAGGCGTATATCGCGACCACCAGCATCATCGATCGCGCGACGCCGACGTCGACCCTGTTCAACCCCGGCAACGGCCGCGGCGTCTATGCCGGCCTGCGCTACAAGCTGTGAGGGGCGCGCGATGCTCAAACGCTTCATGATCGTGGCGGCGGTCTTCGCCGCCACGCCGGCCCGCGCGGGCGCCGCCGACGATGCGGTCCGCGACGTGCTGATGCAGGCCTTCGACAAGCCGGAAGCCCGTCTCGTCGTCGATCCCATCGTCATCTCCGGCACGCATGCCATCGCCGATTGGACCCAAGGGGCGCATGGCGGCCGCGCGCTGCTGCGGCAGGGCAGCAAGGAGTGGGTCCTGATCCTGTGCGCCGGCGACGGCATCAAGGATCCGAAGGCGCTGCAGCTTGCGGGCCTGTCGGCGACCGACGCCTCGGAGCTCACGGCGCGGCTCGCCGCGCGTGAGCAGTCGTTGTCGGCCGAGCAACTCGCCCTGTTGTCGTCGTTCGAAGGCATCGTCCGGATGGACGCGCCCGCATCCGGAACCAAGTGAAAGGAAGCCGGTCATGAAATCCGTATCGTTTGGTCTGGCCGTGTTCGCGGCTGCAGTGTTGGGCGCCCAGGCCAGCGCCCACGTCGTGCTCGACAAATCCGAGGCGCGCATCGGCAAGTCCTACAAGGCCGTGCTCGCGGTGCCGCATGGCTGCGACGGCTCGGCGACCGTGCGCCTCACCGTGCAGGTGCCGGAAGGGCTGATCGCGGTCAAGCCGATGCCGAAGCCCGGCTGGACCATCGAGGTCAAGAAGGGCGCCTATGCACGCGCCTACGACTTCATGCACGGCATTAAGCTCGGTGAAGGCATCCAGGAGATCAGCTGGAGCGGCCGGCTGGAGGACGGCTTCTACGACGAGTTCACCTTCACGGGCTTCGTCGCCGATACGTTCAAGAGCGGCGACGTGCTGCCGATCCCCGCGATCCAGGACTGCGAGAAGGGCGTGACGAAATGGGTCGAGACGGCGGCGCCCGGCCAGGATCCGCACGCGCTGAAATATCCCGCGCCGCTGTTGCGCCTGACCGCGGCCGAGCCGCCACGCGGGGTGGCCAGCGGGGTTGCCAAGGGCGACATCGTCGTCTCAGGAGGCTGGAGCCGCGCCACGCCCGGCGGCGCCAAGGTCGGTGCCGGCTATTTTGCCATCACCAATGCGGGGCGCGAGCCGGACCGGCTGGTCGCGGCCAGCGCCGACATCGCCGCGACGATCGAGATCCACGAGATGTCGAACCGCGACGGAGTGATGGTGATGCGGCCGCTGGAGGAGGGACTCGCGATCCCTGCGGGACAGTCGGTCGCGCTGACCTCCGGCGGCCTTCACCTGATGCTCACCGGCCTCAAGGCGCCGCTGGTCGAGGGCAAGTCGGTGGCTGTGACGCTGCAGTTCGAGCGGGCCGGCAAGATGGCGGTGCTGCTCGACGTGCTCAGTGTCGGCGCCCAGGCGCCGGGCGGGCAGCAGGGCGCCGCCGCGAACGCGGAGCATGCGCATCATTGACGGCCAATGCGGTCGGGGACCTCGGCGCCGGGAAGCGCGCTGGGGTCTTGATTGCAATGCAGCATGACGTGATCCCGCGTTGGCCGCGCGTTGACCAGCGGAGAGTTGACCGGTCGTGTTCCCCTGCGGCGGATATGCCGTTTGCGCGTTTCAGTGATCCACTGCAATATGGCAGCAATAGTCGACAATGCAGTGGGAAGTGAAACCAGATGGCAGCTCCAATCAAGTTCGGCATGGGTCAGAGCGTTCTCCGCAAGGAGGATGACGCGCTCATTCGCGGCAAGGGCCGCTACACCGACGATCTCGCGCCATCGTCCGCGCTGCATGCGCTGGTGCTGCGCTCGCCGCATGCCCACGCCAAATTCACGCTCGATGCCACCCAGGCGCGGCTTTCCGCCGGCGTGGCGTTGATCCTGACGGCCGAGGACACGGCCGAACTCGGCGGGCTGCCGTGCCTGTTCAACCTCGAGACGGATCCGTTCACGGCGCCGCCGTACCCGATCCTGGCCAAGGACGAAGTGCGTCACGTCGGCGATGCCATCGCCTTCGTGGTGGCCGATACGCTCGATCATGCCCGTGACGCGCTGGAGGCGATCAAGGTCGAGTGGACGATCCTGCCGGCGGTCACCGGTGTCGTGAATGCGGTCAAGCCCGGCGCGCCGCAGGTGTGGGCCGAGCACAAGGACAACGTCCTGTTCGACGTCTCGATCGGCGACAAGGCCACGGTCGAAGCCGCCTTCGCCAAGGCCCATGCGGTCGCCGAGATCCGCATCGTCAATCCGCGCGTCGTCGCGAGCTTCATGGAGACGCGCGCCGCCGTCTGCGAATACGACACCAAGCGCGACCATCTGACGCTGACCGCGGGCAGCCAGGGCAGCCACCGCCTGCGCGACATCCTGTGCCAGAACGTGCTGAACATGCCGGTCGAGAAGATGCGGGTGATCTGCCCCGATGTCGGCGGCGGCTTCGGCACGAAGCTGTTTCCGTACCGGGAATACGCGCTGCTCGCGGTCGCCGCCAAGCGCCTGCGCAAGTCGGTGCGCTGGGCTGCCGATCGCTCCGAGCACTTCATGGGTGATGCGCAGGGCCGCGACAACGTGACCACGGCGCGGATGGCGCTCACGGAGGACGGCAAGTTCTTAGGCATGGACTGCGACCTGATGGGCGACATGGGCGCCTATCTCTCGACCTTCGCGCCCTACATCCCGCATGGCGGCGCCGGCATGCTGCCGGGCCTCTACGACATCCAGGCCTTCCACTGCCGGGTGCGCACGGTCTTCACCCACACCGTGCCGGTCGATGCCTATCGCGGCGCCGGCCGTCCCGAGGCGGCCTATGTCGTCGAGCGTCTCGTCGATGCCTGTGCGCGCAAGCTCGACATGAGCGTCGACGCCATCCGGCGTAAGAATTTCATCGCGCCGCGTGCGCTGCCGTACAAGACCGCGACCGGCAAGGTCTATGATTCCGGCGACTTCAACGCGCATCTCAAGCGCGCGATGGAGATCGCCGAGTGGAAGGAGTTTCCGAAGCGCGCCAAGGCCGCCAAGAAGCACGGGCTGGTGCGCGGCATCGGGCTCGCGAGCTATGTCGAGGTCTGCGGCACGATGGGCGAGGAGACCGCCAATGTGCGGCTCGATCCGAACGGCGACGTCACCATCCTGATCGGCACGCAGTCGAGCGGGCAGGGCCATCAGACCGCCTATGCGCAGATCGTCGCCGAGCAGTTCGGGCTGCCGCCGGAGCGCGTCCACATCCACCAGGGCGACACCGCCGAAGTCGCGACTGGTCTCGGCACCGGCGGCTCGGCCTCGATCCCGTCGGGCGGCGTCAGCGTGCAGCGCGCCACCCATGAGCTCGGCGACAAGCTGAAGCAGATCGCGGCGGAAGCGCTCGAGGCCGGACTCGGCGATCTCGAGATCGCCGACGGCGTGATCCGTGTTGCCGGTACCGACCGCGCGATCACCTTTGCCGATCTCGCCAAGCGTCCCGGCACAGATCCCGCCAAGCTCAACGGCAGCGCCACCTTTGCCAGCGCCGACGGCACCTATCCGAACGGCACCCACGTCGCCGAGATCGAGCTCGATCCGGCGACCGGCATCATCAAGATCGTCAACTACGTGATCGTCGACGACTTTGGTGTGACGCTCAATCCGCTGCTGCTGGCCGGCCAGGTGCATGGCGGCGCGGTGCAGGGCATCGGCCAGGCGCTCATGGAGCAGGTGGTCTACAGCCACTCCGACGCGCAGCTCGTTACCGGCAGCTACATGGACTACGCGCTGCCGCGCGCCGCGGACGCGCCTTCTTTTACCTTCGAGACCCACAACGTGCCGTGCAAGACCAACCCGATGGGCGTCAAGGGCGCTGGCGAAGCGGGCGCGATCGGCTCATGTCCGGCGGTGGTCAATGCGATCGTCGAAGCGCTGTGGCGTGAGTACAAGATCGATCATATCGACATGCCGGCGACCCCGGAGCGGGTCTGGATCGCGATCCGGGAGCAGCACCGCCGTCATAGTCTCTGAGTATTCTTCCCCGAACACTCTCCGATATCCGCCTCAATTCCGGAATAACCCGACGATTGAGGGGTTGACCGAATAGACCAACTCGTCCAGGTGGGCTGGACGGATTGTGACAACAAAGGAGCGAATTGATGAAGCGGACTGTCGTGGCGGTCGCAGCTTTGCTGCTAGGGGCCGGCGCCGTGATGGCACAGGATAATCTGGTCAAGCAGAGCCAGGACACCATGAAGGCCAACGCCAAGAACCTTGGCGGTGTCCTGATCGCCATGGTGAAGGGCGAGAAGCCGTATGACCAGGCCGCCGTCAATGCTGCTCTGGCACAGCTCGAAGATACCGCCAAGAAGCTGCCGACGATGTACCCGGCGAGCATGAAGGGCGCGAAGTATGAGGGCGACTACAGCGCCTCGCCGAAGATCTGGGAAGACCATGCCGGCTTCCAGGCCAAGATCGACAGCTTCGCCAAGGTCGTCACCGAGGCCAAGGCCAAGATCAAGGATCTCGACAGCCTGAAGGCTGTTGCGCCCGGCATCGGCAAGGAATGCGGCGGCTGCCACGAGACCTTCCGTCTCAAGAACAGCTGATCTGACGCAGGTTTGAGGGGGCGGACGCGGCAACGCGTTCGCCCCCTTTGTTTGTCCGGCGCCGCCGTCCTATGGTGGCGGCGAGTCCCGCAGCAGTTCAGCCAATCGCATCCTTCCCGCCGTGACGGAGCCTCCATGCTAAGACGCCTCCTGCTTGCCCTTTGTGTGCTCGGCGTCGCGGGCCTCGCGGTATTCTGGTGGCTGACGCAGCCGTCGATGATCACGCTGGCCGCGGCGGCGCGGGCGCCCGATCTCGCCAATGGCAAGGAGATGTTCAACATCGGCGGCTGCTCGTCCTGCCATGCGGTGCCGAACCAGGAAGACCGGCTGAAGCTCGGCGGCGGCCTGCCGCTGACGTCTCCGTTCGGCACGTTCTACGCGCCCAACATCTCGCCCGATCCCACCGATGGCATCGGGCGCTGGAGCGAGGCCGAGTTCGTCAATGCGGTCGTCAAGGGCGTCTCGCCGGGCGGCAGCCACTACTACCCGGCGTTCCCCTATACCTCCTATGCCGGCGCCAAGCTCGACGACGTCCGGGATCTCTTCGCCTACATGAAGACGCTGCCGCCGGTCACCGGCGCCTCGCGGCCGCACGACCTGCCGTTCCCGTTCAACATCCGTCGCACCGTCGGTGTCTGGAAGCTGCTGTTCTTCGCCGACAAGCCGTTCGTCGCCGAGGCACAGCGCTCGGCGGAATGGAATCGCGGCGCCTATCTGGTGAACACGTTCGGCCATTGCGCCGAGTGCCACAGCCCGCGCAACCCGCTCGGCGGCATCAAGACGGCGCAGCGCTTCGCCGGCGGGCCCGATCCGGAAGGTCACGGCTTCGTGCCGAACATCACCCAGAAGGGCCTGGCCGACTGGAGCGAGAGCGACATCAGCTATTTCCTGGAGACCGGCCAGCTGCCCGATGGCGACAGCGCCGGCGGCTCGATGGCGCGGGTGATCCGCAACACTTCGCAGCTCACGGCCGACGATCGCAAGGCGATGGCGGTCTATCTCAAATCGCTGCCGCCGGTCGAAGGCCCGCCGAAGCCCAAAAAACCTTAGCTGAAGCCTGCGAGCTGAACTACATCGGCTTGAAGCTGCCGTCGCCCTGGATCACCGTCAGCGACACCTGCGGCGGATTGTCCTTGCGCGCATTGCCGAAGCTGACGATCAGGCCGCCGAGGTCGAACTGGCCGACATCGTTGATGATCCGCAGCAGCTCGGCGCGTGTCGGATTTGGGCCGGTCATCGCCAGCGCGCGCGCGACCACGCGGCCGGTGATGTAGCCCTCCAGCCCGATGAAATCCGGCGTCTGGGTCGGGTCGAGCGCCTTCATCGCGGCCTGGTAGTCGGCGACGACGCGGCGGTCGGTGTCCCACGGGAACGGTACCACCTCGGAGACGATCACGCCGCGGCCCTCCGAGCCGAGCTCCTTGGCGAACGCATTGCCGCCGACGAACGACACGGCCGAAAAGGTCGGAGTGAAGCCTGAGCGATGCGACATCTTGATGAACTCGGCGCACGGGCCATAGGTGCCGACCAGGATGACCGCCTCCGGCTCGGCGCGCCGGATCACCTTCAGCGCCGCGCCGACGGCGCGGGTGTTGCGCTCGAAGGTGCCCTCGGCCGCAAGCTCCAGGCCGCGGCGATCGAGATAGGTCTTGACCCCGGCCAGCACGTCGCGGCCGAACGCGTCGTCCTGATAGAAGATCGCGATCCGCGTCAGGCGAAGCTCTTCGGTGAGATGCTTGATCGCAGCCTCGGCCTCGGCCGCGTAGCTCGCGCGGATGTTCACGACGTTCTGGAAATCCGGTGTTCGCAGGTATTCGGCGCCCGACACCGGGCCGATGAAGGGGACGTCATTCGAGGCTGCGATCGGCGCGGTCGCGATCGAGGTCGGCGTCCCGACGGCGCCGATCAATGCGAAGACCTTGTCCTCGTAGATCAGCTTGATGGTCTCGACCACCGAGCGATCCGGATCGTAGCCGTCGTTGCGGCTCGCCAGCTTCAGCCGCCGGCCATAGACGCCGCCCCGCGCATTGAGCTCGTTGAAGGCCGCAAGCAGGCCCTGCCGCGCCGCCTGGCCGAGCGCCGCCGACGGTCCTTCCAGCGCGGCGACCTGTCCGAACAGGATCTGGTCGTTGGTCACGCCGAACTCGTCGGCATCAGCGGCTATGGGCTGCAGCACGCCTGCGAGAAGGAGGAGGACGAGGAAACTACGGAGATGTGAGAGCCACGTCATTGCGGTGTTCAGGGAGTGGGACTGCATGATCATGCTGCAGTCTAACCGCTGTGAATGAAGACCTCGCTAAAGGAGCATCGCGGCCTTGATCGCGTTTTGGGAGGCGCTCAACAGTCAAGCGTTAACCAAGCTGCCGCGTCGGTGCCGGACGCGTGATCATCTTTGAGCGTCCTTAACTTAGCCGGTGTCTCATCGGCCGGATCGGAATGACGGGCAGCCGTTTGGCGGGGGCCATATTGCAGGTTGAAGAGTACAACGCATCACCACTTGTGGACAAGGATGATGCTCGTGACAGTGGCGGGCGCGAAAAATTGCGCGCCTCGCTGTCGCGCTACCGTATCTATCGTCCTGCCGTCATTGCCGCCTGCGTCGGTGTGGTGCTGTCGATCGTCGGCACCGTTGCCGTGGGACGCTGGGAGAACCGCCTCGCGCGTACCGATTTCGAGGGCATTGCCGAAGCTCAGGCGATCCTGGTCCAGAACGGCGTCAACGAATATGTCAGCCGGCTGACCGCGCTGCGCACCCGCTTCGAGTCCGCCAACGACGACATCACGCGCAGCGAATATCAGACCTTCAGCGCGCGGCTGTTCGAGGCGCATCGCGGCATGCTGCGGCTCGCCTGGCTGCCGCGGATCAAGCGCAAGGAGCGCGGCGAGTACGAGGCGGCCGCCATCACCGACGGCGTTCCGGCGTTCCGCATCAAGTCCTTTCCCGACGGCACGGTCGCGCCGGAGAGCGACGAGTATTACCCGGTCTACTTCTCCACCGAGGCGAAGACCTCGCCGGTCTATGGTCTCGACTATTGGAGCATTCCGGACCATCGCGCCGTGCTCGAACAGTCACGCGACTACGACATGATCGGGGCGTTGCGCACGCGGCATAATCTGATCAATCAGAACGAGCGCGCCAATGCCGTGATGATCGGCATTCCCGTCTATGCCAAGGGCACCTCGCGGACGACGGTCGCGGACCGTCGCCGCAATCTCTCCGGCTTCATCGTCGGCGTGTTCGATCTGCCGATGCTGCTGCAAGCGGTGCGGAGCAACAATCCGAACAGCTCGGCGCTGGCGATCAATTTGTTGCCGCCCGAGCGCGTCATCAACGCCTCCGGCGTGGATCCGCAGCGCTGGCCGGCCGATCCCAACATCTGGTCGACGACGCTTCGGATCGGCGATGCCGATTGGGTGTTTCAGGCCGCGCCTGCCGGCGGCGGGCTGATGGCCACGCACAACCGTGCGCTGGCGCTGTATGCTGCGGGCATGGCGACCACGATCTTCCTCGCCGTGTATCTCGCGCTGTCCAGCCGCAACGCCCAGCAGCTCGCGCTCGCCAACCGCCGCGTGCTGGAGCTGGCGCAGACCGATGCGCTGACGGGACTGGCCAACCGCGCCTTCTTCCTCGAGGAGATGGAGCGCATCAACGACGACAAGAATGGGCGCTTCACCGTCTTCCTGCTCGACCTCGACCGCTTCAAGAACGTCAACGATTCACTCGGCCACGGCGCCGGCGACGAGTTGCTGGTGCAGGTCGCAAAGCGTCTGCGATCGCAGCTGCGCGACGAGGACGTGCTGGCCCGACTCGGCGGCGACGAGTTCGCCTTGATCCAGGCCGGCAGCAACGATCAGCGCACGGCCGCCACGGAGCTTGCGCAGCGGATCACCCGGTTGATCGCGCAGCCGTTCCAGATCAGCGGCCAGCGCGTCGAGATCGGCACCAGCATCGGCGTCTCGCTGGCGCCCCAGCACGGCCGCGACCAGGAGCATCTGCTCAAGAAGGCGGACCTCGCACTGTATCGCTCGAAATCCGCCGGTCGCAGCTGCTACACGATGTATGACGACGCGATGTCGGCCGAGCTCGAGGCGCGTAACACGCTGGAAGGCGATCTGCGCGACGCCATCGCGCAGTGCCAGTTCGAGGTCCACTACCAGCCGTTCTACGATGCCGAAACGCGCGAGCGCCGCGGCGTCGAGGCGCTGGTACGCTGGCGTCATCCGGTCAAGGGACTGGTGCCGCCGGACCAGTTCATCCCGCTCGCGGAATCCACCGGTCTGATCGTGCCGCTCGGCGAATGGATCATCGGCCGTGTCTGCGACGATGCGACCTCATGGCCCGACGACGTCAAGGTCGCTGTCAATCTGTCGCCCGTGCAGTTTAAGCAGGCGGAGCTGTTCGACGTCATCCAGTCGGCGCTGGCGCGCTCCGGCCTCGATCCAGAACGCCTGGAAATCGAGATCACCGAGTCGGTGCTGCTCGAACGCGCCGCCGAGAACGAGAGCTTCATCGATCAGCTCAAGGGTCTCGGCATCTCGCTCGCGCTCGACGATTTCGGCACCGGCTATTCGTCGCTGCGCTCGCTGACCGCGTTCCCGTTCAACAAGATCAAGATCGACAAATCCTTCATCGCCAATCTCTCCGTGCGCGATGAGAGCGCGGCCGTCATCTCTTCGGTGGTGACGCTGGCGCGTGGGCTCGGCATCCACGTCACGGCCGAAGGCGTCGAAACCGAGGAGCAGCTCGAACAGCTATGCTCGCTCGGCGTCAATTTCGCGCAAGGCTATCTGCTGGGCCGGCCGATGCCCGTCGGGCAGCTGGAGCAGCATCTGGAGATCAGCCGCGCAGCGCCGGAGGCCGACGAACCCCGCCGTGACGCTGAGGCGTCGGAGCATGCGGAAGCGGCGGACGCGGACGCATCGGAGCACGCCGATCCGCGCTCGGGCGCGGTCGTTGCCCTCATTCCCCGGTCCGCGGCGCTGCTATCCCTCGCATCCAACGGCTGAGCGGCGAGGCGGCATCGCTGCCATGCGCCGGCCTGTGCCGCAGCCCGAGCAAGGCTGCCTCGCGCGCCGTGCGTGGCGTGATGCCGTAGGCGGCCTTGAACAGCCGGGTGAAATGCGCGTCGGTGCCGAGCTGCCAGCGCCGGGCCACCTCGCTGATGCGCAGGTTGCGTGAGCCCGTCGACGCCAGGTCGAAGAAGGCGCGGTGCAGGCGGCGGCTGCGGATGTAATCGGCGATGCCGCCGATCGGAGCGAACAGCCGGTAGAGCGATGCGCGCGACAGTCCGAAATGCAGCGCCACGGCGTCGGCGCTCAGTTCGGGGCTCGACAGCTGCGCCTCGATATATTGCCGGACGCGCAGCAGCGAGGCCTCCGCCGTGACGCTCCGATCGGCGTCCCGGCGTTCGAGCTCGCCGCGCAGGCAGGCCGATATCAGCGAGATCGTGCCGTCCACGACGGCCTGGCACTCGTCGAGGCTCAGGCGCGGCGCCAGGTCGAACAATGCGCCGAAATGCCGCGCCAGCAACGGTGCCAGCGCGCCGTCGCCTGGCAGCACGAGGCCGTGCAGATCCTCGACCTGCAGCAGCCGCGCGTCGAACATCGGACGCGGAACGACCATCGTGACGTTCTCGAATGGAGTGGCGCGGGTCTCCAGCGTCTGGGCCAGATCGAGCACGCAGAGGTCGCCGGCATCGACCCGGATCGGGCGGGAGCCCGCCATGCCGGTGTAGCCGCCCGTCACGTAGAGCTGAAGGATGATGTGGTCGACGCCGCTGCGCGCGATCGTTTCGGCCGACCGCCGGAAGCGCTGGCCGCTGGCGCGGGCGGATCCGAGCAGGACGGAGCCGAGGGCATAGGATACGACCTCGGCGGAGAACGGCGCGACCTCGCCTGCGGCGAGTTCATCGACGTCGAAGAATGTCGAGGTGGCTTCGCGCCAGGCTGCAATGTTGCTTGCGGTGTCCATCTGCCCGGCCGAGAAGCCGTAACTCGGCAGCAGGGACGAAACGGTTCGAATGTCACTCTTCACGCTACGCGCCGCACACTCGTCTTGAGCTCTCTCGTCTTGAGCTTTCTCGTCTTGAGTTTTCGTCTCAACTTCTTGATCGATCGTCTCGATCGCCTTGCTGGTCTTGACCCGGTGCGCCGTGCACCGCGTATAGAGGCCTATCGCCAAGTTGCCGAAAAGGAAAGCCGGGCGCTTCGACGCTCCCCTTGCTCTTCACCCGCGAGGCGTCCGGCTTTCCGAACCTTGGCCAGGATTGGGCTCGGCCGAATGCGCGCGCCGACGCTGGCTCGCCGGTCACCCATCGCCTTTCATGACGAACGCATGCTTGTACGATTTTCAGGACTTCGGCGCCCGTCGGAAACGGCGGGCGCCTTTGTCATCCCGGCGGCCGTGATCGCGCCGGATGGGGCCTCTCTCTGCAGCCGTTCTAGGTGGCGCCGAAGGCCTTGAAGGTGATGATGGTATGCGTGTCCTGGATGCCGGGCAGGACCTGGACCTTCTCGTTGACGAAGTGGCCGATGTCGGTGTCCTTGTCGACGTAGAATTTGACCAGCAGGTCGTAATTGCCCGCGGTGGAGTAGATCTCCGAGGCGATCTCGGCCTCTGCCAGCGCATTGGCCACGACGTAGGATTGGCCGAGCTTGCACTTGATCTGGACGAAGAAGGGAACCATTGCGGACTGTCTCCGGAAGACGTTTGAAGCCTCAATATAACGTTTTCGGGCGGAGTCGATACGCTTTCTCAGGGCTCGCGGCCGGCTTCCTTAGGGCCTGTGGCCAGCTTGCGGGGCGTGGCCGGGCCGGGCTAGGAAAAGGGCATGAGCACCCCCGTCGCACTCACCATCGCAGGCTCGGATTCCTCCGGGGGAGCCGGCATCCAGGCCGATCTCAAGACCTTTGCGGCGCTGTCCGTCTACGGCGCCTCGGTGCTGACCGCGCTCACCGCGCAGAACACCAGGGGCGTCACCGGCGTGCACCTGGTGCCGCCCGACTTCGTCGCCGCCCAGATCGACGCCGTGTTCGACGATCTCGCCGTCGGCGCCGTCAAGATCGGCATGGTGGCGCAGGCGCCGATCGCCGACGCCATCAGCGCGAGCCTTAGCCGCTGGAATCCTGTTCATGTCGTGCTCGATCCCGTGATGGTGGCGACCTCGGGCGCCCGGCTGCTGCCGGAGGATGCGATCGACGCGCTGCGCCGCCGGCTGATCCCGCAGGCCTCGCTGATCACGCCGAACCTGCCCGAGGCGGCCGCGCTGCTGGACGAGGAGATCGCGACCACGAACGACGCGATTGCCGCGCAGGGCCGCCGGCTGCTCGCGCTCGGCTGCCCGGCCGTGCTGATCAAGGGCGGGCACGGGCAGGGCACCGACAGCACCGACTTTCTGATCACAGCCGAAAGCAGCCTCGCGCTGTCGGCGCCGCGCGTCCCGACCAGGAATACCCACGGCACCGGTTGCTCGCTGTCCTCGGCGGTGGCCGCCGGCCTTGCCAAGGGCGAGAGCCTCGAGGCCGCGGTCCGCAATGCCAAGGCCTTCATCTCCGGCGCCATCGCCGCGGCCGACCGATTCAGCGTCGGTCACGGCCACGGTCCAGTGCACCATCTCCACCGCTTCTACTGACGCCGTCTGCGAGGTGTCAGCGGGGCAGGCGAGCTTCTCCAACTCATCAAGGGACCTCCCAATGCTGCGGCGATTCCTCATTCCGATGACACTGGCCACGGTCACCGCGCTATCAGCGCCGGCCATGGCCGAGCGCGCCTATTCCGCCGACGAAGAGCGCAACAAGGCGATCGTGCTCGACTTCTATGAGCAGGGCCTCAATCGCAAGGATTTTGCAGCTGCCTCGAAATATCTCGGCACCTACATCCAGCATAATCCGAATGCCGAGGATGGCCCGGAAGGATTTCGCAAGTTCATCGAATTCCTGAAAGCCAAATACCCGCAATCCCACAGCGAGATCACGAAGGTGCTGGTCGACGGCGACTTCGTCATTCTGCGCGTGCACGCGCTTCGCGAGCCCGGCACCCGCGGCAATGCCATCGTCGACATCTTTCGCTTGAAGGACGGCAAGATCGAAGAGCACTGGGATTCGGTGCAGCCCATTCCCGAACAGTCGGCCAACACCAACGGCATGTTCTGACGCCGGCCACATGCGCGCGGCAGGTCAGCTGCCGCGCGCGAAGTCCAAGAATAGTGGACGTTTAGACGGCTTCGTCCGCGACGCCGTTCCGCAGCAGCCCGATGCGGTCGATCTCGACCTCGACGATGTCGCCCGGCTTCATCCACAGCGGCGGCGTGCGGCGTGAGCCGACGCCGCCCGGGGTGCCCGTGGCGATGACGTCGCCCGGTTCGAGCCGCGTGAAGGACGAGCAATATTCGATCTGGCGCGGGATATCGAAGATCATCTGGCTGATCGTCGCCTCCTGCACCACCTCCCCGTTGAGCCGCGTCTGTAGCCGCAACGGGCCGAGATCGTCGATCTCGTCTGATGTCACCAGCCACGGTCCGAACGCGCCGGTGCTGGGGAAATTCTTGCCCGGGGTGAACTGATGGGTGTGGCGCTGGAAGTCGCGCACGCTGCCCTCGTTGTAGCAGGCGTAGCCGGCAATGTGCTTGAAGGCTTCGCTGCGCGGGATGTAGCGGCCGGGCTTGCCGATCACGATCGCGAGCTCACCCTCGAAATCGAGATCGGTCGAGACGCGCGGGCGGATGATGTCGGTGAGATGCCCGGTCTGGCTGTTGGCGAAGCGGCCGAACACCGTGGGGTTCTCGACCTCCGAACGGCCGGTCTCCTTGCGATGCGTTTCGTAGTTCAGGCCGATGCACAGGATCTTGTCCGGGTTCGGAATGACCGGCAGGAAGCTGATCGATGCCAGCGGATGTCGCTTGGCGCGAGCCGCCTCTGCGGCGACGCTCTTCAGCGCGTCGGCGGCGATCGCCGATTTGAGATCGGGAAAGCGGTCGCGCAGGACTGCGCCGAGATCGGCGACCTTATCGCCCTCCACCAGTCCCCAGGACGGCGTGCCGTTGATCGTAAAGCTTGCGAATTTCATCTGATGTCCTCTGGTCAGGTCGAGACCGCTGCGACGGCGGACGGGGAGGTCGGTTGCTGCGCGGTCCTCGCGAAGCGCGCGATGGTGCGCTCCGGGAAGATCAGTGCGAAGGCGGAGACGGAGCCGACGATCAGCACGCCGGCGGTGAAGGTCATGGCGTGGGCATAGCCGAGCGGCACGTTGCTGCCGGCCTCGCCGACGATCCACCCGGTGAGCGCGTTCGAGATCAGCGCCGAGGCGGCATTGCCCGAATAGATCACGACGATGAGCCGGCCACGCTGCACCGCCGGCGCGATGGCGCCGAGGGCGACCGGGCCGAAGATCGTGGTGAGGCTGGGCGCTGCGAAGGCGATCGCGACGCAGACGAGCTGCAGCGGGCCCGTTGTGACGATGCTCAGCAGCAGCGCGCAGCCGGCGGCGAGCAGCGCGAGGCCCGAGGCGTGGCCGAGGCAGGCGCGCAGGCTGACGCCGCGGCGCTGCAGGAATTGCGTCAGCCAGGAGCCGCCGAGCAGCAGCGGCGACTGGAACAGATAGATGCCGGAGATGATCCAACCGACATCGACCTGCTTGTAGCCGAGCCCGAGCTGCAGATAAGGCGGCAGCCAGGTCGCGGACATGCCGACGATCCAGTACGACGCAGTCGACATGATGATGACGCCGATCACGGTGGCATCGCCCCACAGCACGCGCGCCTGCAGCGCCTTGTCCTTGCTTGTCTCTTTGGCGGTCGCGGCCTCCGGCGTAAGGGCCGAGTAGGGACCCTCGCCGCCGACGAAGAACCAGCCCAGCATCCACGCCAGCCCGAGCAGGCCGCAGAACAGGAAGCCGGTGCGCCAGCCGTAATTGACGATCACATAGGTCAGGATCGGGCCGCCGGCGAGCAGGCCGACGCTGATGCCCTGCAACACCACCGCGCTCGGCACGCTGCGCTTGTCCTGCGGAAACCAGTTGTAGCAGGCATGCAGCGCGGTCGGCAGGCCCGGCCCTTCGCCGGCGCCGAGAATGATGCGGCAGATCACGAGAACGGCGATCGAGCCGGAGAAGAAGATCGGGATCTGCGTCGCCGACCAGACGCCGGCCATGATCAGCAGCAGCCATTTCACCGGGAAGCGGCCGACCACGAACATGCCGACCGCCATGCCGGACAGCGAGAACAACAGGAAGAAGCTGCTGCCGATCAGGCCGAATTCCTTCGGGCTGAGACCGAGCTCCTTCATCATCGGCACGGCCGACAGGCCGAACACCAGCTTGTCGAAGAAGTTCAGCGTCTGGAACAGGAACAGCATGATGAGGACCGCGATGGCGCGTCCTCCTACTGATGTCGTCTCCGATGGTGTCGTCATGGCGCTTCCCCGTTTGATGTTCTTGTTGTGATCAGTTCAGTCGTTCGTCGAGCTCGCTCAGCAGGGCAGCGATCTCCTGCGCGTCGCCGGCGACCCCGTAGACGTAGTGGTCGGGCCGCACCAGGGCTGCACTGCAGCCGTGGCGCGCGAACCAGCGCGCAACGACGCTGCTTTCCTCGCGCAGGCCGTTGCCGCCGATGATGATGGCCGTGATGCCGGCTGGCGGAGACGCGTCGATTGGCGAAGCGCCATCGATGACGAGGCGCCATCCTGTCCCGGCGATGGTGTCGAGCAACGCGCGGCCGTCGTCGCGCAGAATCCAGGGCTGCGGAAACAGCGTGCCGTTGGCGGCATTCGCCGTCGTGGCAAGCAGCCCGGTCGTCAGCGGCGGCACGATCTCCTGCCGGGTGATGGTGCGCGGCGCGCCGCCGCCCTCGGCCAGGATCCGCGCATCGCGCGCCGCGGCAGCCGCCGGATCCTGCTCGCAGATGACGCGCCCGATCGCCTTGATGCGCGTGGTGAGCTCGCGCACATGAGCGCCGCGCTCGGCCTCGTAGCTGTCCAGCAGCGTTTCGCTCGACTGACCGCGCAACACGCGGACGAGCTTCCAGCAGAGATTGGCAGCGTCGCGCAGGCCCTGGCACATGCCCTGGCCGATGAAGGGCGGCTGCTGATGCGCCGCGTCGCCGGCCAGGAGAACGCGGCCCTGGCGCCAGCGACTCGCGACCAGCGCATGAAAGCGGTAGCTCGCCGCGCGCCACAGCTCGGCATCATCAGGCGTGAGCCAGGGCGAGAGCAGGCGCCAGACCTGCTCCGGCTGCTCCATCGCGTGTCGGTCCTCGCCCGGCCGCAGCATGATCTCGAAGCGGCGATGGTTGCCGGGGCCGATGATGTAGGTGGTCGGTCGCGCCGGATTGCAGAACTGTGCGGCGGTCGCCGGCAGCTTGCCGGCGCCGGTCGCGTTGACCCTGATGTCGACGACCAGCCAGGGCTCGTCGAAATCGAGATCGTCGAAGCTGATGCCGAGCTTCTGGCGCACCGTGCTGGACGCGCCGTCGCAGGCGATCACATAGTCGGCGCCGACCTCGCGTGTTGTGCCGTCCTCTCGTTGCAGCACGACAGTCGCCGTTGTCGTGTCCTGCCTGATCTCGAGCAGCGTCGTGCCCAGCTCGACGGTGACGGAAGGATAGCCGGCGACGCGGTCACGCATCACCTGCTCGACCGGCGGCTGCGTGAACACCATGGTCGGCGTGTAGCCGAGCGGGTAGGGTTCGCCGACCATGTCGATGCGGCGGATCAGTTGCCCCTGTGCGCCGAAATGCTCGGAGGCCGGGAACGGCGCGACGTAGCGGCCCACTTCTCCGGCGATGCCGAGATTGTCGAACAGCCGCATGATCTCGTGATCGAGCGCGATCGCTCGCGGCTTGTCGTAGATGTCGCGGGCGCGGTCGATCGCAAGTGTCGTGATGCCGGCTTCGCCGAGCAGGCTTGCGGCGATGGCGCCGGTCGGGCCGAAGCCGATGATCACGACCTGAAAATGTTCTGCATTCGACGTGGCAGTCATGACGCTCGGAACTCGGTGCTGAGAGGGGATCAGACGGCGAAGCCGACGGCGAGCTGCGCGGCCTTGACGTGATCGGCCTTGGGCGGCGCGATGCCCCATTGATCGGTGCGGCCGGGCGGCCAGACCCAATGCTCGGGGCCGCGCACGACATAGTCGTCGTCGACCTGCAGCACCTCGGCGGTGTATTCGATGACCGTGCCGACCGGATCGATGAAGTAAGCGAACACGTTGTCGCCCGGCCCGTGGCGGCCGACGCCCCACGCAATCGGGTAGCCGGCGTCGATCATGCGGCCGGCGCCGCGCATCACGCCTTCCCAGGTCGGCATCAGGAAGGCGACGTGGTTGAGGCCGTTGACCTTGGCCGCAGCGATGACGACGGCGTGGTGATCGGCATTGCAGCGGACGAAGGCCATCGCCGCGGAGCGGTCGGTCAGCTTGAAGCCGAGCGCCTTCTCGTAGAACGCCGCGGTGCGGTCGACGTCGGTGCTGTTGAGATTGACGTGGGCGAGGCGCTCCGGAAGCTCTGGTCGTGATGGCTTGGCCTCGTGCCTGATGTCGCCGTGCACGAAGCGCAGCGCGCATCCTTCGGGGCTGCGCAGGCTCATGATCACGCCACCATCCGGCGCCGCGTTCGGCCCGGCTGCTGAGATCAGCGTGGCACCTTGCTCTATCGCGTTGCGCGCGACGGTGTCGAAATCACTTGCCGCAGCGAGCCGGAACGTCACCGCCTTCAGCTCGGTGCGATCGCCCGGATGCAGCGCGACGACATGATGGTCGGCTCCGGCCGCGCGCAGATAGACCGCGCCATCGGCGGTCGCGACGCGCTCCAGCCCCCAGACCTCCCGATAGAACGCTTCGGACCGTCCGAGATCGGGCGTGCCGAGATCGACGCTGCGCAGAGCCGTGACCGGAAAGCGGGTCATGGACGTGTCCTCCCACGCGATCACCTGGGGCGCGCGCGATGTTCTTGTGCCGTGGCCGGCTGACCGGCCCGGTCATTTTATTACAGAAAAAATCTAAATCAATCAGAATTTATAAATTTTACGTTTTGAGGCGAAGCTCTATATATAGCGGCGGAATCGGAGGAGATCGTACGTGGATGCGGTTGTGGACATCGAGGGGCAGGGTCCGTCGACCCAGGCGAGCCATGTCTATGACCGGCTGCGCGAGGACCTGCTGTCCGGGCGGCTCGCGCCATCGCGCAAGCTGCAGATGCGGTTCCTGACCGAGACCTATCAGACCGGGCAGACGCCGCTGCGCGAGGCGCTCAACCGTCTCACCGCCGACGGCCTCGTCGAGGTGCGCGAGCAGCGCGGCTTCTACGTCAAGGACATCAGCCGCGCCGAGCTCGCCGAGCTGACCAAGACGCGCTGCTGGGTCGAGGCGCTGGCACTGCGCGAGTCGATGAAGGCCGCCACGCCGCAATGGGAGGAGCAGCTGGTGCTGGCGCAGCATCGTCTCAGCCGCGCGCCGCGCTCACTGAGCGCGACGACGTTCGAGGACAATCCGGAGTGGGAGAAGCTGCACCGGATCTATCACCGCGTCCTGATCGCGAATTGCGGCTCGCAATCCCTCGTCGGCTTCTGCGGCCAGCTCGCCGATCAGCTCTATCGTTATCGCCGGCTGTCGATACGCAAGGCCTTTCCATCGCGCGCCGTCGGTGACGAGCATGCCGAGATCGTGACGTCCGTGCTCAACGCCGACACCGACCGCGCCGTGGCCTTGCTGACCGCGCATTACCAGCGCACGGCCGACGTGATCCTGCAGGACGAGACGATCTTCCCCGAGCTGAAGAAGGGCATCGAGACGTAGGCTACGCCGGTCCGGAGATGACCGGCTCTGGCATCATGCGATGGTGCAGCTTCCGCCGACGCGACAGCTATCGCATAGGCCGATGCGGCTCTCGCGACGATCAGCGCTGCCAGTTAGTTGCTCCGTCATGCCCGGGCTTGACCCGGGCATCCACGCGCTCTCCAGGATGCCGGACGACGTGGATGGCCGGGACAAGCCCGGCCATGACGATGTGGAAATGGACGAACGCCAAACTTCAATCTCTCGTCAACCCCGGGGCGCGCGCAGCGCGAGCCCAGAAGTCAGGTCGTCGCGGCCAGGAAGAAGTCGACGCGCTTCTCGACATGGGCCTGCGCTTCCTTCTTCAGCGCGCGCATGTCCTCGCCGAGCAGGCTGCGGATCAGCACCGCGAACACGACGAGATCGAGGAAGATGCGGGCGGTGTCCTCGAGCCTGTCGGCGGCGAAGGCGCCCTTGCCGGTGAGGCCTTCGGCGCGCGCCAGTTCGCCGATCGCGTGGCTGACGTTGCAGGTGGCGCGCTTGCGCGCGGTATCCTGGATCTCGAGCGTCAGCTCGGGAAAGCGCGGACTTTCAGCGATCACCGTCCGCATCAGCCCGATCGTGTCCTCGACGAAGGCGCGATCGATCAAGGTCAGCCCGAGGCTGACGAGGCGGGCGCCATCGCCGCGGCCGACCGGTTCAGCGTCGGCCACAGCCACGATCCGGTGCATCATCTCCACCGCTTCTACTGACGCCGTCTGTGACGTGTCGGCGGGGCGGGCGATCTTCTCGAACTCTCATCAAGGGGCACCCCAATGCTGCGGCGATTCCTCATTCCGACGACACTGGCCACGGTCACCGCGCTATCCGCGCCGGCCATGGCCGAACGCGCCAATTCCGCCGACGAAGAGCGCAGCTTCGCCACCCGTCCCGACGTTTCCATCGCCAGTCGCCGTTGAGCCCCGCGTCTGCAGCCGACGCCAATTCTTCTCGGAAATTAGCGTCGGCGATTTCGGCTCGAGATTTAGGATTGTCGAAACAGCGATCCCTCGACGGGACGCCGTTGACAAAATCGAATAGTTGTGTACGATTTAGTCTAGGAGAATGAGGTTACGCATAGTGGCTACACCCAAGCAGATCGCTCGGCGCGAACGCATAGAAGAAGCCGCATATGCGTTGCTCAAGGAGTCCGGGTACAAGGCTGCGTCCTTGCTTGCGATCGCCCAGCGCGCATCGGTTTCCAATGAAACGCTCTACAACTGGTACGGCAACAAGCAGGGCCTGTTCCGGTCATTGATCGAATCCAACGCCAAAGAGGCCAAAGAGCTGCTGGAGAGGGCGCTTCAAACGGGGGACGATCCGCTCGATACGCTGGCCGCGCTCGGACCCATCCTCCTGTCTCTCGTGACGAGCGACAAGGCCATCGTTCTCAACCGCGCGGCGGCTGGGGACATCAGCGATACGAAAACGCTCGGCCCGGCAATCGCACAATTCGGGCGCGATACCATCGCGCCTCTCGTCCGTGATCTGCTGCAAGCCGCGAGCCGGTCCGGGTTTGTTTGCGACGACCCGGCCGCCGCCACCGAGATCTATTTTCGCCTGCTGATCGGCGATCTTCAGGTTCGCCGGGTCATCGGTGTCATCGACGAACTGCCGCCTTCGGAAATCGAGCGGCGGGCGAGCGAGGCCATGGTCCTTTTTCTGCAACTCCAACGGCCCGCCGGCTGCGTGCCCTCCTCGCCACCACCCTACAGGAGACCTTCGTGAGGACGTTCGTCATTTACCTGTTTTCAATTCTGTCGCTGCTGTCGAGCGGCGCGATCTTCGGCTTCTTCTATGCGTGGGTTTGTTCGACGATGTGGGGGCTGGACGCTATCGATCCAGCGCTTGCGATCGGTGCGATGCAGGCTATGAACGCATCAGTGCGAAATTCGGTTTTCGCGCCGGCGTTCTTCGGGACGCCCTTCGTCCTGATCGCGACCGCAATGATCGCATGGTTCTGCCGACTCAAGGCTGCCAGCCTGATCTTCGCGGGCGCCGGCCTGCTTTACCTCTCCGGGGGCATGATCCTGACCATGACTGTAAACGTCCCAATGAACGAAGCGCTCGCCGCCGTCGCCATTCCGCACGATCCAACCGAGGCGAGACGCATCTGGGAAAACTATTCGGGGCCATGGCAGTTCTGGAACACGGTCCGCACGATCGTCAGCGGCGTCACACTGGCGCTGACAGGCATCGCCATCTTTACATTGGATCCGAGGGCGGCAAATCCTAGGACGGCATGACCGTCTGTCGCAGAATTCCCATTGAGACAAGAAGTTCTGCGTCTGACTTCTGCGACAATCATGCCCCTTGCAGCAATCCGTGCAGTTCGCTCACGGTACCATCGCAGTATTCTTTGAATGGCCGGCATTGGGGCGTCTCCGCCGCGGCGTACCGACAACTCTGGTTACGTCGTCGCCGCCAGAAAGAAGTCGATGCGCTTCTCGACATGGGCCTGCGCTTCCTTCTTCAGCGCGCGCATGTCCTCACCGAGCAGGCTACGGATCAGCACCGCGAACACGACGAGATCGAGGAAGATGCGCGCCGTGTCCTCGAGCCTGTCGGCAGCGAAGGCGCCTTTGCCGGTGAGGCCTTCTGCGCGCGCCAGTTCGCCGATCGCGTGGCTGACGTTGCAGGTGGCGCGCTTGCGCGCGGTGTCCTGGATCTCGAGCGTCAGTTCGGGAAAGCGTGGACTTTCAGCTATCACCGTCCGCATCAGGCCGATCGTGTCGTCGACGAACGCGCGATCGATCAAGGTCAGCCCGAGGCTGACGAGGCGGGCGCGGAAGGTGCGCCCCTGCGGCACCAGATTCTCATATTGGGTGTTGCGCGCCGCGTGCTGGGCAATGACGGCGGCGAACAGCGCCGCCTTGCTGGGAAACCGTGCATAGATCGTCGGCTTGCCGGCACGTGCCGTCTGGGCGATCTCGTCGACGCTCGCGCCTTCAAAACCATGGGCGAGGAACACCCGCTTGGCCGCGTCGAGAATGCGCTGCTCGACCTCGCCGGCACGTTCGAGCGGGGGGCGCCCCACCTTGCCGCGCGCCGTCCTGGAAGCAACCATTCGATCCGCCATGGCTTTCTATCGAGGCCCTTGTGGTCCCGCACCTGTTTGGCACAGGGGTGGGGATTGTTCAATCAACGCGGCCGGAGCCACAAACCCGTGTCGATACCAAGTCGTTTAAGGAATATCCGTTAGATTGCGGGGTATCGGAAATGCGGCACGAAGCCGGCAGGGGGAGGAAAAGCATGTCTCGGGCATTGGTTCATCTGGCGTTGTTCGCCGTCGTCGCCTCAGCCGCGGCCGTGCCGCAGGCTCACGCAGAGACCATCGTCCTGAAGTCAGAGTTGAGCGCCGCCAACTCGGTGCCGCCCAATGCGAGCCCGGCATCGGGCACGGCCGAAGCGAGCTTCGACACCGCAACGCGGACGCTGACCTGGACGATCAACTTCTCCGGCCTGAGCGGTCCGCCGATCGGCGCCCATTTCCACGGCCCCAGCGAGCCCGGCAAGAACGCCGGCATCGTGCTGCCCTTCAAGAGCCCGCAGCCGCCGATCACCGGATCGTTGGTCATCAGCGAGGCGCAGGCGGCTGATCTGCTCGCCGGCAAGTGGTACGCCAACATCCATACCCAGGCCAATCCGGGTGGCGAGATCCGGGGACAGATGATCAAGCAGTGAGGCTTCGGCCCGGCTTCAGGCCGCCAGCTCGGGCTGCTTGATCTGCGCCGCGCCGGTCACGGCGTGGCGCACCTCGAGGAATTGCTTGAAGCGTGGCAGCGAGAGCGGCGGCGACACCAGATAACCCTGGCCTTCTTCGACGCCGCAGGCGATCAGCGCATCAACCTGCGCTTGGTCCTCGATGCCTTCGGCGACCACCGACATGTCGAGCTCGCGCGCCAGCGCCACCAGCATCTGCACAACCACGACCGCCGACTGGTCGCGCGTGATCGCGTCGACGAAGAACTTGTCGATCTTCAGGATGCGCGCGCCGAGCCGCTGGATGTAGGACAGGCCGCTGTGGCCGATGCCGACGTCGTCGAGCGCGACGCGGAAGCCGAACTCGCCGAGCTGCTTCACCACGCCCGTCGCCTTGTCGAGATCGGGCAGCTCCTCGCGCTCGGTCACCTCGAGCACGACCTGGCGGGTCGAGACCGATGACGACGCGACCACCTGGCGCAGATCGTCGATGAAGCTGTCGCCGAGCAGATGACGGGGCGTGATGTTCACCGAGAGCTTGAACAGCTTGTCGCGCCGCATCTCCGGCTGCAGTTCGCGTAGCGCTGTCGACAGCAGCTGCCAGGTCAGCTTCTCGATGCGGCCGCTGCTTTCGGCCAGCGGAATGAAGCTCATCGGCGGCACCAGCCGGCCGTCCGGCTTCTCCCAGCGCGCCAGCATCTCGCAGCCGACGACGTCGCCGGTGCGCAGGCTGAAGATCGGCTGCAGATACGGCTTGAACTCGTTGCCGGCGAGCGCGCGGTCGAGCTCGGCCACCGGATCGACCGGCCGGTTCAGAGTGCTCGCCAGCAGCAGGCCGAACACGCCGCCCAGCATGCCGGCGGCGAGCATCGTCAGCAGATAGGCCATGTCGTGGCGCGCGCTAAGGCTCTGCGGCCGCACGTGGATCGTGGCCTGCAGCGGATAGCGGTCGGACGTGGTGCTGAAGGCTAAGGTCTGCGCCGGCGGCTTGGCCGAGGCGTCGGGATGATAGCCGGCGACCTGCTCGCCGTCGGGCAGGGTCAGGGTGACGTGGCTCTCGGCGCGCAGGCCCACCGGCATCACGTCGAGCAGGTTGCCGTCGATCCGCAGGATCGCGGCCAGCGAGCGCTGCGCGTCGATGTCGCGCAGCACGCCGAACGCGGCGCCGGTGAACTGCTCGACCTGGAACAGCCGCAGCTGGCCGTCGGCCGACGTGAACATCTGGTCGCGCCGGGCCCAGCCATTGTCGAATTCGAGCGTCTCGGGATAGGCCGCGCACGCGACCGAGCCGTCGCGATCGACGGTGCGGATGTCCTTGATGATCGTGCCCTGATAGACGTGCAGGCGTAGCGCCTGCAGGGCGTTCTCGCCGCAATCCATGCCGCCCGCGATGGCGAGCCGGTTCAGGATCACGCCGGCGGAGTCGATCGCGGCTTCCGAGCGGCGCAGCGCGACAGAGCTCAGCTCGCTGAGCTGGCGCGCGGTCTGGTTGCCGATCAGCGCCGTCACCGCGAAATCGGCGCCGGCCAGGAAGATCCCGACGCAGGCGGTCACGGCGCCCAAGCGAAGCATATGTTTGCGCTGCAATGCCATCGCGTTGTGACACCCCACCCCGTACGATCACGGGCATCGTTCAATCCAACCTTCAAATTTCCGTATATGCCAGCCCTGCGGTTGCACGGCAGGCGCGAGCGCTGCAGCGCACGCGCAAAGCTGGTTAAGGAAGTCCTAGCGGGAGCGGCTCAGGCGGCCTTGTCAGGAGCCGTACCCGGCAGCGCCGCCTCGGTTCGCCCGGCCGAGAGCAGCATCAGCGCGGCGAGCGCCGACAGGCTCAGGCTCGCCGATACGATCAGCACGCCGCGGCCGAGCACGTCGATGAGCAGGCCGAACAGCAGCGGCGCGAAAGCCTGGCAGATGCGCGACGGCGCGCCGATCAGGCCGAGGCGGTAGGCGTAGTTGGTGGGGCCGAAGATCGCCAGAGGAAGCGTGCCGCGGGCGATCGTCAGGATGCCGTTGCCGGAGCCATGCAGCAGCGCGAATGCCGCCGCGGCGCCTCCGCCGAACAGTCCGATCGTCAGCGCGCCGATCGGATGGGTGATGCAGGCGAGCCGCGCCGAGGCGAGCGGATGAAAGCGGCTGAGGAAGCCGGCCTCGAACACCCGCGCGACGACCTGCGCCGGTCCGATCATCATGCCGGCGAACAGCGCCTGTGCAGGCGTCGCGCCGAACGCCTCCATCAGCCGCGGCAGATGCACCGCCATCGCCGCGGTCACGGTCCAGGCCGCCGCCATGGCGAAGGCGATCAGCAGCATCGGACGGTCCAGCGCGATGTTCGGCTTGGCCGTGGGCGCATCGCCCGCCGCGACCTCGGTCGCGCGCGGCAGCGACAGATTGAGCGGCAGTCCGATCACGAGATGCGCGATCGCCCAGGCGAAACAGGTCTCGCGCCAGCCGATCGTCGCAAGCCCCCAGGTGCTCAGCGGCCAGCCGACGGTCGAGGCGAAGCCCGCGAGCAGGGTGATGCCGGTGATCGCGCCGCGCGCATCCTTGCCGTAGATCCGTCCGAGCGTGCCGAACGCCGCGTCGTAGAGACCCAGGCCCATGCCGACGCCGAGCCACAGCCAGGCGATCGCCATCACCCACAGCGAGTGCGACAGGCCGAGCAGCACGAGCCCGACGGCCAGCACGAGGTTGGACGCGCACAGCACCTGGCGGCCGCCGACACGGTCGATCTGGCGGCCGATGCGTGGGCCGAGCAGCCCGGAGATGATCAGCGAGGCGGAGAAGGCGGCGAAGAACCAGTTGTTGGACAGGCCGAGGTCGCGGGCGATCGGATCGGCGAGGATCGCCGGCAGATAATAGCTCGATCCCCAGGCCAGCGTCTGGGCGGTGCCGAGAGCGATGACCACGCCCAGCCGTCGTGCCTGCATTCCTTTGCACCTCTCCTTGGCGCGCTCACGAACAACCGCAGCCGGTGCGCCCCGCTGCCTTGGCCTTGGCATCATCGGCGCAACAACTGTCTACGCTGGATGGCGCCGGTCCGCCACAGCAGCCGGACAGGGCTGCAATGCTCTCGAGCCCGCCGCGGGTGCAGACGCCGGTCTCTGGCAGCTTCAGTTCGACACGCGCGGCGGCCTTCTTGTCTCCCGCGATGTCGGCCACGATCGAGCGGACCTGCTCGTAGCCCGTGATCATCAGGAAGGTCGGCGCGCGGCCATAGCTCTTCATGCCGGCGAGATAGAGTCTGGGCTCGTCGGCCTGTGCCAGCTCGCGCGCGCCGTGCGGCCGCACGGTGCCGCAGGAATGCTCGTTCGGATCGATCATGGGCGCGAGCGCTACCGGCGCCTCGATGGCGGGATCGAGCCGCAGCCGCAGCTCCGACAGTAGCGACAGGTCGGGACGGAAGCCGGTGGCGACGATCAGCTCGTCGGCGGCGATGCGTCGATCGCCACGCGCGAGGATCGAGAGCCGGCCGTCCTCATCGGCAATCCGCGTGACCTGGAAACCTGCCTCGATGGCAATGCGCCCCGACCGCACCAACGCGGCGAAGGCCATGCCGAGCTCGCCGCGCGCGGCAAGCTGGTCGGCGCTGCCGCCGCCGAACGACTTGGCGGGATCATCGGCGCGCAGCAGCCAGATCGCCTGCGTGCCCGGCGCGTCCTCGGCGAGACTTGCGAGGTCGAGCAGGGTCCCGACCGCCGAATGGCCGCCGCCCAGCACGGCTGTGGTCTTGCCGGCATAGCGGCTGCGTTGCGCGTCTTTCACGTCGGGCATCCCATACGCGATGCGCGCCGCATGCTCGGCTTCGCCGATCGCAGGCAGGCCGTTGTTGCCGGCCGGGTTCGGCGAGAACCAGGTGCCGGAGACGTCGATCACGGCATCGGCCTGCATCGCGGTGTCGCCCTTACCGTTGCGGTAGCGGATCTCGAACGGCGCCTCGGCGCGTCCCTTCGACTTGGCCTTGTCGAAGCCCGTGCGGCTGACCGCGGTGACACGATGCGAGGTCCTGATGACGTCGCGCAGAGCGGTGCGGGTGGCCAGCGGCGCGAGGTAGGAGTCGATCAGCTCGCGCCCGGTCGGATAGACCTCGGGGTCGGGCGAATTCCAGCCGGTCGACGCAAGCAGCCGCGCCGCCGCCGTGTCGACATTGTACTTCCACGGCGAGAACAACTGCACATGTTGCCACTGCCGCACGGCATGTGCGGCTTCGGGACCGGCCTCCAGCACGACCGGCGTCAGGCCGCGCTCCAGCGCATGCGCCGCCGCTGCGAGCCCCACCGGGCCTGCGCCGATGATTGCAACCGTCTTGGCAACTGTCTTGGCTTCCGTCATCTTCGAACTCCCATACTTCTAGAATTATCGAATTACAGGTCAAATGATCAAGCCGCCGTGCTCGCCGTGCCGCAGCCGCGCTCCTCGACGCAGCATTCGGCGACGAGAAAGCCGAGCAGGCCGCGCATCACGTCGTATTCCGCGTGACAGATCAGCGTCGTGCCCTCGCGTCGTTGCGATATCAGCCCAACCGCGACCAGCGTCTTGACGTGGTGCGACAGGGTCGATGCGGGGACCTTCAGCCGTTCCTGCAGCTTCCCGACCGGCATCCCGGCATGCCCGGCGCGCACCAGCGCACGGTAGATCTTCAGGCGCGTGGTGTTGCCGAGCGCTTCCAGTCGTGCGGCGACGTCGTCGAGTTTCATGGCGGCGAGCATGCCGCAGGCGAACCCCGGCGTCAAACGATATTTCTAGAATGTTGGAATTATGCCAAAGCGGGGAAGGAGCCGCCGCGCGGGATCATTTGAGCCGGTAGCCGGCATGACAGCCGACGCAGGCCGCCATCGTCTCGCCGAGCGCCTTCAGCGCCGGCTTGAGATCGCCGGTCACGCCCGCATCTTGCGCGGCGATGGCGAAGCGGCTCGCGGCCTTGTGCATCGCCGTGCCGGCGTCCTGCATGCCCTGCGGCATGAAGCCCGCCACCTCGGCGGCGCCATGCAGCCGCAGCGAGGTCATGCCGAGCCGCTGCTCGGCGATGCGACTGGCCTCGTCCATGTCACCCGCGGCGAGCGCGTCGTTGATCTGCTGCAGCGCCAGCAGATGGTCGCGCATGTTCGCCAGCGTGTGCGCGGTCAGTTCGGGCGGGAACGCCACTCGCTCGCGCGTGTCGGCCGGCGGCGCATCGTGACTGCCATGACCATGATGGCCGTGATGCTGCGCCAGGGCGGCGCTGACCGCGGTGACGAATGCCAAAGTGGTGGCGGCCAGACGCATGCGCATGACATCTCCGTTCGATCGAGCGCGGTGCGTCGTGGGTAGACCAGGCGGCCTGCAGACGCATATGATCCCGATCATATGCCTCCGATCGACGATCGCGCGCCGGGACGCTTGCCGCAGCTGGATTGGCCGGCGCTCGCACCTCTGTCGCCGCTGCTGGCTGCGCTGCCAGAGGCCGCGCGGCTGCGGACGCGGCGTGTCGAGATCCCGCGGCATGGCCACGTGTTCCGCCGGGGCGATCGGCCGCGGGCGATGTTCTTCGTCCTCAGCGGCGAGGTCAGGCTGCTGCGCCGTTCGCGCGGCGGTGACGACGTCGTCCTGCAGCGCGCGCGTCAGGGCTTCCTGGCCGAAGCCAGTCTCGACCAGGCGGCCTATCATTGCGACGCCGTGACGGCGCAGGATTCGGTGCTGCTCGCGATCGACAGCCAAGCATTCGCGGAAGCGCTGCGGCGCCCGGAGATCCGGGAGAGATGGAGTGACCATCTGGCGCGAGAGCTGCGCAAGGTCCGTGCGCAGGCGGAGCGGCTGAGCCTCAAGACGGCACGCGAGCGAATCGTACATTTCCTCGAAACCGAAGGCCAGGGCGGCACGATCGCGCTCGATCGCTCGAAGAAGGATTGGGCCGCCGAGCTCGGCCTCACCCATGAAGCGCTCTACCGCGCGCTGGCGCGCATGCAGCAGTCCGGGGCGCTGATCGTGCGCGGCAGCCGCCTGCGGCTGCGCTGAGGCGTTGGACCACGCCGGTCCATCCAACGTCAGCCTTGACGCTCATCCACTATATCGATAATTCTGGATATATGGAAAACGAGCAGGCCGTCATGGCCCTGGCCGCGCTGGCGCAGTCCACGCGGCTGCAGGCCTTCCGCATCCTGGTGCAGCACGAGCCCGAGGGGCTGGCCGCAGGCGAGCTCGCGCGCCTGCTCGAGGTGCCGCAGAACACGCTCTCGGCGCATCTGTCCGTGCTGGCGCGCGCGGGCCTCGTCGGCTCGACCCGGCGCAGCCGCTCGATCGTCTACCGCGCCGATCTGGCGGCGTTTCAGCAGGTCGCTCTGTTCCTGCTGCAGGACTGCTGCGGCGGCCGGCCGGAGATCTGCGCGCCCGTCATCGCAAGCCTCACGCCGTGTTGTCCGCCGAAGCGGAAGGAGAAGAGCCGTGCCTGATCGCAGCTACAATGTGCTGTTTCTCTGCACCGGAAATTCCGCGCGCTCGGTGCTCGCCGAATCGATCCTGCGCAAGGACGGCGCCGGCCGCTTCCGCGCCTTCTCGGCCGGCAGCACGCCGAAGGGGGCGGTGCATCCGCTCGCGATCGAACTGCTCAGGCGCATGGATTATCCGACCGGGGATCTGCGCTCGAAGAGCTGGAGCGAGTTCGCTGCCGCAGGCGCCCCGGTGATGGATTTCGTCTTCACCGTCTGCGACAACGCCGCCGGCGAGGCCTGCCCAATCTGGCCGGGACAGCCGACGACCGCGCATTGGGGCATCGAAGATCCGGCGGCGGCCGAGGGCACGGAGCTGGAGCGGCTTGCGGCATTCACGACCGCCTTCCGTTACCTGAAGAACCGCATCGGCGCCTTCATCAATCTGCCGCTCGACCGCATCGACGCGCTGTCGCTGGGCACCCGGCTGCGCGAGATCGGGGCCGGCGAGGGCGCAACCGCGTTCCGCTCCGACGTGGCCTGATCCGATGACGACGTTCGAACGCTATCTGACGATCTGGGTGCTGCTGTGCATCGGCGTCGGCATCGCTCTCGGCCATCTGCTGCCCGGCGTCTTCGCCGCCGTGGCGGGCGCCGAGATCGCCCGGGTGAACCTGCCGGTGGCAGGCCTGATCTGGCTGATGATCATCCCGATGCTCCTGAAGATCGACTTCGCGGCGCTCGGCGAGGTCAAGGCGCATTGGCGCGGCATCGGCGTCACCCTGGTCGTGAACTGGGCGATCAAGCCGTTTTCAATGGCGCTGCTGGGCAGCCTGTTCATCGGCCACGTGTTTGCGCCGATGCTCCCGGCAGGACAGTTGTCGTCCTATGTCGCAGGTCTGATCCTGCTGGCCGCGGCGCCATGCACGGCCATGGTGTTCGTGTGGTCCAACCTCTGCGAGGGCGAGCCGCACTACACGCTGAGCCAGGTCGCGCTCAACGACGTCATCATGGTGTTCCTGTTCGCGCCGCTGGTGGGGCTGCTGCTCGGCGTCGCCTCGATCGCGGTGCCGTGGACCACGCTGCTGCTGTCGGTGCTGCTCTATATCGTGGTGCCGGTGATCGTGGCGCAGCTCTGGCGCGGCGCGTTGCTGCGCGCCAAGGGTGGCGCCTTCGAGCGCACCTTGCGCGTGCTGCAGCCGGTGTCGCTGCTGGCGCTGCTGGCGACGCTGGTGCTGCTGTTCGGCTTTCAGGGCGAGCAGATCCTCAGGCAGCCCGTCGTCATCGCCATCCTCGCCGTGCCCATCCTGATCCAGGTCTATCTCAATGCGGGCATCGCCTATTGGCTCAGCCGCCGGCTCGGCGTCGCCTGGTGTGTCGCGGCGCCTGCGGCGCTGATCGGCGCCAGCAACTTCTTCGAGCTCGCGGTCGCCGCCGCCATCAGCCTGTTCGGGCTCGACTCCGGCGCCGCGCTGGCGACGGTCGTGGGTGTTCTCGTCGAGGTGCCCGTGATGCTGTCGGTCGTGCGCATCGTCAAGGCCAGCCGGGAGTGGTACGAAGCGGGACTGCCGGCCTAGAGCACGGCGCCGGCCTCAATGGCGCGGCTCGTCCTCGGTGTCGTCGTCGCCCTCGCGATCGCGCTTGCTCGGCTCGTATTGCAGCTCATCAGCCTGCGCATGCCGCGCGGCGAGCTGAGCGACGCCTGGCTGGGCATGGGCCAGCGGCGCGAGAGTTGGCGTCCCCACCACGTCGGCGCGGGCCACCGAGGCGGTGCCAGGTTCTGCCATGGTAAGTCCTGCCATCACGGCGGCGAGCATCAACAGCTTTCGCAAGATCGATCTCCTCATCAGCAGGCAGCCATGGCTCGGCCGCTCCGGGCCGGGATCGTCTCGCACCCCCGCTGACGACAACCCGTCGCCGTGCGTCAGCAACTTGTCAGCTCGTTCGTGCAGAATGCCGGGCCATGTGTATCCCGCAAGGCTTGCTCGAATCCGGGCACAATTCCGACATCGGAAAATCAAAATCGACTCCGCACCTAGCGTCTGCAACTCCAGCATCTGCAAGTCATGTGCAATCCACAGCCGCCGGCCACAGCGCAGCCAGCGGCGCGTTTCTTCGAACATCTCATCGTCGGACCGGGACAATCATGCATTCGCCTTCAATCGGACGGTCCATGCGCATCACTTTGCTGGCGATGCTGATCTCGACGGCGGCGTCGGCGGCGACCGTCGCGCGCGAGGACGATCGCGAGCGCCGCGACGCGATGCGCCGCGCGGTCGAATCCGGCGACGCCTTGCCCTTGTCACAGATTCTTCCCAAGCTGCGCAGCCGGATCGCCGGCGACGTGACCGGGGTCGATGTCGAGCGTCAGCGCGGTCGCTGGCGCTACGAGTTTCGAATCATCGGGCGCGACGGCCGGGTGCGCGAGGTGTATGTCGATGCGCGCAGCGGCGAGATCGAGCTGGTCGAGGAAAAGTAGTTGGGGATGAGAGATGCGTGTGTTGCTCGTCGAGGATGATCCGCGGCTGGCGTCCGATCTGTCGCGGACGCTGCAGGCGGCGGGTTATCTGGTCGAGATGTCCGGCGACGGCGAGCAGGCTTGGTTTCTCGGCGATACTGAGGATTACGGCGCCGTCGTGCTCGATCTCGGATTGCCGAAAATGGACGGCCTGTCGGTGCTGAAGCGCTGGCGCGGCGCGGGCCGCCACATGCCGGTCCTGATCCTGACCGCGCGCGCGAGCTGGGCCGAGCGGGTCGACGGCATCGATGCCGGCGCCGATGATTATCTGCCGAAGCCGTTTCGCAACGAGGAGCTGCTGGCGCGTTTGCGCGCGATCGTGCGCCGCTCGTCGGGGCACGCCTCGTCGGTGCTGTCGTCGGGCGATCTCGCGCTCGACGAGCGCCAGATGAAGGTCAGCGTGTGCGGCGTGCCGGTGGCGCTGTCGCAGCTCGAGTACCGGCTGATCGCCTATCTGTTGCGGCAGAGCGGCCGGGTCGTGCCGCAGCACGAGCTGGAGGAGAACGTCTACGGCCTCGGCCATGATCACGATTCCAACGCGCTCGAAGTGCTGATCCGCAGGGTCCGCAAGAAGCTCGGCGCCGAGATCATCGAGACCCGCCGCGGCTTCGGCTACATGATCGCGGAGACGGCGCAATGAGGCTGGGCTCGCTGCGGCTTCGGCTAGTGGCGGCGGGCACCATCGCAATCCTGGTCGCGCTCGGCGTCGCCGGCTTCGGCATGGTGGTGCTGTTCAAGCGTCATGTCGCCCGGACGCTCGCCTCCGATCTCGACGTCCATCTGCGCCAGCTGCTGAACGGTCTCGAGGTCGATGCCGACGGCCGCATCATGGTGTCGCGGGCGCCCGCCGATCCGCGCTTCATCATTCCGCTGTCGGGCCTGTATTGGCAGCTCTCCGACGATCACGGCCAGCTGCTGCGCTCGCGCTCGCTGTGGGACACGATCCTGCCGCTGCCGATCGACGAGCCGGGACCGACCGACGTGCATCAGCACGAGCTCGCCGGACCGGACGGTGCGCGCGTGCTGGTCGCCGAGCGCGGCATCGTGATGAATCCGGAACGCCCGATCCGGGTGCGCGCCGCGGTGGCCTACGATCTCGACGGCGCCACCAGCGCGGTGCGCACCTTCGCCAAGGATCTGTCGATCGCGCTCGCGGTGCTCGCCGTCATCCTGGCGATCGGCACCTCGGTTCAGGTCAGCCTCGGGCTGCGGCCGCTGACGGTGCTGCGCCGTGGCGTGGCCGAGATCCGCAACGGCCGGCGCCGTTATCTTCCGGTCGCGGTGCCGACCGAGGTGGCGCCGCTGGTCGAGGAGGTCAATGCGCTGCTCGATGCGCAGAGCCGTGAGATCGTGCGCTCGCGCAGCCGCGCCGCCGATCTCGCGCACGGCTTCAAGACGCCGCTGGCCGCGCTCGCCGCCGACGCCGCGCGGCTCAAGGAGCTCGGCCAGCTGGAGCTGGCGCGCAATGTCGAGGATGTCGCCGAGGCCATGAGCCGCCAGGTCGACCGCGAGCTGGCGCTGGCGCGGTTGCGCGGAAAGCTGCGCGGCGAGCCGCAGGCGTCGACCGAACTGGCGCCGCTGGTGGAGGCGCTGCTCGGCACGCTCGGCCGCACGCCGGCCGCCGCGCATGTCAGCTTCGACGGCGAGGTGCCGGCGGGCTTGAGCGTGGCGATGGATCGTACCGATCTCGCCGAGGTGCTCGGCAATCTCCTGGAGAACGCTGCGCGTCATGCGACAAGCACGGTGCGCATCGTCGCGCGCGCGGCCCCGCCGAGCGTGACGGTGGAGGATGATGGTCCGGGCATTCCCGACACGCAGATCGGCCGCGTGCTCGAGCGCGGCGGCCGCCTCGACGAGCAGGGGCCGGGCAGCGGCCTGGGCCTTGCGATCGTGCAGGACGTGCTGGAGGCGTATGGCTGGAAGCTGCAGATCGGGCGCTCCGAACTCGGCGGTGCCAAGATCACGATCGCCCCGGCCCTCATGCCGGCGCCGCAAGGCCCGCAATCGCCGGCCCTGGTGCCTCAACAGATACGTTCCATCCTGACGGCCAGCTGACAGCCGGCGTCAGCGCCGCGTCGCCCGCGCTGAGCTAAGCCTCAAGTCATATCGCTTCCGCGCTCCCGCAGGAGAGGCGGACATCTGACCCGAGGAGGCTGCCATGCGTATTCGAAATTCCGCCAAGACCTACGGCTCCGTTGCGATCGGTTTGCATTGGATCGTCGCCGTGCTGGTGCCAGCGGCCTGGATTTCGGGCCATCTCGGCGACATGCTGTCGCGGCAGTCCCACGACACCGGTCTGTTCATGCACGTCTCGCTCGGGCTCGCGATGCTCGGCTTCGCGCTCGCCCGCCTGGCGTGGCGTCTCGCCGATCCGCCGCCGGTCCCGGAAGCGACGAAACTGGGATCGTGGACGGTTCACGTCAGCGAGATCGTGCACCTGCTGATCTACGGCATCATGTTCGCGATTCCCGTACTCGGCATTCTCACGCAATTCGCCCGCGGCACTGCCTTGCCGGTGCTCGGCCTGTTCGAGATCGCCTCGCCCTGGGTCGGCGACCGCACCTTCGCGCATGACCTGAAAGAGATGCACGAGGTGCTGGCCAACGGCCTGATCATTCTGATCGGTCTTCACGCCGGAGCGGCGCTGCTGCATCACTACTGGCTGCACGATCGCACCTTGAAGCGGATGGTGCCGGGCCTGCGGGGATGAGCCGGGGCTGAGACATGTCATCGGGGCTGTGGCCGAAACGGTCTAGAAGGCTTCCATCAAAGATCGAATCGGAGGTCCCATGCCGGCCACGCCTCATGTCGAGAAGCACTTCACCGCTCCGAGAGCGTCCGCGACGTCGTGATCGGCATGGCCGACGGCTTGACGGTACCGTTCGCGCTCGCCGCCGGCCTGTCGGCGGCGGTCACCACCACGGATGTGATCGTCACCGCCGGCCTCGCCGAGGTCGTCGCCGGCGCGATCGCGATGGGCCTCGGCGGCTATCTCGCCGCCCGCACCGACGCCGAGCACTATGCCGCCGAGGAGAAGCGGGAGCACGACGAGGTCGAGCGCCTGCGCGACCGCGAGATCGCGGAGGTCGCGGAGGTCTTCCGCGGCTACGGTCTCGAAGGCCAGCAGTTGGACACGGTGGTCGAATCCATCGCGGCAGACCGCAAGCGCTGGGTCGATTTCATGATGCGCTTCGAGCTCGGCCTCGAACGGCCCGACCCGAAGCGCGCGCCGGTCAGCGCCATAACGATCGGCGGCTCCTATGTGATCGGCGGCCTGATTCCGCTCGTACCCTACATGCTGGTCCACGACATCGCGCCGGCGATGCGCATCTCGGTGGTCGCGACCGGCATCGCGCTGCTCATCTTCGGCGGCATCAAGGGCCACTTCACCGGCGTCAGCAAGATCAAGTCCGCACTGCAGACCGCGCTCGTCGGAGGCGTCGCCGCCGGCGCCGCCTTCTGGCTGGCGCATCTGTTCGGGTAGCGCGCCCAGACAACAGGTGTCGTCCCTGCCTAGCGCGCAATTGCGCGCGCTGCGCAGGGACCCACACCCCGTGATGTTTGAAACAGGCCCGCTGCGAGTCCCGCGCAAGACAAACAAACCCTGTGGTTATGGGCCCCCGCGTTCGCGGGGGCGACAGCTGTGGGTGACGCGTCGCGCGTTGCCTCCGGGACCATCCCCCCTTCGTAGAGCCCCACGATAAATCCGACGGCTGCCTCTTGCCTGTGGCGCGTTACCTTGGTACATAGGTAACATGAAAGACGTTCAACGTATCCAGACCGGCGTGCGGATCGAGCAGCGCACGCTCAAGGTCCTCAAAGCGCTTGCCGAGTATCTCGATCTTTCGCTCGGTGATCTCCTCGAAGGCATCGTGCTTCATGCGTTCGAGGCGAAGCTGCCGTTCTCGCCGGAGACCTTGCGGCAGATCGCGCGGCTGAAGGAAGTGTACGGGCTGGACCTGTGTGCCGAAGACGCTCACCGGCTGACGGAGGCCCCCGATGCAGGATGAGTGCAGTCTCGTCGCCCGCTTTCTGCGGGCGGAGATCGACAACACGACGTTTCGCCATGTCGACCATTTGCGCGTCGGCTACGAACTCCTGGACAGGTACGATTTCACGACGGCAGCGCACATCTTCAGCAGCACGCTCAGAGCGATCGCGGCGCGCGCCGGCCGACCCGAGGCCTTCCACCACACCATCACGATCGCGTTCCTGTCGTTGATCGCCGAACGTCGACTCGACCGCCCGACGTCCGATGTCGAGGATTTCCTCGACTTGAACACGGACCTGCAGGACAAGGCGATCCTTCACAACTGGTATGCTCCGGAACGGCTGAACTCGGAGGCCGCGCGCAGCACCTTTCTGCTGCCCACGGCAGGTGCGCGCACACCGACCCTGCTGCCGTCAAAGATCAAGCCCGCGTGACCTGACACCGAACCGGTGAACCGTCGAAGCCTCTCTTCGTCTCATCGAAGAGGCCTTGTGACGTCTCGGGCGTTCGCAATTCTCGAAGGCCTACTTACGTTGGCTGACAAGCCGCGGTCGATCTTTGAGCGGAGGCTATCGTGGGTCGCCAGCGATCGAATTTGAGAGACGCTCCGGAACGCAAACCGTCTCTCGCCGACGCGGCGGCAATGACGGTCGCAACGGCCGCAAGCGATCCTTTTGCATTGCTGTTCGTCCTTGTCGTATGTGGACGCTTCTGGAAGGTGGGCTTGATCCTGATGGCCCTGATCGCCACCGTGGTGATGATCACGGGGTTTCTGGCCTTGTGGATGAAGCACTGGGACATCTAAGTCGCGCCCGGATGTGAGCTTGTAAGGCAGGCACTCCCGCGCCGTGCCCACCGCGCGCACCCACCGCTACATAGGGTCTCGTATAGGTGAAAGTGGCTGCGCGTGCAGTCTTTCCGCGGCAATCCTTCGAGACGCCCGCCTGCGGCGGGCTCCTCAGGATGAGGGCTTTTCTCTGCAGCAAAGTTGTAATCCTCATGGTGAGGAGCGTCGCTCTTGCGACGCGTCTCGAACCATGAGGCCACAGGCCGCAGACCAGACCCTTTCGGATTCGTCAGTCACATGCCATGATCATGTGATGACGCGTGCGCTTCTCTTCGTGGCTTCTATCACATTGTTTGCAACCGCTCCGGCCGCGGCGCAACGGTTCGGCGGCGATGGTCCGGTGTGCCTCCAGGTGTGGAAGCGCGGCGGTTCCAGCACGATCTCGTGTCAGTATCTGTCATGGGACGCGTGCCAGGCCGAGGCCGCGGGCCGCTCTGCTACGTGCGTACTGAACCCTTATGCACAACCCCCGTCCGAGCCAGGCCGCCGTCGGCCTCCGCGCTAGACGTCCGATTGCGTCGGACGACACGGTCGAGTTTCAACGGACGTGCACCCGCCGTCCGCTCGAGCTGATCAATCTCTCTCTCATTTCTGTTAAAAATAAATCTATTGCTATTTTTCGGAAATCATGCTTGATTGTCCCGGTCCCGTGCTCCTCGAGAGGGGCGCGTCGCGATCGTCACGATACGTTGGGCGCGGGATGCGGTGGCTGTGGGCGTGCTGCAGCGTGGGGAAACCTGCGCCGACGAACGGCAGGCTTGCGGACGTGAAGACGCGTGGTTCTGGCGCCCCGAGGCTGGCGTCAAGTCCGGAGGTCATGATGATCCTTCGGGCGACGGTGGCTACAAGCCGGACACCGGGAAGAGCGCGAGATAAGCGTGAAAACCATCGTGCGGGGAATGCCGGGATGTCTCGGCTGAACCTGTGGTGACTGCCGCCTGCTTTTTTTCTGCAGGCGGGCCATGGGCGAGGCCAGCGCCCGGCATTCCCCGCGCCCTCTGCCTGATCCGAGGGCAACAGCGATGACAAGACTCGGGCGGATGACGCCGCGAGAGCAGTGACTCATGTCACGAGACGTCGCATGCGACCCGCGGCAGCTCGCGCGAGGGAACCAAATTCCGCAGCCAAGGTTAGTTGGCATGAAGAAGGGATCGCCAATGCGCCGTGCCAAAATCCAGCCGAACCGCAACAAGCTCGACATGACCGATGAGGCCCAGGTCCGCGTCGTGACCAAGCGGTTGAAGATGACGCCCGCCGAATTGGCCGAGATGGTCGGACGTATCGGCAATTCCATCACGGCGATCAACAAGGAGGTCACGCAGCAGCGCGCCGCGAAGCTGGCGGTACCGGCCGGCGCCGTGATCGCCTCGGTGACCGTGACCGAGACGAAGGCTGAGGTGATCATGCCCGACGACACACCACCGGCCAGCTGACGGGCTTTGCATAAAAGGGGGCAGTGATGGATCAACTGACTGACAGGGCGGACGCCCTGACGCAGGCCGCTTTCAATTTGCGCAAGGTCAAGATCAGCGAAGGCCGGCCGTTTCCGCTCGGTGCGACCTGGGACGGGCTCGGCGTCAATTTTGCGATCTTTTCCGCGCACGCCACGAAAGTCGAGCTGTGTCTGTTCGACGAGCGAGGTGAGACCGAGCTCGAGCGCATCGAGCTGCCGGAATACACCGACGAGGTCTGGCACGGCTATCTGCCGACCGCGCGGCCGGGCACCGTCTATGGCTACCGCGTGCACGGGCCCTACGAGCCGGATGCCGGCCACCGCTTCAATCCCAACAAGCTCGTCATCGATCCCTACGCCAAGCAGCTCGTCGGTCAGTTGCGCTGGGGGCCCGAACTGTTCGGCTATCAGCTCGACCATGCCGACAAGGATCTGTCGTTCGACGATCGCGACAGCGCGCCGTTGATGTTGAGGTGCCGGGTGATCGATCCCGCCTTCACCTGGGGCACCTCGCGTAAGCCGGAGATTCCGTGGGAGCGGACCGTCTTTTACGAGATGCACGTCAAGGGCTTCACCAAGCTGCATCCGCTGGTGCCGGAGGCCGAACGCGGCACCTTCGCCGGCCTCGCGCATCACGACATTCCGGCCTATCTGCGCTCCCTCGGCATCACATCGGCCGAGCTGCTGCCCATCCACGCCTTCATCGATGACAGCTATCTGATCGACAAGGGCCTGCGCAACTATTGGGGATACAATTCGATCGGCTTCTTCGCGCCCGAGCCGCGCTACCTGAAGACACCGTTCGCGACCGAGTTCAAGACCATGGTCAACCAGTTCCACGCCAACGGCATCGAGGTCATCCTCGACGTGGTCTACAATCACACCGCCGAAGGCAACGAGCTCGGTCCGACCTTGTCGTTCAAGGGTATCGACAACGCCAGCTACTACCGTCTCCTGCCGGACAACAAGCGCTACTACATCAACGACACCGGCACCGGAAACACGGTGAACCTGTCGCATCAGCGCGTCCTCCAGCTCGTGGCCGACTCGCTGCGCTATTGGGCGACCGAGATGCGGGTCGACGGCTTCCGCTTCGACCTCGCCACCATCCTGGCGCGCGAGCCCTATGGTTTCGACGAGGGCGGCGGCTTTCTCGATGCCTGCCGTCAGGACCCGGTGCTGTCGGGCGTCAAGCTGATCGCCGAGCCCTGGGACATCGGCCCGGGCGGCTATCAGGTCGGCCAGTTTCCGCCGGGCTGGGCGGAGTGGAACGACAAATTCCGCGACACCACGCGCGCGTTCTGGAAGGGCGATGGCGGCACCATCGCCGACTTCGCCAAACGCATCTCCGGCTCCGGCGATCTGTTCAACAAGCGCGGCCGCCGTCCGTGGGCGAGCGTCAACTTCATCACCGCGCATGACGGCTTCAATCTCAACGATCTCGTCTCCTACAACGACAAGCACAACGAGGCGAACGGCGAGGACAATCGCGACGGCCACAGCAACAATCATTCGTGGAATTGCGGGGTCGAGGGGCCGACCGACGATGCCGAGGTCACCGCGTTGCGCGAACGGCAGAAGCGCAACATGCTGGCGACGATGCTGCTGTCGCACGGCACGCCGATGCTGCTCGCGGGCGACGAGTTCGGGCATACCCAGGATGGCAACAACAACGCCTATGCCCAGGACAACGAGATCAGCTGGCTGGACTGGATGGGCATCACTGCATCTGGCCGGCAGCTGCGCGAGTTCACGCGCAAACTGATCGCGATGCGCAAGGCATTTCCGATCCTTTATCGTTCGCGCTTCCTGGTCGGCTCGCTCAACGAGGAGCTCGACGTCAAGGACGTGACCTGGCTCGCGCCCTCCGGCGAGGAGATGATGACCGAGCAGTGGACCGACGGCAACGCGCGCTGCTTCGGCATGCTGCTCGACGGCCGCGCCCAGGAGACCGGCGTCAGGCGCCGCGGCTCGGATGCGACCCTGCTGTTGATCTACAATGCGCACCACGACGTGGTGAACTTCACCTTGCCGTCGGTGCCCGAGGGGCACAATTGGCTGGCGCTGATCGACACCAATCAGCCGGACGCGCACGTGCAGTCGCTGCCGTTCGGCCATGTCTATGAAGTTACCGGCCGCTCCATGCTGGCCCTCGGCCTGTCCTCCGAGCAGCAGCCGATGCGCGGCCTCCGCCACGGCCTCGGCGCGCTGCTCGACATCGCGGAGACGCCGCTGGGGTAGGGGAGTTTGGGGGATCGATTGTCAGGAGTGTGGGGGCAGGGGTGCCCACAGCCGTCCTTCGAGACGCGCGCCAAGCGGCGCGCTCCTCAGGACGAGGGCGGTGTTTGTTGCGCGAGCGCTCTGGGGCAGCTGCGAGCTCTGGCGCTCCGAGCCAAAGCCTCAACCCTCATGGTGAGGAGCGCGCCGCTTGGCGCGCGTCTCGAACCATGAGGCCGAGCTGCGACGGCGTCATTCGTGCGACGCGCATGGCACTACCTCACGCACCGCGCGCATACTTCGCCAGCCGCTTCTCCAGCACCCCCAGCATCGCCTCCCGCGCCGGGTCGCGCGAGCCGCGCAGCCAGGCGGCGGCCAGTGGCAGGCGTCCGATCGCGCTGCCGCGCTTCAGCCGTAGCGGCACGAAGCGCACGCCGGAGACGGCGAGCCGCGAGGTCCAGCGCGGCACGATGGCAATGCCGAGCCGCGCGGCGACGAGATGGACGATGGTCTGCTTCTCGTCGGCGAACTGCGCAATGTCGGGCGACAGCCCGGCCTGCGCGAACAGCTTCATGGTGAGGTCGTGGCTGTGCGGCCGCGACCGCCGGTCCGGTACGATCAGCTGCTGGTCGGCAATGTCAGCCAGAGACACCGAGGCACGCGTCGCCAGCCGATGCCGCTGCGGCAGCGCGACCACGGCGCTCTCGCTGAGTAGCGCACGGAATTCGAGCCTGGCATCGCCGCGCTCCGGCGGCCTGATGAAAGCAAGGTCGAGCGCGCCGGAGAGCACCTTGGGCAGCAGCCGGATCGTCTTCTCCTCCATCAGCTGCACGGCGATCTCGGGATGCGCCTCCCTGAAATCATGCAGCAGCTGCGGCAGCAGGCCCGCAGCCGCGCTGTCGATGGCGCCGACGCGCAGCTTCTGCGCTTTGCCGCCGCGTGCGCGCCGGCGGAACGACGTCTCCACCGCCTCGACCTTCGCCAGGATGCTGCGCGCATCCCGCAGCAGCAACGTGCCATGTTGGGTCAGAGACACCGCGCGTGTCGTCCGCGCAAACAGCGGCGTCGCGAGGTCGTCCTCCAGGAGCTTGATCTGGCGACCGAGCGCTGACGGCAGCATCTGCAGCCGCTGCGCCGCCTTGCCGAAATGCAGCTCCTCGGCGGCGGCGGCGAAGCAGCGGAGCTGGTGCAATTCCATGAGACGGGTCCCGTGAGGCGATGGACCGGATTATATCATTTTTTTGTATAATGATGCGAGCATTGAAGCCGGCCCAGGCAACCGCCTATGGTCCATGTTTCGTCGCCGGCCGGCTGGTGCTGTCGCCGCACCCCTCACACGGAGCTCGTTCCATGCGCACCCATTCCATCGCCGCCATCCCCGCCGACGGCATCGGCCCCGAGGTCATCTCCGCCGGCGTCCGCGTGCTCGAGGCGCTTGCGAAGCGCTCCGGCGATCTCAGCTTCAACGTCAAGACCTTCGACTGGGGCTCGGACTACTACAAGAAGCACGGCGTGATGATGCCGGCCGACGGCCTCACTGAGCTGAAGAAGTTCGATGCGATCTATTTCGGCGCCGTCGGTGCGCCCGATGTGCCCGACCACATCACGCTGTGGGGCCTGCGGCTGCCGATCTGCCAAGGTTTCGATCAGTACGCCAATGTGCGTCCGACCAAGATCCTGCCGGGCGTCGCCTCGCCGCTGCGCAATGTCGGCGTCGGCGATCTCGACTGGGTGATTGTGCGCGAGAACTCGGAAGGGGAATATGCCGGCATGGGCGGCCGCGCGCATCGTGGGCTGCCGGAAGAGGTCGGCACCGAAGTCGCGGTGTTCACCCGCGTCGGCGTCACCCGCATCATGCGCTACGCCTTCAAGCTGGCGCAGTCGCGGCCGCGCAAGTTTCTCACCGTCGTCACCAAGTCGAACGCGCAGCGCCATGGCATGGTGATGTGGGACGAGATCGCTGCCGAGGTCGCGCGTGAATTTCCCGACGTGACCTGGGACAAGATGCTGGTCGACGCGATGACGGTGCGCATGACGCTGCAGCCGAAGAGCCTCGACACCATCGTCGCGACCAATCTGCATGCCGACATTCTCTCCGATCTCGCCGGTGCGCTCGCCGGCAGCCTCGGCGTCGCGCCGACTGGCAACATCGATCCGGAGCGGCGCTTTCCGTCGATGTTCGAGCCGATCCACGGCTCGGCGTTCGACATCACCGGCAAGGGCATCGCCAATCCCGTTGCGACATTCTGGACCGGCGCGCAGATGCTCGAGCATCTCGGCGAGAAGGACGCGGCCATCAGGCTGATGGTAGCGGTGGAGAAGGTGTGTGCAGCCGGCATACTGACGCCGGATGTCGGCGGCAAGGCGACGACCAAGGACGTGACAGATGCGGTCATCGATGCGATCCACGGCTCCAATGTCTGAGGCGTGCAAATCTCCCGTACAATCTCGGCGTGCCCGGCGTCGCGCTTGCAATGAACGCTGCGGGGCGTATACCAGCGCTTCCGCTGCGTCCGCGCATGCCAATCACATGCATGTCATCAAGACGCGACACATGAGCTAGGCAGAAAGGGCACTATATGCGTCGTCACCGTCGAGCCAAGATCGTCGCGACCGTCGGCCCCGCGAGCAATTCTCCGGAGATGTTGAAGGCGTTGTTCCTTGCCGGTGTCGACACGTTTCGTCTCAACTTCAGCCACGGTACGCAGGCCGATCACGCCAAGGTCCATGCCGCGATCCGCGCGCTGGAAAAGGACGTGCAGCGCCCGATCGGCATCCTGATGGATCTGCAGGGGCCGAAAATTCGCGTCGGCACGCTGCGCGACAAGAAGATCCAGGTCGAAGCCGGCGAGACCATTCGCTTCGTGCTCAAAGGCACCGAGGGCGACAAGAGTGCCATTCCGCTTCCGCATCCGGAGATCTTTGCGGCAGTCGCGCCAGGTCACGATCTTCTGATCGATGACGGCCGCGTGCGCGTGCGCGTCATGGGGCTGGGTGACGACTGGATCGAGGCGAAGGTGATCGTCAGCGGCGCGATCTCCAATCACAAGGGCGTCAATCTGCCGGGCACCATTCTGGAGCTGTCGCCACTGACGGCCAAGGACCGCTCCGATCTCGCGTTCGGGCTCAAGCTCGGCGTCGACTGGGTCGCGCTGTCGTTCGTGCAGAAGCCGTCGGACGTGCTGGAGGCGAGGGGCCTGATCAACGGCCGCGCCGGCATCATGTCGAAGATCGAGAAGCCCGCGGCGCTGGATCGCATCGACGACATCATCCAGCTGTCGGATGCGATCATGGTGGCGCGTGGCGATCTCGGTGTCGAGATTCCGAATGAGGACGTGCCGGGCAAGCAGAAGGAGCTGGTGCGCGCCTGCCGGCTCGCGGTGAAGCCGGTGATCGTGGCAACGCAGATGCTGGACTCGATGGTGGCGACGCCGACGCCGACGCGCGCCGAGGTCTCCGACGTCGCGACCGCGATCTATGACGGCGCCGATGCCGTGATGCTGTCGGCGGAATCGGCCAGCGGGCAATATCCGCGCGAGGCGGTGGCGATGATGGACAGCATCATCAAGGCGACCGAGAACCACAAGATGTACGGCTCGCTCATCCAGGCGACGCAGCCCGACGAGGAGCAGACACCGCCGCATGCCGTGGCGACTGCGGCGGCCGACCTCGCCTCGGCCATTCACGCCAGGACGATCGTCGCCTATACGTCGAGCGGCACCTCGGCCTCGCGCGTCGCCCGCAAGCGGCCGAGCCTGCCGATTCTCGCGATCACGCCGAACGAGGACACGTCGCGGCGGATGTGCCTGCTGTGGGGCGCGCACAGCGTGCTGTCGCAGGACGTGCAGAGCTACGAGGAGATGGTCGAGCGCGCGACCGTGCTCGCGGTCCAGGAGGAGTTCGCGGCCGCAGGCGACCTGCTCGTCGTCGTTGCCGGCATCCCGTTCGCGCAGGCCGGCACGACGAACAATCTGCGCGTCGTCGCCGTGCCCCGATAGGAGGCAGCCGATTCCCTGCCTGCGCCGCCTGCCTGTCGCCTGATTGTCGCACCCCGCTGGTATCGCGGGGCGTGGCGAATGACATCGCGAGTCGTCATGCGAACGGCCCTCGGGAGCCTCCGTTCGTCATCGCAGTGTCATCAGGGACTGTTAGGTGGGCGCGCATGGGACTTGAGACTGCTGGTGAAGAAAGCCCGACGAAGCGCTTTCGGACGTTGTTCATCTCCGACGTACATCTCGGAGCCAGGGGCTCGCAGGCCAATCTCCTCGTCGATTTCCTGCGGCACCACGACGCCGACACCATCTACCTGGTCGGCGACATCATCGACGGCTGGGCGCTCAAGTCGAGCTGGCACTGGCCGCAGTCGCACAACGACCTCGTGCAGAAGATGCTGCGCAAGGCGCGCAAGGGCGCCAAGATCGTCTACGTGCCGGGCAATCACGACGAGTTCCTGCGCGGCTATTACGGCACGCATTTCGGCGGCATCGACGTCGTCGAGAACATCGTCCACACCGGGACGGACGGGAAGCGCTATCTCATCATTCACGGCGACATCTTCGATCTCGTCGTGCAGAACGCCCGCTGGCTCGCCCATCTCGGCGACAAGGCCTATGATTTCGCGATCCAGATGAACCGTCTGGTCAACTTCTTCCGCCGCATGTTCGGCGTGCCCTATTGGTCGCTGTCGCAATGGGCAAAGCAGAAGGTCAAGAACGCGGTGAACTACATCGGCGCGTTCGAGACCGCGCTCGCGTCCGAGGCGCGGCGGCATGGTGCCGACGGCGTGATCTGCGGCCACATCCATTGTGCCGTCATCCGCGACCAGGATGGCATCCGCTACATGAATTGCGGCGACTGGGTCGAGAGCTGTACGGCCCTGGTCGAGCACGAGGACGGCCGCTTCGAGATCCTGACCTGGACCGACCCGCAGCGCCAGCCCGCCGCGGTTCCGCAACTGGCGGCGCGCGCGGCTTGAGGCTGTCCCTTGCTTCGCGGCGATCGGGCGCGGTAAAATGCGAGCATGGCAGCCCATGCTCCGATCCCGTCCGTCACCGTCGCCGACATCGATGCGGCGGCCCGTGTTCTTGCACCCGTCGCCGTGCGGACACCGTTGTTACCGGCACCGGTGCTCAGCGATCTGTTCAAGGCGAACGTGTTCGTGAAGCCCGAGGTGCTGCAGCGGACCGGCTCGTTCAAGTTCCGCGGCGCCTACAACAAGCTCGCCTCGATCCCGAAGGACGCCCACGGCAGAGGCGTCGTCGCGTTTTCCTCCGGCAATCATGCCCAGGGCGTCGCCCATGCCGCCCAGCTGTTCGGCATGCACGCCACCATCGTGATGCCCTCCGACGCGCCGGTGGCCAAGCGCGAGCGGACCAAGGCGTTTGGCGCCGACGTCGTGCTGTACGATCGCGACCGTGAGGACCGCGAGGCGATCGCCCGCGACATCGCCGCGAAGCGTGGCTCGACCGTGGTGCCGCCTTATGATGATCCGTTCGTGATCGCGGGGCAGGGCACGGTCGGCCGCGAGATCGCCGAGGATCTCGCCGCGCTCGGATCGTCGCCTGATCTGGTGGTCGTCCCGGCTTCGGGCGGCGGCTTGCTCGCCGGCGTCTCGACAGCGGTCAAGGCGCGCTATCCGCAGACCCAGATGGTCGTCGCCGAGCCCAAGGGCTTTGATGACCATGCCCGCTCGCTCCGCGCCGGGCATCGCGAGGCGCATGGGGCCAAGGGGCGCACCATCTGCGACGCGCTGATGGCCGCGATCCCCGGCGAGATCACCTTCGCCATCAATAGCCGGCTGCTGTCGGCCGCGGTGGAAGCCTCGGATGACGAAGTGGGCCGCGCGGTCGCTTTCGCGTTCCGGGAGTTGAAGCTCGTCGTCGAGCCCGGCGGCTCGGTAGGCCTTGCAGCGCTGCTGGCGGGCCGGCTCGAAGTGGCCGGCAAGACGGTGGTGATCGTCCTCTCCGGCGGCAATGTCGATGCCGAGCTCTACGCCAGGCTGATCGCCTGAGCCAACGGCCTCAGCGGAAGCCGAGGCCGCCCCGGGAAAATCCGCCGCCCCCCTGACGCTGGCCGGATTGGGCAAAATGCGACGGGCCAGGCCCCCGCGTCAGCGCGGGGCGCGACGCGTCGAAGTTCGGCTTGAACGGGCCGGACTTGCCACCGGGACGACGGACGTCGTGCGTCTCGAACGGGCGTCCCGTGACGCGTTTGAGAGGATCGCGCTGGATCTTGGTCGCCGCAGGCGGATTCGACGGCGGCACGATCTTGTCGACGATCTTGTTCTGACCGGACAGCCGCCCATCGAGCACCTTGCCAGGAACGGTGTTGTTGATGGGCTTGCCATTGGTGACGACCGTCGGCGGCAGGTTCTTGGTCGGCAGGTTCGGCAGCGGCGCGGGACGGACCTGGACGCCGCCGTTGAGTGGACGCATGACCGGGACCATGTGCGGCGGCACCATCAGGCGGCTGGGCTGCAGCACCGGGATGGTCCTGGGCTGGACCTGCAGCCGGATCGCGACCGGCGCATAGGGGCTATCGGCGTAGGAGTCGCTGAAGCTCTTGTAGGCAGCCGGCGAGTTCGCCAGCACCGTCTGGTGCCACGCGACGGCCTGCACCAGGCCGGCGAGCAGCGCACGGATGCGGTCGGCGAGCGGATCGCGCGGGTACAGCTCGATGAACTCGCGGTAGTATTGCGGACGGTTCTCCGACAGCACGTAGTCATAGGCCTGCCGCACCGACCGGCTGGGCAGGTTGGCTGCCATCTGCACCACCGGCGCATTGTCCGCCGGTCGTGCCGCGGCGACCAACGTGTCGCCGAAGAAGGTGAAATCGCTGGTCAGGGATGAGCTTTCCCACGGCGTCTGCCGGCCATCGGTCGTCTGGTTGACCTGCAGACGAATGCGCTTGAACAGCTGCTCGATCGGCTGGTTCGGCTGTCGCGCGAGATTGAGAAACGCCTGCGTATAGGGACTGTGCTCGCCGCGTCCGTCGAGCGCCTCTTCGCCGGGCGAAGTCGAGTAGCCGACGATCGAACCGTTGGGTGCATCGACGATGGCAAGGCCGCGGCCGGCATCGTTGACGGCGGGAAACGGGTTGTTGCGGCAGGCATCGAGCACGACGATCCGCAGGCGGCTGGGAACGGCATCGAGCGTGGCCATCAGGTCGACCAGGCGGATCGTGCTCGTCGTCAGGTCTGAGGGAGCGGAAATGCGCGCGTCGATCGGAATGAGATAGTTCTCACCCGCCAGCTGAACGCCGTGACCGGCGTAGTAGACCATGGCGACGGCGTTCGGCCCGTGGGCGGCGACGCGGCTCGAGAAATCCTGCACCACCTTGAGCATCTCGGTCTGTGTCAGGTCGGTCGCGGTGATCACCTCGAAGCCCGCCGAATTCAAAAGCTTGGCGACGGCATGGGCGTCATTGTCGGGGTTCTCCAGCGGCGGAGCGTTCTGATAGCTTCCATTGCCGATCACCAGCGCCACGCGCGGCTCAGTACCTTGCGCGGTCGCGATCGGAGCGGCATCCGTGGTCGCTGGCGGCGCTGCGACGAGTGCACGGGGCGGCGTCTGCAGGTCGTCGATCTCGCTGCTGGCGGCGAGCGCCGGGCTTCGACCGAGTGCAGCGATCAAGACCAGAAGTCCGGCGACGAGCAGGAGCTTCCAATCGAAGTAACGGGAGCGGGACAGCGGAGCGGACACGGCGTTCTCCTCGAGCAGCAAAGTGGCTTGAGAAGAAGGTTAAGCGTGTCGGCGGGCGGCGTACGTGACCGGCATCACCTATCCGATACCGGTGATCAGCTTCCGTCAGTCGACGACACGACCAGAATTGCCGATCCTCAAGAGAAGAACGCGATCTTCTCGGGTTGGCTCATGCGGCGGATCGGCGTCAACGGATCGTTGGCGGGAGTCTGCGGGCGCTGCAACAGACCGTTCGACAGCAGGGTGGACCCCAGCGACGGTTCGTAGGCCGGCTTTGGCATGGCCTGCTGTGCGGTGGTGCTGGCGATTGGCGCAAGCGGCTCTCGCTCGATCGCAGTGTGTTGCAGCGGCGGTGACGCGGGAGTGTCGGCTGCCGCGGCGATCCTGGCGGCTGCTTCGACCGCGACCGAGAACTCCATGGTCGCCAGTTCGACCCGCGGCGGCAGCGGTGTGGCAGGCGCCGGCGCGGCGGCGGAGGCCGCCGGTTGCACATTGGTATTTGCGACCGGGGCTTCGACCGCCGCAGGCGCGAGTTCCGCCGTCAACGGCGCGGAAGCACTGAAGCTCGCCACGATATCGTCGTCGACGGCGCTCGGCTCCTCGATGTCGAAGCCGAGCGTTCGCGTCCGGCCGAACTCCTCGTCTTCGAAGGTCTCGGGCGCCCCCATCTCGGCTGCGACCAGCTCCAGGATGGCTTCATCCTGCGCCTCGGCTGCCGCGGCATCCTCGTTGGCTTCGGCACCGACCGAAGTCTCCGGCGGCACAATTTCGGCCTCGGCGGCGGATGCTGCTGCGGACTCCGGGGCGACCGTTGCAACAGGCGGGTCCGCCAGCGCAGCCGCGGGCGGCGGTTCCACCGTCGGCTTGACAGCCGTCGCCTGCCGTACGGGCTGCTCATCGGCGAGCTCGATCGCAGCGACCGCCGCGACCAGCTCGGACACGGCTGCCTCGACCTTCTGCGCCGCTTCCGGCTGCATCGTCGCAGCGCCGGCGTCGTCAGGAGACGGCGAGGCCTCGGCCGCCTGAGCGGCTCGCCCGGTTGGCACGGGCTCCGGGCCCGCGGGAGGCGTCGCGGCCTCGTTGCGGTCAAGCTCATTGAGACGGGTCTTGATGATCTCGAACGCCGCCAGCAACGCAACCTTCGGGTCGGTGCTGGCCAGCTGCTCGCAAGCGGCCTCGATCGATGTCACCTGGGAGTCGATCAGGTCGCAGATGCGCGAGTCCGCACCGATCTCGCGCCAGCGCCAGGAGATCTCCTTGATGATCCGGGTGCCCTTGCGCACCGGGGCCAGATTCTGTTCCAGCGCCAAGCCGTCGACGGCGGCCGCCGTCGCGAGCGCCGCATCCTCGACGGCGGCGCGGATCGAGGCCAGCGCTTCCGGCAGCGCCTTGCTGTCGGCGCGCTCGAATTCCTGGTGCTGCTGGCGCTGGGACGCCAGCGCATGCTCGATGCGCGCAACCGCATCCAGCACCATGCTGGTGTCGGCGTTGCGGTTGCGCTTCGCGTACTCGCCCAGGAACCAGCGGCCGCGGGACGTCTCCATGAAGGCGTCGCGGATCGCCTCATAGTCGGCCTCGTTCGGCTGAGCCGCACGGGCGGATATCGGCGAGAGGGCGAAGACTTCATCGACCATGGCAAACCCATCGCGCAAGTTGCTGCGCGTTGGCATAACGATCACCATGATATTGATCGAATCGCAATTGAATTGATGCCACTATCCCGACAAATCTCCACCACATCGCCGGTATTGGCGCGCCGATTCGCGGGCCGTCTCGGGCTGTTCTACAGCGCGGTGTTCGTGCTGTCCGGAACACATCTGCCGTTTTTCCCGGTCTGGCTGCGTGCGATCGGGCTGGACGCGTCGTGGATCGGCATCGTCATCGCCGTTCCCGCGGTAACGCGCTTCACGGTGCTGCCGCTGATCACCGCAATGGCGGAGCGCCGCCAGGCGCTTCGCGCCGGCATGCGGCTGGCCACCTTCGCAACTGCGTCGGGATTTGCCGTTCTGGCGTTCCAGCACGATCCCTGGTTGGTGTTCCTCGTCTATGTGGCAACCTGCTGCCTGTGGACGCCGCTGCTCCCGCTCACGGATGCCTACGCGCTGCGCGGGGTGATGAGCTACGGGTTGAATTACGGGCGGCTCCGGCTGTGGGGCTCGGCTGCGTTCGTCGTCGGAACGCTGCTGTGCGGCGGCCTAGCGGACGTGCTCGCGGCCACTGACCTGATCTGGATCATCGTCACGGTCGGAGTGCTCGGTGCTGTCAGCAGCCTGCTGCTCGAGCGGCTGCCTCCGTTGCCGCGCAGCACCGGTCGGGCACGGGACGGGCGGCATCTGCTGGCCGATCCCAGCTTCCTCTGCATCATCATCGCGTCGGCGCTGATCCAGGGCAGCCATGCCGCCTACTACACCTTCTCCGCGATCGAGTGGAGAGCACAGGGGCTCAGCGGGCTGACGATCGCCTGGCTCTGGACCATGGGCGTGCTCACCGAGATCGTGATCTTTGCGCTCTCCCCGCGGTTCACGCTGGCGCCCTCGACCCTGGTGATCATCGGTGCTGTCGCTGCGGTGCTGCGCTGGACGCTCACGGCCACGGAGCCGCAGGCGCTCGGGCTCGCTGCTGTTCAGATCAGCCACGGCTTCACGTTCGGACTGACGCTGATCGGGACGATGGGGCTGCTGGTTCGCCAGGTGCCGGCGCATGTGACGGCGCGGGGGCAGGGCTATTATGCCGCCGCCAGCGGCATCGTCGGCTCGGCGGCTTCGGCGCTGTCAGGGCCGGTTTATGCGCAATACGGGCCGGGCGTCTATCTCATGATGGCCGCGATGGCCGCGGTTGGCGGCCTGCTGATGTGGGTCGCGCGCAAACGCTTCAAGCTTCATCCCCATAGCGCCGCGTCGGGCGGGTAGACCAGACTGTCCTGATAGTACAGTCCATGCGGGCAATCCTCGGCCAACAGAAGAGGGCCATCGAGGTCGACGTAGCGCGCGAGCGGTGTCAGCAACATCGCCGGGGCCATCGAGAGCGAGGTCCCGACCATGCAGCCGACCATGATGTCGAAGCCCGATGCGCGGGCGGCATCGGCCATCGCCAGCGCTTCGGTCAACCCTCCGGTCTTGTCGAGCTTGATGTTGACAGCGTCATAGCGCCCGCGCAGCGCGTCGAGCGAATTGCGGTCGTGCACGCTCTCGTCGGCGCAGACCGCGAGCGGGCGCGTCATCTTGGCGAGTGCCTCATCCTTTCCGGCGGGGAGCGGCTGCTCGACCAGCGTCACGCCGGCATCCGCGCAGGCCGCGAGATGGGACTCGAGATTGGCCTCGGTCCAGGATTCGTTGGCGTCAACGATCAGTTGCGACTGCGGCGCAGCAGCCCGCACGGCGGCGATCCGCGCGGGATCGCCGGCACCGCCGAGCTTGATCTTGAGCAGCGGCCGGTGCGCTGCCTTGGCGGCGGCCTTGGCCATGATATCCGGCGCGGCGAGCGAGATCGTGTAGGCGGTCACGCACGGCTCCGGCGCGCGGCGGCCGAGCAGATCCCAGATGCGGCGGCCGCTGCGCTTGGCCTCCAGGTCGATCAGCGCACAGTCCAGCGCATTGCGTGCCGCGCCCGGCGGCATTGCGGTCTGCAGCGCGTCGCGATCGAGACCCGAGGCAATGGCATCGCGCATCGCGAGCAGCGCGCCCAACGCGCCCTCGGGCGTCTCACCGTAGCGCGGATAGGGAACGCATTCGCCGCGGCCGACGATGGCGCCGTGTCGCAGCTCCGCGATCACCGTCACCGCTTCGGTCTTGGCGCCGCGACTGATCGTGAAGCTGCCGGAGATCGGCCAGTGGCCGATATGGGCGTCCAGTATTGGAAAACCGGTGGAAGTCATTTGATTGTCAGGCGGTTTGTGAACTGGCGTGCGCTTGGGACTTGCGCGCGGACACCGACTATGGCTGTTGATGGGGGTCTCCGGCAAGGTGGTGGCGACGCGGTGGGATCTTTCTCGTCAAGGCGCGGATATCGGCAGCTTCGAGGTGGTCGTCGTGACGGGCAGCCCTGATCTGCAGCGAAGCGGCGAGGGCAACGCGCTGTCGCTGCGTGCGACCGGCGCCTGGACGGCGCCGTTTGCGCCCGCGCTCGAGCGCCTCGTCGCCGAGGCCGAAAAGCTTGCCGGCAAGAAGGTCGACGTTCGTATCGACGTGTCGCAGGTCTCCAAGCTCGATACGTTCGGTGCCTGGCTGATCGAGCGGCTGCGCCGCAGCTTCACGACGGGAACCGTCGAGGCCCGGATCGACGGCCTGTCGGCGAACTACGCCAGTCTTGTCGACGAGGTCCGTCGCGTCAGCGCGGCGCCCGGCGGTGAGGCGACGACTGTCACCATCACCGGCATGCTCGGGCAGATCGGTCGCAGCGTCGCCGGTATCGTCGGCACCGTGGCCGCGTTGATCGACATGCTCGGCGCCGTGATCGTCGCCAGCGGCCGGGTGCTGATCCATCCGCGCAGCTTCCGTCTCACCTCGACCATTCACCACCTCGAGCAGGTGTGCTGGCGCGCGGTGCCGATCATCGTGCTGATCACCTTCCTGATCGGCTGCATCATCGCCCAGCAGGGCATCTTCCATTTCCGCCGCTTCGGCGCCGACATCTTCGTCGTCGACATGCTCGGCGTGCTGGTGCTGCGCGAGATCGGCGTGCTCCTGGTCGCGATCATGATCGCCGGCCGGTCGGGCAGCGCCTACACGGCCGAACTCGGCTCGATGAAGATGCGCGAGGAGATCGACGCGCTGCGCACGATGGGCTTCGATCCGATCGAGGTGCTGATCCTGCCGCGCATGCTGGCACTGGTGATCGCGCTGCCGATCCTGTCCTTCCTCGGCGACATCGCCGCGCTCTATGGCGGAGGTCTGGTGGCGTGGTTCTACGGCGGCGTCGATCCCGAGGCCTTCCTGCTGCGGCTGCGCGACGCGATCTCGATCGATCATTTCACCGTGGGCCTGCTCAAGGCACCCGTCATGGCCGCCGTGATCGGGATCGTCGCCTGCGTCGAGGGGCTGGCGGTGCAGGGCAGCGCGGAATCGCTCGGACGTCACACCACCTCGTCGGTCGTGAAGGGCATCTTCTTCGTGATCGTGATGGACGGCATCTTCGCGATCTTCTTTGCGGCGGTCGGGATGTGACATGACGGCAGAGATGTCCGACCCGATCATCCGCGTACGTGACGTGACCGTCGAGTTCGGCAAGACCCGCGTGCTCGATGGCCTCGATCTCGACGTCAGACGCGGCGAGATCCTGGGCTTCGTCGGCCCGTCCGGCGCCGGCAAGTCGGTGCTGACGCGCACCATCATCGGCCTGGTGCCGAAGCTCGCCGGGCGCATCGAGGTGTTCGGCGTCGATCTCGATGCCGCGGATCGCGCTGGCCGTCGCGCCGTCGAGCGTCGCTGGGGCGTGCTGTTCCAGCAGGGTGCGTTGTTCTCGTCGCTGACGGTGCGGCAGAATATCCAGTTTCCGGTCCGCGAGTATCTGAAGGTCTCGCAGCGGCTGCTCGACGAGATCATGGTGGCCAAGCTGGTGATGGTCGGATTGCGGCCCGATGTTGCCGATCGTTTCCCGAGCGAGCTGTCCGGCGGCATGATCAAGCGCGTCGCGTTGGCGCGCGCGCTCGCGCTCGATCCCGAGCTCGTGTTCCTGGATGAGCCGACCTCGGGACTCGACCCGATCGGCGCCGGCGATTTCGACGAGCTGGTGCGGACCCTGCAGCGCACTTTGGGTCTGACGGTTTTCATGGTAACCCATGATCTCGACAGCCTGTACACGGCCTGCGACCGCATTGCGGTGCTTGGCAACGGCAAGATTATTGCTGCGGGATCGATGGCCGACATGCAGGCTTCGGAGCATCCATGGCTCCGGCAGTATTTCCACGGCAAGCGCGCACGCGCCGTGATGGGGTAGCTTGATGCACTCCAGAGACGAATTTTGTTGTGAGCGGGAGTGGGGACTCCTGCGACTAAGCTGATGGGGTGGGTGCCGCGGTCCGGCGCCAACCGAGAGCGCACGAGAGCGGCGGGTGGGATGTCCGCCGCGACGTGCCGGTACCGGAGTTGGTAATGGAAACGCGGGCGAATTACGTCCTGATCGGGTCGTTCACCCTGGCGGTGATCGCGGCGGCGATTGGCTTTGTCCTCTGGTTCCAGAGCCTGCACACGACCAAGCAGCGCACCCCGTTGCGGGTCGTGTTCGACGGGCCGGCAGCCGGTCTGCGCAATGGCGGCAGCGTCAATTTCAACGGTATCCGGGTCGGCGAGGTGATCTCGGTGAAGCTCGACAATCCGCGCCGGGTGGTGGCGCTGGCGATGGTCGAGAACAACGCGCCGATCCGCAAGGACACGCTCGTCGGGCTCGAATTCCAGGGCCTCACCGGCGTCGCGGCGATCTCGCTCAAGGGCGGGGAAGAGGCCGCGCCGCCGCCGCCGCTCGACGAGGACGGCGTGCCGATGCTGCGCGCCGATCCGACCCGTCTGCAGGATGTGACCGAGGCGATCCGCGCCACCCTGCAGAACATCAACAAGGTCGTCGCCGACAACCAGGACGCCGTGAAGAACTCGATCAAGAACCTCGAGGTCTTTACCCAGTCGCTGGCGCGCAACTCCGAGCGCATCGACGGCGTCATGAGCCGCGTCGACGGCATCATGGGTAAGGCGGATACGCTGATGCTCGGCCTCAACACGCTTGCCGGCGGCAAGGATGGCGGCGAGCTGTTCCTGACCGTGAAGTCGATCCGCGAACTCGCCGACGACTTCGACAAGCGTTCCGGCGCGCTGATGGCCGACGGCCGGAGGACGCTGTCCGACATCAGCCGCGCCGTGAACAATTTCGATCGCAACCCGACCCGTGTCCTGTTCGGCGCCAGCAACTCGAGCGCCAGTCCGAGCAACGCCCAGGCCTCGCAGCCGACTCCCGCACCGGCGCCGGCCGCCAGCGGACGGCGGTGAGGGATCGGCGAGTAGCGAATTGGGAGTAGCGAGTAGGGGACGTGCGCTCGGCTGCTGCACGCTCCTGGCCACTCGTTCAGCACCCTCGTCGTCTGGTGAGAGGCAAGTGAACGTGCGCATCCTGGGCGACGTGGAACGCGGGATCGCGTAGGTCTCTCCAAGCCGGGCCAGATGATCGCGCGGACGCCAGGCTGAAGCCGGCAAAGCCGAAGACGCTTCATTGCATCTCCAAAAGCGAAACGGAGGCCTTGCGGCCTCCGTTTGTTTGTCGATCACAGGTTGGCTACGCGCCATTCGCTACTCGCTAGTCGTCTCTCCCATCACGCCAGCCGTCCGGCGGCATGGGCGAGCAGGGTGTAGACGAGGCCGGTCTCCGAGGTCAGCTGGTTGCGCAGCGCCTGCGGGTTGCGGTCGTCGCGGGCGACCTCGTCGAGCAGCCGCTCGAACTCGGTGATGTAGCGGTCGACCGTCTGCTTGAAGGTGCGGTCGGCGCGGTACTTGCGGGCCACCTCGTCGAACGCCTTCTGACCGGCCGGCGTGTACAGGCGCTTGGAGAACGCCTTGGTCTCGCCGCGCTGATAACGGTCCCACATCTCGGCCGCGAGATTGCGGTCCATCAGGCGGGCGATGTCGAGCGACAGCGACTCCAGCGGATTGCCCGGCTGCTGCGGCGCCGCTCCACGGCCACGTGCAGCCTGAGCCTGCCCGGCGGTGCTGTTGTCGGCCCGGTTGAGCAGGTCGGACAGCCAGTTGTCGCTGCGCTGATCGGCGACCGGCCCCATCGGCGGTGCCTCGACCCGACGCGGCTGCGGCGGAGGCGGTGCCGGCGGCTGCATGCCGAGATCCGGCGGCGGCAGATTGGTGACGCTGGTCGCGCTCGGCTCGCGCATGCGCATCTCGGGACGACCGCCGACGGCGGCGGCCACGACCGGCTCTTCCTGGCGGACGACCGCGGCCGGTGCCGCGACCGCGGCAGGACGGGCCGTGCTGACCACGTCCAGTCCGCGGCCGTGATGCGCCACGATGCGGTTCAGCTCTGCCAGCGCCTCGATCTGGTCGACGATGACCTTGCGCATCTGCGCGGTGCTCTCGGCTGCCTCCTGCGGCATCTCCAGCACGCCCCGGCGCAGCTCGCCGCGAGTGGCTTCGAGCTCGCGGTGCATCTCGGCCGCCATCTGCTTCATGCTCGACACCAGCGCCGCGAACTTCTCCGCGGACTGCTTGAACATCGCGTCGGCTTCCTGCGTGCTCTGCTGGTAGATCTCCTGCATCGTCGAGGTGGTCAGGCGGCGCTCTTCCTCGGCATTGTTGCGGATGGCCTCGAACTGGCGGCTGATCGCGGTCGAGCCGGCGCCGGCGGTTTCGGCCACGACGCGGGCGATGTCGCGCGCGCGCTCCTCGGCCGCCGCGAGCGACTCGTCGAGCAGCGTCGTGAAGCGCGACAGGCGCTGGTCGAGATCCGCGGTGCGCAGGTCGATCGTGGTGACCAGCGACTCCAGCGTCGTCTTGCGCTCGGAGATGGAGACCGTCGCATCGCGGTTGCTCTGCTCGACGATCGCGGCCGCCTCGATCAGGGCTTTGCCGTGGGCGTCGAACTGGCCGGACAGCGAGTTGAGGTCGTCCAGCGCCTTCGTCGTCTTCACGTTGAAGACGCTGAGCTGGTCTTCCAGGGTCTGCGTCGCGGTGCCGTTGCGCGAGGTGACGTCGTTCATCGCCGTGACGAAATCGGCGACGCGGGTGACGAGGGCGCGCTCCAGCGAATTGAGGTTGTCGTGGGCGCCGGTCAGCACCTCCTGCAGCAGGATGTTGCCTTCACGCAGCCGCTCGAACAGGGCGACCGTGTCGGTGCGCAGGATCTTGCTGGTTTCCTGCATCTCGGTGACGGCCGCGACCGACACCTGGCGCGACTGCTCGATCGCTGCGCGCGAAGCCTGCTCCAGCTCCTTCAGCGACTTGCCGATCGCTGTCGTCGCGAGTTCGCCGGCCGAGGTGATGTTGCGCGCCACGTCCGAGCCGTTGCCGCTCACGGCCTGGGCGAACGCTTGGCCGCGCACCTCGATCGACTTCAACGCGTCCGAGGTGACGCGATCGACCTCGATGGTGAGCTGGTTGGTCTTCGACGTCAGCGTCTCGACCAGGGTGCCGCGCTTGCTGTCGAGGATCTGCGACAGCCGCTCGGTCTGCTGCTGCACATAGGTCACGATCTCGTCGGTCTTGCCGGTCATGGCCGAGCCGAACGAATTGCCCGCGGCGAGCACCGAGCGCTCGATCTCGGTCGAGGTCGACTTCACCCGGGTGGAGACCTCGTTGGAGGCGGCGACCAGCGCGCTCTGCGCATTCAGTGCGCTGCTCTGGATCGCATCGGTGGTGTTGGCAGCGACGGTGTTGATCGAGCGCTCGATCTCCGACGAGATCGCCTTGAGCTGGCCGGCGGTGTCGGTCGAGGTCGCGGTCAGCAGGTTCTGCGCCTCGCGGGCGCCGCCGACGATGACCGCCACCGTCTCGGTCGTGGTCGAGGTCAGGATGGTCTGGGCCTCGCGGGCGCTGCCGACCAGCGATGCCGCAGTGTCGGCCGAGGTCGCGGTCAGAGACATCTGCGCCTGGCGTGCGCTGTTGAGGATCGAGGTGGCCGTATCGGAGCCCACGGCCGCCAGGGTGCGCTCGACGTCGACGGCGAGCGACTTGACGTGGTCCGCCGCCTCGGTCGAGGCCGAGATGAGCTTGGACTGGACGTCACGGGCGCTGTCGATGATCACGGTCGCGGTGGTGGTGCCGACCGCAGCGAGCGTGCGCTCGACGTCGATGGCCAGCGACTTGACGTGGTCGGCCGCCTCGGTCGAGGCGGAGACGAGCTTGGACTGCACGTCGCGAGCGCTGTCGACGATGGTCGCCGCCGTGTTGGAGCCGACTGCGGCGAGCGTGCGCTCGACGTCGGCTGCCAGCGTCTTGACGTGGTTGGCCGCTTCCGAGGACGCGCTGATCAGCGTCGTCTGCGCCTCGCGGGCGCCGCTGGTGATGGTCTCGGCCGTCGTGGTGCCGGCGATCGACAGCGAGCGCTGGACGTCTACGGTGAGCATCTTGACCTGGCTGGCGGCCTCCTCGGAGGCGGCGAGCAGGGTGGCCTGCGCCTCGCGGGCGCCCGAGGTGATGGACTCGGCCGTGGAGGTCCCAACGCTCATCAGCGTGCGCTGCACGTCGGATGCGAGCGACTTGACGTGCTCGGCGGCGTCGGAGGACGCCGACACCAGCGTGCTCTGGACTTCGCGGGCGCCGGCCAGGATCGAGGCTGCCGTCGCCGAGCCTGCCGCGGTCAGCGTGCGCTCGACGTCCGCGGACAGCGACTTGACCTGGGTCGAGGTTTCGCCGGAGGCGGTCAGCAGCGTGGCCTGGGCCTCGCGTGCGCTCGACAGGATCGCATTGGCAGCACTGCTGCTGGCGCCGGCGAGGGCGCGCTCGACCTCGGTCGAGGTCGTTCTCAGCTGCGAGCCGACGTCGGTCGAGACGTTCAGCAGCGCCTCCTGCGCCGTGCGGGCGCCGGTCTGAATGGTCTCGCTGGTGTTGACGACGAGGCTGGTGAGCGAGCGCTCGGCGTCCTCGACATGCGACTTGATGCTGGCGGACAGCAGCTCGGCGCGGGTCATCAGTTCGTCGCTGGCCTGGCGGCCGCTGCTCTCGATGCGGCCGGCCACGGCCTCGACGCGCGAGCCGAGCAGGTCCTCGAACTGCGACACGCGATGGTCGATCTCGGTTGCGATCGAGCCGACGCGCGTCTCGATGCCCTGGTGGATGTCCTGGAAGCGGGCGGTCACGGCCTCGGTCAGCTCGAAGCTGCGGCCGTCGATGATGTTCGACAGGCTGACGATACGCTGATCGATCGCCTCCAGCGCCTTGTCGGTGCCCTCGGTGAGCGAGGAGGTCAGGATGTTGAGGCGAGAGTCGATCGACTGGATCGCCTGCGCCGAGCCGTCGGTCAGCGAGGACGTCAGCACCGTCAGCCGCGAGTCGATGGCGTGCAGCACCTGGGCCGCGCCGTCTGTCAGTGAGTTCGACAGCGTACCGAGCCGGCCCTCGATGGTCGACGTGACCGAGGTCGCGCGGCCGTCGAAGTTCTCTTCCAGCGTCTTCAGGCGCCCCTCGACGGTGTCGTCGAACGTCTTGATCTTCGAATCCAGCGAGGAATCGAACGTGCTGATGCGCGTCTGCAGATTGGTCTCGAACTGATTGAGCCGCTGGTCGAGCGTCGCCGTGATCTCACCGCTGTTGGACGACAGCCGGGTGTCGAAATTATCGACATAGGTCTTGAGATTGTCCGAGATCTCCTGGGTCCGCTGGCCCATGCGCTCGACGATCTCGCCGCCATAGGTCTTCACCGTGCGGTCGAACTCGGTGATGTGGCGGGTGATCAGCGCGCCCAGGGTCGAGCTGTCGCGCGCGAAGCGCTCGGCGAGCTCGGTGCCCTGGTTCTTCACCAGCTCGTCGAAGGCGCTGATCTGCAGCGACAGCGTATCGTGGGTGCTCTCGGTCTGGCTGACGACCTTGGCCACCAGCGTGTTGACGGTCGCATCCAGCGACTCGCTCGCCTTCTCGCCCGACGTCACGATGTGACCGGAGAGGCGCTGGCTGGCCTCGTCGATCTTGGTGACGAGATCGCCGCCGCGCAGCTCGAGTTCCAGCAGCAGCGAGTCGCCGGAAGCCTTGAGCGAATCGTGGAACTGCTCGGTGCGCACCGAGATGCCGTCGACGATGCTCGCCGTGCGCTGTTCGAACTCGCTGGTGATGCGGTCGATACGCTCGTTGAGCATCTCGTGGACGCGGTCCGACAGATCGGCGAACTCGTCGTGGACGTGGCCGGTCTTGAAATTGAGGCTGGTGGTCAGCCGCTCGGAGGCGTCGAGCACCGCGCGGGTGGTCTCGGCGCTGGCCTCTTCGAGCCGGTCCAGCAGGTCGCCGCCGCGCTCGCCGAGCGCGAGGATCATGTTGTCACCGGCATTGCTGAGGGCGGCCGTGATATGGGCGCCGCGCTCCTCGAGCGCGCCGGTGATGCTCTTGGCGACCTCGTCGACGCGCGAGGCGATCGCGTCCGAGATCAGCGCGATGTCGTGGCGCAGGTCGATCTGCACTCCGGAAATGGCGCTGCGGACCTGCTCGGCCTGGCCGACCAGGTTGTCGCGCTGGTGGGCGATGTCCTGGAGCAGGGCGCGGATGCGCACCTCGTTGTCGCTATAGGCGCGCTCGAGCGCCGCGACCTCGTTGGCGACGAGGGTTTCGAGCTCGCCGGCGCGCGCGATCGCACGCTCGACGCCGTCGCCCATGGCCGCGACCTCGCGGCGGATCGCCTGGCCGACGGTCACGATGGAATCGCTGGCGGCGTTCTCCGGATCGGAGAAGCGGATCGCGACCTGCGCCATCGACTGCGCGATCATGCGCAGCTCCTGGCCGCGCCAGGCGAGGCTGGCGAGGAAATAGAACAGCAGCACCGGCGCGAAGAACACCGCGGCGAGGCCGGCGAGCACCAGCACGCCGCCGCTCTGTCCGACCACGGCCTGCAGGGCCGGCAGGAAGCCGATCGTGATCAGCGCGCAGCCGACGATCCAGATGCCGGCGAAGGCCGTCGCCAGCGTATAGACGCCGCGGGACGGCCGTCCCTTCTGGATCGCCTGCAGGAGCTGGCCGATCGTCTCGCGGTCGTCATTGGCGGGACGGCGAACGGCAAGCGGAGGCGGCTCGATGTCGTCCAGGCTGCCGCGATCGGCGCTCACGCGGGGGTCGAACTGATCGTAGCCCGACGGGCCGGTCGGCATGACCGGCGGCACCCCGTCAGCGTGGACCGAGCCCGGCGGATCCCCGGGCACGGTCGAATCACTGATGTTCAAAGCCTCCTGAATGGCGGACAGCGCGACTTCAGTCGGGTCTTTGACCTTTTTGGGGGTGTTCGCCATGTTGAATCCGAGCCCTCGTCTTATTTCCGATCCGGCGAGCCGCGTACGAGTACCCTCTCGAAGCGCTCGAACCGAATGTCATCCTCCGCAGGCACCGGCGGTGGCAAATTCCGTCTGGTGGCCCACTCCATCCGGGGCTCATCCTATTGACTGTGCCTGTTGAAAGAAATGGCCGTGGTTAAGAGATTCTTAATCATCGTTAACAGCAGCCGTCGTTAACACACTAGAAGTTCTGCGAATTCCGGTTTCGGTCGCGATTGGGGCGGAGACGGGTCAGAATCGCGGCAAACCTGCGGCAAATGGGGCGGTAACAAAGCATTAACCATTGCTGTGCTTGGCTCACCACACGGGCGCCAGCTGCGCCCACCGCACCGGATTGCCGTCATGATTCCCGACCTGGAACGGATCGAATGGATGCCCTCGCCGCCGCTGGTGCCCGATGACGGGCCGATCAGCCTGGATCTGCTGCGCCACATGACGCTCGGCGATGCCGAGCTGGAGCGCGAGGTCCTCGGCATGTTCTCCAGCCAGGCTGTCCGCCTGCTGGAACGGCTGCAGGTGATGCCCGAGGACACGGCTTCGGTGGTCCACACCCTCAAGGGGGCAGCCCGCGCGATCGGGGCGCTGGATGTCGCCGACGCGGCCGAAGGGCTCGAGGCGGCGCTGCGCGACGGGGATCCGGCCGACGCCTTGGCCTGGCTCGGGACCGCCGTGGCGCAGGCGCGCGCGGCGATCGCGGACATGATCGGCGCGGCCTGACGGCACGGCGCCGGCGCCACTAGCGCGGAGCGGAGCGGTCCGTTATAGGACAGCCCGACCTCATTCCCTCCGCAGTACGAGCGCACATGGCCAAGATCACCTTTGTCGACCATACCGGCGAATCCCGAACCGTTGAGATCGAAAACGGCGCGACCGTGATGGAAGCGGCCATCCGCAACGCCATCCCCGGCATCGAGGCCGAGTGCGGCGGCGCCTGCGCCTGCGCGACCTGCCATGTCTATGTCGACGAAGCCTGGCGCGAGAAGGTCGGCCCGCCGACCCCGATGGAAGAGGACATGCTCGATTTCGGCTACGACGTGCGGCCGAACTCGCGTCTGTCCTGCCAGATCAAGGTGTCCGACGAGCTCAACGGGCTCGTGGTCTCCACCCCCGAGCGCCAGGCCTGAGCGCGTCGCGCCGCGGCCGTGGCGGCAACGGTGCCGGATGATCGACGCAGCGCTCATGCAGAGGGCATCAGCGCTATGCCGCGCCGGGTCCAGGGCTGCAGCGCGTCGATCAGCTTCGGCGTCAGCGCCGCCGGCCTGCGCGTCACCTCGTCGATCAGCACCATCACCGCGGTCGCCGAGGCCACGCAGCGGCCGTCGGAGAACACGACCTGCTCTGACGTCACCGACGTCCGCCCGAGCTTGACGACCCCCAATCCGAGCTCGATTCCGCCTGGCCAGCGCAGCTCGGCGCGAAAGTGCATGTCGAGCCGCACCATGATCCAGGCCAGCCCCTCCTGCGTCAGGCCATGGCGCGGATCCTTCATCAGCGTCACCCGTCCGGTCTCGAAATACGTCGCATAGACCGCATTGTTGACGTGCTGGTTCGGATCGAGGTCGCCAAAGCGCACATTGTCCGTGAGGCGGTAGGGGAAGTCCTCCAGAACGGGGCTCTGGTCGCGGCGGGCCGTCTCTGTCACCGATTGATCTCCATCATTTCATCACCTCTTCAAACCCCGCTAGACCGGCGGCTGCAAGCCGGGCGAGGGGCGGCTTTTGTGCCTTCCCTGCGACCGCCCCGTTGGCTACAAATTCGGAACCGCCATCTGCCGCCATCTTCCGAGCGGCGCCTCCAACGAGAAGAGCGACATGAGCGAAGCGATCAAGACCGATGTGCTGATTATTGGCGCGGGCCCGTGCGGACTGTTTGCCGTGTTTGAACTGGGGCTGCTCGACATCAAGGCGCATCTGATCGACATCCTCGACAAGGTCGGCGGGCAGTGCGCCGAGCTCTATCCGGAGAAGCCGATCTACGACATTCCCGGCGTGCCGATGGTCACGGGGCAGGGCCTCACCGACCAGCTGATGGAGCAGATCAAGCCGTTCAGCCCGACCTTCCATCTCGGTGAGATGGTCGAGAAGGTGGAGAAGATCGGCGACCCCGGTTTCCGTGTGACCACGGATGCCGGCAAGGTGTTCGAGTGCAAGATCGTGGTGATCGCCGCCGGCGGCGGCTCGTTCCAGCCGAAGCGTCCGCCGGTGCCGGGCATCGAGGCCTATGAGGGCACCTCGGTGTTCTATGCCGTGCGCAAGATGGAGCAGTTCCGCGACAAGCATGTCGTCATCGTCGGCGGCGGCGATTCCGCGCTCGACTGGACGCTCAATCTGCATCCGCTGGCGAAGCGCATCACGCTGATCCACCGCCGCGACGACTTCCGCGCCGCGCCGCATAGCGTCGAACAGATGCGCGCGCTTGTCGCAGGCGGCAAAATGGACCTGCGCATCGGCCAAGTCACTGCGCTCGAAGGCGCCAATGGCCAGCTCTCCGCAGCGACCATCAAGGGCAATGATAACGCTGTCGAGACCATCCCCTGCGAGATGATGCTGCCGTTCTTCGGGTTGACGATGAAGCTCGGCCCGGTCGCCGAGTGGGGCCTCGCGCTCGAGCACAATCTCATTCCGGTCGAGACCTCGGCATTCGAGACCTCGGTGCCCGGCATCTTCGCGATCGGCGACATCAATACCTATCCGGGCAAGATCAAGCTGATTTTGTGCGGCTTCCACGAGGGTGCGCTGATGGCGCAGAAGGCGCACCGCTACGTCTATCCGGAGAAGCGGCTGGTGTTCCAGTACACGACCTCGTCGTCGAGCCTGCAGAAGAAGCTCGGCGTGAACTAATTGCTTCGCGGCGGGGAACCCGAGATCGTCCAGCCAACTCAAATGTGAAGAAATGTTTCCTGCGCGCGCTGGTTTCACCGGCGCGCGAGACCTGTTATGGGCTGGAACGGTCTTCGAAACCGCCGTACTGTGCGGCCTTTCGATTTGTGGATTGGTCAAGGTGAGACGATGATGCGCAATGCGTTTCTTCCCCGGCTTCGGCTGATGTCTGGTGCGACGACGCTCGCGATCGGCGCGCTCGTCGTTGCCGGCGCGCTGCTGACGCGGCCTGCGCTTGCGGCGGAGCCGACCGCGGCCGGGCTGTGGCAGAAGGTCGAGGACGGCAGGCCGGTCGGCTGGTTTCTCTTCATCGATCATGATGGCGTGTTCGAGGGCGTGATCGCCAAGACGTTTCCGCGTCCGACCGACAATCCGAACGAGGTCTGCTCGAAGTGCACCGACGATCGCAAGAATGCGCCGGTGCTCGGCATCTCCTTCGTACGCGACATGAAGCGTGAGGGCCTGAAATACGAAGGCGGCAACGTGCTCAACCCGCGCGACGGCAACATCTGGAAGGCCAACATGCGGGTCACGCCGGACGGCCAGTCGCTGATCCTGCACGGCTATCTCGGCATCTCGCTGTTCGGCAAGGACGAGACCTGGACGCGTCTGCCGGATACCAGCATGGCGGAGATCGATCCGGCGATCCTCGCCAAATATCTGCCGCCGCCGGCACCGGTCCCGGCGACAGCGCGTCCCGCGACCAAGCAGGCTCCGCCGCCGATGACGAAGAAGCCGCCGCCGCCGGCGGTGAAGTAGTTGTTCGGCGCTGACGTCGTCGCCGAAGCGCTGACGATACGTTCTCATTGTGATAGACATGATGTCGCGATCTCGCGGCGCGTGGCGTCCGAGCTGTGCAGGACTTGCCGCCCTCTGGAAGTGAGAGGGCGCAGGGAATGCCGGGTGAGAGCCTCACCCATGGCCCGCCTGCGAAAAAAATGCAGGCGGCAGGAACCACAGGCAAAGCCGATCAACCGGCATTCCCTGCGCGATGTTTGACGGCTTATACGTCCTCTCCCCGGGGACCGGCTGTCTTGCCCCCGTCACCCGCGCAACGCCAAAGCGTTGTCGCGAGCTTGGCATCAGCGTCGGGATGCCAGGACCGTGACGACTTCACCGTGCGCCCCGGTCGTTCGTCGGCATGATCAGATCACGCTGCGACCGATGGCGCCCATCGCATCCCGCACTCCACGCTCGTGACGACCGCGAACCGCCCCTCTCATGAGCACGGGATGGCTCAAGAGAGCATGGTTTCTGGAAAAAAGAAACGAATAAATTCGCTCGGCTTGGCTGGACGGTGCGTTCGGCCTGATCTGGTTGACGAATTTCGTCTTTGCCGAATGGCGCCCAGGCGCCGCCGACACCCTGCGCGATTGCGTTGACCGATGCCCGACGGGCGACTCGGGTCCGAGGCGGAGGGGGGCTGTGCTCTATGAAAATACGAAGCTCCCGCCACTCAAGATCCCGCGACTTTGTTACTCCGTCATGCCCGGGACAAGCCCGGCCATGACGACGCGGAGAGAGGCACGCGCAAATCTCCGATCGGAGATGCGTAGCTCTGCGGGCGGAGGGGACGCTGCGGTAACGCGGCTACTCCAGGCCCCCATTCGACGGCAGCGGCTGGCTGGTAACGTTGCCTTCAACCGCGTCGAGGCTGAGCACCTGCGCGGCGGCCGGAAAGGCCGCATCGGCCATCGCGGCGTGGCCTTCGGCGGTCGGGTGTACGGCGCCGCCATAGACCGCCGACAGCACGCCCCAGCCTGCGTCGTGAATATCGGCCGGCTGCATTGCCGCCGGCAGGCCCTGCGGATAGGTCATCGCCGAGAAGTAGCTGTCGTTGGCGTCGCGGATCCAGCGGGCGCGCGGCAGATAGGGGCGATATTCGCTGGCGCCGCGGCCACACAGCAGCGGCTCGTTGGCGGCGGAGACGATGTTCGGATCGAAGCTCTTGCCGTCGGCCGCGAAGCACTCGCGGTCGAACGCGGGATCCTGCGCGGAGCGGGCGCAGAAGCCGTGCTGCGCGAAGGCCGGCTGGTGTGCATCGACGAAGCTCATGCGATCGGTGCGCGGGTCGCGGCACAGCACGCCTGCGGTGCATTGCGCGAGCCCGCGCAGCGCCGGCAGAAACTCGTTCTCGACGAAGCCCGCGACATTGGCGAGCCGCTGCGGATTGGCGGTGAAGGAGGGGTGCACCTCGAAGCCGGCCGGACCGCCGGGGCAGGGCGTGCCCGGGCCGCTCAGCGCCGGGTTGCCATAGGAGGTGTAGATGACGCGCGCGAGATCGCCGACCAGCGGCTTGAGCGCCTCGCGCAGCTTGACGAAGCCCTGCGGCAGGTCGCGCGCCAGCTCGCCGCGCGACTCCTCGACCGAGCCGATCACGCCGGAGCGCTTGAACAGCGTGCGCTCGGTCGGCGTGTCGACGATGACGTCGGCGACTAGGCCGGAGAAGTTGATGTCGTTGGCGCCGATCGACAGCAGCACCAGGTCGAGCCGGCGATCCGGCTGCCGGCGCTTCGCGGCCGTCAGCGCCTCGCGCAGCTCGCCGAGCTGGCCGTTGACGCCGCCGGCGCAGGTCGTGATCGAACGCCCCGGCGCGCATTCGCGGGCACGCTGGCTGCCGAACAGGCCGTCGGCGATGGTCGCTCCGGTGCAGGCGAGCGGCAGATAGGTGACCGCAACGTGCGGATAGCGCACGGCCAGCGCCAGCGCGGTGCGGGTCTGATAGCTGTAGAGCGAGCGATGACAGGCCGCGTTCATCCAGACGGCGCTGTGCTTCTGCCAGTTCTGCAGCGTGTCCGGCGCCTCGCAGGCGCGGCCGCCCTTGAAGCCGGCGCGGCTTGGCCGGTAATATTGTCCAGAGGCGCCGCCGAGATAGGAGCGGAAGCAGAAGCCGTCGTCTGCCAGCGCGACGGGACGGTCGGGGTTGCCTTCCCCCGCGGCGATGCTGTCGCCGAGACCCGCGATGAAGACGTCCCGGACCTGGATGCCGGTCTGAGCCCGCTGGGTGCCCTCGGCGCTGGTGACGTCGACGGTGGCGACGGTCTGGCGTCCGTAGCGGACGCGCAGATTGACCGGCTCGGCGCAGTCGAAGGTCGAGGTCTGCGGCCCGTCGCCATCGTCGAACGACCAGGCGCAGGTGGCGCCCACCGGCACCGGCCCGGTCAGGCGCACGGAGACCGGATGATCGATCGGCGTCAGATAGCTTTCCTTGACGTTGTCGCGGGTGCACGGCTCGTTGACGCGGCCGGTGAGGTCGATGCACAGCCGGTTGACGATGTTGCGCGCCCAGCCGCGGCCGTCGCTCTGGATCGCGAGAGCCTGCTCGGCGGCGAGGATGGAGCGGTCGCGCGTGGTCTCGGCATGCAGCAGGAAGTCGCGCTCTTCGCGGAACAGCCGGAAGCGGTTGCGCACCTCCCAGGTGATCTGCAGCTGCGAAGCGCCGAGCTGCGCGGCGGCCGGGCGGGTGGCGAAAGGGGCGAGCAGGCCGGCCAGCACGCAGGCGGCAAGCATCGGACGAAGGGACATTCGGTTCATGCGCCAGGATTCACGTCAGCCATGGGGCGGAAATAAGAGTGCAGCGCGGAAGGTCAACCGCGCCGCTCGCAAACTCTCGTGCAAGGCCTACGGATCAACCCTGCGAGTGTCGCTTGATCCGCTGCGGGACGGCGGCGGGCGCGGTCGCTGCCGCGCGCTTGGCGGCGATCTCGTCGGAGACCGCCGCCTGCAGCCGGCGCCGCTCCTGCCACGGCTTGACGACGCTGAGCCAGATTTCCCTGGTTCCCATGATCGAGATCGCAATCGCGAACGGGATCACGAAATACAGCACGCGGAACACCAGCAGGGTAGCGAGCAGCTGCTCGCGGCCGAACTGCGGCAGCGCCACCAGCATGGCGGCGTCGAACACGCCGAGGCTGCCGGGCGCGTGACTGGCGAAGCCGAGCAGGGTGGCAAGGATGAACACCACCGACAGCGACAAAAAGTCGATCGGCGGGTTCGACGGCACCAGCAGGTACATCGCAAGCGCGCAGAAGCCGAGATCGACGACGCCGATCAGGATCTGCACCAGCGTGAGCTGGGCCGAGGGCAGCACCACCTTCCAGCCGTTCTGGCCGAGCTGGCGCCGGTTCTTGCCGGCGGTCAGCCAACCGAGATAGGCGAAGATCGCCCCGAGGATGCCGATCGCGATCAGCTGATTGATCGCCGGGGGCAGCTGGTCCATCGACGAGGCCGCGGCCGGATGCAGGGTCATGCCGATGCCGAGCACGAACAGGTTGCCGAGCCAGAAGGTCAGTCCCGACAGGAAGCAGATCTTGGCGACGTCGATCGCCGACAGGCCATAGTCCGAATAGATCCGGAACCGGATGGCGCCGCCGGTGAACACCGTGGCGCCGACGTTGTGGCCGATCGAATAGCTGGTGAAGGCGCTCATCGCGGCGATGCGATAGGGCACGTGTTTCTTGCCAATCGTTCGCAGCGCAAAATAGTCGTAGAACGTCAGCGTGCAGAACGCGCCGACCACACACAAGGCCGCGAGCGCAATGTGACCGGGCGGAATCTCGGTCAGCGCGGTCAGGATGACGCCGGCGTCGACACCCTTGAGGGTGCGCACGAGCGTGGTGATCGCGAAGGCGATGATCGCAAGGCTCGCTGCAATCCCCAGCCGCTTCCAGCCGATCCATTTCTTGAAGCCACGCGACAGCGTGGTCAGCAGGCCTTGCATTCATCCTCCCGGCGGGGCGGCATCAAATCTTTGAAGAAGGGCGAAACCATTGAACGATGTGGGCGGGCAATCCTTGATAGCCTGTTCCTTAAGCTAAAACGCGCGCTTTGTGCAGTCCTTGACACAACGCAGCTCCGACTTCGCTTCGCGGGTCTGTCACACTCCAGTCACATGGCCAATCACATGGCCGAGGGAATGCGGCCGCCTTGGTTTGGTCCCAATGGTTACCTGAACGGTTCGATCTCGACAGCCTTGGTTCCGGCTGGTGCGTCCAATGGCGCCGGAACAACCTCCGTATCAACCGGTTAGCCGCCCGCGGGCGCAAGCGAACATGGTCACGGCCGGTCGGGCGGGGTGCCGTGTTCCGAACCAGAGGACGTCAGGCAAATGGGACTGTTCACCAAGGACATCAAGACGATGAACGATCTGTTCGTTCATCAGCTGCAGGACATCTATTACGCCGAGAACCAGCTCGTCAAAGCGCTGCCGAAAATGGCAGACAAGGCGACCGATCAGCAGCTGAAGCAGGGCTTTCTGACCCATCTCGAGGAAACCCGCACGCATGTGAAGCGGCTGGAGCAGGTGTTCGAAATGCACGGCATCGCGCCGAAGGCGGTCGATTGCCCGGCGATCGACGGCATCATCGAGGAGGCCGAGGAGGTCGCCGGCGAAGTCGCCGACAAGACCGTGCTGGACGCGGCGTTGATCAATGCCGGCCAGGCCGCCGAGCATTACGAGATCACCCGCTACGGCAGCCTCGTCGCCTGGGCCAAGCAGCTCGGCCGCAGCGACTGCGCCGCGGTGCTGCAGAAGACGCTCGACGAGGAGAAGGCGACCGACATGAAGCTGACCAAGCTCGCCGAGACCAGCGTCAATCTGCGCGCGGCCTCCTGACGTCAGCAGCCATGAGACAAAACGCCGCGCCCCGCGCGGCGTTTTGCTTGGGGAGAGCAGGGCAGCAAAGCCTAGGCACCGACGCTCATCTCACACTTCGATCGATACCGAAGCATCATTGTGACATGACAGGGTAAGATCGGACCGTTGCCTCGACAGGAGGTCCGGCATGAAGCTCTCTTCATCAACGGCCGTCGCACCGATCTCAGACGCGCCATTCGCTTCCCCCTCGCGTCTGCGGGGCGCGCTGACGCTGGCGGCGATGAGCCTGGGCTTCGGCGTCGTCCAGCTCGACATCACGATCGTCAACACCGCGCTGGAAAGCATCCGTACCGCGCTCGGCGGCGATGTCGCCGAGCTGCAATGGGTGGTGAATGCCTACACCATCGCCTTTGCCGCCTTCATCCTGACGGCGGGCGCGCTCGGCGACCGTCTCGGCGCGAGGCGCGTCTTCATCGCCGGGTTTGCGCTGTTTACGGCGGCCTCGCTCGGCTGCGCCCTGGCGCCGGATGCGATCAGCCTGGTGGCGCTGCGCGGCGTCCAGGGCCTCGCGGCGGCGCTGCTGGTGCCGAACTCGCTGGCGCTGCTCAACCATGCCTATCCGGATGCGAGGGCCCGGGGCCGGGCGGTCGGCATCTGGGCCGCCGGCGCCAGCCTGGCGCTGACCGCGGGGCCGTTCGTCGGCGGCGCGCTGATCGCGCTGGTCGGCTGGCGCGCCATCTTCGTCGTCAACCTGCCGATCGGCCTGGTCGGGCTCGGGTTGGCCAAGGCCTTCGCCCGGGAAACGCCGGTTCAGCCAGCGCGCGCGCTCGACCTGCCGGGGCAGGTCACGGCGGTGGCCGCACTCGGCGCGCTGGCAGCGGCAGTGATCGAGGCCGGCGTGCGTGGCTGGAGCGATGCGGGCGTGATGCTCGGCCTCGCCACGGCCCTCGTCGCCGGCGCGGCGTTCGTCTGGCAGGAGGGCCGGGGCGGACAGCCGATGCTGCCTCTGGCCCTGTTCGGCAATCGCCTGTTCGCGCGCTGTGCCCTGGTCGGGCTGCTCGCCAACATGGCGATGTATGGCCTGATCTTCGTGCTCAGCCTGTACTTTCAGGAGGTCGACGGGATGTCGCCGTTCACGACGGGACTGGCCTTCCTGCCAATGTTCGGCGTCGTATTCCCCATCAACCTGCTGGCGCCGCGTATCGCCGAGCGGGTCGGGCCGCGCACCACCATCGCGGTCGGCGCCGCGCTGTCGGCGGCCTCGTGCCTGGCGCTGCTGCAGGCCGCACCGGGCGCGCCTTATGCTGCCATTGCGCTGCAGCTGATCGGCCTGAGCTGCGGCCTCGGATTGATGGTGCCGCCGCTGACCTCGACCCTGCTCGGCAGCGTCGAGAGGTCACGCTCGGGCGTCGCCGCGGGAGTCCTGAACGCGACCCGGCAGAGCGGCAGCGTCATGGGCGTGGCGCTGTTCGGAGCGTTGATCGGACAGGCCGGCGCCTTCATGCACGGATTGCGGCTGTCGCTGATCATCGCCGCAGGCTTGATGCTCGCCGCGGCGGCGGTGATCCGCTCGGGCGGATCGGGCAGCGGCGCGCGCTAGCGGTCAGGTCTTGCGGAGCGCGAAATTGGCGCCGCAGAACGCCATCAGGGCGCCGAGGCACAGCGCGGCGAGGCCGGCCAGCACGCCGGACGCCGAGGGCCCGGGGCTCGGGCCCGAGATCGCCTGACCGATGCCCGCCAGCATCAGCACGCCGACCACGACCAGGAAGTTGCGCATGCGCTGCGGGAGTTCGCCGGACACCGCGCTGTGCATGATGTTGGCGATGAAATAGCCCGAGGAGAAGCCGACGGTCGCGATCAGCCACCACGCGATCGCCGAGCCGGCCGGCATGAAGGCGCCTTCCGCTGGCCCTTGGCTCTGCCACAGCCCGCCGAGATCGAGCCCGTAGCGGGCGCCGAGCATGTGCACGGCGAGCGCCAGCAGCACGCCGGCGGCCATGGCGCCGGCCAGGATCAGGCGCCGCGGAAAATAGATCGTTTCGCTCATTCTCCGTTTGTAGGATAAGGCGCGCGCCTCACGCAACAGGACCGATCCATTTCCGAGACCACCACCACAGCCGGCGCCGACCCGATCCGCTACGCCTACAAGGCGTCGCTGATCGGCGCGGCACAGGCGTTCGAGCTGACGGAGCAGGGCCTGTCGTGGCGGTTCGCCGGCCGTACCGGCCTGTGGCCTTACGCCGACATTGCCGCGATCCGGCTGTCGTTCCGGCCGGTGTCGATGCAGGCGAAACGCTTCCGCGCCGACATCACCCATCGCGACGGCCGCCGCCTCAGCATCATCTCGACCTCCTGGCAGACTGCGACCCTGATGGCGCCGCAGAGCGAGGCCTATCGTGCCTTCATCGTGGCGCTGCACGCGCGGCTCGCCGCCAGCGGCAGCACCGCGCGGCTCACCGCGGGCCTCGGCCGCTTCACCTATCGCGCAGCGCTCGCGATCGTCGCATTGCTCGCGGTGGCGATGGCCGGGCTGCTGGTGCGGGCGCTGATCATCCGCGAATGGTCCGGCGCGCTGTTCCTGATCGGCTTCGCCGCGCTGTTCGCCTGGTATGTCGGCGGCTTCATCACCCGCAACCAGCCGCGCAACTACACATTCACGGACGTTCCGGCCCAGCTGCTGCCGTGATCACGCGGCGACATCGTCGGTGATCGAAATTGACCGCGCGCAGCGGCCGATCATGCGAGGATGCACGGCCGTTGTTGGAGAGGGATCATGCAGGATCGGAGCTTGCGCATGCCTGAGGCCGATGAGATCGCCGCGATCACCGCGCGGCATTTCGCCGATACCCCGCTGCGTCCCGCCGATCTGCTGTTCGTGTTCGGCACCCGTGTCGAGGAGGAACTGCGCGCCGAGACCGCGGTGAAGCTCTGGCAGCAGGGCTATTTTCGCCACGCCATCGTCAGCGGCGGCATCACGCCGGGCGCGCATCTTTCGGAGTGCACGCTGATCAAGGCCGCCATGGTCCGGCGCGGCATTCCGGCCGAGCGCATTCTCGAAGAGCACCGCGCCACAAACACCGGCGAGAACGTGCTGTTCGCGCTGCCGGTTATCGACACAGCTCTTGGCCTCGCCAATGTCAGCAGCGTGATCTGCCTCGGCAACAGCTGGACCGCACGCCGCTATGCCATGACGGTGCAGCGGCACTGGCCGCAGGTGGAGAAGATGCTGCTGACGGTCGACGGCTTCGGCGTGCCGCGGCATCTCTGGCACACCCATCCCGAATTTCGCCGCCGCGTCCTCAGCGAGTGGGACAAGATCGGGCCGTACAAGGCGAAGGGGTTCATTGCGGAGTGGCCGTGATGCAGAAAGCTCCAGGCCTCCCCCTCGTCGCGTAGGGTGGGCAAAGCGGCCGCCGCCAGGCGGCAGCGTGCCCACCGCGGATCAGCGAACTCATCAGCATGATGGTGGGCACGGCGCGCGCAGACTGCGTAGACTAACAGGAATCTCCCGGGCGCGCCTTTGCCCACCCTACGCAGCGGGGCTGTCCGTGCGCCTCACGGCCTGACCACCAGCACCGAGCATTTCGCGTAGCGCACCACGTGCCCCGCGTTGCTGCCGAGGAAGTACGTCCGCATCGCCGGGCGGTGCGAGGTCATGACGATCAGGTCGGCATGGACCTTGGCGGCTTCTTCCAGGATCTCGTGATAGATGCCGCCCTGGCGTACCGTGTAGCTGATGCGCTCGGCCGGGATGCCGGATTCGCGCGCCACGATCGACAGCGCTTCCTCCGCGGTCTCGCGCTGCTGGGCGTCGAAATCGGCCGGAACGTATTCGGCGAGCATCACCGGGGTCATCGGCATGACGTTCAGGAGATGCACCGTGCCGCTCCAGGTCTGCGCCAGCGTCGCCGCGGTCGCGATGGCCGGCTTGGCGAGGTCGGTGTCGGCCAGATCGATCGGAACGAGAATCGATTTGAACATCGCGAGGCCTCCTGATTGCGCGAGCGCATTACGCGCCGCGCCAGGCTGCCGTGTCAATCGACCGAACCGTGCTTGAGCAGCTTCGGCGTCACGAACATCCTGAGATCGCCGCGCGTGAAGCTGACGTCGGTCCAGTCGTCGCTGGCGAAGTCGAGCACGGCAAGCGCCGCCGTGGGCATGTTGCGCGCCAGCTCGTGGCGGCCATCGGCATCGCCCTGGCCGGTGAGCGCCAGCGCCAGCTCGTGCAGGCCGGGATTGTGACCGACCACCAGCAGCACTTTCGGATCAGGCGCCGCGGCGAGGCGGATCTGATGCAGGATCTGCATCGCCTCGGCGGCGTAGAGCTCCGGAACGGACTCGACCCGCGGCGCGGCGACGCGGTCCTGCATCGCCGCCCAGGCGAGCTCCCAGGTCTGCTGTGCCCGGACCGCGGTCGACACCAGCACGAGCTCGGGCGCAAGCGGATGGCCGGCGATGAAGTCGCCGATCTCTGCGGCATCCTGATGCCCACGCTCGTCGAGACGGCGGTCCTGGTCGCGGCCTGACGGCGCGTCGGTCTCGGTCTTGGCGTGGCGCAGCAGCATCAATCGGCGCATGGAATTCGGTCTCGAATCGTTCAGGCTGTGTCAGGCTGTACCACGTCTCTTTATCGCCATTAAAAGCGTCATGACGTCCGGCACAGGGTTCGCTAAGAAAACGCCATGAGCGAGACTTCCACAAGCGTGAACGACGACGCGGATGCCGCAGCTGCGGCCGACCGTATCCGGCTGACTTTCGATCTCGACGTCGATGTCTGCATCATCGGCGCGGGGCTGGCCGGACTGACGACGGCGCTGTGCGCGGCGCGGCAGGGCGCCAGCGTTGCGGTGCTGGAAGGCCGCCATGTCGGCTGGAACGCCTCCGGCCACATGGTCGGCACGGTGCTGCCCGGATTCGACCTGGCTCTGCCGGAGCTGATCGAGCGCGTCGGGCTGCAGCAGGCCCGGGCGCTGTGGGCGTTGTCCTGGTCGGGCGCCGAGTTCATCCGGGCTCAGGCCACCGAGGCGGCGATGCCGGGCATCGCCATGAGCGACGGCGCGCTCGAGGTCTCCAACGTCGATGCCGGCGACGCCCTGATCCGGCGCCTGCAGCTGCTGCACGAGGATTTCGGCACCGAGGTCGAGGGCTGGCAGGTCGAGCGCGTCCGCACCGAGCTCAAGACCAGCCGCTATTTCCACGGCGTGCACTACCCGCGCGCGTTCCAGCTCGACGGCCGCAAATACGTCCACGCGCTGGCGCGGCTCGCGCGCAAGGCGGGGGCGCGGATCTTCGAGGATACGCCGGTGGTCAGCATCGATGCGTCGGGCGTGCGCAAGCGCATCGTGACGCCGTCGGCGCGGATGCGGGCCTCGCACATCGTGCTGGCGGGGAACATCCATCTCGGCGCGCCCTTGCAGAAGCTGTCGGACACGCTGCTGCCGGTGTGGCGCTATGGCGGCGTTACCGCGCCGCTCGGTGATGGTCTGGCCGAGGCGATCGCGTTCAAAGGCTCGGTCCACGACACCGACGGGATCGACCATTTCCGCATCGTCGACGGCGACCGGCTGATGTGGGCGAGCCCGGAGACCACCTGGGACGCCCGCCCGAGCGGCTTCGCCTCGGCCCTGCAGCGCCGGATCCGGACCGTGTTCCCGCAGCTCGGCCGGGTCGAGATCACCGAGACCTTCGGCGGCGTCACCGGTCAGACCGTGCACGGCATGCCGCAGATCGGACAGTTGCGCAAAGGCCTGTGGGTCGCGAGCGGCTTCGGCCGCCAGGGCATGAACACCTCGGCAATGGCCGGGCAATTGATCTCGCAGGCGATCCTGGCCGGCGACGACCGCTGGAAGCTGTTCTCGCCGTTCGAACTGGTGTGGGCCGGCGGCCTCAGCGGCCGGGTCGCCGGACATGTCGTCAATCTCTGGGTCCGCGGCCGCTCTGCTGCGGCCGGAACCTTGGCGCGGCATCGCGAACGGGCGCGGGCGCAGGAACGCGTCCGTGAGCTCAGGGCCGCGGAGGCCCGGCGGCAGGGCGCCCAGCGCCCGGGCTCCCGGCTGCCGCTGCGGCCGCAGCCGTCCGACCTGACCCGCCGTCCCGACGCCGGGGAGGGCGGCGCCTAGCTCGCAATAAAGTGAGACCATGGGAGCGCGCCCGACGTAACTTCGCGTGATCCCATCCGTAAGTCCGGTAACCCTATCGCCGTACGGAGACGTTCATGATCGACCGCCGCCTGATGTTCACCACTGCCGCCGGCCTGTTCGGCTTCGCCGCCTTGCGCTGGTTCGGCGGCTCCGCGCCGGCCCGCGCCGCCGAAAAGTTCGAGATCGAGAAGACCGAGGCGGAGTGGCGCGCCAAGCTGACGCCGGAGCAGTACGAAATCCTGCGCGAGGAGGGCACCGAGCGGCCCTGGACCAGCCCGCTGCTCAAGGAGCACCGCAAGGGCACCTTCGCCTGTGCCGGCTGCGACCTGCCGCTGTTCTCCTCGGAGACCAAATTCGACAGCGGCACTGGCTGGCCGAGCTTCTTCAAGCCGCTCGACAATGCGGTCGCCACGCGCCACGACAAGACCTACGGCATGGTCCGCACCGAGGTGCATTGCCGCCGCTGCGGCGGCCATCTCGGCCACGTGTTCGACGACGGCCCCAAGCCGACCGGACTGCGCTACTGCATGGACGGATTGTCGCTGGCGTTCCATCCGGCCAATCCGTCGTCCACCTGAGAAAAAATCTGCGCCTGGATTGCCGCGCGCGTGCGTTGAAGACCTGAAAAGCGGGTCTTCACGACGCGCCGGCATCTGCGCGCAGCAGCCGTGCCGGGCGGCGCTGGTGCACGCGCCGGCCCGGCAAGAACTGCCCGCTCGGCAATTGTTCACCAGTTTTGCCAGCGCTTTTTTCACGTCGTTATTTTTCAAGCCGTTGATTTTGCAGCAAATTCACATCTGGCACGGCGATTGCGACAGCTCTCCACGAAAACGCGGTCCGGGGCGAACCGGCCGTAGGGTCAATGTGGAGAGATTGGTATGGGTATCTTCGACGCGATGAACACCTCGGTGAGCGGCCTGTCCGCTCAATCATTCGCGCTGCAGAACATTTCCGGCAACATCGCGAACGCCTCGACCACCGGCTACAAGGGCATCGGCACCAGCTTCGAAGACCTCATTCCCAACGCCACCAACCCGACCCGGCAGAACGCCGGCGGCGTCACCGCCTTCGCCAAGGCGACCATCACCACCCAGGGCACCGTCTCGACGTCCTCGGTCGCCACCAACATGGCGATCAACGGCGACGGCTTCTTCAACGTGCAGAAGGCCTCGTCGGTCGTCGACAACGTCCCGGTCTTCACCGGCGTCACCGACTACACCCGCCGCGGCGACTTCCAGCTCAACGCCAACGGCAACCTGATCAACGGCGCCGGCTACTATCTGATGGGCGTCGCGGTCGACGCCAAGACCGGCAACGCGACCGGCAACGTGCCGACGGTGCTGCAGTTCGCCAACAACTTCGTGCCCGCGCAGGCGACCACCGCCATTCAATACGCCGCCAACCTGCCGACCCAGCCCAAGACCGGCGCCAGCGGCAATGCGGCGACCGGCACGCTGGTCGCGGCCGGCGGCCTCAACTCGGCCGACCTGTCCAACGTGCCGCTGCCGGTCGGTACCAATTTCTACTACGACAAGACGGTGACCGGCACCACGGCTCAGAACAAGGTCCCGGCGCAGATCACGACCTCGACATTGCTGAGCGGCGCCAGCGGCGACTCGATCTCGTCCAATTTCGCCACGGGCGATACGATCGTGATGACCGGCAGCGCCGGCGACGTCGTCACCTTCTCCTTCGTTGCCTCCGGTGCGTCGGGCAACCAGATCAACATCACCGACTCCGTCGGCACGCTGCTCGCCAAGATCGGCGCTGTGACGGGCGTGCAGCCGACCATCACGGGTGGCCAGATCACGCTGCATTCCGGTAGCGGCGAGGACTGGACGTTGACCAGCGCAGCCACAGGCTTCACCGCGCTCGGCTTCACGTCGCCGTTGAGCTTAGCGCGCAATTCCAGCGCCGGCACAGGCATCGTGATCGGCAACGATCTCACCAACTTCAACAACGAGACCATCTCCGGCGGCGCGGTCACGACCTACAACGCGGCCGGTACGCCGGTGAACGTGCAGTTGCGCTGGGGCAAGACCGATAGCGCGACGCTCGGCACCGGCCACAAGGACACCTGGAACCTGTTCTACCAGACCAACTCCAGCGCCACCGGCTCGACGGTGGCCTGGCAGAACGTCGGCACCAATTTCCAGTTCGCCTCCGACGGCTCGCTGACCTCGCCGACGACCTCCAACATCTCGATCCCGAACGTCGTCGTCGACGGCACCACGCTGGGCACCGTCAGCCTCAACATCTCCTCGGGCGGGCTGACGCAATATGCCAGCACGATCGGCTCGGCGACGATCAACAACATCTCGCAGAACGGCTTCGCCGCCGGTCAGCTGCAGTCGGTCGCCGTCAACAACAGCGGCATCGTCACCGGCACGTTCTCCAACGGCCAGACCATCAATTTGGCGCAGGTGACCTTGTCGCACTTCAACGGCACCAACTACCTGAAGGCGCTCGACGGCGGCGCCTATGAGGCGACCGACCAGTCCGGCCAGGCCATCATCGGCGCCTCCGGCAAGATCTCGGGCGGCTCGCTCGAGGGCTCCAACACCGACATCGCCGACGAGTTCACCAAGTTGATCGTCACCCAGCAGGCCTATTCGGCCAACACCAAGGTGATCACCACGGCCAACTCCATGGTGCAGGATCTTCTGAACGTGCTGCGCTGACGCGCAGCCACGTGGCAGTTGAATTGACATAAGGCAAACGAACATGGGTTTGAGTTCAGCCCTCGCCACCGCGATGTCCGGCCTGCGCTCGACGCAGGCGGCGCTGTCGATCATCTCGTCGAACGTCTCCAACGCCAACACGCCTGGCTACGTCGCGCAGAACCCGAACCAGATCGAGGTCGCCAGCGGCGGCTTCGGCTCGACGGTGATGACGACAGGCGTCAATCGCCAGCTCGACCTGTTCGTGCAGAACCAGCTCCGCACCGAGACCTCGGGCGGAGCCTATGCCAATCAAATGGCCAACATCCTGACCCAGCTGCAGAGCGTGTACGGCACGCCCGGCGGCAGCGGCACCCTGGAGACGGCGCTCAACAACTTCACGACTGCGCTGCAGTCGCTGTCCAACAATCCGAGCAACCAGTCGGCGCAGTCGGTGGCGCTGTCGGCCGCGCAGGGCCTCGCGCAGCAGCTCAATGCGACCACCAAGGGCATCCAGACCCTGCGCACCAATGTCGAGCAGGACATCGGCGATTCGGCGACTCAGGCCAACGCCGCGATCTCGCAGATCGCCACCCTGAACACGCAGCTGCAGGGCCTCAGCCCGTCGGATCCGCTGACCGCCACGCTGCAGGACCAGCGCGACAACGCGATCGACACGCTGTCAAAATTTGTCGACATCCGCGTCGTGTCGGACTCGACTAACGGCGTCAGCATCTTCACCAATTCCGGCGTGCAGCTGGTCGGTGCAGGCCTGAGCTCGCAGTTCACCTTCTCCTCGCCGGGCACGCTCGACGCCACCTCGCAATACAACAGCAACCCGACCAAGAACGGCGTTGGGCAGCTCAACATCAAGCTCTCCAACGGCGTCACGCTCGATGTCGTCGCCAACAATCTCTTGAACTCGGGCCAGATCGCGGCCGACCTCAAGCTGCGTGACCAGACCCTGGTGCAGGCGCAGACCCAGGTCGACCAGCTCGCGGCGACGATGGCTTCGGCGCTGTCCGACAAGACCACGGCCGGCACCGCGGTGACCGGGCCGCCGGCCGGCTTCGACGTCTCGACGACAGGGCTCCTGGCCGGCAACACGATCAACCTGACCTACACGGATTCGAGCAACGTCCAGCGCCAGGTCAAGATCGTCAACGTCAACGACCCGGCCGCGCTGCCGCTGCAGAACGCCACCGGCGCCAATCCGTCCTATGTCGGCGTCGACTTCTCGCTCGGCATGGCCTCGGTGGTCTCGCAGCTCAATAGCGCGCTCGGGTCGGCGCATCTGCAGTTCGCCAATCCCTCCGGCACGACGCTGCGCATCACCGACGACGGCACCAGCCAGGCGACGGTGAAGGCGGCATCGACCACGACCACGGTGCAGACGCTCGCCAGTGGCAACGCGCAACTGCCGGTGTTCACCGACGGCGGCGCGCTGTACACCGGCGCGATCACCTCGACCGGCTCGCAGATGACGGGACTCGCCGGGCGGCTCAACGTCAATCCGGCGCTGCTCAACGATGCGACCAAGCTGTCGACCTATTCGACCTCGCCGCAGACGGCGGCGGGCGATGCGACCCGGCCGGACTTCATTTTTGCGCAACTGACCTCGGCGACGTTCAGCTACTCGCCGACGACCGGGCTCGGCTCGCCGGCGCAGCCGTTCCAGGGCACCGTGTCGGGCTATCTGCAGCAGTTCGTCAGCCAGCAAGGCAGCGCCGCGACGCTCGCGACGCAGCTCAGCCAGGGCCAAAGCGTCGTCGTCTCGACGCTGAAGGAAAAATTCAACGCCACGGCCGGGGTCAACATGGACAGCGAGATGTCCAACCTGATCCAGGTCCAGAACACCTACGCGGCCAATGCCCATATCATGTCCGTCGTGCAGAGCATGATGCAGAGCCTGCTCCAGGCCTTTCAGTAAGGTGCGTGTCAGATGACGATCAGCAGTGTCAATTACGGAACGTCTCTGCTCGGCCTGTCCGTGCGGAACATCTCCAAGCAGCTCGCGGACCTCTCGACCCAGCTGTCGAGCGGCACCAAGGCGAACAACTACGCCGGGATGGGGCCCGACGAGGGTTTCGCCGTCGCGGCGCGGGCGCAGTTGTCGAACATCTCCGCCTTCACGCTGACGATGACCCACGTCAACACGGTGATCGGCGCGGTCAACACCTCGCTGCAGTCGCTGTCGAAGATCAACGACCAAGTGCAGAACGGGGCGTCGGCGACGCCGCAGAACCTGACCAGCACCGGCCAGACCACCGGACAGCTGACGGCCTCGTCGAACCTGTCGGCCATCGTCGGCATCCTCAACACCCAGGTCGGCGATCGCTTCATCTTCTCCGGCAGCGCGACCGACCGTCCGGCCATCGTGCCGGCCGACGAGATCCTGAACGGCACCGCCACCCAGGCCGGCCTCAAGCAGGTCATCGCCGAGCGGCGGCAGGCCGATCTCGGGCTCAATGGCCTCGGCCGCCTCAACCTCTCGGCCTCGGCGACGATGCCGATTACGCTTTCGGAGGACGTCGCCGGCTCGCCGTTCGGATTCAAGCTGAGCTCGGTGACGTCGTCGCTGACCAACGCCACCGTGACTGGGCCAACCGGCTCGCCAGCCGGCATCTCGGTCGACCTCACGGCCGGCAATCCCAACGCCGGCGATCAGATCGGCTTCACCTTCAAGCTGCCCGACGGCACCTCGGAATCGATCCAGCTGACCGCGTCGACCACGACGCCGGCGCCCGCCAACACCTTCGCGATCGGCGCGACGCCCGCCGCGACTTCGGCGAACCTCAATGCCGCGCTGAACACGGCGATCACGACGCTCGCCAACACCTCGCTCGTCGCCGCCTCCGCGGTCACGGCCGGCGACAACTTCTTCAACACCGCGAGCGCGGTGTCGGGCACTGTCGTCAACAACAAGGCTGCAACTCCGGCACCGATCACCGGCGCGACGCTGCTGTCGGGCGGGTCGCCCAGCAATTCGATCGCGACCAACTTCGCCAGCGGCGACACGCTCACGGTGAATGGCCAGACGCTGACCTTCGTCGGCTCCGGCGCGAACGGCAACAACCAGATCAACATCACCGACAACGTGCAGACGCTGCTGTCGAAGATCGATACGCTGAGCGGCACATCGAAGGCCTCGACGGTGAGCGGCGGCGCGATCACGCTGCGCACCGACGATGCAGCGAGCTTCTCGGTCACCAGCTCGAATGCCGGCGCCCTGGCGGCGCTCGGCTTCTCCGGCACGGTCACCGCTCCGACGCCGCCATTGCGGGTCTCCGGCACGCCCTTGGGGTCGGCAACGAGCTTGGTCAACGGCTCCACGAACACCGTGTCCTGGTACACCGGCAACAACGGTCCGGGCTCGGCGCGCTCGACCGCGACCATCCGCATCGACACCTCCCAGAGCATCCAGTTCGGCGCCCAGGGCAACGAGTTCGCGATCCGCAACCTCGTGCAGCAGACCGCGGTCTATGCCGCCGTCAACACCCCGCCGGCGGGCGCCAATGCAGGGCAGCAGATCGGTGCGCTGAGCCAGCGCATCGCCTCCAACCTGACGCCGCAACTCGGCCAGCAGACGATCTCGGACATCCAGACCGACTTCGCCAACGCCCAGACCACGATGAAGGACGCCACAGCGCGGCAGACCCAGGCCAAGGCGGCGATGCAGAGCCTGGTCGACCAGACCGAGGGCATCTCGCAGCAGGAGGTCGCGAGCCAGATCCTGCAGCTGCAGACCAACCTCCAGGCCTCCTATCAGACGACGGCGATGCTGGCTCAGTTGACGCTCGTGAAGTACCTGTAAAATCACGGGGACGGCGGTTAGGTATTCGTTAACCACGTCTCTTTAGCTTTTGTTCAGATGTGGGGCGGGAGCCTCGTTTTCTGGAGGCTGACGTGAGTAACCCGACCGACGAGCGCATCCATCTGGTGATCGCGACACCATGTTTCGGCGGCCAGGTGTCGAGCATCTATGCGAGCTCGGTGTTCGCCTTGCAGCGCGAGCTGCGCGCCACGTCGAACGTCGATCTCACCGTCCACATGCGCGACGGCGACGCGCTGATCACCCGTGCCCGCGCCAATCTCGTCACGCTGTTCCTCAATGACCCCACGGCCACCCATCTGCTGTTCGTCGATGCCGATATCGGCTTCACGCCGAAGCAGGTGTTCCGGCTGATCGAATCCGGCGGTGACATGGTCGCGGGCGTCTATCCGGTCAAGAAGGTCAACTGGACCAAGGCGCGCCGCGCGATCCATACCAACCGCATGGACCTCCCGGCGGCTTCGCTCGACTACGTGCTCGAGGTCGACAATCCCGACCACGTCGCCGTGGTCAATGGCTTCACCCGCGTGCGCTACGCCGGCACCGGGTTCCTGATGATCCGCCGCCGCGTCATCGAGGCGATGATCGCGCATCCGGCCTACGCGCCGCTGCAGTTCTTCCGCGAGCACTCGCACGATGCGCTCGCCGGCAGCCCGAACCGGTTCGCGCTGTTCGAGTGCATGATCGAGCCCGACACCGGCACCTATCTCAGCGAGGATTTTGCTTTCTGCAAGCGGTGGACCGATCTCGGCGGCGAGATCTGGGCCGATCTCGACAGCCGTCTGGATCACGTCGGCCCCTCCGTCTTCCATGGCAATGTCGCCTCGCAATTCGCGTCGGCCGTAGCGGTTCCCACCGCTGCTGCCGCCGACGCAGCCTGATGATGATCCGATGAACTCGGCAGCGACCCGGTCGGAGATCAGGAACTCATCCGGCCCGGAGCGGCGCGCGCAGGGCGCTGTGACCGGACTGCGCGATCTGTTCGCATTGCTCGGCGATCTCCTGATCGATGGCGGCGATGCGCGTCTCGCGCTGGACCGTCCCTGGGGGCGCAACGCCTATGGCTGCCCGCCATCGCCCGCGCCCGACATGCTGTCCTTCGCATCGAGCACGGCCTCGCCGATCTCCGAGCGCGCCTATGCCCGCGTCGAGTTGGCGCGCGAGCAGTTGATGCATGCCGCGATCTCGCTCGGGCTCGAGCAGGCGCTCGACCGGCGCACCGAGGAGATGCGCTGCGAGCTGCGCCAGCATCTCGGCTTGTCCGGCGATGTCGACATCGTGTTCTCGCCATCGGGCACGGATTCGCAGCTGCATGCGCTGGCGCTGACGCGGTCGCTGCTCGGGGACGACGTCACTAGCGTGGTCATTGGCTCCGACCAGACCGGCAGCGGCACGGCCGCGAGCGCGCGCGGCCGTCATTTCAGCACGCGAACCGCGAGCGGCCTCGCCGTCACCAAGGATGCGCCGATCGAAGGCCTCGACGGCGATGCGGAGCAACTGCCGCTGCTCGATAGCACCACCATGCAGGCGCGCGGTGATATCGACGAAGCCGCGCTCGCTGCCGTCGAGACCCTCGTGCGCGACGGCCGCAACGTGCTGCTGCAGGTGATGGACTCCTCCAAGCTCGGCTGGCGGGCGCCGGACCGCGCCTGTCTGGACGAGGTGTCGCAACGCTGGCCCGGGCGCGTGCAGATCGTGGTCGACGCCTGCCAGATGCGGCTGAGCCCGGCGCGGCTGGCCGAGCATCTCGATCGCGGTCATCTCGTGCTGATCTCGGGATCCAAGTTCTTCGGCGGACCGGCCTTCAGCGGGGCGCTGCTCGTCCCGCGCGGGGTGTCATCGGCTTTGCGCAACGGTTATCCGATCGCGCCCGGCATCTTCGATTACGTCAATCGCAGCGACTGGCCGTCCGGCTGGAGCGATCTGCGGGCGCGCTCCGCGCCGCGCGCCAATATCGGCCAATGGCTGCGCTGGGAGGCCGCGCTGGAGGAGATCGCGGCCTATCACCAGGTGCCGGCTACGTTTCGCCGGATGGCGATCAGGCAGCTCGGTGAGGCGATCGAGAGCCTGCTGATGTTGTCGCCCGTGCTGCATCCGATTGCGACCGGCGCTGTCGTTGCCGATGACGGCGAGTTCGGCTTTGCCACGGTGTTCCCGTTCGCGCTCCAGCGCAACGGCGAACTGCTCGGCATCGGCGAGACCCAGGCGGTCTATCGCGCGCTGCAGCTGGATCTGAGCGGGCGGTTTCACGGGCGCATGGCGGACGTCGCTGCACGCCGGTGTCTGCTCGGCCAGCCCGTCCGGATCGAACGGCCGTCGGGCGCGCCAATCGCCGCCTTGCGGCTGTGCATCGGGGCGCGCCAGATCACCGAGGCGTGGTCTGACGACGTCACCAGTCGCCGCATCAATCTCGACGCCGATATCGACCGGATCGTGGACGTCGTCGCAAAAACAGAGCTGCTCGTGTCGGATGTGAGCAGCCAGGATCTCAGGGACATCTGCAATGCCAACTGATTTGCTCGCGCTGGCCGACACCGCCGGTGCAGGATGCGCTGACCGGGTCGGCATGGCCAAGATCGCCAAGGCCGCTTTCGACGGAGAGGACCTCGAGCCGCGATGGACCGCGTTGCTCGCCAAGATGCTCGGCGGCAGCGCCGAGGCGGGGGAGGGACTCGACCTCGCGCTGATCGCGCAGCTGCGCGGCGACAAGGCGTCGGGGCTGGCAATCCAGCACGACGTGCTGCAGTCCCACCAGCTCTATCGTGTCGCGGGCGGGCCCGCGGCGCCGCGGCTGCGTGTGCTCGCGTTGGCGGCCGCCACCGACATGGGCAGCAACACGCCGATCGAGTTTCTGCTCGAGGACACCGACATCGAGCTAATGCTGCTGTACGTCGTGCCGGGCGCCGCGCTGCCGGCGCCGCTGCCGGCCCATGACGTCGCCATCGTGATCGCCTCGGACTCGGAGGATTGTCAGCATACGCTGCGCGAGATCGACGCCGTGGCCGCGCGCTGGCCGCGCCCGCTGCTCAATCCGCCGCAGCAGATCTGGCATCTCGATCGCGACAAGCTGCATGCGCGGCTCGCCGGCATCGAGGGGCTGGTCATTCCGGCGACGCTGGCGGCCGGCCGCGACCTGCTGGTCGAGATCTCCGAAGAGCGCGAGTGGCTGAGCGCGGTCGCGGAGGACCTGACGTTTCCGATCATCATCCGGCCGCGTGGCTCGCATGCCGGCGTCGGGCTCGAGAAGGTCGATGAGGCAATCGAGCTCTCGCTCTATCTCGACGAGCGCGACGAGCAGGAGTTTTTCGTCTCGCGCTTCATCGACTATGCCAGCGAGGACGGCCTGTTCCGCAAGTACCGGGTCGTGTTCGTCGACGGCACGGCCTATGCGTGCCACATGGCGATCGCCAACCGCTGGGACATCTGGTACCTCAACGCCGGCATGGCGGCGAGCGAGAGCAAGCGCCTCGAAGAGGCGGCGTTCATGCAGACGTTCGACATCGGCTTCGGCCGGCGGCACCGCAGCGTGCTCGCCGCGATCGCCGAGCGCATCGGTCTCGACTATTTCATCATCGACTGCGCCGAGACCAGGGACGGTGCGCTGCTGGTGTTCGAAGCCGACAACACGGCGGTCGTGCACAACATGGATCCGCCGGACGTCTTCCCCTACAAGCCGCCGCAGATGCAGAAGATCTTCGCCGCCTTCGCGGCCATGGTCACTAGGCGCGCCGCATCGGCGGCGGAGCAGGCGGCGTGAGCGCCACCGCGCCCACCGATCATTCCGTGCGGCCGGCCGAGACGCTCGACCCGCAGAATTGGGACGAGGTGCGCGCGCAGGGGCATCGCATGCTCGACGACATGATCGACTACGTCGCCGGCATCCGCGATCGTCCGGTGTGGCAGCCGATGTCGCCCGAGACGCGGCGACGCTTTCGCAGCGAGCTGCCGCGCGCGCCGACCGATCTGGCCGCCGTCTATGCCGATTTCAACGAGCTCGTCGTTCCCCATGCCACCGGCAACGTCCATCCCGGTTTCATGGGCTGGGTGCATGGCGGCGGCACGGTGGTCGGCATGCTGGCGGAGATGCTGGCGGCGGGACTGAACGCCAATCTGGGCGGCCGGGACCACGCGCCGATCGAGATCGAGCGCCAGGTGGTGGACTGGACGCGGCAGCTGTTCGGCTTCCCGCAGGGCGCCAGCGGCCTGTTCGTCACCGGAACCTCGATGGCCAATCTGCTGGCCGTTCTCGTCGCAAGGCGTGCGGCGCTCGGCGCGCGCGTGCGCAGCGAAGGCATCGGCGAGGCCGGGCAGCGGCTGCGGGCCTACACGTCGAAGGCCGCGCATGGCTGCATCGCCAAGGCGATGGACATTGCTGGCCTCGGCAGCAACGCGCTCCAATGCATCGGGATCGATGCGGCGCACCGGATCGATGTCGCCGCATTGCGCGGCGCGATCGCCCGGGACCGCGCTGCGGGCCTGCATCCCTTTCTCGTCGTCGCCTCGGCAGGCACGGTCGACATCGGCGCGATCGACGATCTCACAGCGGTGGCGGAGCTCTGCCGCAGCGAAGGCTTGTGGTTTCACGTCGACGGCGCCTTCGGCGCGCTGGCGATGCTCTCGCCCGAGCTGGCGCCGAAGCTCGCCGGGATCGAGCGGGCCAATTCGATCGCGCTGGATTTCCACAAATGGGGGCAGGTGCCGTACGACGCCGGCTTCCTGCTGGTGCGTGACGGCGAGCAGCATCGCGAGGCCTTTGCGTCGCCCGCCGCCTATCTGCGCCGCGAGACGCGCGGCCTTGCCGCGGGCACCGAATGGCCCTGCGATCTCGGGCCGGATCTGTCGCGCGGCTTTCGGGCGCTGAAGACCTGGTTCACGCTGCGGACCTTCGGCGGCGATGCGCTCGGCGCCATGATGGCGAAGAGCTGCGAGCTCGCGCGCGATCTCGAAGCGCGCGTGCTGGCCGAGCCCGAGCTCGAGCTGCTCGCGCCGGTCAACCTCAACATCGTCTGCTTCCGTTACCGCGGTGATGACGCCGATGCCGTCAACGCCGAGATCGTCGCCGACATCCACGAGTCGGGCATCGCCGCGCCGTCGACGACGATGTTGGACGGACGGCTCGCGATCCGCGCCGCCATCGTCAACCATCGTACCCAACAGATCGATCTCGCTCGTCTGGTCGCAGCCGTCCTGAGCTTCGGACGGCAGCGCACAGGCGGCGACACGCCGCTGATCGAGATGTCCTCGCCGTCGATCGCACCCTGAAGCCGGCGGCCATTTTTCGGCATGTAACCGCGCGCGGACTGCGCGCGGCGACGGCCGTTCGAAGCCTTTTCAAAGGTGGTTTACAGGCAATGAAGGCGGCGGGCGTTTGGTAAATCCCTGAGCGTTTTCAACGCGGCCGTCGAGCGTCCAGGACGATCCCCGACTGCTCTAAGCCTCTGTCCGAGCGATTGAAGCCGGAGAGCGCCACAACCATTTCAGCGTTTGTTAGCCACTCTTGTTCACCGTGACGCCCGTCACCAGGCCGGAAAATCCGGACTTGGCGACGCCCGATCTCGAAGGGATCGGGGTATTTGTTTCACACCAGAAAGGTATGAAAATGTCAGGCATTGTTCTCTCGGCGTCGGTGCGCCAGAATCTGCTTTCGTTGCAGTCGACGGCGCAGCTTCTCGCCACCACCCAGAACAACCTCTCGACCGGCAAGAAGGTCAACTCGGCGCTCGACAATCCGACCAACTTCTTCACCGCCCAGGGTCTCGACAACCGCGCATCCGACATCTCCAATCTGCTCGATGGTATCGGCAACGGCGTGCAGGTCCTGCAGTCCGCCAACACCGGCATCACCTCGCTGCAGAAGCTCGTCGACAGCGCCAAGTCGATCGTCAACCAGGTGCTGCAGAGCGCGGTCGGCTATTCTACCAAGTCGAACGTGACGTCGGCTGCGCTGAGCGGCGCGAGCGCCTCCGACCTGCTGGCTTCCAGCTCGACGGCGGTGACCGGCACGGCGGTGCAGAACGACGCCTCCTCCGGCGCAGGCAACATCACCGGCTCGACCAAGCTGTCGGGTACGTCGGCAACCTCGTCGAACAACCTCGCCAGCGGCATCACGTCGGGTGAAACGCTGGTCGTCAACGGCACCACCTTCACCTTCATCACCGGCACGTCCTCGACCGGCACCAGCATCGGCATCGGTGACACCGTGTCGAACCTGCTGTCGGCGATCCAGACGCAGGCCGGCGTGACCGCCACCCTCAGCAGCGGCCAGATCACCTTGACGCCTCCGGCGGCAGGATTGACGCTCTCGGGCAGCTCCGGCACCTTGGCCAAGCTTGGGCTGAGTGCTGTCGGCGACGGCTTGTCGGGGCAGACACTCACGGTCGCAGCCACAGGAGGTGGCACGGCCACGAGTATCACCTTCGGTCTGGGGACAGGGCAGGTGAAGTCGTTGACCGACCTCAACGCGAAGCTCGCAGCCAACAACCTGCAGGCCTCGATCGATTCGTCCACCGGCAAGATCACGCTCACCACCACCAACGACGCGGCGTCTGCCACGATCGGCGCGGTCGGTGGTACGGCGGCGGCATCCAGCCAGTCCTTCAACGGCCTGACGGCAGGGGCTCCGGTGGCTGACTCGACCGCGCAGACGCAGCGCGCGAACCTGGTCTCGCAGTACAACAACGTGCTGACGCAGATCAATCTCACGGCGGCGGATGCCTCGTTCAACGGCGTCAACCTGCTGAACGGCGATACGCTGAAGTTGACGTTCAACGAGAACGGCAAGTCGACGCTGTCGATCACCGGCGTCACGTTCAACACCGGCGGCCTGGGTCTGTCGACCCTGACCTCGGGCACCGACTTCCTCGACAACAACTCGGCGAACAAGGTGATCGGCGTGCTGAACAGCGCTAGCTCCACGTTGCGGTCGGAAGCCTCGACGCTCGGTTCGAACCTGTCGGTGGTGCAGATCCGTCAGGACTTCAACAAGAACCTGATCAACGTGCTGCAGACCGGCTCGTCGAACCTGACGCTGGCCGACACCAACGAGGAAGCGGCCAACAGCCAGGCGCTGTCGACCCGCCAGTCGATCGCGGTATCGGCGCTGTCGCTGGCCAACCAGTCGCAGGCGAGCGTGCTGCAGCTGCTGCGCTGATCCACGGCACGATCCGTTCGACATCGAAGGCGGCGGGGGAAACCCCGCCGCCTTTGCTTTTGGCCGGGTAAGACAACCAGAAGCCCGGCGCCGTCTGTGGCGGGCCGGGCGTTGGATGTTTGATCGAGGAGCGAGGCTCAGGCGGCGGAGCTGACCGGCTTGGCCTGCTGTTCGGCCTCGGCCTGCTCGATCAGCTGCTTCTCGTAAGCGACGAGCTTCTTGGCTTCCTTCAGCGCCTGATACAGATCGCCATTGAGGATGTGGCCATTGATCGCCTCGATGATCGGCCAGGCGCTCGGCACTGTCGTGATGATGTCGCGCAGCAGGTTGAAATAGGTGCCGTGATTGGTGTCCGCGCCCGGCGAGATGTACATCAGCTGGACGGCGAGATAGACGAGCTTGGCCGGCGTGTCGGCAGTCTCCGGCGTGAGAATGTCCTTTTCGCGCAGGATCGGGATATTGTCGCCGTCGATCAGCAGCCGCGCCCGCTGGTCCGTGTTGGTGATCACGCACGAGCCGATGATGATGCGCTCATGCGGCTTCAGTTCGACTTTCAGGGCCATTCTCGTCCTCCGTTGCGGCGATCGGCGCGGCGCTGAATCTGCTCCGGCGAGGCCGGTCACCGCTGTGGGGCCAGTCAAAATCGCAGCGGACAGTCTGCGCGCTCGATCGGTCGGCGCGCAGCGATCCTTTCCGAACATGGTTAACGCTCGGTAAACGACCGGCGAGCTTGGTAAATGTCAGGTGTTTTCAACGTGATGGCCGTGTGGCGCCGCAGGTATCAGGGGCGTCGCAGTCGGCGCAAGCGGGCTGCGCCGCGCGCCGCTTCACCGTTTGTTAGCCACTCCCATTTACCTTAACGGACGTCGCCCGGTTGCGAAGTCGATGCGGGCACAACCGATCCTGAAGGGTCGGTCTGTTTGAGTCACACCAGAAGGGTATGAAAATGTCAGGCATTGTTCTCTCGGCGTCGGTGCGTCAGAACCTGCTTTCGCTGCAGTCGACGGCTCAGCTCCTCGCCACCACCCAGAACAATCTCTCCACGGGCAAGAAGGTCAACTCGGCGCTCGACAATCCGACCAACTTCTTCACCGCCCAGGGTCTCGACAACCGCGCATCCGACATCTCCAATCTGCTCGACGGTATCGGCAACGGCGTGCAGGTGCTGCAGGCCGCCAACACCGGCATCACCTCGCTGCAGAAGCTCGTCGACAGCGCCAAGTCGATCGCCAACCAGGTGCTGCAGAGCTCGGTCGGTTATTCCACCAAGTCGAACGTGACGTCGGCGGCTCTGACCGGCGCGACCTCGAGCGACCTGTTGGGCTCCAGCACGACGGCGGTGACCGGCACGGCGGTGCAGAACGACGCGTCCTCCGGCGCAGGCAACATCACCGGCTCGACCAAGCTGTCCGGTACGTCGGCGACCTCGTCGAACAACCTCGCCAGCGGCATCACGTCGGGTGAAACGCTGGTCGTCAACGGCACCACCTTTACCTTCATCACCGGCACGTCCTCGACCGGCACCAGCATCGGCATCGGTGACACCGTGTCGAACCTGCTGTCGGCGATCCAGACCCAGGCCGGCGTGACCGCGACCCTCAGCAGCGGCCAGATCACCTTGACGCCTCCGGCGGCAGGATTGACGCTCTCGGGCAGCTCCGGCACCTTGGCCAAGCTCGGACTGAGTCAGGTCGGCGACGGCTTGTCGGGACAGACACTCACGGTCGCAGCCACCGGAGGCGGCACGGCCACGAGTATCACCTTCGGTCTGGGGACAGGGCAGGTGAAGTCGCTGACCGACCTCAACACGCAGCTCGCAGCCAACAACCTGCAGGCCTCGATCGACTCCACCGGCAAGATCACGCTCACCACCACCAACGACGCGGCGTCTGCCACGATCGGCGCGATCGGTGGTTCGGCAGCTGCGTCCAGCCAGTCCTTCAACGGTCTGACGGCGGCGGCTCCGATCACCGACGCAACGGCGCAGACGCAGCGTGCGAGCCTGGTCTCGCAGTACAACAACGTGCTGGCGCAGATCAACACGACCGCGTCGGATGCCTCGTTCAACGGCGTCAACCTGCTGAACGGCGACACGCTGAAGCTGACCTTCAACGAGACTGGAAAGTCGTCGCTGTCGATCACCGGCGTGACCTTCAACACCAGCGGCCTGGGTCTGTCGACGCTGACCTCGGGCACCGACTTCCTCGACAACAACTCGGCGAACAAGGTGATCACCGTGCTGAACAGCGCTAGCTCCACGTTGCGGTCGGAAGCCTCGACGCTCGGTTCGAACCTGTCGGTGGTGCAGATCCGTCAGGACTTCAACAAGAACCTGATCAACGTGCTGCAGACCGGCTCGTCGAACCTGACGCTGGCCGACACCAACGAGGAAGCGGCCAACAGCCAGGCGCTGTCGACCCGCCAGTCGATCGCGGTGTCCGCGCTGTCGCTGGCCAACCAGTCGCAGGCGAGCGTGCTGCAGCTGCTGCGCTGATCCACGGCACGACCATTTCGACACCGAAGGCGGCGGGGGAAACCCCGCCGCCTTTTTTGCGCCTGGATCGGCGCGACGGTCCGTATCAATACTGGTTCCGATCGCGCGGACGATGGAGGATGCGGGCAGTAACCCGGCGTTAAGCAAGAAATTTAAAGCGCCATTAACCATGTTTTAAAACAGCGTGGACTAGAACCTCCTGGTGAATAACTAGGAAGGTTTCACAAACATGTCCGGTATCGTTCTTTCGGCTTCGGTTCGCCAAAACCTGCTGGCGTTGCAAAATACCGCATCGCTGCTGGCCACGACTCAAAACAACCTGGCCACCGGCAACAAGGTCAACACGGCGCTCGATAACCCAACCGAATTCTTCACCGCGCAATCGCTCAACAACCGGGCGAGCGACATTGCGAACCTGCTCGACAGCATCGGCAACGGCGTCCAGGTTCTGCAGGCGGCAAATACCGGTCTGACCTCGCTCCAGAAGCTGGTCGACAGCGCAAAGTCGATCGCCAGCCAGGTCCTTCAGGCACCCACGGGTTATACGACCAAGTCGAGCATCACCTCGGCGGTCATTTCCGGCGCCACGGCGAACAATCTGCTCGGCAGTTCGTCGAACAAGTTCGTGGTCGGCAGCGTCACCAACAACGACAATCTCAGCTCGGCCGTCGCGATCACCGGCTCCACCAGGCTGTCGGGCACGGCAACCTCGACCTCGAACGATCTGGCCAGCAGCGTCACGACCGGTGATACGCTCGTGGTCAACGGTGTGGTGTTCACCTTCGTGGCCGGCTCCGTCTCGGCGGGCACCAATATCGGCGTCGGCGACACCGTCAGCAACCTTCTTGCCGCGATCGATTCGGTGACCGGCGCGACCGCGACGCCGTCATCGGTGACCGGCGGCCAGATATCTCTTGCGACAGGCACGGCACAGGATCTTACAATATCGGGCACCGCCTTGGCCAAGCTCGGATTGTCGCCCGGCACGACAACACGCAATCCTCCAGCTCTATCCGGAGAGACATTGACCATCGCCTCGACAGGAGGCGGTGTGGCGACGAACATAACGTTCGGAACAGGCGCATCGCAGATATCGACCTTGGCGCAGCTCAACACCGCGCTCGCCGCGAACAATCTGCAGGCCAGCCTGAGCACCAACGGTCAGCTCACGATCCTCACCACCAACGAAGCAGCGTCGTCCACGATCGGCGCGGTGGCCGGCTCGTCGACCGCGGCCAGCCAGGCCTTCAACGGCGTGACGGCGTCTACGCCGGTGGCCGACACCAACTCACAGACGACCCGCGCCGGTCTGATCGCGCAGTACAACAACGTGCTCGCGCAGATCGATACCACCGCGCAGGACGCCTCGTTCAACGGCATCAACCTGCTGAACGGCGACACGCTGAAGCTGACCTTCAACGAGACCGGCCGGTCCACCCTGAACATCACGGGCGTGACTTTCAACAGCACGGGTCTCGGCCTGTCATCCCTGGTGGTCGGAACCGACTTCCTCGACAGCAATTCGGCGAACAGGGTGCTGACGACGCTGAATAGCGCGTCGACCTCGATCCGCTCCGAGGCTTCGTCGCTGGGTTCAAACCTCTCGATCGTGCAGATCCGCCAGGACTTCAACAAGAACCTGATCAACGTGCTGCAGACCGGATCGTCGAACCTGACGCTCGCTGACACCAACGAGGAGGCGGCCAACAGCCAGGCGCTGTCGACCCGCCAATCGATCGCGGTGTCGGCGCTGGCGCTCGCCAACCAGTCGCAGGCGAGCGTGCTGCAGCTGCTGCGCTGAACACGATCCATCCTTACATCATCGAAGCGGCGGGCCTTGCCCGCCGCTTCTTGTTTGTCTGCAGCTCTCGTTTGTTGCGCGCTCAACGCGTGGACCACGCGCGCTTCCGGCGCGACGGTTGCGCGAGCCGGGGCATGGCAGCCTCGTTGTTTTACGGGGGTCCGCGCGGCGTTTTCTTTCTGACAATTTGAATCGCTGCGTTCGCATCAAATTAAGAGGTGCAGCAGACACGGAGATTTCGCGGTGTCCAGCAACGCCACGACATGAAATCCGCTAACAGCCGCTAACCATATTTTAAAGCAGCACAACGTACAAAACCCGAGCAGTTTGGTCGTGTCCCAGCGTCAGTCCGGAGTAATTGATGTCATACGCCGCTCAAGCCTATGCACGCACGTCGCAGACGACGGCATCACCACGGGAGATCGAAGCTCAGGCATTGTTGAAGGCGGCGCGGCAGCTGCAGGACGTTCAAGCCAATTGGAACGGCCCTGATCGGAACATGTACAAGGCACTGCTCTTCAATCGTCGTCTGTGGACGATTTTCATGAGCGCAATGGAGATGAACGACAATCCGAACTCGCTCGAGGTTCGCCAGAACATCGCCAACATCGGCGTGTTCGTGATGAAGCAGACGATCGAGATGCAGATGGATCCGAACCCCGCCAAGCTGAAGTCGCTGATCGACATCAACTGCCATATCGCCGCTGGCCTGTCCGGACGCAGCTGATCGACGAGGCCGGAGAGAATGGCATCCTTGGCCGATTTGACGGCCAACGGCCATACCACGATCGAGCACGTGGCGACCGGCGTGGCAAGGTCCGAGACCTGGCTCAACAACGCCCAGGCCCCCTCCGAACAATCAAGTCCGCCTTTCCTGTCCCCGAAACGACAGCGCCGCCCCAAGGGGCGGCGTGTCGTGGCGAGCGGGTGATCGGCTGCTCTGATCCCGCTCAGGCCGTACGGTCCGTCGGCATCACTCGCGGCACGTCTTCCTTGTGCAGATCCTTCTGCATGTCGAGGGTGTTGAAGTAGGCGCGGCGGCGCAGCACGGCCTCGTCGGGAAATTGGTTCACGACCTGGTCGGTCTTGCGATTGACGACCTGGAACACCAGCGCTGCCGCAGCACGGTCGTAATAGGCCTGGCGCGAGACGGACAGCTCGCTCGCGACGTTGGCCTGCACGTCGTTGCGCACAGGTGTGCCGGAGTCCGCCGCAGTCACGCTCTGACTGGGAGGAAGATCCGTCGGAACAGCGTTCACCACCGCCTGGTTCGACGGCTGAATGATCGGGGCAGGCGCTGGCGCACCCACCGGTCTAACGCTGAAGTCGGAACTCATGGCAGCCTCCTCATGGCCATCGAGTCAATTCCCAACCCATCCCGCTTGCAACTATGCCGATGACCAATCAACGTTATGTTAGGAAATAGGATGAACGCTGCGTTGCGTGTAATGCCACCGTTTTAATCTTAATCCGTGCATCGAACGGCGAGAGCCGCGCGACCTTCACGGTGGCGCGGCTCCCGATATTCGGGGAAGGGGGTCGACGTGCGGGCGGCTCAGAGCGTCCGGCTGACCGCCAGCGGCGTCAGATGGCGCGGCCCGGGGGCGGCGCGGCGGCCACCGGCGGTGTAGGTATTGGGGACGTTGCGGCGCTGGATCTCCGCGTTGACCCCGCGCACGACCTTCTCCGAGATGGCATGAGCCGTGGCCAGCACGGTCAGATTCACCTGCAGCATGGCGCGGAACGTATCGTGGTGGCGATGCAGCGTTGCCAGAAGCTCGGGAGTCGCCTGCTTCATGAACGGCTGGCTGGCCTTCAGGCGGCCCACGGTGGAGACGTAGTGACGTGAGAGCTCGGTCTTCTTCGGTCCGAATGCCATGCCCTCGCTGAGCTTGCCGGCGCGGACCAGCTCGGTCTCCTGCTCGATAACAGTGATCAGCTCGCTCATGACGCCGACCATCTCGTCGGCGAGCGCGCGCGCCTCGGCCGCGCTTGCCGCGGCGGTGTAGGTGGTTTTCTTCGCCTGGCCCTGTGCGGTCATTTCATAACTCCCTTGACTGACTTCCTTGGGCGTGAGCCGTAACGAGGCCACGCGCTTGTCACGCAAACGATCACGCCTTGACGTCGGCGGTCGTGCTGCTCTTGGCCTGCTGCAGGATCAGCGTGCGATAGATGTCGTTGGAAATGCCGACGCCGCCGGCCTTGGCGAAGTTCTTCGAATATTCCTCCGTCAGCATCGAGCGCCAGACACCGGTGCCCGGCGTGTTGCCGAATGGGCCATCGCCCTTCACGCCGCTCGTCATCTGCGAGAACATGGAATTGAGAAACATCGCCTCGAAATCGGTTGCAGTCGCCTTGGCTTTGGCCTGGGCCTTCGGGGAGACCTTGGTGAGGGCTTCTGCGAGATCGAAGTCGGTGCGGGGCGCTGTGGTCGCCGCCGCGTGCGGCATGCTGAGCGGCACGCGGCCGGCATAGGAATCGACGAAGGAGGTCGCCATCACATCACCTCGATGTCGGCTTCGATCGCGCCGGCGGCCTTGATCGCCTGCAGGATGCTGATCAGGTCGCGCGGTCCGATGCCGAGGCCGTTGAGGCCATCGACCAATTGCTGCAGCGAGACGCCGTCCTTGACGACTGCGAACTTCTTGCCGTCCTCCTGGACCCCGACGCTGGTGCGCGGCGTGACCACGGTACGGCCGCGCGACAGCGGGTTGGGCTGGCTTACCTGCGGGCTCTCGGAGATCGTGACGGTCAGGTTGCCTTGTGCGACCGCCACGGTGGCGACGCGGACGTCGCGGCCCATCACGATGATGCCGGAGCGCTCGTCGATGACGATCTTGGCGGCGAGATCCGGATCGACCTGCAGCTGCTCGATCTCGGTCATGAAGGCGACGACGTTGCCCTTGAACTCCGCGGGAATGCTGAGCTGCACCGTCGACGGATCGATCGGCTCGGCGGTCTTGACGCCGAGGAAATCGTTCACTGCGGCCGCGATCCGCTTGGCGGTGGTGAAGTCGGCATTGCGCAGCGCCAGCCGCACGTTCGGCAGCCGGTTCAGCGCGAACTCGATCTCGCGCTCGATGATGGCGCCGTTGGCGATACGGCCGACCGTCGGCACGCCGCGCACGATCTTGGCGGCCTCGCCCTCGGCCTGGAAGCCGGAGATCGCCAGCGAGCCCTGCGCCACGGCATAGACGTTGCCGTCGGCGCCGAGCAGGGGGGTGACGAGCAGGGTGCCGCCCTGCAGGTTCTTGGCGTCGCCGAGCGCCGACACCGTCACGTCCATGCGCGTGCCCTGTGTCGCGAACGGCGGCAGATTGCCGGTGACCATGACGGCGGCGACGTTGCCGGTGCGGATGGTGGCGCCGCGGATGTTGACGCCCATGCGCTCGAGCATCGCCTGCAGCGACTGCTTGGTGAACGGGATGTTGTTGAGCGTATCGCCGGTGCCGTTGAGGCCGACCACGAGGCCGTAGCCGATCAGCTGGTTCTGGCGCACGCCTTCGATATTGGCGAGATCCTTGATCCGCGACGTCGCATGCGCGGACATGACGGCAGAGGCCAGCGCCAGCATGGCGGCGCAAGCGGCCTGAAACAGGCGCGTAAGTCGGACGCGTCGCATCCTATGCTCCCCTCGAACTCTTCCAAGTGATCAATTGGCCACTCCCATGACCGCATGATCGGCATCATCTATGCGAGGGCCGTGCCAGGGCGATGCTCCTGACTAACTCATTGAAAGAGTGTGAAATCGATCGCGCGACTTGTTGCCATTCCGGGTCAGCACGGAGGAACGAAGCTGCCGCCCCGGCAGAATTTGCCGGGCCATTTACGCACCGTTAACCACGACGCAGCCAATCTCCGCTCCGACACGCAGAGCTTGCGGGGAGCCACCGATGCGCATCTACGGACCGAACGGAACGACGCTGAACACGTCGACCAGCTCCACGCGGAAGACCTCGTCCGGCGGCTTCAAGTTGCCCGACGCCGGCACCACGCAGGAGACGCGCGCGACCTTGGCGCCGAAGCAGACCGCCAACATCGACGCGCTGCTGGCGCTGCAGGGCATTGAGGAGGATCCGGCCGAACGCCGCAAGCGTTCGGTCCAGCGCGGCAAGCGCGCGCTCGACGTGCTCGATGATCTCAAGCTTTCGCTGCTCGCGGGCAAGCTCGATACAACCATGGCGCTGCGGCTGCGCGATGCCGCGGCCGACCTGAAGCAGACCTCCGGCGACGCGCGGCTGGACGCAATCCTGTCGGAGATCGAGCTCCGCGTCGAAGTTGAGCTCGCCAAGTCTGGGCAGACCTGACCGCCGGCTCAGGCTGCCTTCGCCGACGTCTGCGCATCGTAGCGCCGCTGCGCGGCGGTGACGTCCTTGAGATGCTGCTCCGCCCAGTCGCGCAACGGGTCGAGCGCGGCGGCGAGCGTCAGCCCGAGCGGCGTGATCGAATACTCGACCGTCACCGGTACGGTGGCGATCGCGCGCCGCCGCACCAGCCCGTCGCGCTCCAGGCTCTTCAACACTTGCGAGAGCATCTTCTGCGAAATGCCTTCGATCGTCCGCCGCAACTGATTGAACCGCAACGGTTCGTTGCGCAGCAGGATCAGGATCAGCACGGCCCATTTGTCACCGACGCGGTCGAGGATCTGACGGGTCGGGCAGTCGGCCGCATAGACGTTGGCAGCTCGCATCGGTTACTCCGGCGTGACCTGGTGATCTTAAAGTGCGCTCTAAACACCAGCATTCGTTCCGCTATCTAGTCACTATCGGATACCGAGGGGATTTCGTCCAGAGCCTTCGCTCCGACCGAACGATCGCAAACAAGGAGTTGCAGCATGAAGATCGCCGTCGCCGGTGCCTCCGGCCGTGCCGGATCCCGTATTACCGCCGAGCTGGCCAGCCGTGGCCATCAGGTCACCGGCATCGCGCGGAATCCGGAGAAGATCGCGGCCCACGCCAATGTCACCGCGGTGCAGGGCGATGCCAACGACCGCGCCGCGCTGGCCAAGCTGTGGGCCGGCCACGACGTCGCGGTCAGCTCGATCCATTTTCTGGCCAGCGATGCCGAGACCCTGATCGGAGCTGCCAGGGATTCCGGCGTATCGCGTTACCTCGTGGTCGGCGGCGCCGGCTCGCTCGAGGTCGCGCCGGGCGTGCGGCTGGTGACGACGCCCAACTTTCCGGCCATGTACAAGGCCGAAGCGGAGAAGGGTGGAGCGTTCCTCGACCGGCTGCGCCAGGAGAAGGAGCTCGACTGGACCTTCCTGTCGCCCTCCGCAATGATCGATTTTGGCGCCCGAACGGGCAAGTTCCGGCTCGGAACGGACCAGCTGTTGGTCGATGCCGAGGGCAAGAGCTTCATCACCTTCGAGGACTTCGCCGTTGCGATGGCCGACGAAATCGAGCGTCCAGCGCACCGGCGTGCCCGTTTCACGGTCGGTTATTGAGGCAGTCCCAGGCGCCCTGCCGTCCCGCCGCAATTTGGGCTGGACAATGGCGGGACGGCGGGGCGCCCGTGTCGATGGAAATATTGTCTGTCACAAGAGGCCGCTATATAACGCGGCCGCGAACGGGCGTATTCCGTCCGCCGGTGCCGAAACCGGCGCCAGCACGTACAGATGGGCTGACCTTGGAAAAGTTGAAGAACTACAAACCTTCCGAAAAAGAGCCTTTCATGAACGACCGCCAGCGCGACTACTTCCGCGCCAAGCTGCTGGCATGGAAGGAGGAAATCCTGCGCGAATCGAAGCTCACCCTGCAGGCTCTGCAGGAGGAGAACGTGAACCACCCCGACCTCGCCGATCGGGCGTCGTCGGAAACCGACCGGGCGATCGAGCTTCGCGCCCGCGACCGCCAGCGCAAGCTGATCTCCAAGATCGACGCGGCGCTCCAGCGCATCGAGGACAACACCTACGGCTATTGCGAAGAGACCGGCGAGCCGATTTCGCTGAAGCGGCTCGAAGCCCGTCCGATCGCGACGCTTTCGGTGGAGGCGCAGGAACGCCACGAGAAGCGCGAAAAAGTCTATCGCGACGAATAAGTCGCGGGGGTGAACCGGGAGCCATGATTGCGGCCGCCTGCCGGGTGCGGCCGCAGGATCTTTGCGCGCCGATCTGATGTCGCACGCTCCGCGGTTTCTCGCGGACGCGAGGAACTTTACCGCCGTTCCCGAATTGTTGGCAGTTCCATCTCGGAACGGCCGCGGGGGACTATGCGGAATCCGGAGACATCGACTGGCGCGCTGGAAGGCGCGCTCGCGGCCTTGCAGCGCTCTTATGGTGTTCTGAGCATCAAGGGACGTCTCGTGCTGCTGGCGGGCATCCTGTTCCTGCCCTGCGTCGGCCTGATTGCGTATGTCATCGCCTCGATGGCGCAATCCGCCGACGATTCCATCCGCCGCGGCCTGTCCTATGCAGCCCAGACCATCTCCGGCGCCGTCGACGCCGAGCTGCGTCGCTACATCGCTCTCGCCGAGGTGCTGGGGAAGTCCCCCGAACTGGGCGCGGCTGACATGACCGAGTTCGAAGCGGAGGCGCGCCGCGTCGGGCTGGTGAGCGGGGACGCCTGGATCGTCGTGTCCGACGCTGAGGGACGGCTGCTGCTGAACACCATCGGCGCGCCAGGCAAGCCGCTGGGCGAGCGCACCCCGGAGGGCCGGCGCTCGGCGGAGCGTGCGTTCCTGACCGGGCAACCGTCGATCTCGGACGTCTTCATGGGTCCCAATTCAGGCGAATGGGTCGCCACCGTCGACGTTCCCGTCTTCAAGGATGGCAAGCCGTTCCGGTCACTGTCGATCGCGATGCCCGCGACCAACTATACGCGGCTGCTGGCGCAGCAGCAGCTCCCGGCCGACTGGCTGGTCGGCATCATGGACGGGCAGGGCCGCTACATCTCGCGCATTCCGAAGAACGCGACGACGACGGGCCAGCCTGCGTCGGCTGGGTGGCGCGCCCATGCCAAGGCGCCGGGCATCTCGGAATTTCCGTCGGTGGAGGGCGACCGCATCATCAACGCCAATGCGCATCCGCAGCTCAGCGACTGGACGGTCGGCGTCGGCATCAAGCAGGGCGCGTTCGCGCAAGCGATCTCCTCGACCGTCAAGACCGCGACCATCGCGGCGACCACGATCTGCGCGCTGGCGCTGCTGCTCGCCGCGATGATCGGGACCAGTATCGCGCGGCCGCTCGGCAGCATCGCAGTGACGAGCTCGATCCCGGGAGAGGCCGGGCCGTCGGATCCTCCGGAGGTGCGAGCGCTCAATGCACGTCTGGCCGCGGCCGAAAAAGCTCAGGCCGAGAGCGCGCGCATCGTCCAGGACAACTTTCGACTGCTCGCTCACGCGCGCGATGATGCCTCGCGCACTGCCGAGCAGCTCAAGCTTGCCGCCAAATACGGCCGGCTCGGCACTTTCATCTGGGACCCGAAGTCTGGCACCAGCCAATGGTCGGACGAGATCGAGGAGCTCTATGGGCTCAAGCCCGGGACGTTCCCCGGTACCTACAACGACTGGCTGGCGCTCGTGCATCCGGAGGACCAGGCCCATGCCGACCACGACAACAAGCAGGCCTTGATCACCGGCGAGCTCGATTCCGAATGGCGGGTGCCGCTGCCGGACGGCTCGGTCCGTTGGATCGAGGCGCGTGCGCGGATGTTGCGCGGCGAGGACGGCAGCGATCTGCAGATGATCGGCGTCAACATCGATGTCACCGCGGCAAAAGAGGCCGACCGCAAGCGTGAGCTGCTGGTTCACGAACTGGCCCATCGCGTCAAGAACAGCCTGGCAGTGGTGCAATCGCTCGCGCACCAGCTGCTGCCCCGCCACGATGCCAAGGTTCGCGACTTCACCTCGCGGCTGCATGCGCTCGCCACGGTCCACACCAGCCTCGCGGAAAGCGACTGGCAGGGCGCCGATCTCGCCGCGCTCGTCACCAGCCAGGTGGCGCCGTTCGCCAGTGCACCGGATCAACTCGCCCTCAGCGGCCCCGCCATTCTGGTGCCTGTGGAGATGACGACCCAGCTGGCGTTGGTCATTCACGAGATGGCCTGCAACGCGAGCAAATACGGTGCGCTGACCACGCCGGCCGGCCATATCGAGGTCAACTGGTCGCTCGGCGCCGACGTGCTGCACGTCCGCTGGGAGGAGCGCGGCGGCCCGCCGGCGCGGGAGCCGCCGGTGGTCGGTTTCGGCAGCCGGCTGCTGACACGCACCGTCCGGCATCTGCAACGCACGTTCGGCGACAGCGGGCTGACCTGTTCTTTCGAGCTGCCCTGGCTGGAGACGCGCCAGGAAGCCGCTACGGAGGCTCTCAGCGAGGCGAACTGATCCCCGTGGCAGAGCCCGTTGCACCGCGCGCGGGGGGTGAGCAAAAGGGGCGCTCGGGCCATCCTCGTCGAAGGGGGCGCCGCCACCATGCGCGGGGCCTGCTCGGCTGGAATCCGCCAGCGAATGATGAGATCATCGCGGGCGTCGGCGGAGAGCCTGCTGAAGCTCGGCGGGAGTCGCCGCGACGTGGCTGAAGCACCATCTGAACAGCGCCGGCCCTTCGAATGCGGCGCGAAGTTGCCGTGAGAGGGGATAAGGCCAGCCACGAAAGCCGTTTGATAACAGGCTGTTCACCATAACATCTGAGAGGCCGCTTCGGGCGGCTGACAGCGGGAGTTGAACGATCATGGGAGCAGACGAGGTCCTTGCCGCCGCGCAATTGATCGTGGGCGCCCGCCGCGAGCGGACGCCGCTTGCGGCGCTGCCGGCTCACCTTCAGCCGAAGGATGAAGCGGCCGGCTATGAGATCCAGCATGAAGTTCACTGGCTGCTCGCCGAGCACGCCGGCGATTTCGCCGGCTACAAGATCGGTTGCACCAGCAAGGTGATGCAGGACTACATTGGCATTCCGCATCCTTGCGCGGGTGGCGTGTTCGCGGGCGGTGTTCACGCCTCCGGGGTCGTTCTGCGCGCGGCCGATTACGTCAGGGTCGGCGTCGAATGCGAGATCGCGGTGCGGCTCGCGAAGGACCTGCTGCCGCTGGATGCGCCGTTCACGATCGCGCATGTTGGGGACGCGATCGGCGATTGCCACGCCGCGATCGAGATCGTCGACGACCGTTATGTGAAATGGGAGACCATGGGCGCCCCGACGCTGGTGGCCGATGATTTCTTCGCCGCCGGATGCGTGCTCGGTCCCGCCGTCCCGCGCGATCGTGCCGGGGATCTCGCTGCCGTGCAGGGCCGCGCCTTCGTGAACGGCGCCTTGGCCGGGCAGGGCTCTGGCGCCGACGTGCTGGGCCATCCCCTCCATGCGCTTGCCTGGCTGGCCAACCATCTCGCCGCGCGCGGCGACGGGCTCGAGGCCGGGCAGCTGGTGCTGACCGGCAGCCTGGTGAAGACGGTGTGGCTCGCGGCCGGCGACCGGGTGCGGATGGAGCTGGATGGACTGGGCGTGGTCGAGGCAGCCTTCGTCTGAGGCGAGCGACGATCCATAAGAGAGCGGCCGTCCATCCGCCATCCTCGCTTGCCTGGACCGAAAGGCTGAAGGCCCTGATGGAACGTCGGGGGCGCCGGTTGCTGCGACCTTCCTTTCTGTGGAGTTGATCTGAGAACGCCGCGCTTCGTCTGGCCGGGCGGCCGACGCCGTATGAATACGGGGTGCTGCAGAACTAACTCCGGGTTTACGCGGATCCGTCATGTCTGAGTTCCTGCTCGGATTGAATCGCACAGTGGCGTGCTGGAATGATCAGATTGGCACCTCAACGTGCTCGGCGAATTGGATCAGTCGCTCGCTTCAGCGACGTCGCGCGTCGCGGGTTCCGTTGGCGGCGCTTCATGCGCGCCGAGCAGGGCGCGGCAGCCGTCGAATTCGGCCTGGTTGCGGCACCGTTCATCGCGCTGCTGGTGGCCATCATCCAGACGATGATCGTGTTTCTCGCGCAGCGCCTGCTCGATGAAGTGGTGAGCCAGGCCAGCCGCGTGATCCTGACGGGGCAGGCGCAGACCGCGGGGCTGACGCAGTCGCAATTCGCCGATTGGGCCTGCCAGAAGACGGTGATCTTCTTCACCTGCAACAATCTGATGGTGAACGTGCAGAGCTACAGCTCGTTTTCCGGCGTCAGCACGACGACACCGACGCTCACATTCGATTCGAAGGGCAACGTGACCAACACCTGGAGCTACTCGCTGGGCAATCCCGGCGACGTGGTCGTCGTGCAGGTGCTGTACCAATGGCCCGTCATGCTGGGACCGCTCGGCTTCAACCTGGCCAACCTGTCGAACGGCAACCGGCTTCTGGTCTCGACCAACGTCTTCAAGCGGGAGCCGTCGTGATGGCGCTGCTCCCTCGTCTTCGCCCGTCGCTTCAGGGCTTCATTGGCGACGACAGGGCCGTCGCTGCGACGGAGTTCGCCATCGTTCTCCCCTTCATGCTGGCGCTCTATCTCGGCAGCATCGAGGCCGGCAACGGCTTCGCGGTCCAGTTCAAGGCCTCGCTCGCCGCCAGCCGGGTTGCGGATCTCACCTCTCAATACACGAGCATCGACAACAGCACGATGAGCGGCATCCTCGGTGCCGCGTCGCTCGTGGTCGCGCCCTATACGACGTCGGACATGATCGTGACCGTCACCCAGGTCACGACGGATTCCAAGGGGCAGGGCAAGATCATCTGGAGCGACTCGCTCAACGGGACCCCCCAAACGGTCGGCAAGGCGGTCACCTTGCCCAAGGCGCTGCAGATCGCGAACACGTCGCTGATCTGGAGCGAGGTGACCTATCCCTACAAGCCCTGGCTCGGTTTCGTCTTCACCAAGACCATCAACGTCTACCAGACCAGCTATTTCTATCCGCGGCTCTCGACATCGGTCAGCCGCGTCAATTCCTGAGGCCTTCGTCATGCGTCGCAATCATCTCAGCGGCTTCCTCCGTGACGGCCGGGGTAACGTCGCGGTCATCTTTGCGCTGGCCATGGTGCCTGCCGTGTTCCTATGTGGCATGACGCTGGACTATGCGTCCGTCATCTACAAGCGCGAGCGGCTGAATGCCGCGGCGGACTCCGCGGCGCTCGCGGCGGTGTCGCCGTCCTTGATGTCGCAGACCACGACACAGGCGGCGACGGTGGCGACCAACGTGTTCTCGGCGCAGGCTTCGGCGATCTCCGGTGTGACCTATCCGGCGCCGCAGGTCTCGGTGACGCAGAATGGCTTGGCGCGCACCGCCACCGTCACCTACAGCGCAACGTCCACCAACATCTTCCCCAACGTGCTGGGGCAGAACGCATGGCCATTTAACGGCACCGCGACAGCCTCGTCCTCTTCTGCGCCCAATATCGACATCTACATGCTGCTGGACAACTCGCCCTCGATGGCGATCGCCGCCACCACGGCCGGCATCAACACGATGCTGAAGAACACGCCGCAGCAGGAAGGCGGCGCCGGCTGCGCCTTCGCCTGTCATCAGTCGAATCCCAACAGCACCGACACGCCGGGCAACCCGACGGGATGGGACAATTACAAGCTCGCGCAGTCGCTCAATGTGGTGACGCGCATCCAGAACATGGCCACGGCGACGAAGTCCCTGACCAGCACGGCAACGTCCTTGGCCGCGCAGTACAATTCCTCGTTCCGGATGGGCGTCTACACGTTCAACAGCAGCGATCTGGGAACGTCGCTGACGACCGTGCAGTCGCTGACGAGCAATCTGTCGCTGGCCGGCACGGCCGCGGCGAGCGTCGACGTGCTGCAGGTCTACTCGCAGAACAACATCACCTCGACCCTGTACAATTATGACGCCGATACGGATTTCGCCTCGGCGCTGTCCGCCATGAACAGCGTCATGGGCACGCCGGGCTCGGGCGCATCAGGCAGCTCTCCGCAGGGACTTCTGTTCATTGCGACCGACGGCGTCGAGAGCAAGCAGACCAGCACGTGCAGCCAGACGGTCCTCGTGCATCACGGCATCACACGCTGCGTTCAGCCGTTCGACATCTCGCTGTGCAGCACCATCAAGAGCCGCGGCGTCAAGATCGCGGTGCTCTATACCCAATACTATCCGCTGCCGACCGACAACTTCTACAACAACTACGTCGCGAAGTTTCAGCCCAATATCGGTCCCAATCTGCAGAGCTGCGCCAGCTCGGGCCTGTATTTTTCGGTCAGCACGGATGACGACATCACCGCGGCCATGACCACGCTGTTCAAGACTGCCATCTCGTCGATCGAATCCCATCTGTCCAACTGAGGCGCGGCGCACCGGTCCGATGCGGCCTCGATGCGTGCCGGATTGTGCCTTCGTCGCCCTGTCACGCGTGGCGTGACGGTCACGCGTGGCGTTGTCGAAACGAACACGGCCTCCGGCAGGGGAGCTACCGGAGGCCGCGTATACATCACCCGTGGCGCCTAGGTTCGCGTTGGGCAATGTGGGAGCTCGTTTCAGGTGATGGGCGGTGGCTGCGGGTCATCATGACCGTCTCGCGCTCGGCCGATCCGTTGCCTGACCCTCCTCGCCGGGCGAGGAGGGATTTTCATCCTGTTGTTCGATCCTTCGTTCCTGATTGCCGATCGCGTCGGCGGCGGCTTGCTCCGGAACCGGGCGGCCGGATGGTCCGCCCGATCACGTTCGATCTTGGTCTTCGCCTCAGAACGGCAGCAGGATGTCCATCACCTGCTGGCCATAGCGCGGCTGCTGCACGTCGGTGATCTGGCCACGGCCGCCGTAGGAGATGCGGGCCTGGGCGATCTTCGAGCTCTCGATGGTGTTGTCGCTCTGGATGTCCTCGGGACGCACGATACCGGCGACGATCAGCTCACGGATCTCGAAGTTGACGCGGATCTCCTGCTTGCCCTCGACCACCAGATTGCCGTTCGGCAGAACCTGCGTCACCACGGCGGCGACGTTGGTCTGCAACGTTTCCTGGCGCTGGATCGAGCCCTTGCCGTCGGACGACGCGGTGCCGTCGGCGGTCAGGATGCGTCCCGGCAGCACCTTCAGCGCCTGGGTGCCCAACGTCTTGGCGCCGATGAAGTCGGTGATCCCCGAATCTTCCGAGTTCTTGCGGCTGCGCTGGGTCTCGTTGGCGAAATTGGCCTGGTCGGAGATGCTGACCGTCACCGTGAGGATGTCGCCGACCTGATGCGCGCGCTGGTCCTTGAAGAAGGCGCGTGAGCCGTTGCGCCACAGCGAGTTCGGCGCGTAGGACACCGCTTCCGGCTTCGGCATCGGCATCTGCACCGGCTTGTAGCCCGGCTGTGTCGTCGGGTTGTCGATTTCCGTCAGCCTCGGCCGCTCGCCGATCTGCGTCAGGCGGTCGATCGAGGAGCAGCCACCGGCCACCGACAGCACCGCGAACGACACCGAGACCAGTGCGACCCGCCGCAGGCGCGCAGCACCCTGACCATCAAACTTGAACGTCGACATGAAACTTACTCGGCTTTCGGGGTGGCGGAGGAGGGAAGGCGGCTGGCGACGGACACGGGCGCGGCGATGTCGGCTTCCGAGGTCTGCGCCGGCTTGGCGACGGCGATGTCGACGGAGACCTGTCCACGTCCGCTGACGCGGCCGGCGATGGTGCGCTTGGACTGCAAATTGATGACGCTGACGACGTCGCCCTCGGTGCCGGATTCCAGCGCCTTGCCGCGCGTGGTGAGATAGATGCCGGCGGTCTGGTAGATCAGCGTCACCGCCTGGTCGCGCTGCACCAGGTCGGGCTTGGCGAGGTCGGTGGCCTTCAGCGCCTGACCGGCGCGGACCGGACGGCGCATCTGCATGCCGATCGCGAGCTCGCGCGAGGCCGGCTCGGCGCCGCCGAGTTCGGCGCGCGGCCGCCGCTCGGTCTGCAGGTCGCCGGCGCGGATCATCTCGTTGCGGTCGAGGTTGCGGATCAGCACCACGGCTTCGACGGTGTCGATCGCCGTGCCCGTGTAGCGCAGCTTGGTGGTCGCAGCGCCATTGCCATGGCCGAGCTCGAAGCTGACCTCGAACCGGCCGCTGCGCGGGTCGAAGCGGACATTGGTGGGCGCCAGGGCGCCGCTGGTGGACGCGTCGAACTTCAGGTCCTGCACCGGCTGGTCGAAGCTGACGTTGAGGCCAGCGGCATCGCCGAGCCCGTTGCGATGCTCGAGCGCCAGCGCCACCGCGTTGCCGATCTCCTTGGCATCGATGGCGCGGGCAAGCCGCGTCACCGCGACCTCCTTGATGTCGCGGATGTCGACGCCGATGACCTGGTGGCTGCGCAGCGTCGCGATCACCTGCGCGGCCGGCAGCACGCCGGTGGTGCCGAGATCGGGCGCGCGGTAGACGGCGACGTTCGCGGCCACGCCGGCATTCTCGATCAGGTCGCCGACGCGCACGATGTCGCCGGTGACGTTGACGGTGGCGCGCAGAACGGGAGCGCGGATCTGGTCGTCGGCCTCGCCGGCCAGCACCGGCACGGCGGTGGACGCCAGCAGGGCGGCGGCGAACAGGAAGGGGCGGGCAGTCCGGGTCATCATCGTGATCTCCCTTCAGACCTCAGCGGAACAGCGCAGTGGTCGACTGCATCATCTGGTCGGCGGCGGAGATGACCTTGGCGTTCATCTCATAGGCGCGCTGGGCGGCGATCAGCTCGCTCATCTCGCTGACGACGTCGACATTGGCCTGCTCCAGGCTGCCCTGGGTGATGCTGCCATAGCCTTCCTGGTTGGCGACGCCGTCCTGCGGCGCGCCTGAGGAGGGCGTGTCGGTGAACTGGTTGTTGCCGACCGGCTGCAGGCCGGCCTTGTTGATGAAGCGGGTGAGCTGGATGGTGCCGACGACGTTCGAGGTGGTCGAGCCCGGCAGCGTCACCGAGACCTGGCCTTGTGCGTTCACCGTGATGCCCGAGGCGTTCTGCGGGATCGAGATCGTCGGCTGCACCGGGTTGCCCTGCGCGGTGACGATGCGGCCCTGGTTGTCCATCTGGAAGGTGCCGTCGCGGGTGTACTGATAGGTGCCGTCCGGCATCAGGACCTTGAAGAAGCCCTCGCCGGTGATCGCCAGGTCGAGGTCGTTGCCGGTCTGCGACAGCGTGCCCTGGGTCATCGAGCGCGGCGTGCCGACGGTCTTGACGCCGCCGCCGATGTCGATGCCCACGGGGAGGATCGTGCCCTGGTCCGAGGACTGCGCGCCGACCCGGCGCATGTGCTCGTAGATCAAGTCCTGGAACGCCGCCGTCTGCTTCTTGAAGCCGGTGGTGCGGAGGTTGGCGATGTTGTTGGAGATCACCTGGACGTTGAGTTCCTGGGCCGCCATTCCGGTCGCAGCGGTGTGAAGCGCCTGCATCTTACGTCTCCTTCAAGGTCTGCGGTCAGGCCGGAACGTCGGCGAGTTTCTCGATCGCGTTCTTGCGCAGGTCGCTCTGGACCTGCAGCATGTTGGCGACCTGGGTGTAGGAACGCATCACTTCGACCATCTTGCTCATCTCGCCGACCGCGCTGACGTTCGACTTCTCGATGTAGCCCTGCTGGACGGTGGACTTGATGTCCTGCTGCGGCGCGGCGCCGCCCGGGGCGGAATACAGGTTGTTGCCCTGCTTCTGCGCGGCTTGCGGATCGGGGAAGCTGACCAGGCGCAGCTTGCCGCGGATCGAATCGGTGCGGTTGACGCCTTCGACCACGGTGACGGTGCCGTCGGGCGAGATGTTGATGTCGTGGTCGGTCGGCTGGAACACGATCGGGCCGCCGGTGCCGAGCACCGCATCGCCGGCCGCGGTGACGAGCTGGCCGGTATTGTTCATGTGCAGATTGCCGTCGCGGGTGTAGCGCTCGCCGGCTGCGGTCTGCACCGCCAGGAAACCGTCTCCGGAGATGGCGACGTCGAGCGCGTTGCCGGTGCGCTGCATCGAGCCCTGCGAGAAGTCGCGATAGGTGCCGCGGTCCTGCACATAGGCGACCTTGCGGGCGGCGCCCGGAAAATTGTCTTCATGCGCGCCGGAGGAGAGATACTCCTCGAACAGCTGCTGATCGGCCTTGAAGCCGTTGGTGTTGACGTTGGCAACGTTGTTGGCAACGACGTCGAGTTGCCGCTCCAGCACCATCTGCCGCGACAATCCGATGAGAAGCGCATTCTCCACCGGTCGATCTCCCCTCTTAACGAATCCCGCTCGCGGTGCCTCTCCCAAGGCGGCCTGAAGCGGGTCTTCTGTGAACCGTTCAGCTCTCCCAAGCCGGCGGGTTCGAGGGAGGTAGAGCGAAAGCCGTGCCAACCTGAAAATAGTATATGGATCAATGATTTGGGTTTTTGATGGGGCCCGACATACCCGGCAATAACGGCGCGCTAACCATATTTGCCCGGCAAGATTTTCCCACCTCCTTAACAAAAGAAAGCTTCCGTTAACCATTGTTACCGTAGCGTTCCCATCAACGAAGCGCGGATGCGCTGGGAGCATTGGTTTCGCGTCATCGAGCTTTCTGGCGGCATCGGTCGGCTTCCCGTGATTTTGTCTGGGGACACCGAAGGCCATGGCTGAGAACGAAGGCGGAGCAGGCGAGGGCGAAGAGCAAGCAGGCGCGCCCAAGAGCAAGCTCAAGCTGATCATCATGATCGTCGGTGCGCTGGCGCTGCTCGGCGTCGGCGGTGCGTCCTATTTCTTCTTCTTCGGCCAGAAGAAGGACGAGCATCATGCCGAGGCGGCGCCGGCGCCGAAGCCGCCGGCCTTCGTCGAAGTGCCGGATCTGCTGGTCAATCTGGTCGGCAATCCCGGTGACCGCGTCCAGTATCTGAAGGTGAAGATCGTGCTGGAGGTGAAGGAGGAGAAGCAGGTCGAGCACATCAAGCCGACGCTGCCGCGCGTCACCGACATCTTCCAGACCTACCTGCGCGAGCTTCGTCCGAGCGACCTCAACGGCTCCGCCGGCCTGTTCCGGCTCAAGGAGGAGCTCACCAAGCGGGTCAACGTCGCGCTGGCGCCCAACCAGGTCAACGCGGTGTTGTTCAAGGAAATCGTGGTCCAGTAAGGCAGAGAAGCTCAACGATCATGGCGGGCAACGATCCAGTCGACCAAGATGCGATAGCCGCGCAATGGGAAGCCTCGCTCGATTCCGAGGATCCCGCGGAGGCCGCAGAAGCCGCAGCTGCCAATGAACTCACCGAATCGATGGCCCTGCAATGGGCCGCGATGGTCGAGGACGGCAGCCGCGATTTCGGCGCCACCAAGAACGGCGGCGAGCGCGTGCTGTCGCAGGAGGAGATCGACAATCTCCTCGGCTTTACCGCAGGCGAGGTCAGCCTCGACGACCATTCCGGCATTCGCGCGATCATCGATTCGGCGATGGTCTCCTACGAGCGTCTGCCGATGCTCGAAATCGTCTTCGACCGCCTGGTGCGGCTGATGACGACCAGCCTGCGCAACTTCACCTCCGACAACGTCGAGGTCACGCTCGACCGCATCACCTCGGTGCGGTTCGGCGACTACATGAATTCGATTCCGCTGCCGGCGGTGCTCTCGGTCTTCAAGGCCGAGGAGTGGGAGAATTTCGGCCTCGCGACCGTCGATTCCACCTTGATCTATTCGATCATCGACGTGCTGCTGGGCGGCCGGCGCGGCACCAGCCAGATGCGCGTCGAGGGGCGGCCCTACACGACGATCGAGACCAATCTGGTGAAGCGGCTGATCGAGGTGGTGCTGGCGGATGCCGAGCAGGCGTTCCGGCCGCTGTCGCCGGTCACCTTCACCATCGACCGGCTCGAGACCAATCCGCGTTTCGCCGCGATCAGCCGCCCGGCCAATGCGGCGATCCTCGTGAAGCTGCGCATCGACATGGAAGATCGCGGCGGCAACGTCGAGCTGCTGCTGCCCTATGCGACGATCGAGCCGATCCGGCCGGTGCTGTTGCAGATGTTCATGGGCGAGAAGTTCGGCCGCGATCCGGTCTGGGAAGGCCACTTCGCCACCGAGATCGCGCAGGCCGAGATCGCCGTCGACGCCGTGCTCTACGAGGCGGACGTGCCGCTGAAGCAGCTGATGCGGCTGAAGGTCGGCGACACCCTGCCGCTCGACATCCGCCCCGATGCGCTGGTCGCGGTCCGTTGCGGCAGCACGATGCTGACCGAGGGACGGATGGGCCGGGTCGGCGATCGCGTCGCGATCCGCGTCACCAAGAATCTGCGCAAGCCCAATACCACGCTTGCAATGTTCGAAGGCGCCGAAGGCCAGAACAAGTTGATGGAGGCCCAATGAACCACTCCCTCGGATTGATCATCGAAAGCCTGGTCGCAGTCCTTCTGGTGCTGACCATCGGCTATTGCATGCTGCTGAACGCCAGGCTGAAGCGGCTCAAGGCGGACGAGCATTCGCTGAAGGCGGTCATCGCCGAGCTGATCACCGCGACCGAGATCGCCGAGCGCGCGATCGGCGGCCTCAAGCTCGCGGTGCGCGACGTCAACGACAATCTCGGCAATCAGCTCGCCGCGGCGACGCAGATGTCGGAGCAGCTGCGCAAGCAGCTCGCCGAGAGCGACGGCGTGGTGCGCCGTCTGTCGCGGATTGCGAGCGCCGCGCGTCCGATCACCTCGCCTGAAGCCGCCGCCGAGCCGGCGCCTGCGCCGGTGCCGGCGATCACCACCGAGCAGGTTCGCGTCTCCGGTGCCAAGGCGGTTGCCGCCGCGGCCCAGGCATTCTCTGAACGTCGAAGGACCGGTGGCCTTGCCGCATGAATGCGTTCCGTAACATCCGCGTCATTCCCGTCGTCCTGATCGCGGTGGCCTGCCTCGCGGTCCTGAAGGTGGCCGGCCTCGTGATCGATGGCGGCTACGTGTTCGACTATGATCCGCAATCCACCAAGCGGTCCTGGGCCCAGATCAACCTCGGCTACCCAGGCCGCGAGGACGACATCGTCACCGGCTCCACCCATGGAGAGCCGAAGAAGGAGGAGGCGCCCAAGCCCGCCGCCCCCGAAACCAAGCCCGACGGCGTCGTGATCAAGCCCGAGGAGAACCAGCAGCAGGTGTCGCCGGCGGAGAAGGCGATCCTCGAGCGGCTGCAGTCGCGCCGCCAGGAGCTCGAAGCGCGCCAGCGCGAGATCGACATCCGCGAGAGCCTGCTGCGCGCGGCCGAGCAGCGCATCCAGTCGAAGACCGAGGAGATGAAAGCGATCGAGAGCCGCATCTCCGGCGCGCAGGCCGCGAAGAGCGAGGCCGACAACGCCCGCTTCAAGAGCATCGTCACGATGTACGAAGGCATGAAGCCCAAGGACGCCGCCAAGGTGTTCGACCGGCTCGACATGTCGGTCCTGATCGAGATCGCTTCGCAGATCGCTCCGCGCAAGATGTCCGACATTCTCGGACTGATGACGCCGGAAGCGGCCGAGCGGCTCACCGTCGAGCTCGCCCGTCGCGCCGGCGCCGAGAAGCCCGACACAGCCGCCGAGCTGCCGAAGATCGAGGGCAAGATCGTGCCGGTGAGGACCAATTGAACCGCATGTTTAATGCGCCCTTAAACGCCGGCTCCTAGACTTCCGGCGTGGCGGGGCAGGCGTATCCGTCAAGTTACGGATATCGAACTGGAAGCTGTGACCATGGTGCGCACGTCTCCCATCGGATTGCGGTCGCAGGCCCGTGCGCACGTCCGCGCCGTGCTGGCGTTGCTGTCGGCGATCGTCATCGGCTTGATGCTGTCGACGGTCGCGGCCGGCGCCGCGCCGGTGCCGGGTGAGGCGAACCTGTCGGCCCAGAACGGCTATGCGCGGCTGGTGCTGAAATTCGCCGAGGACGTCGGTGCCGACGTCACCACCGCCGGCTCGATCCTGCTCGTCAGGTTCGATCGTCCGGCCAACGTTCCGATCGATCGCTGGGTCGATGCGGCGCCCGACTACATCTCCTCGGCGCGCGGCGATCCCGACGGATCGGCGCTGCGGCTGTCGCTGTCGCGCAAGGTGCGCGTCAACACCATGACCGCGGGCGAGCGCGTGTTCATCGACCTGCTGCCGGACAGCTGGACCGGTCCGCCGCCGCCGCTGCCGGCCGAGGTCGTGCGCGAGCTCGCCGAGCGCGCCCGCGCCGCCGAGCGCGCGCTGCGCCTGCAGCGCGCCGAAGTGGAATCCAAGAAGCGGCCGCCGATCCGCGTGCGTGCGCTGGTGCAGCCGACCTTCGTGCGCTTCGTGTTCGAGATTCCCGACGGAGTCGGTATCTCCTCGGTCATGAACGATCAGAAGATGTCGCTGTACTTCTCCGCGCCACTCAACTTCGATCTCGCCGATGCCAAGATCGTGTCGCCGCCGAACGTCGCCGGAATCAACCAGCGCATCGACGGCAACAAGACCGTGGTCGAGATCGGCATGATCGGCGAGGTCGACGTCCACGCCTTCCGCGACGAGAAGAACTACAACATCGACGTCGCCTATGTGCAGCCGGACAAGAAGGTGGCCGCGGTGTCCTCGGATACGCTGCCGGGCGCCAAGGCCGCCGCCGCGGAGAAGGGGCATGGCGACAAGGCCGGCGGCGAGAAGTCGAATGGCGACAAGCCGAAGCCCGCGGCTCAGCGCGACATCGTGCCGCCGACCTCGGAGACCATTGCGCAGGAGATGAAGGCGGAAGCCAAGCCCGCCATCGCGGCTCCGGCGACCGAACCCGCCGCCGAGCCGGCCCATGCTGCGGCCGCTGCGACGAAGACGGAAGCCGCGCCCGAAGCGGGAACGCACGAGGCTGCCAAGCCTGAAGTCGCCAAGCCTGAAGCCACCAAGTTCGAAATCGCCGAGTCTGAAATCACCAGGCCTGAAGATGCCAAGCTTGAGGCTGCCAAGCCTGAAGCTGCCAAGCCTGAGACTGCCAAGCCTGAAGTGGCGAAGGCGGATGCTGACCACTCCGCGCCGGAGAAGGTCGAAGCGCCGAAGATGGAAGCGGCCAAGCCTGATGCGTCCCATGCCGAGGCTGCGAAGCCCGAGTCCACGAAGGTCGAGTCTACGAAGGTCGAGTCCGCGAAGGCCGAGGCGGCAAAGCCGGCGGAGAAGCCCGCCGAGAAGGCCGCAACCGGCGCTGCCTCGCTGGAGGCGCTGCGCGACAGCGAGGGCCTGCGGCTCAGCTTCGGCTTCGGCCAGGTCACGCCGGCGGCGCTGTTCCGCCGCGGCGATACGGTGTGGATGGTGTTCGATTCGACCAAGCCCGTCGACGTCGAGCCGATCAAGGCCAAGGGCGGCGCGATCATCGGCGAGGTCAACCGGATGCCGCTCGACAAGGGCCAGGCGATCCGCATCCGCCTCAACCGGCCGCAGATGCATTCGCTCGGCAGCGACGACGGCGGCCGCAGCTGGACGCTGTCCTTCGCCGACAAGGGCCAGACCAATCAGCAGCCGCTGATGGTGATGCGCAACGTCACCGATCCGGCGCTCGCCAACGTGATGGTGCCGCTCGCCAACCCCGGGGCCGGGATGCTGCACCGGCTGACCGATCCCGATGCCGGCGACACGCTGCTGGTGGTCACGGCGCCGCCGCCGATCCGCGGCTTCATCAAGCGCCAGGATTTCGTCGATCTGTCATTGCTCGATTCCGTCCACGGCATCGCGGTGCGCCCGAACTCCGACGACGTCGCCGTCGAGATCGCGCCCGACAAGGTGATCCTCGGGCGGCCGGGCGGGCTGACACTCTCCTCGATCGGCTTCTCGCCGGAGCGGGCGCCGACGGCGGTCAGGCCGATGTTCGACATCGACGAATGGCAGAAGAACCAGGCCCAGCCGTTCGTGCCGCGCGAGGACATGCTGATCAAGGCGGCTGCCGAGGCGGAGCCGGAGCGCCGTGCGCAGGCGCGGCTGGCGCTGGCGCGCTTCTACATGGCGCGCGCGATGTATCCGGAGGCCCGCGGCATCACCAACCTGATGATCTCGGACTCCGACCCGCGCACCGACGAGACCGCGATGCTGATGATCCATGCGGTCGCCAGCATCCTGATGGGCCGGCCGGATCAGGGCCTGAAGGATCTCGCCACGTCCTCGATCGGCAACAATTTCGACTCGCAGATGTGGAAGGGGCTGGCCTATGCGCGGCAGGGCAAGTTCGCCGACGCCCGCGAGAAGCTGAAGAACGTCGAGTTCGCCATTGCCTCGCTGCCGCTGGACCTGCAGCGCATCGTGATCGCGGACGCGATGAAGTCGGCGCTCGAGATCAAGGATTTCGCCGGCGCCGCCAAGCGGCGCGCCGAGCTCGACGTGATCGGCGTGCCCGCGGACATGAAGGCGGACGTCGCCGTGCTGCGCGGCCGGCTGGCGGAAGCGATGGCGCAGGAGAAGGACGCGCTCGACGAGTACCGCTCCGCCATCAACTCCAACGACCGCATGGCAGCGGCCGAGGCCAAGCTGTACGAGATCAAGCTTCTGCAGAAGCGCGGCGAGATCAAGCCGCCCGACGCGCTCAAGGATCTGGAGACGCTGCAGGCGACCTGGCGCGGCGATGCCGTCGAGGTGCAAACGTTGCAGATGATGGCGCAGATGTACGAGGAGGCCGGGCGCTACGCTGACTCGCTCGAGGCCGCGCGCATGGCGACCCGCCTGTCGCCGAATTCCGACCTGGCGCGCCAGGCCCAGGACGCCGCGCAGCGGCTGTTCTCGCAGCTGTTCCTCGGCGGCAAGGCCGACGAGCTGCCGCCGGTCGACGCGCTCAGCATCTTCTACGGCTTCCGCGAGCTGACCCCGATCGGCCGGCGCGGCGACGAGATGATCCGCAAGCTGGCCGACCGTCTCGCCGGAATCGATCTGCTCGACCAGGCGGCCGAGCTCCTGCAATACCAGGTCGATCACCGTCTCGAAGGTGCGGCGCGCGCCCAGGTGGCCGCGCGTCTCGCCATGGTCTACCTCACCAACCGCAAGCCGGACCGCGCCATCGAGGCACTGCGCACCAGCCGCATCGCCGATCTCTCGGGCGAGCTGCGCCAGCAGCGGCTGCTGCTGGAGGCGCGCGCCGACAGCGACATCGGCCGCCATGATCTCGCGCTCGACATCATCACCAACGTCGGGGGCCGCGAGGCGATCCGGCTGCGCTCCGACATCTACTGGGCATCGCGGCGCTGGCGCGAGGCGTCCGAGCAGATCGAGCTGTACTACGGCGACCGCTGGCGCGATTTCCGGCCGCTCAATCCGGCCGAGCGCGGCGACATCCTGCGCGCCGTCGTCGGCTATGCGCTGGCGGACGATGCCATCGGGCTGGCGCGCTTCCGCGAGAAATACGCGCCGCTGATGACCGGCGAGGCCGACAAGATCGCCTTCGACGTCGCCAGCAAGCCGGCCAGCGGCTCGAGCGCGGAGTTCGCCCAGATCGCCAAGATGGCGGCCGGCGTCGATACGCTCGACGGCTTCCTGCGCGACATGCGGGCCCGCTTCCCCGATGCGACCGGCAAGCCGGAGGGCAAGGATGCCGCGAAGGATGCCGCCAAGGTCGAGTCCGACCAGACCGGCGGCCTGCCGCGCATCAAGGGCGTCAAGCAGGCGATCGCCGGCCGTTGATCTCGCGCGGAGCGGCGGCCCTGATCCAATGACCAAGCCGACCAGAGCGAGCTACTTCTCCTCACCCCTGAGGAGCCCGCCGCAGGGGCGTCTCGAAGGGCGAGGCCCCAATCGTGGCCTCATGGTTCTTCCTACCCGCCGTAGCTCTGCACCAGGCTGCCGGCCACCAGCGACCAGCCGTCGACCAGGACGAAGAAGATCAGCTTGAACGGCAGCGAGACGACGACGGGCGGCAACATCATCATGCCCATCGACATCAGCACCGAGGCGACGACGAGGTCGATGATCAGGAACGGCAGGAACAGCAGGAAGCCGATCTCGAAGGCGCGCTTGAGCTCGGAGATCATGAAGGCCGGCACCAGGATGCGCAGCGACAGCTCGTCGGGTGTCGCCGGCGGCGCCTCGCCGGACAGGTCCATGAACAGCTTGAGGTCCTTTTCGCGGACGTTCTTCTGCATGAAGCCGCGCAGCGGCACCGAGGCGCGCTGCAGCGCGTCCTCGACGCCGATCTGGTTCTCGATGAGCGGCCGCACGCCGTCGTCATAGGACTTCTGCAGCACCGGGCCCATCACGAACGCGGTCAGGAACATCGCCAGCGCGATGATCACCGAGTTCGGCGGCGCCGTCGCCGTGCCCATGGCGGTGCGCAGCAGCGACAGCACCACCACGATGCGCGTGAACGACGTCATCATGATCAGGATCGACGGCGCGATCGACAGCACCGTGAGCAAGGCGATCAGCTGGACCGCGCGCTCGGTGACGCCACCACCGCCGGCGCCGCCGAGATTGATGCTGATGTCCTGTGCAGCCGCACTCCCCGCCAGTGCACCGGCGGCAATCAGGACAGCAGTGAAAACGACTCTACGCGGGACGCAACCGGCTCTCACTGAGAGGACTTCGGACGGCCCAGCAGCGAGGCCATCTCGTCTTCCAGATTCTCGAAGCTGGTCTTGACCGGCTGCGGGGGCGGCGCCGGCTCGTTGCGTACCGCCTGGCGCAATGGCGTTGCCTCCGCAGCAGGGATCACCGGCGGCTCGGCCGAGGGACGCCGCAGCGCCGCCTCGAGACGCTGCGCCATCTCGGCCAGATTGGCCTCGGCGCTCTGCTGCACCGGCGGCGGTGGCGGAGCCATCTCGGCGACTGGCGGTGGCGGCGGCACCGCCACCGGCTCGGCGCGTTCGACGCGCTCGGGGGCAGGGCGTTCGGGAGCAGGGCGCTCGGGCCGGCGCACGGGCGGCATCTTCGGTCCCTGGCTGCTCCGTGCGGCCTCGGCCTGGCGCTGCGGCTCGGCCGGCCGAAGCTGGCGCGGCATCATCGGCTCACGGGCGGGCTCGCCGCGCGGCAGGCGCTCGGGGCGGGGCTCGCCGCGCGTGTCGTCCGGACGGGCCTCGCTGCGCTGCTCGGCACGCGGCTCAACGCGCGGGTCCTGGCGCCCCTCGCCACGGCGGGCGAGCGGCGGCGGCTCAGGCGGAAACTGCGGCGGCGGCTCGCGGCGCTCGGCGGCGGCGCCACGGCGGACCTCATCGATGAACGACGGCCGCGCCGGGCGCTGCGGCAGCTCCGGGACCTGCGGCTCGGGCAGTTCGACCGGCTCGCTCTTCGGCTCGGTGTCCCAGCCCGTCGTCTCGGACTGCGGCGCGAGGCGCGAAGCCGGTGGCTCGGCGGTGATGCCGGGGCGCTGCGGCAACTGCTCGCGCGCCGGGACGGCGCGGACGATGTTCGACTCGACCACGATGTCGGTCGGGCCACCGATCATCAGAAGATGCTCCATGTTGTCACGGCGCACCAGCACCAGCCGGCGGCGGCCGTCCACGGCGGCGGCATCGATCACGGCGAGGCGGGGCATCCGGCCGCGATTCGGATTGGTTCCGAGCCGATTCCCAGCGAATCGACGAACGAGCCAAGCGGCAAGGGCCATCAGCGCCAGCACCGCTACAAATGTAAAAAACGCCGTCAGCGCCTGCATCTCTGTCCCCGGCAAATACCGCGTCCTCTCGAAGTCTCTCGTCTGTCCAACGCATCGCCGGCGCGAACGGAGCTTCAGAACCGGAACCACCTGTTAACGCATAACGGCAGGAAATGCCGCTCGACGTCTTAATAGCCCATGAATCGGCCGGGCCAAAACGACTTCTTGGCGAGGTCAGCCGTCCCGATTTGATGCATGGCTCCGCTCGAAGCCGGCCAAATTCCTAAGAAATCGTCAAAACCCCGGGATAGTCCCGGGGTGCGGCGCACGGTTTCTTAACCGTTCATTAACCATATGGACGGCAATTTCTACCTACCACAACCGTCCGGCAGTCGGGCACAACCGAGCAACGCCATGTCCATCAACGATCTCCCCGTGCTGTCGGCGTTGCGCACCAAGATGCAATGGCACCAGGAGCGGCAGCGCGTCCTGGCCGAGAACGTGTCCAACTCGGATACGCCGAAGTTCAAGCCGAGGGATCTGGTCGAACCGAAGTTCACGCCGACCGGCCAGGCCGTCGGCGGCTCCGCGCCGCTGCCGCTGGCGCGCACCAGCGCCGCGCATATCGCGCCGGGCGCGGGCGATGGCGCAAGCTTCGATCAGAATCGCAAGGTGGGATTTCAGACGCGGCCGGCCGGCAACGCGGTCAGCCTCGAAGAGGAAATGCTCAAGGTCTCCGCCAACCAGATGGACTATGCCGCCGCGACCTCGCTGTACGGCAAGAGCCTGCATCTGTTGAAGACGGCGATCGGCAAGGGCTAGGCCCGATGAGGATGGAGATCGACTAGCATGGCAAATGACTCCAGCGACTTCCTTCGCTCGATGAGCATCGCGACGTCGGGCCTGCGTGCGCAGGCCGGGCGGATGCGCGTCATTTCGGAAAACGTCGCCAACGCCGATTCGACCGCCGCCAAGGCCGGCGGCGATCCGTACCGGCGCAAGGTCCCGACCTTCACGACGGCGCTCGACCGGGCGCTCGACGCGAAGGTCGTCACCCTGGGCAGGGTGGTGCCCGATCAATCTTCGTTCCGCGTCAAATACGACCCCAGTAATCCGGCCGCGGACGCGTCCGGCAATGTCAAGTACCCCAACGTCAATCCGCTCATCGAGATGACCGACATGCGTGATGCACAGCGGTCCTACGAGGCGAATTTGAACATCATCGGCGCCACGCGCCGCATGATTCAACGCACACTCGACATTCTGAAGACCTAGGACAGGAACGAAAGTCATGGCCTCCCCAATTTCCGCAGCGAATGCCTATGCGAATTCCGCCCGCGTGCTCGATACCAGTGGTTCGGGCAGCGCCTTCGGTGGTCTTGCCCGCGTGCGCGACGTGCTGGGCAATGGTGCCGGTGCCGACAAGGGTGGTCCGTCGTTCAGCTCGGTGCTGAAGGATGCGATCGGCAGCGTGATGGAGACCGGGCGCAAGTCCGACAGCCAGGCGGTCGCGATGGCCTCGGGCAAGGCGAACGTGATGGACGTTGTGACCGCGGTCGCCGAAACCGACGTCGCGGTGTCGACGCTGGTCTCGGTGCGCGACCGCGTCATCCAGGCCTACGAAGACGTGATGAAGATGACGATCTGAGCTCGCGCTCGATCGCATCGGACGTGACGCGTGGGGAGCGCGCGTCACGTCACGGGATCTGCGGGGCCGGGTATTCCGGCGTCGTGTGCAAGGCAAGGCGGCCCGATCAGGAGCCGACCGATAATGAGGGGCGACAGGACATGACCGGAGCTGAAACGCTCGACGTGGCGCGCGATGCGATCTGGACGATCGTGCTGGTGTCCTCGCCGCTGATGGTGGTCGGGCTCGTGGTCGGTGTGGTCGTGTCGCTGTTCCAGGCGCTGACGCAGATCCAGGAGCAGACGCTGGTGTTCGTGCCGAAGATCATCGCGATCTTCGTGACGCTGCTGCTGGCGCTGCCGTTCATGGCCGACGCGCTGCATTCCCACATGATGCGGATCTCGTCGCGAATCATCGGCGGATGAGGCAATGTTCCGGGCGACAGAGCGATCCCGAATCGGGGTGCGGCGGTCGATCGTAAGGGGCGGTCCGGGGGGCACCGCTGCTTTCGATCGAGCGCCGACGACGTTTCGGCGCAGCGCTCTGCAGGCCTGTTCGCTCGAGGCCATTTCTTCGCAGACCGGCGTGCCGCAGCAGCTTGCGGCCGGCGGGGCCGGGGCCGCCGACGATGCGCATCGACATCTCGTTTCTTCCGACGCTGGCGGCGGTGTTCATGCTGGCCTTCGCGCGCGTCGCTGCGATGGTGATGCTGCTGCCGGGACTCGGCGAGGTCAACATTCCCGTCCGCATCAAGCTCGCCACCGCGCTGCTGCTGACGATGATCGTGCTGCCGCTCAACCGTCAGGCCTATCAGGTCGATCTGCAGGCGCTGTCGCCGCTGGTGGTGATGATGGTGCACGAGATCATCATCGGGATCGTGCTCGGCGCGACCGCGAGGGTGACGCTGTCGGCGCTGCAGGTCGCGGGCTCGGTGATCGCGCAGCAGATGGGACTGGGATTCGTCACGGCGGTCGATCCGACGCAGGGGCAGCAGGGGGTGCTGATCGGCAACTTCCTCACCATGCTCGGCGTGACGCTGCTGTTCTCGACCGACAGCCATCATCTGGTGATCGCTGCCCTGAGCGACAGCTACAAGATCTTCGCGCCGGGCGAGCTCGTTCCGAGCGGCGACGTCGCCTCGCTGGCGACCAAGGCGTTTGCCGCCGCCTTCAAGATCGGCCTGCAATTGTCGGCGCCGTTCCTGGTGTTCGGCCTGGTCTTCAACATCGGGCTCGGCGTGCTGGCGCGGCTGATGCCGCAGATGCAGGTCTATTTCGTCGGCGCGCCGCTCTCGATCCTGATCGGCTTCCTGATCTTCGCGCTGGTGCTGGCCGCGATGATGGGCACGTTTCTCGGCTATTTCGAAGGCGTCCTTCACGAGATGACGCCGCGGTGAGGGGAGCCTGACCGATGGCCGACGAGGGCGATAGCGAGGACAAAACAGAAGACCCGACGCAAAAACGCCTTGACCAGGCGCTCGAGCGCGGCGACGTCGTCAAGAGCCAGGAGCTCAACACCTGGTTCGTGATCGCCGCCGCGACGCTGGTGATGTCGACCTTCTCCGGCTCGATCGGCACCGCCGTGCTGGTGCCGCTGCGCAATCTGATCGCCAATTCCTGGATGATCCACACTGACGGCGCGGGCCTCCTGGCGCTCGCGCGCAGTCTCTCGTTCGCCGTGATCGCGGCGATCGGCGTCCCGATCCTGATGGTGATGCTGGCGGCGATCGCCGGCAACATGATGCAGCACCGCCTGGTGTGGTCAGGCGAGCCGCTGAAGCCGAGCTTCAGCAAGATCTCGCCGATGTCCGGCGCCAAGCGGCTGTTCGGCAAGCAGGCGGCGGTCAACTTCGCCAAGGGCATCTTCAAGCTCGTGCTGCTCGGCACCGTGATGGTCATGATCCTGTGGCCGGAGCGGTTGCGCCTGGAATCGCTGTTGCACATGGACGTCGCCGAGCTGCTCGGCGTGACGATGTCGCTGACCAAGCACCTGATGGGCTCGGTGGTCGCGCTGCTCGCCTTGGTGGCGATCGGCGACTACCTGTTCCAGTACCGGCAATGGTACGAGCGGCAGAAGATGTCGCTGCAGGAGATCAAGGAGGAGTTCAAGCAGTCGGAAGGCGATCCGCACATCAAGGGCCGCATCCGGCAGCTCCGCCAGCAGCGCATGAAGAAGCGCATGATGGCCGCGGTTCCCAAGGCCTCCGTGATCATCACCAACCCGACCCACTACTCGGTGGCGCTGTCCTACGAGCGCGGCATGTCGGCGCCGGTCTGCGTCGCCAAGGGCGTCGACAACATCGCCTTCAAGATCCGCGAGATCGCCAAGGCGCACGACATTCCGATCGTCGAGAACGTGCCGCTGGCGCGCGCGCTCTATGCAACCGTCGAGATCGACGAGGAGATCCCGGTGGAACATTATCACGCGGTCGCGGAGATCATCGGCTACGTGATGGGGCTGCGGCGCAACCTTTCGGGGCGCCCGCGATGACAACCGAAACGGTCCGGGATCCGGCCGCAAAATACGGATAAACCATGGAATATCGGCTTGACGGGCTTGCGCTCGACCCGTCGATTCAGGCAGGTGGTAGCGGGAGCCGCGCGAACGGGCTGGGGCTCCCAGCCGACAGGTCGCGTCCCCACGCCATGAGCTCCGAACCAGACAACGAAGTGTCACCGGACCAGGTGAACCTGCCGGAGCGGTCGCGCCGCAGCGGCAGCATTCTGCTCATCCTGCTGGTCGCGTTCGGCCTCGTCGCCGTGGCGATCGCGCTGATGACGATCGGGCGCGCGCAGGCGCAGCCTTACATTCTCGGCCTGTTGTCGCTGCTCGCCACCGTCGGCCTGTTCAATCTGTTCGCCTTTGCCGCCGGCATCGTCCGCTTCGCCGACAAGGCGACCGATGATCCGGTGATGGGCGCGATCGCCGACCACGCCTTCGACGGGCTCGCGGTGACCGATCCGCGCGGCCATGTGGTCTACGCCAACGCCGCCTATCTCAGCATGACCGGAGCCGCGAGCGCGCAGGAGGCGCGCCCCGTCGAGCGCGTCTTCATCGGCAATCCCGATGTGTCCGAAGCCGTGTTCCGCCTGCTCAAGGCGGCGCGCGAGGGCAAGCGGCAGCAGGAGGAGGTGCGCATCACCGCCTCCGAAGGCGGCCAGGGCCGCTGGCTGCGCATGCGCGTGCGTCCGCTCGGCCAGACCAAGCGCCATGCGCGCTACGCGGTGTGGTCGATCGCCGACATCACCCGGGATCGCGAGCGCCAGGAGGACGTGTTCCAGGAGCTGCAGCACGCGATCGAATATCTCGACCACGCGCCCTGCGGCTTCTTCTCGGTCAATCCCGAAGGCAGCCTGGTCTATGTCAACGCGACGCTCGCCAGCTGGCTCGACTATGATCTCGCCGAGATCGGTTCCGGTGGGCTGAAGCTCGCCGACGTGGTCTCCGGTGACGGGGCGTCGCTGCTCACCTCGATCGTCGCGGTGCCCGGCGAGGTCCGCACCGAGGTGTTCGACATCGATCTGAAGATGCGCGGCGGCAAGACCATGCCGGCGCGGCTCTATCACAAGCTCGCCTTCGGCGCTGACGGCAAGCCCGGCGCCTCGCGCACCCTGGTGATCAGCCGCGCCCGCGACGAGCGCGCCGATCCGGAGCGCGCCGCCGAGGTGCGCTTCATGCGCTTCTTTGACCACACGCCGATGGCGATCGCCACCGTCGACCGTGGCGGCGCCGTCGTGCGTGCCAACGCGCGCTACGCCAAGCTGGCGCAGAGCGTCAGCGGCGACGTAGCTGCAGCGAAATCGATCTTCCGCACCGTCAGCCAGCGCGACCGGCATCTCCTGATCGCCGCGATCAACCAGGCCTCGGAAGGGCAGGCGGACATCCCGCCGGTCGAGGTGATGCTGGAGGGCGCCAAGGATCGCTTCGGCCAGTTCTTCGTCACCGCCGTCGACGAGGACGAGCGCGAGACCGAAGCCGCGATCGTCTATCTGCTCGAGACCACCGAGCGGCGGGCGCTGGAGAACCAGATCAACCAGTCGCAGAAGATGGAGATGGTCGGCCAGCTCGCCGGCGGCATCGCCCACGACTTCAACAACGTGCTCTCGGCCATCATGATGGCCAACGACTTCCTGCTGAACGCGCACAAGCCGACCGACCCGTCGTTCCAGGACATCATGCAGATCAAGCAGAACGCGACGCGCGCCGCGACCCTGGTGCGGCAGCTCCTCGCGTTCTCGCGCCGCCAGACCCTGCGGCCGCAGGTGCTGGATCTCGGCGACGCGCTGTCGGATCTCACGATGCTGCTGCGCCGGCTGATCGGCGAGAAGGTCAAGCTCGATCTCGCCCATGGCCGCGATTTGTGGCCGGTCAAGGTCGACGTCTCACAATTCGAGCAGGTGATCGTGAACCTCGCGGTCAACGCCCGCGATGCGATGCCCGACGGCGGCAAGCTGTCGGTGCGCACCGCCAACGTCTCGGCGGAGGAGGTCGCGCAGGGCGCCTACAAGGGCATGCCGGTCGCCGACTACGTCCGGATCGAGATCAGCGACACCGGCACCGGCATTCCGGCCGAAATCCGCGAGAAGATCTTCGAGCCGTTCTTCTCGACCAAGGAGGTCGGCAAGGGCACCGGCCTCGGGCTGTCGACCGTCTACGGCATCATCAAGCAGACCGGCGGCTTCATCTATGTCGATAGCGAGCTCGGCAAGGGCACCTCGTTCCAGATCTTCCTTCCGCGCCACATCGTCGTGCCGGAGGCGCAGCCCGAGCCGCAGGCGACCAACGGCGCCGCCAAGGAAGCGCCCGCCGCCGAGGCACAGAAGCCGCGCGCCGACCTGACCGGGCAGGGGACGATCCTTCTGGTCGAGGACGAGGAGGGCTTGAGGGCGCTGAACGCACGCGGCCTGCGCTCACGCGGCTACAGCGTCATCGAGGCCTCCAACGGCATCGAGGCGATGGAGGCGCTTGAGGAGTGCAATGGCGTGCTCGACCTCGTCGTCTCCGACGTCGTGATGCCGGAGATGGACGGCCCGACGCTGCTGAAGGTGATGCGGGAGAAGAACCCGGACATCAAGATCATCTTCGTGTCGGGCTACGCGGAGGATGCGTTCGAGAAGAGCCTGCCGGAGAACCAGCAGTTCGCCTTCCTGCCGAAACCCTTCACGCTCAGCCAGCTGGTCGCGGCGGTGAAGGAAACCATGGCGCCGCAATAGGTTACCGGGGCACCCTGGCAATGAGGCCGAGCGTGTTCAAGCCGCGACCCAGCGCCGCAGCCGCGCGGCCTCCTGCCGCCTTCCCTTTTTCGGGAATGTGCCCATCTTACGGGCATCCCCATTCCGGGGAGATATGGGAAACAGAGATGAGTTTCATGCAGCGCAAAAGCGGCCTCCTCAAGGCGATGGCCGTGGCCCTTTCCTTGGCGCTGCCGACGGTGCTCGCCGTCTCGGCGGCCGACGCCCGGATCGGCGGCGGCTCCAGCTCGGGCTCCCGCGGCACACGCACGTTCTCCGCGCCGCCTTCGACCACGACCGCGCCGGGTTCGGCGTCGCAGTTCAACCGCACCATCACCCAGCCTGGCCAGCCCGGCGGCTTCAACACGGCGGCGCCCGCGCGGGGCGGCCTGTTCGGCGGCCGCGCCGGTGGCCTGCTCGGCGGCCTTGCCGCCGGCTTCCTTGGTGCGGGCCTGTTCGGCATGCTGTTCGGCGGTGGCCTGTTCTCCGGTCTCGGCGGCTTCGCCTCGATCATCGGCCTGATTCTCCAGGTCCTGCTGGTGGTGGTCGTGGTCCGCTTCGCGATGGCCTGGTGGCAGCGCCGCAATCAGCCGGCCTATGCCACCGGCCCGAGCGATGGCCAGCAGAGCTTCCGTTCCGGCCTTGGCGGCCTCGGCGGCGGCTTCGCGGGTTTCGGCGGCGGCAGCAACACGCCGCCGCTGCAGATCCAGCCGGCCGACTATGAGGCCTTCGAGCGCCTGCTCGGCGACATCCAGCAGGCCTGGTCGAACGAGGACGTCGGCAGCCTGCGGCTCCTGTCCACGCCTGAGATGGCCTCGTATTTCGAGCGCGATCTCGAGCAGAACCAGGCCCGCGGCGTGGTCAACAAGGTCTCGGCCGTGAAGCTTTTGCAGGGCGACCTCGCCGAAGCCTGGCGCGAGAACGGCGCCGACTACGCCACGGTGGCGATGCGGTTCGCGCTCGCCGACAAGACCATCGAGCGCAGCTCCGGCCGCGTGGTCGAAGGCTCCGACCAGCCGCAGGAGGTCACCGAGATCTGGACCTTCCTGCGCCACCCCGGCGCCGAGTGGCAGCTGTCGGCGATCCAGCAGGTCAGCTGAAGCCGAACGGCACGACGATCATCAGGCGCCGCGGAATCCTCCGCGGCGCCTTTGCTTTGTCCTGAACCGTGCGGAATAATCCCGCGCCGAACGGGTTCCATAAGCTCGAACGACATCGCGCCCAAACGACATCGCGCCAAGCGATGCGCCGGCATCACGTCCACAAGGGAGGACACCGCATGACACCGATCCGTACCATCCTGACCACGAGCGCGCTGCTCGCCGCCGTCGCCGCCACTCCCGGCCTGATCGCACCGGCCGCGGCCGACAGCGCCGACATGAGCTTCTTCCTGACCAGCAACGGTCCGGGCAACGGCGGCAATCTCGGCGGCCTCGCCGGCGCCGACAAGCACTGCCAGACGCTGGCGCAGGGCGCCGGCGCGGGCGCCAAGACCTGGCGGGCCTATCTCTCGACGCAGGCCGCCGACGGACAGCCGGCCGTCAATGCCCGCGACCGCATCGGCAAGGGTCCGTGGCAGAACGCCAAGGGCGTCGTCGTCGCAAAGGACGTGGCGGACCTGCACAGCGGGTCCAACAATCTCTCCAAGCAGACCGCGCTGAGCGAGAAGGGCGAGGTGATCAACGGCCGCGGCGATACGCCGAACCGCCACGACGTGCTGACCGGCTCGCAGGCCGATGGAACCGCCTTCGCCGCCGGCGAGGACCGCACCTGCCGCAACTGGACCAGCGCGACGCAGGGCGCGGCCATGGTCGGCCATTCCGATCGCATCGGCCTGCGCGACGACGAGCCGTCGAAATCGTGGAACATGTCGCATCCCTCGCGCGGTCCCGACGGCGGCTGTTCCCAGGCCGATCTGAAGAGCACCGGCGGCGACGGGCTGCTATACTGCTTCGCGGCGAACTGATAGCCCGCGTCCGTCTTCGTCGCATCAGCGTGTGGGCGCATCACATCGAGGATCGCCCATGCGCTACGAGCTGTACTACTGGCCGATGATCCAGGGCCGCGGCGAATATGTCCGACTCGCGCTGGAGGAGGCGGGGGCGGCCTATCGCGATGTCGCGCGCGAGGAGGGGATCGCGGCGATGACCGCGATGCTGCAGGCCGACAGCAGCACGCCGCCCTTCGCGCCGCCGTTCCTGAAAGCAGGCCGCCGCATCATCGGCCAGACCGCCAACATCCTGCTGTTTCTCGGCAACCGTCACGGCCTCGCGCCAAAGGCCGAAGCCGGGCGGCTCTGGCTGCATCAGCTGCAGCTGACGATCACCGACTTCGTCGTCGAGATCCACGACACCCATCACCCGCTCGGGCCGACCCTGTACTACGAAGACCAGCGCGCGCCGGCGAAAAAGCGCACCGCCGAGTTCTGGAACGAGCGGGTGCCGAAATTCCTGGGCTACTTCGAAGGCCTGATCGCTCGCAGCGGGGGCGCCTACGTCACGGGACGCCGGCTCACTTACGTCGACCTGTCGCTGTTCCAGATCATCGCCGGCCTGCGCTACGCGTTTCCCAACCGGATGACGGCGTTCGAGCGCAACATCCCCGGTCTCGTCGCACTGCACGACCGCGTCGCATCAAGGCCGAACATCTCAGCCTACCTCGCCAGCGAACGCCGCATCCCCTTCAACGAGGACGGCATCTTCCGGCATTACAAGGCGCTGGATGCGTGAGAAGACCTCTGGGTGAGGAGCAAGCGAGTTCATGAGCTGATACTTCGGAGTTGCGCTCTTGCCTCTTGCGGCGGTGCGCTCCCTCTCCCCGTTCTTACGGGGCCGCAGCGAGCTTGGCTCGCGCTGAGAGGGTTGGGGTGAGCGGCAGCTACACGGGTGGTAGCAGTCAGTTATTCCGTCATGCCCGGGCTTGTCCCGGGCATCCACGTGGTTCTCAGCGCGCTGAACGGCGTGGATGGCCGGGACAAGGCCGGCCATGACGACGTGGAGGAAGACGAGCACACCACTGCGATCGTCATATGCGATAGCCCTGCCGCAAGCTGGGCGAGGCGCACTGAGAAAGCCCTCGCACTCCCCAGCCGCACGCCAGCGGCGCTGCTCTAAGCTTCGCCTACACGTATGGCGGCAGACGCCTCTAGCGCCGCCGCCATACGAAGTTGGCCTGAGGTGGGAGGATCAGGCAATGATGTCGACGCGGGTGCCCTGGCCGGGCGGAAGCGGCGGACGTGACGCCTGCTTCTCGGCCGCGGCCTCGTCGCCGGTCTTGTCCTGCTTGAACGACTGGCTCTGCTGCGTCTGATCCTGGCTCTGCGTCTGCTGTGTCTGCGGCTTGTTCGTCTCGGTCGAGATCGGCGGCGGTGAGGGCGGCGGTGATGACGACGAAACGCTCGAAACGGACATGGTCCAGCTCCTCGCTTGGTGTTGCCAGCAGCGTGGCCATGTCAGACGAAAGAGTCGTCAACCGGATCGGTCGAATTGTCTGCAACTGCCGGTGGCAGGCCGAATAGTGAACGGGTGGCTGATTCCGGTGCAGAAATGCCGCGTCACTGGTCCTTGCTGCGGCTGATGGTGATCGACGACTCGGTTTTGGTCCTGGCACAGCGCATGTCGAGCCGGCGGTAGCGGCTGGGCACGTCGTCGCCGCGGAAAATCCCGAGCCGGCGGTAACAGCGTGTGACGCCGCGCTGCATGTCGTCCTTCGGCAGGGTGAACACGATCGCTGCGGCGCTCGCCATCAGGTCGATGAAGGCCGGCGTCGGCTTGCGGTCGGACTTGCCGAACAGCTGGTTGCTGAAGTTCTTGGAGGAGCATCCCAAGGTGATCTCGCGCGCCTTGGGATGGGCGAGATACACCGTCCCGGCGGCGGTCTGGCCGATCCTGACGCCCTCGATGCCGTTCTTCAATTCCTTGGCGAGGTCGTCGCAGCGATCGGCGCGCGCCGGCTGCGCCGCCAGCACCGTGCCCAGCGCGAGGACAATCGCAAAGGCCGCGCGGCCAAACGAGCAGTCAAAAGAGTTCATTCCAAATACCCCCGGCACTATTGAAGCGTGCGCGCGCGGAGCATGCAAGCGCGATTGGTGGCTGTGGGTGGCTTGGCATCTGCCGATGTGGCAACGAAGCTCGGGTTCCTGCGCCGCAGTGGTCGTTCTCGATGCGGCGTGCTATTTCTTCATCATGAACAAGCGGCAGGTGAAAGACATCCTCGATCTTGTCCTGACCTGGTCGAGCGACCGGCAGGACGATGCTGCGGAGATCCTGACGCTCATGGAAGCGCAGGATCAGGCCGGCTTCCATCTAACGGACGAGCAGGTGCAGGAAGTCGAGCGGCGCAGGCGCGACTCTAGCGCTGAGTACCTGACACTCGATGAAGCCAAAGCAAGGATTGATCGTCTGCTCGGCCGAGCGTCGTGGTGAGCGCGGCAGTCGCTGCGGGACCTTCAATCACAATGCTTGCCTTGGTCCTTCGCGCGAGAGACCGGCAATCCTGACCGCGGCGAGCCACAGAGTCTCGCCGACCGCATCCGTCTTGTCACATCAGCGCTCATTGTGCTCTACTACGACGTATTCTCGTCATTCATTGCATCCATAGATTTCATTCAGCGAGGTCAGCGACATGGCCGCTCCTCCCGTCAAGCTTCACTACAGTCCCGAGATCGCCGCCGACGCGGCCAGGCGGTTCAAGTCGCGCACGCAATCGCGCCGCAAGCGCATGAGTGCTGCGAGCAAGGGCGAATACACCAAGGTCGAATCCAAGGAGCGGCTGGTCAATCACGTCAACCGGCTCCTGAGCGAGCTCGCCAGTTCGACCGCCGCTCCGGATGCGGCGAGCGCCCAGGAGACGCTGCGGCGCGAGGCGCCGGCGCTGCAGGGCCTGCCGTCGCCCGGCCAGGTCACGGCCAGCGACATCAACGACCGCTTCGTGGAACGCGTCATCGGCAATACGCGCGATTTCCTTGCGGTGCAGTTCTTCGACCGCGGCGCGCGCGCCAGCCGGGCGGTGTGCCGGATCGTCACGACTTTTCCGGACGGCGACGCGTTCGGTACCGGCTTCCTGGTCACGCCGCGGCTGCTGATCACCAATCATCACGTGTTCGCCGATGCGGATGCGGCCCGGCGCAGCCGCGCCGAGTTCAACTATCAGCTCGGCGGCGACCAGACGCTCGCCGTCGAGACCTTCGCGTTCGCGCCGGACGCGTTCTTCCTGACCGACCAGGGCCTCGATTTCGCACTGGTCGCGATGGCCGCGACCTCGACGAACGGCACCCCGCTCGCGCATTTCGGCTTCTGCCCGCTGATCGGATCCGAGGGCAAGATCATCACCGGCCAGCCCGTCAACATCGTGCAGCATCCGAGTGGCGGGCTGAAGCAGGTGGTGGTGCGCGACAACAAGCTGATCGACCTGCCGGAGAACGGCTCCGCGGTCGATCAATACGCCTACTACGAGGCCGATACCGAGCCGGGCTCATCGGGCTCGCCGGTCTTCAACGACCAGTGGGAGGTGATCGCTCTGCATCATTCCGGCGTGCCCAAGACCAACCGGCGCGGCGAGGCGCTCGATGCCAACGACAAGGTGGTGCCGCCCGACGGCGACCAGACCCGCGTCGCATGGGTCGCCAACGAAGGCATCCGCACCTCGCGCCTGGTGAAGTTTATCGCCAGCGCGATGGTCGCGCGCGGCAAGGATCTCAAGGACGAGTTCGTCAACATCAGCGCGGGTCAGACCCAGCCTCCGAGCGTTCAGCCGCCAAAGACGGAGACGACCGTCGTGACGCCACCCGTGCCGCCGTCTCCGCCGAGCCTGCCCGACAATCCAGCGCCGTCGGCCGCAGCGGTCTCGCAGGCCGGCGTGGTCTCGATCTCGGTGCCGCTGAACATCACGCTCAGCCTTGGCGCCATGGTGAGCGCCGGTGTCGCCGCGCCGGCGATCGCGGCGGCGCAGCCCAATGCAGCGGCGGCCGGTCTGCTGGAGCAGGCCAAGCCCGAGCCGTTCTCGACGCCGCGCCCGGGCTTCGACCCCAAATTCCTCGGCTTCGACGCGCCGCTGCCGAAGCTGACGCCGGCGGCCGCAGCCGCGGTGGCCAAGCTCGCCGATGGCGGCATCGAGCTGACCTATTTCCACTACAGCGTCATCATGAACGCGCAGCGCAAGCTCGCCTTCGTCTCCGCCGTCAATCTCGACACCGTCGCGAAATTCCAGGTCAAACGCGACGGAAAGGACAAGTGGTACTATGACAGCCGCATCCCGAAAGAGGCGCAGGCCGGACCCGAGCTCTATGCCGACAACCCGCTCGACTTCGGCCATCTGACGCGGCGCCAGGACGCCGCCTGGGGCGACGACGAGGACGAGGCCAACGCCGCCAACAACGACACCTTCCATCTGACCAACTGCTCGCCGCAGCATTCGGTGTTCAACCAGAGCAGCCTCGCCAGCCACAACGGCGTGATGCTGTGGGGCAACCTCGAAATGTATGTGACGGCGCAGGCCAAGAAGGATACGCCGCGGCTGTCGATCTTCAACGGCCCGGTGTTCCGCACCACCGACCAACCCTATCGCGGCATCCTGCTGCCGCGCGAGTTCTGGAAGCTGATCGTGTTCACGCGCGCCGACGGCCGGCCCGGCGCGGTCGCCTTCGTGCTGAGCCAGGAGAGCCTGATCCGCAATCTGCCCGCCGAGGAGTTCGTCGTCGGGCCGTACCGGCCGTTCCAGGTGCGCATTGCCGATCTCGCCGCGCGCACCCAGCTCGATTTCGGTATCATCAAGAGCTACGACCGCATGGGCGACGCCCGCCAGGAGAGCCTGATGGAAAGCGCCCGCGGTGCCGTCGTGTCGATCGGCAGCCTGGCCGATATCGTGATCTGATCAGGGCAGGGCCGGACGCCCCGCAATTCAGACGAAAGTAGGCATGGCGCGGCCCCGGTGCCGCCATGCCCATACATATGTTGCAGCCCTGCAAGATGGTCGATATCAGACCTGTCAAGACCGCTTTCGGCGGCCATTTCGAGAACCCCACGAGCTCGCCATGAACGCGCCCACCGCCTTTCCCGACCAGTCCAAGCCCGTCCCGCCCTACAAGCACACGCCGCTGTTTCCGCTGGGACCCGACACCACGCCCTACAAGAAGGTCACGGCCGAGGGCGTGCGGGTCGAGAAGGTGCTGGGCCGCGACATGCTGGTGGTGTCGCGCGAGGCGCTGCGCATCCTGTCGGAAGCCGCGTTCGGCGAGATCAACCACTTCCTGCGCCCGGGCCATCTGAAGCAGCTGCGCGGCATCCTGGAGGATCCGGAGGCCAGCCCGAACGACAAGTTCGTCGCGCTCGACTTCCTGAAGAACGCTAACATCTCGGCCGGCGGCGTGCTGCCGATGTGCCAGGATACCGGTACCGCGATCATCATGGGCAAGAAGGGCTGCAACGTCATCACCGACGGTGACGACGAGGCCGCGCTGTCCGAAGGCGCACGCGATGCCTATCTGCGCCGTAACCTGCGCTACTCGCAGGTCGCGCCGCTCTCGATGTACGAGGAGAAGAACACCGCCAACAACATGCCGGCGCAGACCGAGATCTACGCGGAAGGCGAGGACGCCTACAAGTTCATGTTCATGGCCAAGGGCGGCGGCTCGGCCAACAAGAGCTTCCTGTTCCAGGCGACGCCGTCGGTGCTGACCAAGGACCGGCTGCTGGCGTTTCTGAAGGAGAAGATCCTGACGCTCGGCACCGCGGCGTGCCCGCCTTATCACCTCGCCATCGTCATCGGCGGCACCTCGGCCGAGCTGTGCATGAAGACGGTGAAGCTGGCGTCCGCGCGCTATCTCGATGCGCTGCCGACGCAGGGCTCCGCTGACGGCAACGCCTTCCGCGACACCGAGATGGAGCAGGAAATCCACAAGATGACGCAGAGCCTGGGCGTAGGGGCCCAGTTCGGCGGCAAGTATTTCTGCCACGACGTCCGCGTCATCCGCATGCCGCGCCATGGCGCGAGCCTGCCGATCGGTCTCGGCGTGTCCTGCTCGGCCGACCGCCAGGTGCTCGGCAAGATCACCAAGGACGGCGTCTATCTCGAGGAGCTCGAGCATCATCCGGCGCAGTATCTGCCGGAGGTCGAGCAGGCGCTCGGCGGCGAGGTCGTCAAGATCGATCTCAACCAGCCGATGAAGGACATCCTCGCCACGCTGTCGAAGAATCCGATCAAGACCCGGCTGTCGCTGACCGGCACCATGATCGTCGCGCGCGATGCCGCCCATGCCAAGCTGCGCGAGCGCCTCGATCGCGGCGAGCCGCTGCCGGACTACTTCAAGAACCACCCGGTCTACTACGCCGGTCCGGCGAAAACGCCGGACGGGTACGCCTCCGGCGCGTTCGGTCCGACCACCGCGGGCCGCATGGATTCGTTCGTCGACCAGTTCCAGGCTGCCGGCGGTTCGATGGTCATGGTCGCCAAGGGCAACCGCGCGCCGGCCGTGCGCGAAGCCTGCAAGAAGCACGGCGGCTTCTACCTCGGCTCGGTCGGCGGTGCCGCCGCGAATCTTGCCGAGCACTGCATCAAGAAGGTCGAGGTGCTCGAATATCCCGAGCTCGGCATGGAAGCGATCTGGCGCATCGAGGTCGTCGACTTCCCGGCCTTCATCATCATCGACGACAAGGGCAACGACTTCTTCAAGGAGCTGAACCTCGGCTGAGGCGCGGCGGGAGCTGTGTTTGTTGCGAGCGGCCGGGAGCGATCCCGGCCGTTGGCGTATGGAGGAGGGCGGGATGAAGGAATTGGCGCATTCGGCAGCTCAGCTTGGTATTGGACTCGTGAACGTGCGCCGATGACGGTGCGCTCCCCTCCCCCTCTTGCGGGGAGGGGTCGGGGGTGGGGGTCCACGAGTCCCGCTCCATCGATGCGCAAAGAAGGACGCGCGATATCATCCGCCTCTCTCGATGATGCGTTCTTGGACGTGCGCTGCCATCAGGTTCAGCGCCCGGAGTCCCCCACCCCCGACCCCTCCCCGCAAGTGGGGGAGGGGAGCTCACTTCCGTTGTGGCGAACGGCCCGGCTCCGACGAGCGATGAGAAGAGCAATGCTCGAAATAGCATGAAGTAGAACAGCGTCATGCAGGCACAACGCTTCATCGGCCTCGATGGCTTCTCGCGCGGCTGGGTCGCCGTCTCTATCGACGGCGATCACCGCAGCATCAGCTTCCCGGCCGACATCTCGACTGCGCTTACAGCCCCCTTCACCCGCGCCGCCATCGACATCCCCATCGGCATGCCTGACGACGGCGTCCGCCGCTGCGACCAGCTTGCCCGCGACAAGCTCGCGCCGCATCGCTCCCGCGTCTTCACCGGCGCGTGGCGCTGGCTGTGGGAGGAGTTCACCGATCCCGACGAGGCGAACATCGAGGCGTCTCGGCGCGGGCAGGCGCGGGCCTCGCGGCAGCTCTGGCATCTCGGCCGCAAGATCATGGAGGTCGACGCCTTCGTGCGTGCGCATCGCGAACGCGATATCCGAGAGGCGCATCCCGAACTGGTGTTCCTGCGCCTGAACGGCGCGCCGCTGCCGTCGAAGAAGACGGAAGAGGGCGTGAGGCTGCGGCGCGACTTGTTAGTTGCCGCCGGCTTCACCGCCATCGACGACTGGCTGACCCGCGCCCGCCGCGGCACCGGCGCCAAGCCCGACGACGTGCTCGACGCCGGCGCAGTCGCGCTCGCCGCCCGCGACTGCGCCGGCAGCGTGCCGGAGGGCGAGGCGCCGCGTGACGCGTATGGCGTGCCGATGCAGATCTGGTTTTGAAGATGCGTGTGGGCGTCTAAATAGCGGCGCCCCTGCCGCCCCACCCTCCGCCGTCATTCCGGGGCGGCGCGCGCAGCGCGGCGAGCCCGGAATCCATTGTGCCGCGCGCTTCGCCGCACGATGGATTCCGGGCTCGTGCTGCGCACGCCCCGGAATGACGGCGGAGAGAGTGGCGCGGCTCGGTGAGTTGGAGGCTGCGGCACATTGTTGACTTCCGAAAAAAATAAATCTCTTGCTATTTTTCGGAAATCGTGATGTCCTCTCGCCATCCCGCCTCACTGCAAGGGGCGTTGCGCGCGATCGTCACGACACGCGAGGCGGGGAGGCGATGGCCGCGGATTGCCGCAGCATGCCCAGGGGTGTGCGGACGAACGGCGATGCGTGGACGTGAAATCGCGTGGTCCTGACCTCCCGGTGCCGAGGTCAAGTTGACGCCAGCGCTCGTGCGTTGCGTCGATGACGGGGGCAATCAAGCCGGTCCCCGGGGAGATCGCGTATAAGCGTGAAGACCATCGCGCAGGGAAGGCCGGGCGTTCCGGCTGCACCTGTGGTTCTGCCGCCTGCATTTTTCTCGCAGGCGGGCCGCAGGCGTCAGCCGACGCCTGGCCTTCCCTGCGCCCTTGCACCTTCAAGGGCATGCCGGATGCATCGCTCGGGCGTTATCAGCCGCGAGATCGCGGACGCATGTCCGGGCTGTTTGAGATGTGAAGCGGGAATGCCGGCGGCAAAAACAGTGTCGTCCCGGGCAAGCCGCGAGCACGCGACAGCGTGATCGTGGCGCCGACCCGGGACCCAGACGCCGCGGCGGATGTGACGGGCAAAAGGCCAATCGCCAGCGTGCCTCGAACCGCTTCCTGGGGGTATGGGTCCCGGCTCAAGGCCGGGACGACGGAGGAGGATGTGGCGCGGTTGGGTGGGCAAAGCGGCCGCCCGCAAGGGCGGTCGTGTGCCCACCGTCTGTCGGCACGCTCGGAGCCAATGGTGGGCACGGCGCGCGCGATGTTGTCGCGAGACGGCGATAGCGCGGCGCGCCTTTGCCCACCCTACTGAATAGCGATCAGCCGCGGGCGCCGGTAAAGGGGAAGCTGCCCATGAAGCCGATGCCCATTTCGCCGGAGATGGTGTCGCCGGAGACCTTGCCGGTGAAGTCGAGCGTCAGCGGCATCGGGTTGGTGATGGAGACCTTCCAGGCGACGTTGTCGCCGTTGACGGTGCCGTCGAAGATCTCGGCGGAATCGCCCTCGGCGGCCTGGGTTCCGGTCAGCGTCGAGCCGGAGCTCGTCACGCTCAACGTCGCGCTGCGCTCGCCCATCGGAGTGTTCAAGGTCAGATTCCAGTTGCCGTCCACAGCCATCGATCGTTCTCCTGGCGTTGCCATCCCGGACCCCGACGCATCGTGTGTCAGGTCCTTCTGGCGCCCCTATAGCGCATCTTGGCGCACAAGCCCATTGCGGCGATCAGGCCCGAGCCGCGCGCAGGCGGCTTGCGATGGCGAAGCGAAACGCGATGAACTGCAGGCCGAAGGCCGCGACCTTGGCGCCGGCGGCAAGCGTCATGTAGATCGCCCAGAGCTTGATGTCGCCGGTCATCGCCACGCCGATGGTGCCGAGGCCGAGCGCGAACATCAGCGCCGCCCAGGCATAGCCGGCGATGGTGACGTATTCGGGAATGGTCTCCGCCACGATGGCCGGGACGTAGCGCAGCATCCAGCCGCGCTTGAGCATGATCACGCCGATGGCGAAGTGCCCGATCGCCGGCTTGGCGAACATGAAGCGGGGGTCGTTGGTCAGCAGGGTCACGCTGCCGAGCACGATGACGAGGCCGATGCTGGCATAGGCCATGAAGCCCAGGCTCTGTCCCTTGATGCGGGCCCAGATCACCTGCGCGACCCCGACCGCGATCGCGGCGGTGGTGGCCAGCACGACGTCATCGGTGGCGACATACAAGATGAAGAAGACGGCAGCAGAGAGGAAATCGACAGCCAGCTTCCCAAACACGTCTTTCACGCACGTCTCCCTCGAGCAGTCCCGTCACGAATCCTGGCCGGACATTGCGGCGGCAGTCTGTGCGGCGATGTCTTTCGTCTTACGATACTCAGGATACCAACGCGTGAAATAAAGTGCACTGTTGCGTGCAGCAAAGGCCACGGCGAGGCCGGTCCAATAGGGCAGGCCGGGAACGTAGAGCGTCATCAGGTTGCCGACGACCATCAGCAGCGCAGAGACCGTCCAGGCGCCGGTAATGACGTAATTTGCGCGCAGAAAGCCGGGAATGGCCGCGGTTTCCGGCGGCACCATCTCCAGCGCATATTGCAGCGTGAACGGTGTGCGCAGCAGCATCGAGCCGAGCGACAGCGCGAAAATGCCGCAGTCGACCGCAAGCCGCACCGTCGACGCGCTGAGACTGAAATCGACGAGCTCGAGGTAGGCGGCTACGCCGAGGAACACGATGGCCGAGCCGAGCGCCAGGATCTTGATCGACCGCCCCTGGATGACGTCGTAGGCGACGACGGCGAGGCACAGCGCGGCGGCCACGGCGAGGCTGAGCGTGGCGGAGACCACCATCATCAGCGCAGCGTAGACGCCATAGGGCGCGAGAATGAGAAAGAGCGTCATCGACGGCTACTCCCGAGCCAATCTTTACATTGCCAAGATCAGTATGGCGCAACCCAGGCCGGGTCAAGCCTAATCTTGACACTGTCAAAATATTGTGAGGAGGGTCGCTTTCCGACTGCGGTATCAATGGGTTGGGTCGGCGCCAACCCAATTTCCGTGAAACCCGTCGGGAACGCGGTGGCCGAGATGGACCAGCGCGACCGGACCGCTGCCGATATCGGTGGCGTTGAACACCGCGAGGTCGGAGGTGTTCGTCGCCGCGCGCCAGATCACCGTCAGCAACCAGCCGTCGCCCTCGGCGGCCTCGGGGCTGCGCGGCACGAACACCGGCTCGGACAGGCTGTCGCCGTCCGGCAGCAGGTGGGTCGCGCGGCGTGCGCCCGTGCCATCGACATGCGCAAGGCCGGAGAGGGCGCCGAACAGCGGCCCGGTCGGGTTGGCGCAGGCGTACCAGCCATGATGGCTCGCGAGCCCGGCGCGGCGGTCGTCGATGCGCGGGAATTCGCCGGTGAGGTCGTCCAGATAGGTCTGCGTGAAGCGGTCGGTGTTGCCGGCGAGATCGAAGCTCCAGCGGCACAGCCGCGCGACGGATTTCGTCGGGTCGGTGGGCCGCCCGTCCGGGTGCGGAAACAGCGGTGCTTCCTCGAACTGCATCACGTCGGCGACGATGCGGTTGCCGTCCTCCCACGCATTCATGATGTGGAAGACGTAGCAGGCCGCGCCACGAAACCAGACGATGTCGGAGACATCGCCGCTGCGCTTCATCACGCCGACATAGGCGCCCTTGTCCGGCTCCCACGCATAGGGCGGCCGGCCCGACATCGCGCGCTCGATGCTGCCGGTGAGCGGCAGGATCGGAAACAGCACATGGTTCGCTGTGACGATGAAGTCGTGCACCATGCTGGCATAAGGCGCCTCGAAACGATTGAGGCGCGTCAGCTTGCCGGCTCCATCGACCGTGCCGTAGGTCAGCGCCGGCGTCAGCGGACCGGCGGCGTTGTAGCCGAAGAACAAGAGTTCGCCGGTGACCGGATCGGTCTTGGGATGCGCGGTGAAGGCGCCGCGCAGGCGGCGGCCGAAATCCTGGTAGCCGCGCGTGGCAAGCGTGCCCGGCTCGATCTCGGTCGGCAGATGCGCCTCCTCGAGCGCGAGCAGGCGGCCGGCATGGGCGATGATGTTGGTGTTGGCGACGCCGCCATCGGTGACATCGGCCGGCGCGTCGGGCAGCTTGCGGCCGAAGCCGCCGAACAGCGCGCGGCCCGCGCGGCGCTCGGCTTCGAATTTCGGCGTGCGGATCCAGCGGTTGCGATAGGAGGCGCGGCCGTTCTCGAGATGGAAGGCGTGCAGCATGCCGTCGCCGACGAACCAGTGCGCGCCCGGCGACTCGAACTGCGGATTGGGGCCGTTGCGATACAGCGTGCCGTTCAACTCGCGCGGCAGCTCGCCGGTAACCTTCAGGAACGGCGCATCGCATTCGAACGGGATCGGGGCGAGGTTGCTGCGCGTCGTCAGCGTCTTCGGCAGAGTGTCGCTCACGGCCGTTCCTCCATGTTATCTTTACGATGTAAAGATAAAGCTAGCGGACGACGCCGGGTGGGTCAAGCCAAATCTTTACGCTGTCAAAATTGCTTGTATAAGGAGGCTCATGACGAACAAGACCGAACAGCTTCGCGCCCGCAGCCGGCGCACCGCCACGGCCTCGCCACGACCCGCGCGCCGTCGTGCGGGGGCGGCAGAGGCGGCCGCGCCGTATCATCACGGCGCGCTGCGCGATGCGCTGCTGGAAGCGGCCGAGCGCGTGCTGGAGCGCGACGGGCTTGCCGGTCTCACCTTGCGCGCGGTGGCGCGCGAGGCGGGTGTCTCGCATGCGGCGCCGACGCATCACTTCAAGGATCTGACGGGTCTCGTCAGCGAGCTCGCCGCGATCGGCTTCCGCCGCTTCAATGCGGCGATGAAGGCGGCGGGCGAGCAGGCGGGCACGCCGCTCGATCGCGCGATGGCGCGGGCGCGCGCCTATGTCGCCTACGCCCAGGCCAATCCCGGCATGTACGGGCTGATGTTCCGCACCGAGCGGCTCGACTATTCGCGGCCCTCGCTGCACGAGGCCGCCGAGGCGTCTTTCGCGGGGCTGGCGGGCTCGGTGGCCGCGCGCGAAGGCCAGGTTGGCAACGAGGAGTTGTCGTTGGACCAGTCGGCGGCGATCGCGCGCGCGTGGTCGCTGGTGCACGGCTATACGATGCTGCTGCTCGATGGCCGTCTCGCCGATATCCTGCGCCGCTCGCCCCCGGGCACCACCGCCGAATCGCTGCTCGAAGCCATGCTGCGGGCCACGGTGCCGAAGCTGCCGCCGGGAGCGTAGTTCGACGCACCGGAAACCCGGCGCGGGATCATGCGTTGGTGACGCATGGCAAGAAAACCACGCACGCCCTGGAGCAAAGCCAATCCGCGCAAGCGCGCCGGCAAGGCCTCCACGCATTTGACGCCGGCCGAGAAGGCAACCGCCAAGGCCCGCGCCCGCCGCGCCGGGCGGCATTACCCCAACCTGGTCGACAACATGCAGGTTGCGGCGAAGAAGACGGCGAAGGCCGGCGGCCGCAAACGTTCGGCGAAATCGGCCACATCGAACGCGGCCAAGTCGAAATCAACCAAGTCGAAATCAACCAAGTCGAAATCGGCAACGTCAAAGACGACGAAGCGCGCCGCCTCGGCAAAGAAGCGCACCACCAAGCGCGGCGCGCCATCCTCGCGCAATCGCAAGACCGCACGCCACGCGCCGGAGAAGGATCCACGCGGTGGACTGACCGCCGCGGGACGCAGGGCATTTGCCGAACGCGACGGCGCGCATCTGAAGCCGGGTGTTACCAAAAAGATGGCGGACATGACGCCGCTGGAGATGCGCCGCAAGGGCAGCTGGGCGGTGCGCTTCTACGGACGGGATCCATTGCCGCCTCTGGTCGACGCGAAAGGGCGTCCGACACGGCTTGCGCTGTCGGCTCATGCCTGGGGCGAGCCGGTGCCGCGAACCGTCGCGGCCGCACGCCGGATTGCCGCGAAGGGCGAGCGGCTGCTCGCGCGCTATCGCCGCATCAAGGACAGCGATGCACGCGGCTAGGGCTGCGGCAGCGCGAGATCGATGACGCGGCCGCGCGGGCCCAGGACTTTCACCTTGTCCTTGCCGCAGGCGAAGCTCCGCGCAATCTCGTCGGCCGCCTGCCTCGCCAGCTCGTTGGCATTGTTGGTGGCGGCATCGACATAGGCGACATGGCACACCGGCCCCGGCGGCAGCCGCGTCACCACCAGCATCGGCTTGTCCTTCGGCCCCTTCTTGCCCTGGTCGTCATTGTCGGCGATCTGCCAGCGCTGAATGATCGCGAACGGCTTGCCGTCGGCAATGCGCCATTCGACGGTGGGGCCAGCGGAGTTGAACGGACCAAACCAGGTCTGGGCGGCCGGCTCCTTCGCAGCAGCATTGATGTTGCGGCCGGCCGACACGGTCTGGCGAAGGTCGCCTTCGTTCACGAGCAGGATGAGGCCGTCCTTGCCCGGACATGTCTGGGTGGAGCTGTCGCCATCGGACTTGCCGATGGTTCGACAATCCTTGGCAGCGGCGGAGGTGTAGACGCTCGCGATGCTCTCTGCGGCAGCCTGACTGCCCCACGCAGCACAGAGCGCGAGCACGCCGCTGATTCGCGCCAACGCGCCGAACGAGAAGCATTTCGACATGGTGAGGCCCCTGATGACCGGAACTGGTGCTGCAAACTGGGGACGGCGCGAAACTGTCGCGGGAAAGACCTGACAGCGCCGCGAATTTATCCTAGAACGGCGGCCTCGCGAGGTCCATCTCCACTCATCGCTCATGCCTGTCATCGATCAGTCCAAACCCTATCGCATCGGCCGCTCCAAGACGGGGCTCGGCCTGTTCGCCACCCAGCCGATCAAGAAGGGCACCAAGATCATCCGTTATTTCGGACCGCTCCTGGATTCGAAGAAGGCGGAGGAAGACGCGATCGAGAACAAATATCTGTTCGAGCTCGACAAGCGCTGGACCATCGACGGCTCGGTCCGCGAGAACGTCGCCCGCTACATCAATCATTCCTGCAAGCCGAACGCCGAGTCCGACGTCAAGCCGCGCAAGAAGAAGATCTTCATCCGCGCCATCAAGAACATCGCGCCCGGCGACGAGATCAACTACGACTACGGCACCGATTACTTCAAAGCCTATCTGAAGCCGATCGGCTGCAAATGCGATTCGTGCGAGAAGAAGCGCGCGAAGAAGAAGATCGAGGCGCGCGCCGAGCGGGCCAAGCAGAAGGCCAAGGACGAGCGCAAGGCGGAGAAGAAGGCCGAGAAAAAGGCAAAGCGGACGTCCGAGAAGCTCGCCAAGGACAAGGCCAAGCCGCGCGCGAAGACGAAGGTCAAGACCAGCGGCGACGCAGCGCGGGCGAAGAGCCGCCGGCCGGCAGCCGGCAAGCGCGTGAAGACCAAGTCCTCGCCGGCCAAGACGTTGAGCCGCGCCAAGGCGGCCTGATCGGATCAAGCCGCTCAGGGCTGCTTGGCGAACGCCAGCGTCGTCCAGGTCACGCCGGCAGCCCGGTTCTCAGCACCGATCGACTCGCCCTCCCGATTGAGCACGACGCTCAACCGCAGCTGCCGCGCAGCAGCGATCACCGTCTCGGCATCGATCTCGAACATCCGGCGCCCTGGCGGCACCGGCCCATGCCGCAGCGTCATGATCAGCATGCCGCCCGGCGCGACCCGTGCCGCGATGGTGGGAAGCGCGCGCTGCCGCTGCTCCTCATCGAGATGCATCAGCACGGCGGTGAGCATCACGAGCTCGAACTGCTCGTCACGCGCCGCCAGCACCGCGAGCTCGGGCAGGCTGTCGTCGATCCATGTGATGGCAGGCGAGGGATGCAGCTGCATGGCGCGGCTACGCAGGGCTTCCGTCGGCTCGACGGCAACCACCTGATGCCCAAGGCTTGCAAACCAGGCGGCGTCACGCCCCGTGCCCGCACCGATGTCGAGGACGCAACCCGGCCGTGTCGGCAGCAGATGAAGCACCGCCGCATGGACCTGCTCGGAGGGAGCGCTTTCGTAGCGAATGAACAGGCTGTCGGCCTCGGCGGCGTATCCTTCCGTTCCGCTCACATGCGGCATCGCTGCACTCTCCTGCCGGGCCTGGACTATGCAGAAGACTCGGGCGTCGTGCATGTCAAAAGTGGGCCGCGGGCGCGAGCGCCGGACCGCGCGATCAATACGGCCGGCGCTCATCACCTGTCGATCTCACACAGCGACCGTGTCTGCGCTCCGGCGCAAGCCCATGTATTGCAGCTCGGCAAACACGCCCGTGCCCACCGCCTGGGCGGCGACGAAGATCTCGCCGAGCACGTTCGGCGTGACGAGGCCCGAGAACAACAATGCGATGCTGCCGACGGTCCACGCCGCGTTGCCGGCGATGACCAGCAGCACCAGCGGCTTCGGCGCCAGTTGTCGCGAGCCCAGCCAGCCGACGAAGGCGGCATAGACGATCAGGAACAGACCGGTCTCGCGCAGCAGCGCCTCGGGCAGCTGCAGCAGGCTCGCCAGCGGCGCGGCATCGAAGGTGAGCGCGAGCCCGGCGACACCGCTGAACACGGCATCGGCGATCAGGGCGCGGCGGAGCAGGGTGGACGAGGTGATCATGTCGGGTCTCCTTCGGTTGGGTGGCGGGCGGTTCAACGGAACCAGGCGAGGACACGACGGCGCAGGCGCGCCGGGCACAGCGAGCGGGCGGCCCGGGTCTCGATCTCGGTCACCTGCGCAAAGACGAGGCTGCTCGTGACGTGCAGCAGCGGCTCCGGCATGTTGAGCGAGCGCGCCAGCAGCGATGTCGCGAGACCTGCCAGCCAGCGGCTGACCGCGGTGAATGGAAACGTCTCGGGATTGCGCTGCCTGCTCATGGTCATCTCCTGTGCCGAGAACGATGGCTTGCAGCGGGAGCCATTTCGATTACCTGCCAGGTCATGGAGGCAGTGACGTCTGCGTGATAGGTCTTTCGCCCATGATGACCCAGCTTGCTTCGGCGCGCACCGACCGCGCCAAACCGGTTCATGTCGGCGCGCATCTGCGGGAATGGCGGCAGCGCCGGCATCTGTCGCAGCTCGATCTCGCGCTCGATGCCGAGATCTCGGCGCGGCATCTCAGCTTCGTGGAAACCGGCCGCGCCGCGCCGTCGCGCGACATGGTCCTCAAACTGGCGGAGCGACTGGACGTGCCCCTGCGTGAACGCAATGTGCTGCTGGTCGCCGCCGGCTACGCGCCGGCATTCCAGCAACGCCCGCTCGACGATCCCGCGCTCAAGCCCGCGCGCGAGGCGATGAATCTCGTGCTCAAGGCGCACGAGCCCAATCCGGCGCTCGCGGTGGACCGCCACTGGAACCTGGTCGCCGCGAACCGGATGATCGCGCCGCTGCTGGTTGGGATACCCGAGCGGCTGCTGGCGCCGCCGCTCAACGTGCTGCGCGTGGCGCTGCATCCGCAAGGGCTCGCTGCGCGGACGGTGAATCTCGCCGAATGGTCAGGCCATCTGCTGGAGCGATTGCACCGGCAGTGCGAGGCGACCGCGGATGCCGGGTTGCTGAAGCTCTATGAGGAGCTGAAATCCTATCCAGTCCCGGCGCGCTCGGCGCCGCTCGCGACCGACAGCGTCGCGATTCCGTTGCGGCTGCGGACCGGCGACGATGTGCTGAGCTTTTTCTCGACCACGATGGTGTTCGGCACCCCGGTCGACGTCACCCTGTCCGAGCTGGCGCTGGAAACCTTCTTCCCGGCCGATGAACTCACCGCCGTCAGGCTGAAGCAGATGGTGACCTCGCCGTGACCCGTGCTTGTGTTGACCGGTGGCGGGTTTATCTTGGGCGGACTGTAAGCGAACCGGAGCGACGCGCATGAGCACCTTGAAGCCGCTGACCATCGACGTCGTGTCCGACGTCGTCTGTCCCTGGTGCTACATCGGCAAGCATCGCATCGAGGAGGCGCTGAAGCTAGTGCCGGACGTGCCGGTGACGTTGAACTACCGGCCGTTCTTCCTCAATCCCTGGGTGCCGCGCGAGGGCATCAGCCGCGAGCAGTATCTGACGACGAAGTTCGGCTCGGTCGAGGCCTACAAGGGCATCGCCGGCCGCGTGGTCGCGGCGGCCGAGCAGGAGGGGCTCAGCTACCGGCCCGACAAGGTCGCGCGCCAGCCCAACACCACCGATTGCCATCGCCTGATCCACTGGGCCGGCCAGATCGGCAAGGCGCCGGAGATGAAGCAACGGCTGATGGAGTTGTATTTCCGCGACGGCGGCGATCTCACCGATGTCGAGGTGCTGGTGCAGGCGGCGGCGGATTGCGGGCTAGATGCTGCCGTCGTCCGCAGGATGCTGGCGACCGAGGACGACGTCGCGCTGGTCTCGGGGCAGGCGCAGGAAGCCGCCGAGAAGGGCATCTCCGGCGTGCCGACCTACGTCTTCGCTCAGAAATACGCCGTCTCAGGCGCGCAGGATCCGCAGATGCTGGCGCGCGCAATCCGGCAGGTGTCGGCCGAGGTCAATGCCGAGGCTGCGGAGTAGGATTGCGGTTCTTCCGCCAGTCGCGGATCGCATGAACCGCGCGCCGGGCGAAGCCGAGACCCTCGCGCCGGGCGATCAGCGCGGCGTGGATGATCTCGACGGCCGGATCGCGCGCATGCAGCGGGATCAGCACGTCGCCGATCGCAAGCCGTCCGCGCCAGATCGGGTTGATCATGGGGTGGTCAGGACCAGCGGTGGAATCGGCGGTGCTGATCACAGGATCGCTGCAGAGATGACGCGTCAGGTCGAGCGTCAGCTGCACACCCGGCGAATATTTGGCGAAGCGCTCGTCGACGCCGAGCTTGAAGAAGAAGGCGCGGTCCTGATGCCGCAGCACGAGGCCCGCCGCCACCGCCGCGTTGCCCGCGTGAAGCGTGACGATCTCGCAGGCACGGTCCTGCGCCAGCGCCGGCGCCGCGCGGTGGATGAACGCTGCATCGCCGTCGTGCTGAACCAGCGCGGTGCCGCGTCGGCCCTTCCATCCGCTGGCTTCGAGGGTGAGGAAGGTTTCCAGCGCAGTCGTCACCTCGCCCGCCGAGCGCGCCACCTCGAAACGGACGGCGCCGTGTTCGGCCAGTCGGCGGCGCTGGCGGCCGAGTTCCTTCAGCTTCTTGGCGCCGAGTGCATCCTGCAGCACCATCTCGCCATCGCCGGTCGCATCGAGCAGCGCGCGCTCGTGGGATTGCACGATGCGTGGCCGCAAACCGTCCCGCCGCAGTACGTCCTCGAACGCGCGCATCGCGGGGCCGGCGGTGGACATGTCGCGCAACAGCACGGCGCGTGCGCCGGTGCGTCGCGCGGCCTCGAGCAGTCGAGTGATGGCCGTTTCCGCGCGGTCACTGTCGATCAGCGGTGTGCACAGCGTGCCGTAGGGATGGCCGCTCGCCAGCACCGGCAGCGGCAGCTGATAGGCGCGCCACAGCGAGGTGACCGGCATCAGGCCGATCAGCTGCCCGGGCCGATCGTCATCCCATGCGCTCAGCGCGGCCGTTCCGGTGCGGCCGCGGACCGACGCGTTCACCGCGAGTTCCCAGCCGGGCAGATAGTAGCCGTTCGGCTCCAGTGCGCGGCGCGCCAGATCCTGCCAGGCCTGAGATGCCACGCCGTCGAGCGGACCGGTGCGCGCCGTCGGCGACAGCTCGCTGCGGCGTCCATCCGCAACGGATGGCGCGCGTGCAATGGTATGATCGATGATCTCGGCCACGTCCCGCTGATCCCCTCGCTGCACGCAATTGCAGCTCGGTCGAATGGTAGTGCAAAGCTGACAAGATTGGCCTTGCCGATCAACTCGGATTTGCCGCATCGCCTTAACGGCGCATTCACCGCGAATGCGGCGCGCGCTCAGCGGATCAGCGCGACGTCGCGGAATGCGCCGATCAGCGGCTTCTCGAGCTTGCCCTCCATGCTCTGGAGGATCTCATAAGCCTTCTCGCGCGCCATCACCGGCTTGTAGCTGCGATATTCGATCAGTGCCGAGAAGATGTCGGAGATGGTGAGGATGCGTGTCAGATCGGGAATGTTGTTGGCCATCAGCCCGTCAGGATAGCCGCTGCCGTCGAGGAATTCGTGATGATGACGGACTGCGGTGAGCACCTCGGGCGTGATCGAAGGGTTCTCCTTCAGCACCTCGTACCCGGCCGCTGGATGAGTCTCGACCAGCGCGCGCTCCGTCGCATCGAGCCGGCCCGGCTTGTCGAGGATCGCGAGCGGGATCTTGGCCTTGCCGATGTCGTGGAACATCGCCGCCATGTACAGCCGCTCGAGGTCCGTGCTGTGCACGCCAAGGCTCAGGCCGAAATCGACGGTGATGCCGGTCACCAGCAGACAATGCTGATAGGTGCCTTCATGGTGGCGCCGAACGGTCGTGAGCCAGTCGGACAGGCCGTGCTCGGCGACGCAGTCGGCAATGCGTTTTCCGGCGCGCCTTGTCTCGGCGATGTCGATCTCGGCTCCGCTCAGCACGGCTGCAAACATCGCGGCAATGCTGGCTGCTCCCGCGGTCGCGGCCTGGCGATCGTCGACTGCGACGCTGATGGCGGCCGGGCTCGGTGGTGCGCCGAGGAGCTTTCCCAACAGCTGATTGCGACTCGGCGTATTCGACAGCACGCTGGTGGCGCCGAGCGCATAGGCCTGCACCGTGGACAGGCGCGATTTGTGATTGGTGAGGAAGATCCGCCGCGGGATGCGCGCGATACGGTCGGCGATCTCCTTCAATGCGGCGATGTTGTCGACGACGCGCAGATCAGCGGCGACCACGATGGCGTCGATATCACGGCCCTTGATGTCGGCGTCACCGATCAGTTCAGATGTAAGCGAGCAGCGCTCAGCCAGCATGCCGCGCAACAGCGCGAGCTTGGCTGTGTCATCGCCGACGAGGTGAACCTTCATGAAGAGCCAGATCCAGCAGTCATTCTGCACCCAATGAGGCTGAATGTTCCGCAACAATCGTTAAATTTGCGCCATTCGTTCATTCGGCGGCTTGCCTGTTGCGTTAGCCCGGAACTAACCCTGTCCGAGGGGACGGTAGCTGGTTCCGCGGGGGGAGCGTTCACCGCCACCGTTCGACCAATACTGCGGCATTTCGGCCGGGCATGAACCGGGTCGAGCGCCGGCTCGACCAATCGGCACATCCTGAGAAGATTGGAGTTCCCATGTTTCGCCACGCTCTCCGGGCCGCATTGCTCGCCGGCGGCCTGCTTGCCGGTCTGGCGCCTGCCATGGCCGAAAGCAGCCGGCTGGCGCTGGTGATCGGGCAGTCGGCATATCGATCGGTCACACCGCTGCCCAACCCTGCCAACGACGCCAGCGCGATGGCGAAAATGCTGGGAGAGGCCGGCTTCGACGTGACCACGGCGGCCGACCTGTCGCAGAAGGATTTGAACCGCGAGGTCGGCGACTTCGCCGCCAAGATCGCGAGCAAGGGTCCGGATACGGTGGCGCTGGTGTTCTATGCCGGCCACGGCCTGCAGATCGATGGCGAGAACTATCTGGTCCCCGTCGATGTCGATCCTCGCCGCGAGGCTGATATTCCGCTGCAGGCGGTGCGTCTCAACGATCTTCTGAATACGCTCAACTCAGTACCGAGCCGGATGCGCATCCTGCTGCTCGATGCCTGCCGCAACAATCCGTTCCCCGCGATCAGCCAGAGCGCCGGCCGCGGTCTGGCGTTGCTCGACACCAAGAGCGGCGCGCCCGGCACGTTCCTGTCCTACTCGACGTCGCCCGGCGCCGAAGCCGAGGACGGGACTGGTGGCAACAGCCCCTACACCACGGCGCTGCTGCAGGCGGCGCGCGAGCCGGGACTGCCGATCGAGGAGGCCTTCAAGCGCGTTCGCGTCGCGGTAAACAAGTCCACCGAGGGACGCCAGACGCCCTGGGACTCGTCGTCGTTGACGGAGGATTTCCGTTTCGTCGGCGCGACCGATGTCAGTTCCGCCAATGCCGGGCCGCGGCCCGTGGTCGCCAAGCGCAGCGTCGACGAATGGAAGCGCAGCCTGCAAGGCAAGCCGATCGAGGCTGCCAACGAGCTTATCGTCGGCGACGGCAGCGTCGAGGCCTATGAGGCGTTCGTCACGCTGTACACGGCGGCGCCCTACGGCCCGCAGGCGCGGCAATGGCTGGATCTGCACAACCGGATGGCGGCCTGGAACGATGCCGTGCTGATCAACACGGTGGCGTCCTACCAGAGCTTTCTCGATCGCTATCCAGACAGCGACCTCACGCCGACCGCGCGCAAGCTGATCGAGCGGCTGCGCAACCGTCCCGTCGTCACGCCTGTGGTCGCCGCGGCCAATGCAGCGATCCCCGCGGTGGCTCCCGCCATTCCGGCTGTCGCACCGACCAATGTCGCGGTCGGTCCGACCTGTCCGTGCACGCAGACGCCGCCGGCGCGCAAGTCCGAGCCCAAGCGGGTTGAGGAGAAGCCGGCCAGAAAGCGCGACGACGATCCGCCGAAGCGCGCCAGCCGCCCGACGCGCCGCGACCCCGGCGACGACGTGGTGGTCTATGCGCCGCCGCCGCCTCCGCCGCGTGAATATTATCCGCCACCGGTGCGAGTCGTTCCTCCGGTCAGCATCGGCATCGGGATCGGCGGAGGCGGCTACGGGCGCGGACCTTCGAACTACCCGACGCGGCGAGGCTACGGATACTGAACCTGCATCACATCGACATCACGCGCGGCCGTCCCACAAGGGCGGCCGCTTGCATTTGACTTGAGCTGAACCGCCGTTCGAACCAGCGTCCGCACTGACACGATCCACTCGTCCCGCGGCTCCGCCGTCCGTCCCATTGGGCTTGGACCGCGCGCTCACTGGCGTTTTCCTCAACTGGCGCGTCATCTGCGGCGCGGTTTGCGGGAAAGGTCGTCGATGTCGTTCCGTTGGGGTTTGGCCGCGCTCGCGGTGATCTGGACACACATGGTGCTTTCGCCCGCCTGGGCCTGGCAGCATTGGGGTGGAGATGCCGGCGGAACGCGGTTCTCTCCGCTGGCGCAGATCACGCCGGGGAATGTCGACCAGCTCGTGCAGGCCTGGGCGTATCACACCGGAGACATGGCGAGCCGATCACCGGCCGCCGCGCTTCGTACCAAGTTCGAGGCGACGCCGCTGCTGGTCGAGGACAGCCTCGTATTCTGCACGCCGTTCAACGCGGTGATCGCGCTCGATCCCGGCACGGGCGCGCAGAAATGGCGCTTTGATCCCAAGGTCGGCGATGGCCTCCGGCCCGCCAATCGTTACGCGTGCCGCGGCGTCGCCTACTGGGTCGACCAGAGCGCCGCGGCCGATGCCGCCTGCCGCAGCCGTCTGTTCATGGGAACGGTCGACGCCCGCCTGATCGCGCTCGACGCCCGCACTGGACGACCCTGCGCCGGCTTTGGCCGCGACGGCGAGGTGCGGATCGACATTGCCAAGGACTTGCTGTGGGCGGGCGAATTTCAGATCACATCCGCCCCCGTCGTCGGCCGGGACGTCGTGGTCGTGGGTTCGTCGATCGGCGACAATGCGCGCGTGGATGCCCCCGCAGGCACAGTGCGCGGCTTCGATGCGCGCAGTGGTGAACTGAGATGGAATTTCGATCCGCTGATCCATGACGGCATCACCGCGGGCCATGCCAACGTATGGGCGCCGATGTCGGTCGACGAAGCGCGCGGGCTGGTGTTCCTGCCGACGTCCTCTCCCAGTCCCGACTTCTTCGGCGGCCTGCGTCAAGGCGACAACCGCCACGCCGATTCCGTGGTCGCGCTGCGCGTCGAGAACGGCACGATCGCCTGGTCCTTCCAGACCACGCACCACGATGTCTGGGACTACGACCTGCCGGCACAGCCGACTCTGGCCCGGCTCGACAACGGGCAGGGCAGCCGTGATGTGGTGATCCAGCCGACCAAGCAGGGCTTCGTGTTCGTGCTCGATCGGGACACCGGCCTGCCAGTCTGGCCGGTCGAGGAGCGCGCGGTGCCGCAAGGTGCAGTCGAGGGCGAGCGTCTGTCGCCAACGCAGCCGTTCCCGACCCATGTGCCGGCCCTGCTGGAGCAGCGCTTCACCCCGGGCGACATCTTCAGGCCTGTGCCGAGCCTCATCGACTCGTCCTGTGACGAACAACTGGCCGGCTTGCGCAATGACGGGCTGTACACGCCGCCGACGACCCAGGGCACACTGCTGTATCCAATGACCGGCGGCGGCGTGAACTGGGGTGGGGCCGCGTTCGATCCCGTCCGTCAGATCCTCTACGCCAATGTCAGCCGGGCCGTTCACATCGTCAGGCTGATCCCGCGCGATCAGGCAGACCGGATGACGCCACCGCGCGGTGTCGACTTCGGAGCGCAGCGCGGCGCCCCGTTCGCGGTGACGAGGACCGTGGCGATGTCCCGGCTCGGCCTGCTGTGCAATCGGCCGCCCTGGGGTGAAATGGTCGCCGTCGACCTCAGGGCCGGCAAGATCGTGTGGCGCTCGACCGTCGGCACCACGGAGGACCGTGCGCCGCTCGGGCTCGCGTTCAAATGGGGCACGCCGCTCGTCAACGGCGTCCTCGTCACGGCTGGCGGGCTCGTCTTCACCGGGGCCATGGACGCCTATCTGCGGGCCTATGATGCTGGTTCGGGCCAAGAGCTGTGGCAGGGGCGGCTGCCGGTTCCCGGCGTCGCCAACCCGATGACCTACGAATGGAACGGGCAGCAATATCTGGTGATCGCAGCGGGCGGCCATTCCGAGGCTGGTACGACGCTGGGCGACAGTGTCGTGGCGTTTCGGCTGGCACGGGAGGGGGAGGCGCCGTCGTGGTGGTCACGGACGATCGACCGGCCCGGCGGCCGCTTCAACGGCGGCGCGTTACTGGCGGCGGTATTTTTGGTCGGGCTGCTGGGGCTCGCAGTGTGGCGGCGGCGCAAATGTCGGGCGTAGCCGGCCTGCATTCTTTCAATCGAAGGCGACGCCGATCCGTTTGTCGTGGCTCCACACCGCGTGGCAGCGCCGCGTGAACTTGTCGGCCGGGATCACCAGCGTGAAGGCTTCGGGCAGGCCGACAGGGCTCACCACCTCGACGCGGGCACCGGTGTCCGAGATGTTACGGACCGTGCAATCGACCGCGCCGCCGCCGTCGAATGCCAGCCTGCCTTGCTTCAGCACCCGATGCCGGGGCGCAATCCGTTTCTCTGAGGTCTCGTTCATCGCTCGCAACCCGATGCTGACTTGCCGTCAGCTTTCGCCTCAAAAGCGCATAAAATAAAACAGGCCCGGGTTTCATTGAGATAAATGCCGTGCGCAAAGGCCGCGCCGTCGTCTTCACCTTTTATTAAGGCTCCGGCCCATCCGGTCAGAGCATCGCGAAGGCGCTCGAGACCATGGCGACTGGTTTGCCGTCGGTCGCGCTCGTCAGTGTGACGCGGCCGAAGCTCATGGTCCGCCCCATCCGGATCACGCGCGCGTCGGCGAGCACGTCGGAGGAGGCGACGGCGCGCATGAAATGTGTGGTCTGATCGACTGTCGTCATCGGCCTGTAGCCGCCGCTCGCCGTCACCATTGCGATCACCATGGCGGTGTCGGCGAACGCCATGAGCGCCTGGCCACAGACGACGCCATTGTCCCGGCAGAGGCGAGACGAGAACGGCATTCGCAGGACTGCGCCGGGCTCCCCCTGCGCCGACGGTCTGATGTCCTCGACAGCCAGTTCGAGGTCCTGGATCCAGGGGGCAAACACCTCATTCAGAATGTTGCGCGCTTGCGTGATGGTGAAGTCGGCTGGGTCATTCGGCACGAACGGAGATCCTCCCATGATCACCTCCGCGGCTTGCTCCGGCAGGTGGAGTCAATGCATGGTTTGTCGCGGACGTGGCGGCTTGAAATGGCCGGAGTTGGAATCCTATGATGGATGCCCGCAACGGGACAGGTGGAATGCGACCCCGTGGCGCTGTTCTGCAGTCCGCGCGTTCACGAGACGAGCCAGGCCGAGCCCGCCTGAGGCCTGCCCGTTCCTGAGCCTTCGCACGGGCTTGGCGCGCGGGCCAGCGGTGCTATAAGGCGGCGGAAGACCGGGGAGTGACCAATGAAGAAGCTGATCGTGATGGTGTCGGTTGCTGTGCTGGCCGGTGGCGCCGTTCCAGCGTTGGCGCAGACGCCCCATATCAATCTCCTTGCTGACGGCCCCTCCAAGACCCCCGAGGAGAAGGAGGCTGAGGCGACCCGAGACAAGGCCTACAAGGACACGATGCGCAAGATCCCGGACGCCAAGGCGAACTCCGATCCGTGGGGCAATGTGCGCACAGTCGAACAGCCGAAGGCGACGCCTCCCGTGAAGACCACGGCGGCCAAGAAGCCGAAGACGGGCGCCAGCACGAACTGATCCATTGCCATTGAGGCGAACCGGGGCGGCGTTCTGCCTACGGTCTGCGTTCGGACTCGGATTCGCTGCAGCTTGGTCTATATTGACGGGGTTGCAGCGTGTTGGAGTTCTTCGATGGGGTTGCGCCCGCGGGACATTGCCAGCCGAATGGCGGCCCGGCGCCGAAGGGGCGACGGGTATGTGCGCGACACGTTCACCCTGCCACGCGAGGAAGCGCGCGCCAAAGCCCGTGACTATCTGAGCCGATATCCGAAGGCGGGCTATATGAGCGCCGTCGAAAGTTGGCGCGAGCTGCCCGACGGGGCCATCGAGTTCACGATGCGACGGCTGCCGAGCGCAGACTGATCCCGTGCGAGCGGCTCATTCCTTCTCGCCCAGGAGCTTGCGGGTATCCCGATTGATGAAGTGAAGCCGGGTACAGGCCTTGCAGACCACGGTTTCATAAGCACATGCGGGATCGCCCGCCCTCGGCTCTTCGAGCCAATGCTGAACGTTCATCCCGGTCCGCGGACATTTGAAGATCAAGTTACCCATATAGTTCCAATGTCTGCCATGATGGAAACAGACATTTTGATCTCGATCAATGTCGTGTGCCGAAAAGTCGATCAGCCGCGTCAAGGTTTCAGTCAACGATTGAATCGCCGTTCTGTATTCTACTCTGGATGAGCGGTCGGCGGCCCGTCAGGCCTGATCCAGCGACTCCGCGACGATGCGGATGCGGAACACGGGCTGTCTCGTTTCGTCGAGCAGCTCCATCTGCCATTCTGAATTTTCAGCGAGCTTCCGCGAGATGCTGCTGGCCATGTCGGCGCAGACCGTCGTCATCTCTTTCCAGGCTGCGTTGCGATCGACGCACTCGGTCCCATACTCGGACGCGCCTGAAAAGTGGCCATTACGGATACGAAAGAAATAGAGCGGCATTGCCAAAACCGGTGAGCCCTGACCGCCCCAGGCCGCTGGGTTTGATTTACGCAACGTAAATGGAGGCGGAAAACCCGATGGGATCAATTCCGGTAAAATACGGTCGACTATTGATAGTCCGCTCAGCGCCCGAACACGCGGTGATTGCAATGTTCGTCGAGCAAGTGAGCCCCGGACCGCCGCGATCCGAGGCTCCGCATCAACGTCGTAGCTTCCCCCTCGGGGCAGTTCGGCAATGACAAACAGAAGCATAGTGCAAGACTGGCGTGCGCGCCTTGCGACAAATCAAGGTTGCATCGTTTCGATGCGCAAGTGAGGGCTCGAAGATTCTGGCGGCGCCGCGAGACGTCGAGCAGCGTGTCGCACACGACAGCGGATTTGCCCCGGCCAGGTTTCGCTGCGAGCGCGGTCGGAGGCTCTTGAGCCAGGAGAGGCAGGTCGCACGTCGCGCTTCGTCCACTCCGGATTGATAAGAGGCCAATCAGTTCCGCCGAGATCGTTCAACGAGATGATACACCGCAAACGTCGAAAGCCCCGGACAGTGTCCGGGGCTTTCTTTCGGCGCGGATGGTTTCAGGGCCGAGCGCCTACACATGACAGAGGCGGCTACACATGCTTGCTGATATGAGCCTGCCATCGCCGCAACGAACAAACAAACTCGGGGCTGATCAAAAATTTGTTTCGCGTTCGACAACCGAATTCTTATACCGCAACCAAAAGTTTATGACAATGGCTCTTATCCGAAACGCCTGAGCCGAAATCGACGGCGAGTGATCTGTCTCACGCAGGCGCAAACGCTGCGGCATGCTACCGCGACCTCACGCGAAGCAGGTCTGATCAGCGGACCTGCTCAAAGCACTGGAACAGCGCTTGATCTGCCGACCATCATGTCGGCGCATTTGAACTGCTGATTTTTACGTTTGCTGGAGGTGGTTGCTTAGGGTCGTATCCAACGATCTGCGACAGCAGGCTGTTGCCGCGCCCTCCGGACCGCTGGGATCACAGGCCAGTCGTGCACGACGCTTACGCGTGCACACGAAATGAGCCGAACAAAAGCGGAAGAGACTTAGGAACTTCGTTCTACTCAGGAGAACCACGGGCGCGTCCGATCAGCGCACGCCCTATCAGGGAAAAGTTCTGACTAGCTCGATGAGTCCAACGATGGCGGCATTGAGTTCGGGGAGCTGTTCGCTCGGTATCCAATATTCGAGATGGTCACGGCCGCCGGCCTCCCGGACCTGATAACGAGAGATGAAGCTGCGCGCGATCGCGAAGCGCACCACATAGCCGTGGCCGCTTGCCGGCACGTTCCAGTCGCGCGCGATCTTCACCGCATAGTCTTCGCTGAGCACAGGGTAGAAGATCGGCTGCTCGGGCAAACGAGGTGGAAATGCGCGCATGCCGGACGCCTCGATCAAGACGAGTTCCTTCGGACCGACCGGGCGCCAGAGCGTCACTGTTTGTTCGACATCTGAAACCGGCATGGGTCTCGCAGAGTTGGCCGCAATTCGTCTGGGGATTGAACAGAACGCAGATCGAAAGATCCTGCAAGGCTGCTCGAGGCACGCACCTTCTGGTTGCGTTGGGTTCGTCCAATCGAGCATGGCGATGCCGGAATGGCGGCATCCACTCTGGCGCTTGGCATCCATGAATCTTCGGCACCTCCGCAATGAGGCGCATCGAGCCCGACGGCAGGTCGGGGCGGGCACGCCGGCTTCAGCGGCCGGTTCGGCTCACGCATGGTTGGCCGCCGAAGGGTCCGATCTGAAAAGCCTCAGATGTCGGAAAGAACATATTGCGAACAAAGAACAGATAGGGTACATTCACCTCAAGATTGCTGGCCACCTCGTTAACCGTTTGTCGATCCCGCGAATCCCCGCCATAAGGAGCGCCAATGTCCGCCACTGCCCTGCGTATCGTCGAAGGTTCCTCCATGGATAAGAGTAAGGCGCTCTCCGCGGCGCTGTCCCAGATCGAGCGTCAGTTCGGCAAGGGCTCGGTGATGAAGCTGGGCAAGAACGACCGCTCGATGGATGTCGAGACGGTGTCGTCCGGCTCGCTCGGGCTCGATATCGCGCTCGGCATCGGCGGCCTGCCGAAGGGACGCATCGTCGAGATCTACGGGCCGGAATCCTCGGGCAAGACCACGCTGGCCCTGCACACAGTAGCGGAAGCGCAGAAGAAGGGCGGCATCTGCGCCTTCATCGATGCCGAGCATGCGCTCGACCCGGTCTATGCGCGCAAGCTGGGCGTCAACATCGACGAGCTCCTGATCTCGCAGCCTGATACGGGTGAGCAGGCGCTGGAAATCTGCGACACCCTGGTGCGCTCCGGGGCTGTCGACGTGCTGGTGGTCGATTCCGTGGCGGCGTTGGTGCCGAAGGCCGAGCTCGAAGGCGAGATGGGCGAGTCGCTGCCCGGCCTGCAGGCCCGCCTGATGAGCCAGGCGCTGCGCAAGCTGACGGCCTCGATCAACAAGTCCAACACGATGGTCATCTTCATCAACCAGATCCGCATGAAGATCGGTGTGATGTACGGCTCGCCGGAGACCACAACGGGCGGCAACGCGCTGAAGTTCTACGCTTCGGTGCGCCTCGACATCCGCCGTATCGGTGCGATCAAGGAGCGTGACGAGGTGATCGGCAACTCCACCCGTGTGAAGGTGGTGAAGAACAAGCTCGCGCCGCCGTTCAAGCAGGTCGAGTTCGACATCATGTATGGCGAGGGCGTGTCCAAGATGGGCGAGATCCTCGATCTCGGCGTCAAGGCCGGCATCGTCGAGAAGTCCGGCGCCTGGTTCTCCTATGACAGCCAGCGCCTTGGTCAAGGTCGCGAGAACTCGAAGACGTTCCTCAAGGCCAATCCTGACATGACCGCCAAGATCGAGGCCGCGATCCGCCAGAACTCCGGCCTGATTGCCGAGCAAATCCTGGCCGGCAGTGCCGAGCGCGACGCCGACGGCGAGGAGCCGGCGGAGGAGTAGAGCCGAGCGAATAAGATGAAATGCAACGGGCGCCGGTCATTTGACCTTGGCGCCCGTTGTCGTTTGGATCGTGTGAAAGCTCGGCCGGATCTTTGAGGCCGAGCAACCGAACGCGGCGCGTCCGGTTGCTCGGGGTTCGTCAGATCAACATGCTGATCTTACTCCGCCGCCTGCGCGTAGTCGCCGACCGGCGGGCAGGAGCACACCAGGTTGCGGTCGCCGTAGACGTTGTCGACGCGGCCCACCGGGCACCAGTATTTGTCGGTGCGCGAGGTGCCCGCGGGGAAGCAGCCCTCGCTGCGGCGATAGGCCCTGTTCCAATCGTCGTCCGCAATGTCGTGCACCGTGTGCGGCGCGTGGCGCAGCGGCGACGCCTCGATCTTGAAGCGGCCCTGTTCGACCTCGGCGATCTCCTTGCGGATCGCGATCATGGCGTCGCAGAAACGATCGAGCTCGGCCTTGGATTCCGATTCGGTCGGCTCGATCATCAAGGTGCCGGCGACCGGAAAGCTCATCGTCGGCGCGTGGAAGCCGTAGTCGATCAGGCGCTTGGCGATGTCGTCAACGGTGACGCCGCTGCTCTGCTTCAACGGCCTGGGATCGATGATGCATTCATGCGCGACGCGGCCGCGCTCGTTGCGGTAGAGCACCGGGAAGTGCTGATCGAGCCGCGCCGCAACGTAGTTGGCGTTGAGGATCGCGATCTCGGTGGCGCGCGTCAGGCCGTCGCCGCCCATCAAGAGCATGTAGATGTAGGAGATCGTCAGGATCGAGGCCGATCCGTAAGGCGCGGCCGAGACCGGCCCGACCGGATGAGCGCTCGCGCCGTCCGTGTTGGGGTGTCCCGGCAGGAACGGTGCGAGGTGCGCCTTGACACCGATCGGGCCCATGCCCGGGCCGCCGCCGCCATGCGGGATGCAGAACGTCTTGTGCAGGTTGAAATGGCTGACGTCGGCGCCGTAGTCGCCGGGCCTGGAGAGGCCGACCTGCGCGTTGAGGTTGGCGCCGTCGAGATAGACCTGGCCGCCATGGGCATGGACGATGTCGCAGATGTCGCGGATGTGCTCCTCGAACACGCCGTGGGTCGAGGGATAGGTGATCATGATGGCCGCGAGCGTCTTGCTGTGGGCCTCCGCCTTGGCCTTGAGATCGGCGAGGTCGACATTGCCGCCCGTGTCGCAGCCGACCACGACGACCTCCATGCCGACCATGTGCGCCGACGCTGGGTTGGTGCCATGCGCGGAGGAGGGGATCAGGCAGATCCTGCGGTGGCTCTCGCCGCGCGCGGCATGATAGCCGCGGATCGCCAGCAAGCCGGCATACTCGCCCTGTGCGCCCGAGTTCGGCTGCAGCGACACCGCGTCGTAACCGGAGATCCGGCACAGCCAGTCCTCGAGATCGGCGAACATCGTGTGATAGCCCGCCGCCTGCGCGCGCGGCACGAACGGATGCAGGTTCGAAAATTCCGGCCAAGTCAGCGGGATCATCTCGGTGGTCGCGTTCAGCTTCATCGTGCAGGAGCCGAGCGGAATCATCGCGCGGTCGAGCGCGAGATCGCGGTCGGCGAGCTTGCGCAGGTAGCGCAGCATCTCCGTCTCGGAGCGGTGCGCGTGGAACACGGGATGCGTGAGGTACGGCCGCTGCCGCTTCAACTCGGCCGGGACAGCGTCGCGCGCGCCAGCTTCGATGTCAGCGTAGGACAGCTCGCCGCCGAACGCTCGCCAGACGGCTTCGACGACATCGGATGTCGTGGTCTCGTCGAGCGCGATGCGCAACTTGCTGCCGTGGCGGCCGAGATTGATGCGCTCGCCTTCCGCACGCGCGATGATCGAATCGGCCTTGGCGCCGGCTTCGACGGTGACTGTATCGAAGAAGCTCTCGCTGGCCGGCGCCAAGCCCAGCTTGCGCAGCCCGGCTGCCAGCACCGCGGTCCGGCGATGCACCGTGCGGGCGATCGCCTTGAGCCCTTCGGGGCCGTGATAGACCGCGTACATCGCCGCGATCACCGCCAGGAGCACCTGGGCGGTGCAGATGTTCGAAGTCGCCTTCTCGCGCCGGATGTGCTGCTCGCGGGTCTGCAGCGCCAGGCGGTAAGCGGGCGCCCCGCGCGAATCGACGGACAGGCCGACGATGCGGCCGGGCAGCGAGCGCTTCAGTGCGTCGCGCACCGCCATGTAGGCGGCGTGGGGTCCGCCATAGCCCATCGGCACGCCGAAGCGCTGCGCCGAGCCGATGGCGATGTCGGCGCCGAGTTCGCCCGGCGAGGCGATCAAGGTCAGCGCCAGCAGGTCGGCGGCGAGGATCGCCAGCGCGCCCTTGTCGTGCAGCCTTGCGATGGCTGCGCGCGGATCGCGCAACGCGCCGGTCGTGTCGGGATATTGCAGCAGGCCGCCGAACACCTCGGCGCCGTCCAGATCCTTGGCGGGATCGCCGACGATCAGCTGCCAGCCCAGCGGCTCGGCGCGGGTGCGCAGCACCGCCAAGGTTTGCGGGTGGACGTTGTGGTCGACGAAGAACGCCTTGGTCTTGCCGCGCGCCGACCGCTCGGCCAGCGCCATGGCTTCTGCAGCCGCCGTGCCCTCGTCGAGCAGCGAGGCGTTGGCGACATCGAGCCCGGTGAGGTCGCAGATCATGGTCTGGAAGTTGAACAGCGCCTCCAGCCGGCCCTGGCTGATCTCGGGCTGATAGGGCGTGTAGGCAGTGTACCAGGCCGGGTTCTCCAGGATGTTGCGCTGGATCACCGCTGGCATGAGCGTGCCGAAATAGCCCTGGCCGATCAACGAGGTGAAGACCTCGTTCTGCGCCGCCAGCGCGCGCATGTGGCCAATCGCCTCGACCTCGCTCAAGGCGGGCTCCAGCGAGAGCGGCGCGGCCTGCCGGATCGTGCCGGGCAGGGTCTGCGCCATCAGCTCCGCGACGGTTTTCGCGCCCACGGCCTCCAGCATCGCCGCGACGTCACGGGGCGAGGGACCGATATGGCGGCGGGCGAAGCTGGTGGCGGCATCATCGAGCGGCTTGAGCGGCGTGGTCATGAGGGCCTCGCTGGAAGATCCAAAGTTGGTGTCATCGTCCGTCCCCGGTTCTCGCCTGCGGCGAGCCCGAGGACAGGCTCCAGCGGACGATCCGGTACGCCGAGGCGCCTGTGGTCGACCGCTGACGCTGGTGAGTATTGGATGCCCCGCCTGCGCGGGGCATGACGGCGGGTGTGGTGACCCGCGAACTCATCACGCCGTGTGCGCCTTGTAGGCAGCCTCATCCATCAGGCCGCCGAGCTCGGCTTTGTCGGCGATCTTCAGCTTGAAGAACCAGGCCTTGCCATTGGCGTCGGTGTTGACCAGCGCCGGCTCGTCGACGATGGCCTGGTTGACCTCGACCACCTGGCCGGTGATCGGCGCGTAGACGTCGGAGGCGGCCTTCACCGATTCGACCACGGCGGCGGCTTCCGTCTTCTTCAGCGCGCGGCCGACCTGCGGCAGCTCGACGAACACGACGTCGCCGAGCTGGGCCTGGGCATAATCGGTGATCCCGATGGTGGCGACGTCGCCATCGATGCTGAGCCATTCATGGTCTGAGGTGTACAGCGTGGTCATGGACGTCCTTCAGCGCTTCTAAGGGGTCAACGTTTGTAGGTGTTGGGGACGAAAGGCGTGGCGGCGACCCGCACCGGCAGCCGCTGGCCGCGCACATCAGCGAACAGTTGCGTGTCGGGCACGGAGAGGGCGGTCGGCACATAGCCCATCGCGACGGGGGCGTTCAGCGTCGGGCCGAAGCCGCCGGACGTCACCTTGCCGACCGGCTCGGTCGAATCGGCGGTCGAGAACAGCGTCGCGCCCTCGCGCACCGGCGCGCGGCCCTCCGGCCTCAGGCCGACGCGGCGGCGGGCCGCGCCACCCTCGAACTGTGCCAGGATCTTGGCTGCCCCCGGAAAACCGCCGGCGCGCGCGCCGCCGTTGCGGCGAACCTTCTGCACCGACCATTCCAGCGCGGCCTCGACCGGCGTGGTGGTCGTGTCGATGTCATGGCCGTACAGGCAGAGCCCGGCCTCGAGCCGCAGGCTGTCGCGGGCGCCGAGCCCGATCGGCAGCACGTCCTTGTCGGACAGCAGCGCCTCGGCGAGCTGCTCGGCCTTGTCGGCCGGCACCGAGATCTCGTAGCCGTCCTCGCCGGTGTAGCCCGAGCGCGAGACGTAGCAGGCGAGACCGTCGACGCTGCGCGGACCTGCGTCCATGAACCGCATCGTCTCGGCCTCTGCACAGAATTTCGCCAGCACGCTCGCCGCCTTCGGTCCCTGCAGGGCGAGCAGCGCCCGGTCAGCCAGCGGCTGCACCTCGCAGACGTCGGACAATCCGTCGCGCAACAGCGCGATGTCCGCTTCCTTGCAGGCGGCGTTGACGACCAGCACCAGGTGCTCGCCGAAATTCGCCACCATCAGGTCGTCGAGAATGCCGCCGTCAGCATTGGTGAACTGGGCGTAGCGCTGGCGGCCGGCCGGAATGCCGATGATGTCTTGCGGCACCAGCCGCTCCAGCGCGGCGGCCGCGTCGGCCACGTTGCCGGATTTCGGCACCAGCGCGACCTGGCCCATGTGCGAGACGTCGAACAGCCCGGCGTGGCTGCGGGTATGGAGGTGCTCCTTGAGCACGCCGGGCGCGTATTGCACGGGCATCTCATAGCCCGCGAACGGCACCATCTTGCCGCCGAGGCTGACATGCAGCGCGTGCAGCGGGGTTCGCTTCAAAGAGTGGGGGGCAGCCGGTTCAGCCATCAGGGGTCCTCGCGCGGTTCCTCGGGACCAGTCCCGAAAAACACCACCGAAGCCCCATCTGTCGCTGTGCCTGAGAGTATTATCCCGTCGGCGGACGCCTCCCGGGATCAGGCCCGGCCAGCGTCTCTTTCCAGATGCAGTTGAAGTCGCGAGGGTCCTTTTGCCTGAGAGTTTCCGGGGCGGTTGCTCCTTCGGCGCCGGCCCTTGATGTTCAACCAGAACTTCAAAGAGCCGATCTCTCCCGACGCGACTGTCGTCAGTGCGGCCGACCAAACACCAGCTCGCGGGAGCTGTCAACGCGTCACCATGGCTTTCAACCAGCTTTAGGAGCCGTGCAGCAACCCCATGATGTTTCTGCACAGTTTCTGGACACGCGATAGTCCCTTGTCTAAAAGCATTGCCGCCGAATTCCCGGACTTTGCGCGATTGGATTGCTATGAGCGGCGTCAACGAGATCAGGTCGACCTTCCTCAATTTCTTCGCTGCGAACGGCCACGAGATCGTGCCGTCCTCGCCGCTCGTGCCGCGCAACGACCCGACTTTGATGTTCACGAACGCCGGCATGGTGCAGTTCAAGAACGTCTTCACCGGCGTCGAGAAGCGGCCGTACAACCGCGCCACCACGTCGCAGAAATGCGTCCGCGCCGGCGGCAAGCACAACGACCTCGACAATGTCGGCTATACCGCCCGGCACCACACCTTCTTCGAGATGCTCGGCAACTTCTCCTTCGGCGACTACTTCAAGGAGAACGCCATCGAGCTCGCCTGGAAGCTGGTCACCAAGGAGTTCGGCCTCCCGAAGGACAAGCTGACCGCGACCGTCTACATCGACGACGACGAGGCGTTCGGGCTGTGGAAGAAGATCGCCGGCCTGCCAGAATCGCGCATCATCCGCATCGCCGGCTCGGACAATTTCTGGCAGATGGGCGACACCGGCCCGTGCGGCCCGTGCTCGGAGATCTTCTACGACCACGGCGACAAGATCTGGGGCGGCCCTCCGGGATCGCCGGAGCAGGATGGTGACCGCTTCATCGAGATCTGGAACCTCGTGTTCATGCAGTATGAGCAGCTCGAGGGCGGGGTGCGCAATCCCTTGCCGAAGCCCTCGATCGACACCGGCGCGGGCCTCGAGCGCGTCGCCGCGGTGCTGCAGGGCAAGCACGACAATTACGACATCGACCTGTTCGTCGCGCTGATCCGCGCCATCGCCGACCTCACCAATGCCGACCCGCAGGGCCCGCAGAAGGCGAGCTTGCGCGTCATCGCCGACCACCTGCGCGCCTCGTCGTTCCTGATCTCCGACGGCGTGCTGCCGTCCAACGAAGGCCGCGGCTATGTGCTGCGCCGGATCATGCGCCGCGCGATGCGCCACGCCCAGCTGCTCGGCGCCCGCGAGCCCTTGATGCACAAGCTGGTCGGCACGCTCTCCCGCGAGATGGGCCAGGCCTATCCCGAGCTGATCCGCGCCGAGTCGCTGATCAAGGAGACGCTGCGGCTGGAGGAGACGCGCTTCCGCAAGACGCTGGAGCGTGGCCTCGCGATCCTCGACGAGAAGTCGTCGACGCTCACGAAGGGCGACATGTTCGACGGCGACGTCGCCTTCACGCTGTATGACACCTACGGCTTCCCGCTCGATCTCACGCAGGACGCGCTGAAGTCGCGCGGCATCAGCGTCGACCAGGCGTCCTTCACCGACGCCATGGAGCGTCAGAAGGCGAAGGCGCGCGCCGCCTGGGCAGGTTCGGGCGAGGCGGCCACCGAGACGGTCTGGTTCCCGCTGCGCGAGAAGCTCGGCGCCACCGAGTTCCTCGGCTACGACACCGAGACGGCGGAGGGAGCGGTCACCGCGCTGGTCAAGGACGGCGCCGAAGTCAACAGCCTCAAGGCCGGCGAGAGCGGCGTCATCGTGCTCAACCAGACGCCGTTCTACGGCGAGTCCGGCGGCCAGGTCGGCGACACCGGCGTGATGACCGGCGACGGCGTCCGCGTCCGCATCACCGACACCCAGAAGAAGGCCGGCGACCTGTTCGTGCATATCGGCACGGTGGAGCAGGGCACGCTCAAGCTCGGCACGGCGCTGCAGCTCGACGTCGATCACGGCCGTCGCTCGGCGATCCGCGCCAATCACTCCGCCACCCACATCCTGCACGAGGCGCTGCGCCAGGTGCTCGGCGACCACATCGCCCAGCGCGGCTCGCTGGTCTCGCCCGACCGCCTGCGCTTCGACTTCGTCCATCCGAAGCCGATTTCGCCGGAGGAGCTTGCCCGCGTCGAGGACATCGCCAACGACGTCGTGCTGGAGAATGCCGAGGTCACGACCCGGCTGATGGGACTCGACGACGCCCGCGAGGCCGGCGCCCGCGCGCTGTTCGGCGAGAAATATGGCGACGAGGTCCGCGTCGTCTCGATGGGCAACGTCGCCCGCGACCACGGCAACAACGCGATGGGCTGGTCGGTCGAGCTGTGTGGCGGCACGCACGTCAAGCGTACCGGTGACATCGGCCTGATCGCGGTGACGTCCGAGAGCGCGGTTGCGTCGGGCGTCCGCCGCATCGAGGCGCTGACGGCGCGCGGCGCCCGCGCGCATGCCAACCACAATCTTTCGCTCGCCAAGGCCGCCGCGGCCGAGCTGCGCACCACCGTTGACGAGGTGCCGGCGCGCATCACCGCGCTGATGGAGGAGCGCAAGAAGCTCGAGCGCGAACTGTCTGACGCGCGCAAGAAGCTCGCGATGGGCGGCGGCGCTGCAGCCGGCGGCGCCAGCTCCGGCGTGCGCGAGGTCAACGGCGTCAAGCTGATGGCCCGCGCGGTCGATGGCGTCGAGGTGAAGGATCTCAAGAGCCTCGTCGATGAGGCCAAGAAGCAGCTCGGTTCCGGCATCGTTGCCATCGTCGGCCGGGCCGAGGACGGCAAGGCAGGCGTCGTGGTCGGCGTCACCGCCGATCTCACCGCGCGCTTCAACGCGGTCGAGCTGGTCCGCGCGGCGTCCGAGGCGCTCGGCGGCAAGGGCGGCGGCGGCCGTCCCGACATGGCCCAGGCCGGCGGCCCCGATGGTGCCAAGGCGGAGGCTGCGCTGGCCGCGATCGAGAGCGCGATCAGCAAGGCCGGCTGATCGTGCCGCCGCTCGGGCCCGGCGAGAGCGTTCGCGACCCCGATCTGCGGGACCGGCTCTACGAGCTGCTCGAGCACGATCATCTGCCGCTCTCGGTCGGCTCGCGCTTCGTGCGCATGATCGTCATCGTGATCTTCGCCGACGTACTGGCGACGATCCTCGCCTCGGTGCCGCATCTCGATGCCCGCTTCGGGCCGACCTTCACCGCGGTGAAGGTCATGGCCGTGCTGGTGTTCGGCTTCGAATATGTTGCCCGGCTCTGGAGCGTCGCCGGCCACACGCCGCGCCACGTCTCGGCGCTGCGCGACCGGCTCGACTACGCCTTGTCGGCGCTCGGGGTCATCGATCTCCTGGCCTTCCTGCCGGCCGCGCTGGTGCTGTTGTTCGGCGATCATGCGATGCTGGCGATGCTCGCGGTGCTGCCGTTCTTCAAGCTGGTGCGCTATTCGCCGGCGATGCGCTCGCTGCTCGCGGCGATTCAGGCCGAGCGCCGCACTTTGGTCGGCTGCCTCGTGATCCTCGCCGGCGCCGTGCTGCTGTTCGCCTCGCTGCTCTACGCCGTCGAACGCGACGTGCAGCCCGAGAAGTTCGGCACCATTCCCGATGCGATGTGGTGGGCGATCGTGACGCTGGGCACCGTCGGCTATGGCGACGTGGTGCCGGTGACGGCGCTCGGCAAGGCGATCTCGGTGTTCACCATCGTCGGCGGCCTCGCGATGATCGCGCTGCCGGTCGCCATCATCTCCAACGCCTTTGCCGACGAGGTGAAGCGGCGCGACTTCGTCGTGACCTGGGGCATGCTGGCGCGGGTGCCGCTGTTCTCGCATCTTTCGGCCTCGGAGATCGCCGACATCATGCGTCTGTTGCGCGCACGCACCGTCGAGGCGGGCGAAATTCTCGTGCGTCGCGGCGACGTCGCCTCGTCGATGTATTTCATCACCGCGGGCGAGGTCGAGATCGAGCTGCCGACGCAATGCGTGCGGCTCGCCGACGGCACCTTCTTCGGTGAGATCGCGCTGCTGCACCGGACCAAGCGCTCCGGCACCGTCAAGGCCACGCGCAAGACGCGGCTGCTGGTGCTCGACGCCCAGGATTTCCACGCATTGATCACCCGCATGCCCGCGCTCGCCGCGCATGTCACCACCATCGCCAAGGCCCGCATGGCGGACTCCGGCGACCTCGCCCTCGCCGAACTGTCCCAGGCCGAGCACGACGACCAGCCCGGCGGGTAGGGGGCGGCAAGCCGTTCGGATACGGCTGCTATGCTCCCCTGAACAGCATTGTGTTCGTGCGCAATTGCGCACGCGGCGCCGGGTGAGACCGGCTTCTCGCGCAACAACCCCCGCTGTCATCCCGGCGCACGCCGGGATCCATACCCCCAGGGAGAGGTTTGAGGGCCGGCTGGTCATCGGCTTTTTGCCCATCACGACTGCTGCGGCGTATGGGTCCCGGATCGGCGCCGCGCCGCGCTGGTGCGCGTCGTGGCTTGTCCGGGACGACGGCGGAGTTTGTAGTCTCTGTAGAGTGGACAAAGCGGACGCCCGCAAGGCGGTCGGGTGCCCACCGTGCATCCGTTTGCTCGGCAGCCACGGCGGGCACGGCGCGCGATGGCGTTGGGATCGTCGCGCCAGCGGAGGCGCGCCTTTGCCGACCCTACGGCAGCATTGCTGGCGGTCGATTTCACATTCTCAAACAGCACGGACATGAATTCGCAATCTCGCGGCGCGTCGTGCCCGAGGTCTGCTGTTAGTCCGCCCTCGACAAATGATGAGGGCGCAGGGAATGCCGGGTGAGGGCCTCACCCATGGCCCGCCTGCGAACAAAATGCAGGCGGCAGGTACCACAGGCAAAGCCGGTTCATCCGGCATTCCCTGCGCGGCGGTTTTAACGCTTATACGCGATCTCCTCGGTGCACCGGGCTTGTTGGCCACCGTGGCGACGACGCGCGTGACGCACGCCATCGCGGGACACCAGCTTCGGGGTGTCAGGACCACGCGACTTCACGTCCGCGAGACCATCATTCGTCCGCACCATCCGGCGCGCTGATGCCCTCACGTCCACCGCATTGCCGGCCCAACGTTTCGTGACGACGCGTACGCCCCTCATCCGGACCGGAACGCAGGCAGTAAGGCATGGAATGCTGATTTTCGGAAGTAATTTATTTTTGCGTCGGGCTCTTGAAATGAGCGATGTCGTTGGGCGCATTGTTGAATTCAGATTTCAGTCGCATCCAATTCAGATCGGTCGATACAGCCTCCTATCCCGTCCGAGCACGCCCTGCCGCTCGTCGGGCAAATCAGGACAAAGGGGGCAGGACCGTCGCCCGACGATGTCACGGCGCACCATGGATTGCAGAACCGGCCTCGCAAAATCCGCTGACGAATGCTATGCTTTCAATCGGTCGCTTTGATGCGCCGTGTCCTTGGAAAAATTGATGTCCGAAACGAAGACCTACGCGCACCCCTCGGCTTTACCGCCCAGCGCGGCGGAACTCGCAGAATGGAATGCGTTGACGCGAGAAGAGCAGATCGCGCGCGTCAAAGAGTTTTTCGCGCATCCGGATTGCTAGACGTTCACCGACGAGACCGCTGAAGACATCATTGCGGCCTCCCGGCAGCGCGCCGCGGCGCGCCGTGGGTAGCTACCGCCTCAGCATCCGTGCGCGAAGTCAGCTCGCGCAAATCTATGAATACACTGAGAGTCATTTGGAGCCTATCAGGCGGAAGCCTATGCGTCCGGACTGATCCGAACTTTCGAATTGCTCTCAGATTTTCCTGCCATCGGCCAATCCGCCGAGGATTTCCGTCGAGGGCTCCGACGGTTTCGCTTCCAGGCGCACGTCGTCTACTACACGGTGTCGGTTGACGTGGTGGAGATCCGCGGCGTGTTGCACCACGCGCGCCAGATCAGATCCAGCCTGTTCGATTGATGCAGTCGGGAACCTAGCCCGGCATCCGTCCGGCTGCTCTCGGGCCTGCCCATTCGGACAGGTGTGACATGACGTCGATTGACTCTTTCGCACTGCGACACGACATCTCCGGGGATCGTCACGCTCAGGATGCCGAGGAGACCCCCATGACCGCAGCCGACGCCCATCCGGTCCCCGGCCAGCACCTTGCCGCCGACGTCGTGGACTGGCTCACCAACGGCACCCGCGACCAGCGCTTCATCGATGACATCTTTGCTCAGATGTGCATTCGCCTGCGGCAGGCCGGCGTTCCGGTCAAGCGGGCCACGCTGCATGTGCAGATCAATCACCCGCAATGGCTCGGTGCCCGCATCCTGTGGAGCGAGGGCATGGAGGGAGCCGAGATCGCCCGCGTCGACTACGACGTGCGGGAGCGGTCGGAATTCGTCGGCAGCCCGGCCAGCGAAATCCAAGATGGCGCCGACGAGATCCGCGAGAACCTGGCCCGCGATCCCAAGCTCGGCCGCCAGCACGCGATCTATGACGAGATGCGGGCGCAGGGCCTCACCGACTACGTCGCCTGGCCGATGTACCACACGCTCGGCAAGCGCCACATCGTGACCTTCGCGACCGACCGGCGCGGCGGGTTCGAGCCGGCGCAGATCGACGCGCTGCTGCGGCTCATGCCGGTGCTGGCGCTGGTAAGCGAGATCCGGATCAAGAACCGTCTGGCGCGTACATTGCTCGAAACCTATGTCGGGCCGCATGCCGGCGAGATGATCCTGGCCGGCGCCACGCGGCGCGGCAGCGGCACCACCGTGCGCGCCGCCATCATGATCTGCGATCTCCGGGATTTCACCCGGATCTCCGACAGCTGGCCGCGCGACGACGTCATCGATCTGCTCAACGGCTATTTCGACGCGATGGTCGAGCCGATCACCCGGCATGGCGGCGAGATCCTGAAGTTCATCGGCGACGGCCTGCTCGCGATCTTTCCGCTCAGCCAGCCGCAGGCCTGCGCCAAGCTGCTGTATGCGGTGAGCGATGCGCGCAAGGCGATGGCGGAATTGAACGGGCGCAACGCCAAGGCCGGCCGCGCGCCGCTCAACTACGGCATCGGCGTGCATCTCGGCGACGTCATGTACGGCAATATCGGCTCGCTCAGCCGGCTCGACTTCACGGTCATCGGCCCGGCGGTCAACATGGCCTCGCGCATGGAAGCACTGACCAAGCAGGTCGGCCGCAACGTGCTGCTGTCGCGCGCCTTCTGCGAGCATCTCGAAGGCGAATTCGCACTCGAGCGCGTCGGCGAGTTTCCGGTGCGCGGTTTCAGCGATCCGATCGAGCTGTTCTCGTTCGAGGGGTAGCGCGGAGATTGTTGTAGGGTGGGCAAAGCGGCCGCCGTCAGGCGGCAGCGTGCCCGCCGTTGCGCGCAGAGCAATCGGATAGATGGTGGGCACGGCGCCATGACGATCGCGATCGTGGAATGAGCACGGCTGCGCCTTTGCCCACCCTACAGTTGAACGAACGCGATGAGCAAATCCATGCGCGCCGTCTTGCTCAGCGGACGAACTCCCGCTGAAGCCGCAGGAAGGTCTCGGTCGGGCGATCATAGCTGACGAGCCTGACGTCGAGATCGAAGCTGGACGCCAGCAACAGCGCGCGGCGTAGCGCGTGCTCGATCCAGGCGTCCTCATTGCCGAATGCACCGCCGCCGACGCTGGTGAGCAGGACGATGTTCGAGCCGCTGACGGCGTTGAGCACGGCTGCCCAGATCGTTGCCTCGTAGGTGGCCTCCAGGATGAGGCGAGCGAACGTTTCCCAATATCGGGGCGCGGGCGAGCAGTAGGCCACGGGGAGCGCGGAGCAGAAGGCCTGCGACACCGTCGGTCTCGGCTCTTCCGCGTCGGTCAATTCGACATCGAAATGCAGGCCGATCCGAAGCTGTCCGCGCAATGCGTCGATTTCATCGCCATCGCTGGCGTCGAGGATGGACGTGATGGTGTCGAGTCCGGTGCGCGTGCACAGCGCATAGCCGTTCGTCATCGCCCACAATTCGCCGCCGCGGGGCAGGCGAGGTGTCAGCGACGCCCTGACATCCGCGAGCGCGTCGAGCTGACGGTCGCGGGTCTGGCCCGATTGGTCGCCGACCGGGGCAAAGTAGTTCCGGTAGATCGTCGCGGCGCCGGCGGCGATCGCGCAGGCTGGCCCCTGCGTCGGATCGTGCTGGTAGATCGTCACGCCGTCTTCCGGCGTCGCGTGGGGGCCCATCATCTCCAGCAGGTTGAACTGCGAGGCGACCTGGAACAGCGCCCCGGCGAATTCCGGCACCAGATGGAGCGTCCGGACATCGCCGCTGACCAGATTCACGCGAAGCCGCCCGGTTCTGCACGCCGTGCCTTGGACCCTGGTCCGGAGCTCCGACAATTTCGGCAGCTCCAGCCGTCCAGCCTGGTAGCTCTTTCCATTGACCAGAGATGTCAGCCGTCCGTCTTTGCAGGCCAGCCTGGCGCGCGTCGAGGCGTAGTCCAGCTCCTTGAAGCCCGTCAGTCGTTCGAACCAGTCCACGACATCAGCCTTTCGTCTTTGCGAGCCGACCGTATACGGCGAGACCGCCTCGGCGTCTGACGTTCGCACGAGACGCAGTGTAGGCCATCGCTGCTCACCCCGGCAATCAGCGACGCCGTCTTCGTCCTAGAGGATTCGCAGCGGCCGCCAGTAGACGAGGCCCGGCGCGAACAAGATGATGGCGAGCGCGACGGCGCCCCCGGCGATGCAGGTCATGATGATGGCCCGTGACGACAGGCCGCGAGCCGGCGGCAGGAACGTGAGGGCTCGAACAAGGGCTCCGGCAATGAAGCCCGCCCTTGCGAACGGCAGCATCGGGATGTCGAGTAGATCTTTCAGCGTACAGGCGCGGCTGCAGCCGCCTTGCTCAGGCGTCCACCATTCACGCAGGCCGCCGATCATCGTCGCCAGCGCGAGCAGCAGCGTTGCCGCCAGCAGCGCGCGCCACGATGGCATCAACACCGCGATCGCATAGGAGACGAGGCACACCGCGATCATCTGCGTCAGGATGTCGAGCATCGTCCGTCCGCGGCTCAGCTCTGATCCAGAAACGGCGCCACCACCTCGCGGGTCTCGGCGCTGCTGACGACGGGCACGATCTCGAACGTCATGCCGGTGTCGCGGGCGTTGGCGAGGATCCATTGCTGCAGCAGGCGGGCGTCGTCGCATTCCATCAGCTGGAAGCAGCGGTCGAAATTCGGTTCGATCCAGCTGCCGAGATATTTCAGGCCGTCGGGAAACGTGATGCCGGGGTCGCGCACGCGGCGGTAGACCGGGATCGGATCGCGGTCCTTGAAACGTTCGATCACCATGAACAGCATGCGCGCCTCCCTTGTCTCGGCTCGCGCGCATTCTGGGCTGGATTCGATCTGCGTGCCAGGACCGGCGCGTGGCACGGCCGGGTGATGCCCGAGAGAACGATCGCCCGGGGGCGCCTGATCCAGACAGCCGGCCGCGGCGCCATGGTTCGCTACGCGCCGCAAGGGGCGCTCCTGGCCCGTGGTGATGCTGCCGATGAGGCATGCACGGCACAGGCGCTCGGCTTTCGGCTCATGAGCCGGCTGCGCTGCTCGCGCGGTTTACGGTTCCATGTTAGTCCGCCAGGGATGGGCACGGGGGGCGTGACCCTCGAACTACAATCAAGAGTTGCAGTAGGGGCGTTACGATGACGAATTGCAGAGGTGGTGCCGGCGCGCTGCTGGCTTGGGGACGTCTGGCGGTCGTTGGACTGCTGCTCATGACGCTGCCGGGATGCGTCACGGTCGAGAATTCGCTGTCGCAGACCGATGTCGCCGCCATGCGGCTGACCGCGGTCACCGTCAGCTTCGCGCCCGATTCCGTTATCGTCTGGGACGATGGCGAGCGCGCTTATCGGCGGGCGAAGCTGCAGACCGACGACCAGTTCGCTGGGGATACGAAGAGCGAGGAATGCAAGGAGTTCATGCGCGCCCAGCTCGGCCCCCAAATCAAGTCGGGCGTCGAAAAGGCGATGGCTGGACAGCTCAACGGCGGGCGGCCGGTGCGGCTGGAGATTGTCGTGAAGCAGTTCGCAATCCCGTCGGTCGCTCAGCGCGTGATCGTTGGCGGCCATCCGAACATGCAGGCGGATGCTAATCTGGTCGATGCACAGACCGGGCGGGTGCTCTTGTCAAACCCCAAGCTCAACACCTTCGTGCCAGTCGGCAACGGCATCCTCGGGACGGCGATCCAAGCGGCGGTCGATCAGGCGTCGGACCAGACCCCGGAGGGCAAGCTGATCACAAGCTACGGGCAAACCTACCGCAACTGGTTGATGCGCACCTGAACGCTGCAAGGGCCGCTGTTGGGCAGTTCGCCGCGTCGCGGCTCACCGTCCTCCGGCCATCATCCGGCTGAGGCAGTTGTTGAACGACATCGTGTCGCCGCCGGCGCCGTTGCGGCCGTATTCCCACTTGCCGGTGGCGGCATCGCAGCGGCCGCCGATCTGGATGGCGCAGCGCTGGCTGATGCTGGTGCAGCGGCCGCCGCCGCTGGCGCGCTTGGTCTCCGGCTCGGAGCGCATCGCCACCGCCGGCTCCTTCTTGCGCGCCGGCTCCTCGCGCCGCGTCGGCTCCTCCGGCTTCCTGGCGACCGGCTCGTCCTTGCGCCGGACGCAGTCGCCCTCGTCGTCGCGGATCTGGCCGGCGGGACAGCTGACGGTGACGCAGCTCTCGCCTTCGGCGCGCTGCCCCTTGCCGCAGACCAGCGGGCAGACGCGGCTCGTCCTGGCCTTCACGGCGTCGAGGGCATCGACGCTGGCAACCTTGATGTCGAACGTGGTGCCCGCCTGCTGGTTGAAGCGCTCCAGCGCTCGCCGCGCATTGCCGTCCCAGCTGCCGGCATTGTCGGCGGTGCCGCAGCCGACCCGGCGCAGCTCGCCGGCGAGCAGGCGCGGCAGATCCGGCGGAGGTGCGGCTGCCGCGGGCTTCTCGGCGGGCGACGGCAACGCTGCCACCACCGTCGGGTCCGACGGCTTGTCCGCACGCTGCGCCGGCTCGGGTGGGCTGCGCGTGACCTCGGTTGCCGAAGGCTCGGGGGCGCGTGCGACATCGACCGGCTTGTCGCGCGCCGGCTCTGCGCCCTTCGCGGCCGTCCCTGCGGACGAGAGCTTGGCACGCTGCGCCTTGGCGAGCGCTGCATAGAAACCACCGGGATATTTCTCGAGGAAGGCGTCGAAAGCGGCCTGGCTGCCAATGCGCTCGGCCAGCTCGTAGTCACGTCGCATCGCCGCGTCCGGGTCCATCGCGGCGGTGGCCGCCGGTGCCGCCGGCACCAACGCGACGTCGTTGCCGCCGAGCGAGCCGTAGACATAGGGCTCCTGGCGATAGCCCGTCGCCTTCAGCACGTCGTCGCGGACGAAGCCGAAGGCGCGGCGCAGATCGAGGCCGGGCTTCGGCAGATGCGTCACCAGCGCCGTCGCGAACGGGCTGTTGCTGGCATCGCCATCGGCGGCGGTCGAGCCGGCCTTGGCCGAGAACGCGATCATCGTGTTCGGACTCTGCGGCTCGACCTTGGCGAGGCCGCGGCCGATGCTGCGCGAGGCGACGCTGCGCTTCATCGTCTTGGCGAACGGATTGTCGCGGCAGGCGTCGAGCACGACGAGGCGCAACTGCCTGGCCGGTTCGATCGCGAACAGCACCCGCTCCAGAGCGATCGCTTCGTCGAGCACGTCGCTGTCGGCCTCCAGCGAGGCGTCGGTCGGGATCAGATAGTTGACGCCATCGAGCTCGATGCCATGGCCGGCATAGTAGATCACCGCGACCTCGGCCTCGCGCGCCCGCGCACCGAACTCGCGCAGTGTCCTGCGCATCTCCTGGACGCCGAGATCCAATTTGACGTCGACGCGCTCGAAGCCGGCGCTGCGGAACATGTCGCCGACGAGCTTCGCATCATTGGCCGGGTTCGATAGCCGGGCGACGGTCTTGTAGGTGGAGTTGCCGATGATCAGCGCGACGCGCTTGTCGGCCCACGCGGCGGTGCTGCCGGCGCTGATGAGAACGAGGACAATGCATAGGTAACGAAATGCCGCCATGACAACCCCAGAGTCGCTGGAGCTTCAGACTATCCGGCGATCACGGCGAAGCAAGGTCGGCGCGATGAGCGGGCGGGATGACGGGAACCCGAAGGCATGGTTTGATCATCGCGGATGGCGCCGATCGCTGGCGCGGTCCTTGCTTTGCTGAGCCAACTCGCATCACCTCAGAAGAGAAACGAATGACAAGCACACGTCTCGTCGCGTACGCCGCCCTGGTCGCAACCATGCTGGCGTCGCCGGCGTTCGCCGAGGAGCTGACCGGCACCCTGCAGAAGATCAAGGAAACCGGCGCCGTCACCATCGGCTATCGCGAAACCTCGCTGCCGTTCTCCTACATCGACGACAACCAGAAGCCGCTCGGCTTCGCGCTCGACATCTGCAACAAGATCGTCGACGAGATCAAGGCGACGCTTAAGCTCGATAAGCTCGAGGTCAAGCTGACGCCGGTGTCGTCGGCGACGCGCATCCCGCTGATGACCAACGGCACCATCGACCTCGAATGCGCCTCGACGACCAACAACATCGAGCGTCAGCGGTTGGTGTCGTTCTCCCACTCCTACTTCCTCACCGCCAGCCGCTTTGTCGCCAAGGCCGCGAGCGGGCTCAAGACCATCGATGATCTCAAGGGCAAGACGGTGGCCTCGACCTCGGGCACGACCAACATCAAGCAGCTCTACGAGGCCAACACGGCCCGGCAGCTCGGCCTCAACGTCGTCGCCGCCAAGGACAATGCCGAGGGCTTCCTGATGGTCGAGAACGGCCGCGCCGACGCTTATGTGATGGATGACATCCTGCTGGCGGGTCTCGTCGCAAGCGCGAAGACGCCGTCGGACTTCGCGATCTCGCCGGACCAGTTCTCGTTGCCCGAGCCCTACGGCATCATGCTGCGCAAGGACGATCCCGCCTTCAAGGCCGTGGTCGACCGCGCCACCGCCAAGCTCTACACCAGCCCGGAGATATCAACGCTCTACGCGAAGTGGTTCATGACCCCGGTGCCGCCGAAGGGCGTGAACTTCAACTTCCCGATGGCGCCCGTGCTGCAGAAGGCGTTCGCGCAGCCGAACGACAGCGGGGATCCGAAGGCGTATTGAGGGCGAGAATGTCGCTTGTGGATTTCGCCTGACGCTTGGTCCTCAGCATCGGATGCAGTGCGGCGCGACTTCCACCCCCAACCCTGAGGAGCCCGCCGAAGGCGGGCGTCTCGAAGGGCGAGGCCCGAGCGGGGGCCTCATGGTTCTCAAGGCGATGCGAATGCATCGCCTGAACGCGCCGCCACTCCGATTGTCCGCGGTGGCCGCACCGGTGGCGCGGCGCTCCTCACCATGAGGATCGGGCACTCGCAACCAACAATCCTGGCAGTTAGTTACTCCGTCATGGCCGGGCTTGTCCCGGGCATCCACGCCGCTCTCAGCGCGCTGAACGACGTGGATGGCCGGGACAAGCCCGGCCATGACGATGTTGAGACAGGCGGGTGCAACACTCCGATTGTCAAATGCGATCGCCCCGCCGAAAGCGGGGCGAGGAGCACCGAGCGAGCGGCACGACTTTCGCGCCTTTCGCTCGCCTGAACTACTTCAGAATCCGCACCGCGCCCTTGGCGGCGCTGCTGGCGAACGCCGCGTAGGCCTTCAGCGCGGTCGAGACCTTGCGGGCGCGGGTCTTCGGCTTCCAGGCGTGGTCGCCCTTCGCCTCCATCGCCGCGCGGCGCTGGGCGAGTTCGGCGTCGGACACCGCGAGATGAATGGTGCGGTTGGGGATGTCGATCTCGATGCGGTCGCCTTCCTGCACCAGGCCGATCAGGCCACCCTCGGCGGCCTCCGGCGAGACGTGGCCGATGGAGAGGCCCGAGGTGCCGCCGGAGAAGCGGCCGTCGGTGATCAGCGCGCAGGCTTTGCCCAGGCCCTTCGACTTCAGATAGCTGGTCGGATACAGCATCTCCTGCATGCCGGGGCCGCCGCGCGGGCCTTCATAGATGATGACGACGATGTCGCCGGCCTTGATCTTGTTGGTGAGGATCGCTTCGACCGCGGCGTCCTGGCTCTCCATCACGCGCGCGGGACCTGCGAATTTCAGGATCGAGGCGTCGACGCCGGCGGTCTTCACGATGCAGCCGTCGACGGCGATGTTGCCGGTCAGCACCGCGAGGCCACCGTCCTTGGAGTAGGCGTGGTCGATGTCGCGGATGCAACCTTTTTCGCGGTCGAGGTCGAGCTCCTGGTAGCGGCGGTCCTGGCTGAACGCCACCTGCGTCGGCACGCCGCCGGGCGCGGCCATGTAGAAGTTCTTGACGCTCTCGCTCGCCGTGCGGCGGATGTCCCAGCGCTCCAGCGCAGCACCCAGCGAGGCCGAATGCACGCTCGGCAATTCGGTGTGGACGAGACCGGCGCGGGCCAGTTCGCCGAGGATGGCGAACACGCCGCCGGCGCGATGCACGTCTTCCATGTGCACGTCGGCCACGGCCGGCGCGACCTTGCACAGGCAGGGCACCTTGCGCGACAGACGATCGATGTCGGTCATGGTGAAGGGGATCTCGCCCTCATGCGCGGCGGCGAGCAGATGCAGCACGGTGTTGGTCGAGCCGCCCATCGCGATGTCCAGGCTCATCGCGTTCTCGAACGCCTTGAAGTTGGCGATGTTGCGCGGAAGCACCGAGGCATCGTTCTGCTCGTAGTAGCGGCGGGCGATGTCGACCACGAGGTGACCGGCTTCCACGAACAGGCCGCGGCGGTCGGCATGCGTCGCCAGCACCGAGCCGTTGCCGGGCAGCGACAGGCCGAGCGCCTCGGTCAGGCAGTTCATCGAGTTGGCCGTGAACATGCCCGAGCACGAGCCGCAGGTCGGGCAGGCCGAGCGTTCCATCACCTCGACATCGGCGTCCGAGACCTTATCGTCGGCGGCCACGATCATCGCGTCGATCAGGTCGACCTTGCGCAGCTTGCCCTCGAGATTGACCTTGCCGGCCTCCATCGGGCCGCCCGAGACGAATACCGCGGGGATGTTGAGGCGCATCGCGGCCATCAGCATGCCCGGGGTGATCTTGTCGCAGTTGGAGATGCAGACCATCGCGTCGGCGCAATGCGCGTTGACCATGTATTCGACGCTGTCGGCGATCAGTTCGCGCGACGGCAGGCTGTAGAGCATGCCGTCATGGCCCATCGCGATGCCGTCGTCGACGGCGATCGTGTTCATTTCCTTGGCGACGCCGCCGGCCTTCTCGATCTCGCGCGCGACCAGCTGGCCGAGGTCCTTGAGATGCACATGGCCGGGTACGAACTGGGTGAAGGAGTTGACCACGGCGATGATCGGCTTGCCGAAATCCTCGTTGGTCATGCCGGTGGCGCGCCACAGGCCGCGGGCGCCGGCCATGTTGCGGCCATGGGTGGAGGTGCGGGAGCGATAGGCGGGCATGACGGGTTCCTCGGGCGTTCCTCAGAGAACGGCAATGTTGGTCCGGGCGGGCAGGCGCCCCCGAACGGGCGGCAATGACGCGGCGAGGCATACAGCGAAGTGGTTGAGGTTTCGACCCTAAATTTCGCCGCACGGGGATGCCGGGCGGGCAGGGCCGGCGCTTGCCTCCGGACGCTGTCCACAGCTCCGCTCACGCGGTTGTGGCTACGTGTGGAACGCCGACGCGCCGTAGATTAGAACGGAGCCGTTCTTTTCGGACGCAGCTCTCCCGCACGATGCCGTGCCTCGTCAGCCCTGACTGATTGAACCCATGCTGTCTCGTTTCGTTCGCCCGCTGCCGCCGTTCGTCGCGCTTCTGCTCGCCCTCGTTCCCGGCGTCGCCTCCGCCCATGCCGTCATCGTCTCGTCGCAGCCCGCCGCGGGCGCCACCATCGACCAGCAGGCCACCGCGATCCGGCTGCGCTTCAACAGCCGCATCGATCATGCCCGTTCGCGCCTCAAGCTGCGCGCGCCTGACGGCGCCGAGCAGGCGTTGAGCCCGGCTGGGGATGCGCCGTCGGATGAGCTCGATGCACAGGCCCAGGCGCTCGGTCCCGGAACGTGGCACCTGCAATGGCAGGTGCTCAGCGTCGACGGCCACATCACCCGCGGCGACATCCCGTTCAACGTGCGTTGAGCGGACATGGCGCTGTTCCTCGACATTTTCGGCTACCTCTCGGTGGTGCTGCGCGGGCTCACCCTGCTTGCGCAGTCCTTCACCATCGGCGGCTTGGCGTTTCAGCTGCTGCTGCTGCGTCCGCTGCAGGGCGAGCTGTCCGCCGACGCCATCGTGGTCGGGAAGCGTAGCCAGCTGGTCCTGCGCCGCAGCGCGATCGCCTGGGTCGCGGCCATCATCGCCGCGCTCGCCGTCAACATGGCCGCGCTGACCGGCACGCTCGACCTGCCGCTGCGTGAGGCCGCCGGCGCGGACTTCGCGCGCGCGGGCCTCTTGGTCGCCGCTTGCGCGCTCGGCATCGCGCTGCTGGCCCGCACCGGCGCGTGGACGACCTGGCGCGTCGCGGCACTGGTCGCACTCGCCGGCCTGGCGCTGACGATCCAGCTCAATCTCACGCATGCCGCGAGCCGGCTCGAGCTGCGCTGGCCGCTGCTGGCAGCCGACTTCCTGCATATGCTCGGCGCCGGCGTGTGGATCGGCGGCCTGCCGTATTTCCTGATCGCGCTGAACGGCTGCAAGACCGCTGACGACCAGCGCAAGATCGGCCGGCGCTATTCGCTGATGTCGATGGCCTCGGTCGCGGCGATCGTCGCGGGCGGCACGGTGATGGCGGTCGTCTATCTCGGCTCGTTCGAGGCCGTCTATGGCACCGCCTATGGCGTGATGACCTCGGCCAAGGTGGCGATGCTCGTGATGCTGCTCGCGCTCGGCGCCGGCAACTATTTTGCCGTGGAGCGGCTGCGCCGTCGCGATCCGGCCGCGCCGCTGTCGCGGATGAAGCGCTTCGTCGAGGTCGAGCTCGGCATCGGGCTCACGGTGCTGCTCACCGCGGGATCGCTGACCTCGCTGCCGCCCGGCATCGATCTCCGCCAGGACCGGCTGAGCTGGCACGAGATCGTGGAACGCGCCGCGCCGCAATGGCCGCGGCTGACCAGCCCCTCCGTCGACCAGCTCACGGTCTCGCAGCTGCAGGCGAAGATCGACGCCGCCGATGCGCAGCGCGTGACCGCGCCGCCGGCCTATGTGCCGGGCGAGGGCGTGATCCTGCCGCGTAGCGCCGCTGATATCGCCTGGTCGGAATACAACCACCATTGGGCCGGCATCTTCGTCGTGCTGATCGGCGTGCTCGCGCTGATCGAGCGCTTCTCCTGGGGCGGCTTCGCGCGGCACTGGCCGCTGCTGTTCCTGGTGATGGCGGCGTTCCTGTTCCTGCGCGCCGACGAGATGGCCTGGCCGCTCGGCCCGATCGGCTTCTGGGCCTCGTGGCGCGATCCCGAAGTGGCGCAGCACCGGATGTTCGTGGTGCTGATCATCCTGTTCGGCCTGTTCGAGTGGCGGGTGCGTCTGCGCGGGCAACAAGCAGGGCGCGCGGCGCTGGTGTTCCCGCTGACGGTCGCCGCCGGCGGCGCGCTGCTGATGACGCATTCGCACGCGATCGCCAACATCAAGGACCAGCTTCTGATCGAGATGAGCCACACGCCGCTGGCGTTGTGCGGCATCACCGCCGGCTGGGCGCGCTGGCTCGAGCTGCGCATGGACGGCCGCATCAGCCGCGCGGCGGCCTGGGTCTGGCCGGTGGCCTTCGTCCTGGTCGGGATGATCCTGCTGGATTATCGCGAGGCGTGAGGTGCGCGCGCCGAGGTCGCGAGGCGTGCCGATCAGGTGCAATTCTTGCGTGTGCTCGCGATGTATCAATATCGAGATAATTCGTCGACGGGCTTTAGAGAGTTCTTATAAGTTTCACCCTTAGGTAGCGAACGCGTTGGTGTCAGGAGAGACCACAATGACGTTCGGCAAACGCCAGTCCGGTGTTGGCGCCTCGGCGCAGACGTTCGGTGCCGGGATGGCCACTGTAAGACCGGATACTGCAAGGACCGATACTGCAAGAACCGACGTCGCGACCGAGGACCCTCCAGTCAAGGGCGGTCCGATCCGCTGGGCCATTGCCACACTGGTCTGTGTCGCGATGCTCTATGGATTTCTCACGAGCTACGGCCCGGATCTCCGGCGCGATCGGCACCTGGCCGGCACGTGGCAACCAGCTTACGATTTGCGGGCGACGGAGGGAAGGTGCAAGCGAACGAACTTCGTGATCACCAACTGCACCGCCACGATCGTCTCCGTTGCCCAGCCTGATCGAGAGCCGATCAAGGTCGACTTCTTCATGCTGTTCGCGGGCGGCGGCGGGGAGGCGATCGTGCCGGTGCGCTCGACGGCGGATCGCGCGGCGGTCTCGATCCACTACGCGGTGGAAACGAAGCTCTGGAACCGGACGCTGACGTTCGTCTTCGGGACGGTCCTCCTGGCCCTGATGACAGCAGCTGCGGCGCTCACTTTCTGGAAGACGGTCAATTCCTGACAACGCGGTGCAGGTTCACTCCTGCTTGGATTGTGTAGGCCACCGTGCCCCTGTTGAAATTGCTCGGCATCATCTGCGGCGTCCTGCTGTTCTGGGGCTACTTTCAATTGCCGTCCGGCTCGGGCGACGTCGCGTCCCGGCAGATCCTGTCGGTCAAGGAAGAGCCTGACCGCATCGTGCTCGGCTGGAGCGGGCCGGTGGAGCCGCCGATGAGCGAGCGCGTCGGCGCGGCGCTGGATCGCTACCGGGCCGACCCGCGCCGGCTGGTGCTGCTGCTGAATTCGCCGGGCGGCTCGATCCAGCATGGCCGCGACGTCGTCGCCGTGATCCGCGGACGCGATCGAACGGTCGACACGCTCGTCGAAAGAGCAGGGGTCTGCGCCTCGATGTGTGTGCCGATCTTCCTCGCCGGCGCCAGGCGCATGGCTGACCCCGAAGCCAATTTCATGTTTCACGAGGCCAGCCTGAACAGCAATGCGCGTGATGAGCTGAAGCGCCGGGAGGTAGGCGCCGCCGAGGAAGCGGTGTTGTCGACGCTCGTCAAGACCAAGGTCACCGACGAGATGTTCCGTCACGACATGGGCCTTCGCGGCGTCAGTGTGGTCTGGCTTGCCGGCTTGCGGAAGAAGATCGCGGGGCGGGATGTATGGATGAGCGCTCAGCAACTCGTCGATGAGGGCTCCGGCATCGTCGATGGTCTCGTGCGCGCATCGGGTCGATAGCCGCCGCATCCGGTCGCGTGCTTGGTCGGGCTGATGCTGCTGGGATGATCGCGCGGCGTGAGGGCACTCACGTCACGCAGTTCACCCAGAGCACGACGGCCTTGGCGTCGCCGGATGGATTGGAGAAGCGGTGCGGGCGGCGGCTGGCGAAGCGGAAGCTGTCGCCTTGCTTGAGCGACCAGGTCTCGGCATCCACCGTCAGCATCATCTCGCCTTCGAGCACGAGACCGGCTTCCTCGCCGTCATGCGTGTACAGCTCGTCGCCGGTCGAGCCGCCGGGCTCGAGATGCACCAGGAACAGATTGAGCTTGTTGTCGCCACCGGCGGAGCTGAGCAGCTGCTTGGAAATGCCGGTGCGCCAGAGCTTCAGCTCTGGACGCTGCGGCGCGCGCGTCACCACCGAGTCCGAGGCGGCGTCGCCGCCCGGGCTGGAGCCGAACAGCGCCGCGATGCCGACGCCGAGCACGTCGGCAAGCGTCGCCACCACGCGCAGCGACGGTGAGGAGAGGCCGCGTTCGATCTGGCTGAGAAAGCCGATCGACAGCGACGTCCTGGCCGAGACGGTTTCGAGTGACAATCGCCTGATGCGCCTGAGATCACGGATGCGACCGCCGACCGCGACATCCACCGGCGGCTCGGCCGCCTTGGCGACCGACCGGGACGGCGCCTTGCCTTTTCCTCCAGGCCTGGAAGCGCCCGGTTTGCGCAATGTCTTGCCGCCGCTCACGTCAGACCGCTTCCTTCATGTGCATGAAAACCGCTTGCATCATCCGCCAAAGTATGTCCAAATTTTCATATTGGTGAAAATAGGCTGAAACGGCGCGGCCTGCAACGGCTGCCATCGCGACTGACGGGACGCGCCGCGAGAGCTCGAATCCAACAGGGGGATGCGATGTCGTTGAAGCGTTTTGTCCAGGCCGCGGTGGCGGCGCTCGCGCTGGCCACCGTCGCGCCGGCCTCGGCGCAGCAGGTGCTCAAGGTCGGCTCGACCCCGACCGGCATTCCCTTCACCTTCCTCGATACCAAGACCAACCAGATCCAGGGCGTGATGGTCGATCTCATCACCGAGGTCGGCAAGGACGCCGGCTTCAACGTCCAGATCGAGCCGATGCAGTTCTCGACGCTGATCCCGTCGTTGACGTCGAGCAAGATCGACATCATCGCGGCGGCGATGTTCATCACCCCGCCGCGCAAGGAGGTGGTCGATTTCTCCGATCCGATCTACACCTATGGCGAAGGCCTGATCGTACCCAAGACCGACACCAAGGCCTATGCCTCGCAGGAGGATCTCAAGGGCGAGGTGGTCGGCGCCCAGGTCGGCACCGCCTTCGTCGATGCGCTGAAGAAGTCCGGCCTGTTCTCGGACGTGAAGGCCTACGACACCATTCCCGACATCCTGCGCGACGTGAACACGGGTCGCCTCAAGGCCGGCTTCGCCGACTATCCGATCCTGGCCTACAATCTCAAGCAGGGCAGCTTCCCGGAGGCACGGCTCGTCAGCAGCTACAAGCCCGTCACCGTCGGCTCGGTCGGCATCGGCGTGCGCAAGGGCGAGGCCGAACTGCTCGGCAAGATCAACGCTTCGCTGGCCAAGCTGAAGGCGAACGGCACCGTCGACAAGATCCTCGACAAATGGGGCCTGAAGGGCTGACCCGACAATGAATCGGTTCTGGCACGACGCCGTCGAGTTCTTTCCGATCCTGCTCAACGGCGTGGTGCTGACGATCGTCGTCACCTTGGGATCACTGCTGCTGTCGACCGTGCTCGGGCTGGTCTGGGCGATGATGCGGGTCTCCGGCATCCGCGCCCTGTCGAGCACGAGCGCCGGCCTGATCAACGTGATCCGCGGCATTCCGATCATCGTGCTGCTGTTCTATCTCTACTTCGTGATGCCCGATCTCGGCGTCACCTTGTCGGCGCTGCAGGCCGCCATTCTCGGGCTCGGCATCGCTTATTCGGCCTATCAGGCGGAGAACTTCCGCGCCGGGATCGAGGCGATCGACAAGGGCCAGATCGAGGCGGCGCAGTCGATCGGCATGGGCTGGTGGATGACGATGCGCCGCGTGGTGCTGCCGCAGGCGGTGCGCATCGTGCTGCCGCCCTACGGCAACGTCATGATCATGATGCTGAAGGATTCCTCGCAGGCCTCGACCATCACAGTCGCCGAGCTGGCGCTGCAGGGCAAGCTGATCGCGTCCTCGACCTTCAAGAACTCCAGCGTCTTCACGCTCGTGGCGCTGATGTATCTCACCATGAGCGTGCCGCTGATCCTGCTGGTCCGTCACTTCGAGAAGCGGGCGGCCAAGCGATGATCGAGCTGTCGGACGTCCACAAGAGTTTTGGCAAGGTCGAGGTGCTCAAGGGCATCACGGCGTCGGTCGAGAAGGGCGAGGTGGTCTGCATCATCGGTCCCTCCGGCTCCGGCAAGTCGACGATCCTGCGCTGTATCAACGGGCTGGAGAGCTACGATCGTGGCACGATCAGCGTCGAGGGCCTGCGCGTCGACCGCGATGCGCCGTCGATCGTGGCGATCCGCACCCAGGTCTCGATGGTGTTCCAACGCTTCAACCTGTTTCCGCATCGCACCGCGCTCGACAATGTCGTCGAAGGTCCGCTCTACGTGAAGAGGGAGCCGCGCGCCGCGGCGCTGGAGCGTGGCCGCACGCTGCTCGCCCAGGTCGGGCTTTCCGACAAGGCCGACGTGCATCCACCGCAGCTCTCCGGCGGCCAGCAGCAGCGCGTCGCCATCGCACGCGCACTCGCGATGCAGCCCAAGGCAATCCTGTTCGACGAGCCGACCTCGGCGCTCGATCCCGAGCTGGTCGGCGACGTGCTCGGCGTGATGCGCAAGCTTGCCGATGACGGCATGACGATGGTCGTCGTCACCCACGAGATCGGCTTTGCCCGCGAGGTCGCCGACCGCGTGCTGTTCATCGATGGCGGCGTCATCGTCGAGCAGGGACCCGCAAAGGCCATTCTCAATCAACCGCAGCACCCGCGCACGCAGGATTTCCTGCGCCGCGTGCTGCATCCGCTGTGATGCAAGCGAGACTGCCATGACTCCGTCCGATCGTCTTCCGCTGCCGCCGTCGGTCTACGCCGTGACGGCCGTCGCGCCGGCGGCCACCCCGCCGCTCGACACCGACCGCAGCGTCTCGGTTGCGATCATCGGCGGCGGCTTCACCGGCCTGTCGACGGCGCTGCATCTGGCCGAGCAGGGCACCGACTGCGTGGTGCTCGAGGCGCAGGAGCCGGGCTGGGGCGCCTCCGGCAACAATGGCGGCCACACCAATCCCGGCCTGAAGCACGACCCCGATCAGATCGAGGCCGATTTCGGCGCCGAACTCGGCCGCCGCATGATCGACTTCGCCTACGGCACCACGAACTTCACCCACGACCTGATCCGCCGCTACCAGATCCCCTGCGAGGCCCGGCAGCAGGGCACGCTGCGCGCCGCCTATCATCCCGCGAGCGCCGCAGGTATCGCGCGCACCGCCGAGCAGTGCATCCGCCGCGGCATGCCGGTTGAGCTGTACGACCGCGACAAGCTGCGCGAGGTCACCGGCAGCGACCGCTATGTCTGCGCCATGTTCGACGCGCGCGGCGGCGACCTGCACCCGCTGAACTACGCGCGCGGGCTGGCGCGCGCCGCGATCTCGGCCGGCGCCGCCGTTCATGGCGAGACCCCGGCGCTGTCGCTGCGCCGCGACGGCACCCGCTGGCGCATCGAAACGCCACGCGCCGTCGTCCACGCCGACAAGGTGCTGATCGCCACCAACGGCTTTACCGACGATCTCTGGCCGGCGCTGCGCCAGACCGTGATCCCGGTGTTCTCCTCGATCGCGGCCACCGCGCCGCTGCCGGACGAGGTCGCGCGCGCCATCATGCCGACGCGTTCGGTGCTCTATGAGAGCGGCCACATCACCGTCTACTATCGCATCGACCAGAACAACCGGCTGCTGATGGGCGGCCGCGGCCCGATGCGCTGGATCAATTCGCCCAGCGATGTCGCTTATCTGATGCGCTATGCCGAACGGCTGTGGCCGCAGCTCAAGGGCGTGGCCTGGACCCATGGCTGGAACAGCCGGCTGGCCATCACCAAGGACCATTACCCGCATGTCCACGAGCCGGCCGAGAGCGTCCTCATCTCGCTCGGCTGCAACGGTCGCGGTGTGGCGCTGTCCACCGCAATGGGCGCGCAATTGGCGCGTCGTCTGATCGGCGGAGCCAAGGCCGACATCGACATGCCCGTCACCGGCATCACGCCGATCCCGCTGCATGCCCTCTGGCCCGTCGCCGTGACCAGCGCCGTGATCGCCGGCCGGGTGCGCGACCGGCTGGGGCTCTGACGGCTTCGCCAGCCGCAACGATGCCGCGGGGCTGGCTGCAGCAGGCTTAGGCCGGCTGCGCGTCAGGCCACAGGATCTCGATGTGCTCGTTGTTGAAGTCAGGATCGTCGTCGCCGCCTCTGCGCCAGCAGGTCATGCCGTCCGGCAGCGTGTTCATCCGGATGTCCTGGCCATCCGGCACCAACCCGCCCAACGCGAGCAGATCGATGAAGCGGTTGATGAGGTCGAAGACGGCGTCCCGGTGCTCGGCGCGGACCCGGTGGATGCTGAGGTCCGGACGGCCGAACTTGCGCATGCCCCTGGTATGGATCCACTCGGTGCCGTCGGCGTCCTGTGAGATCAAGGTGACGACGTGGTGCCGTGGCGCGCAATGGCCGACGTTGAAAACGCGAGCGCGCCATTCCGCAGGCGTCCACCATTTCAGGATCAGCGGGTCGTAGATCGCGACCCCGCCGGCATCGAGGCAGAAGGTCAGCAGACCGACCATGTCGCGAAGATAGCCCAATGTCGGGGGATCGCTCACCTCGCCTCTGATGACGAGGCAGAAGTCCTGCGCAGCGACGACCGCCGCCAGATCAGGGTCCTCCGCCGTGAGCCTGGTCCAGGCATGGCCGCTCCGGAAGCGCGTGACCACCGTAGGATTGGCTTCCGGCCCGAAGGCCAGCAGGTCGAAGCCCTCAGGGACGCCGCGCGAACGATAGATGCTTCGGGACAGCGGCCGATCGATGTCCACCCAGCCATAGACGATGTACATCAGGCAGGGATTCCTGCCTCCCGCGGCGAAGTAGGGGCGGGGCCAGTCGATGAGGGGGAGGGGAGCGTTCATCCGCCTCCCTCCGACGATTGCCGAGACCCGACCTCACGGGTTGGCGATATCCAGATTCGAATGGCGGGCGCGACGGCCTGGCCGCCCCGTGTCGGGGCGCCCGGCAACAACAGCGACGGAATCGGGATCGGACGCACGGCTGGCTCTCCGACGGCGGCACAACGAAGACGGGCCACGCCAATGGCGCAGCCCGCTGATCGTTGGCGATAGCGAAGGCGGAAATGAGATCAATTTCGATTCTCAGACGACTGCCCGCGTCTTTAGGCTTTGCGGCATGATCTGGGCGTCGGACGCAACCGGCGGGGATCGGCTCAGGGGTGGCCGACCTGGCTGTCGGGCCAAACGATCTCGATGTGCTCGTTGTTGAAATCGGGATCATCGCTGCTGCCCTTGCGCCAGCAGGTCATGAGCGAATTGCGGCCGTAGCCGGTCAGGCAAGGGCGAGCTCTCCATGCTCTCCATACCCGGGTCAAAGCGGATCCGATGATCCAGATCACTCCTTCTTTAGGAACACATAATCCGCCGCGTAGGCCACGCTGCGAAACTGCCCCGCGGTCTCGCATGCACCATCGAGCTTGCCGCCTGCGGTGTTGATCCGCTGGACTGTGGTGACGTCGGATAGCACGCCCTGGCCGCCGCGGTGGGAGACGACGGCAAGCTTCAGCCAGGGGATGTCGTTGTCGGTGGCGCCGATCGCCGTGCCCTGCACGCGGCCGCCGACGATCGAGCCGTCCTGGTGCTCCCAGTTCGGCCCGGCGTAGTGGCGGCCGACGGTCTTGCCGTCCGTGAACAGGGTGGCGATCGGCTCGCGGAACGCCCAGGCGAGCTTGCCGTCCGCGGCCGCCTTGCACTCGTAGACCTGCGCACCTTCGGCATGCAGCGTCAGCACCGGCTTCTCACCGGCCGCCACCAGGGCATCGGGGATCGTGGTCTCGGCGGCATCGGCTTGGATGGTCAGGGCGCCCAGCAGCAACAGCGACAAACTCGAGATCACGCGCATGGTCAGGTCCTCGGTCACAGCGGAAAACAAAACGGGCCACGCTGGTGGCGTGGCCCGTTGATAGGTGACGAATGCGAAAGGCGGAAGTGGGGAAACTTACGCCGCCATCGCCTTGGTCAGGTTCTCGGCGATCTTGTCGAGGAAGCCGGTGGTCGACAGCCAGCGCTGGTCGGCGCCGACCAGGAGCGCGAGGTCCTTGGTCATATAGCCGGCCTCGACGGTGTCGACGCAGACCTTCTCCAGGGCGGCGGCGAACTTGGCCAGCTCGGCATTGTTGTCGAGCTTGGCGCGGTGCGACAGGCCGCGGGTCCAGGCGAAGATCGAGGCGATCGAGTTGGTCGAGGTCTCCTTGCCCTTCTGGTGCTCGCGGAAGTGGCGGGTCACCGTGCCGTGGGCGGCCTCGGCCTCCATGGTCTGGCCGTCCGGGGTCATCAAGACCGAGGTCATCAGGCCGAGCGAGCCGTAGCCCTGGGCCACGGTGTCGGACTGCACGTCGCCGTCATAGTTCTTACAGGCCCAGACGTAGCCGCCCGACCACTTCAGCGCCGCGGCGACCATGTCGTCGATCAGGCGGTGCTCGTAGGTGATCTTCTTGGCCTCGAACTTGTCCTTGAACTCCTTCTCGTACACCTCCTGGAAGATGTCTTTGAAGCGGCCGTCATAGACCTTGAGGATGGTGTTCTTGGTCGAGAGATAGACCGAATAGTTCTTGGAGAGGCCCATGTTGAGCGAGGCGCGGGCGAAGTCGTAGATCGACTCGTCGAGGTTGTACATCTCCATGGCGATGCCCGGGCCGGGCGCCTTGAAGACTTCCTTCTCGATCACGGTGCCGTCGTCGCCGACGAACTTCATCGTCAGGACGCCCTTGCCGGGGAATTTGAAGTCGGTGGCGCGGTACTGGTCGCCATAGGCGTGGCGGCCGATGATGATCGGCTTGGTCCAGCCGGGGACGAGGCGCGGCACGTTCTTGCAGATGATCGGCTCGCGGAACACGACGCCGCCGAGGATGTTGCGGATGGTGCCGTTCGGCGACTTCCACATCTCCTTGAGGCCGAACTCCTTCACCCGGGCTTCGTCGGGGGTGATGGTGGCGCACTTCACGCCGACGCCGACCTTCTTGATGGCGTTGGCCGCATCGATCGTGATCTGGTCGTTGGTCTTGTCGCGGCTCTCCATCCCCAGGTCGAAATATTGCAGATCGATGTCAAGGAACGGGTTGATCAGCTTGTCCTTGATGTACTGCCAGATGATCCGGGTCATCTCGTCGCCGTCGAGCTCGACGACCGGGTTGGTCACCTTGATTTTTGCCATGATCGATGGGGCCTTCTTGGGAACAGCGCGCCAGGAATGGAAAGCGCTTGTGAAATCAAGCGCGTCATAGCACTGCTGCACCGCGTGCGGAAGCGCACCCGGTAGGCTCACGGTGCTGATTTTCGCAGCCCGCTCATGCGGTGGGCATTGCCCCGCCGCCGGTCGGCTGCAGTTTCGCGCAAACTGCAAAATTCGAGCTTAAGCCGATTATTTTGCTTGAGAATTCTCGCCAGCCGGGCCAACGGAGCGGGCGAGGGGTGCACGGGCGCGCCTTCAGGTGACATGGAAGGTGAGGGCCGATCGTGTCGGGCACCGACAAGACCAAGGCAGGCGTGGACATCGCGGGACCGGTGGTGATCCTGGTCGAGCCGCAGCTCGGCGAGAACATCGGCATGGCCGCGCGCGCGATGGGCAATTTTGCGTTGTCCGAGCTTCGTCTCGTCAACCCCCGCGACGGCTGGCCGAACATCGCAGCCACCCGGGCGGCGGCCGGGGCCGACCACATCATCGATCACGTCCGGCTGTTCGACACGCTGCCGGAGGCGATCGCCGACCTCGATCTGGTGTTCGCAACGACGGCGCGCTCCCACGACCAGGCCAAGCCGGTGATGGCGCCGGAGGCGGCGGCGAAGGAGATGCAGGGCCAGATCGCGTCAGGTGGCAGGGCCGGCATCCTGTTCGGCCGCGAACGGGCGGGGCTGACCAACGAGGAGGTGGCGCGCGCCAACCGCATCATCACCTATCCGGTCAATCCGGGCTTCGCCTCGCTGAACCTCGCCCAGGCGGTGCTGCTGATGGGCTATGAATGGTTCAAGCTGGTGACCTCGGGCGCGCTGCCGTTCACGATGCCCGAGCGCTCCGAGCGTGCCACCCAGGAGCAGCTGGAGGCGTTCTTCGAGAACCTCGTCCGCGAGCTCGACCGGGTCGAATTCCTGCGCCCGGCCGAGAAGCGCGAGACCATGCTGGTCAATCTGCGCAACATCTTCTTCCGGATGGAGCCGACGAAGCAGGACATGCACACCCTGCACGGCGTGGTCATGGCGATCGCCGAGGGGCGCAAGGGCCCGGCCAAGGGCGGCGTGCTCGACAGCGCCCAGGCGAGCCGGCTGCGGGCCCTGATCGCCGAGCAAGGCACGGTCGCCAATCTGCCGGATTCGCGCGGCTCGCTGCGCGGCCTGGCGCGGCTGCTCCGCCGCAACCCGACCGATGCCGAGCGCGCGCTGTGGCACGCGCTATCGCGCGACCGCCGCTTCGCCGGCCAGTTCAAGCGCCAGACCCCGGTCGGCCGCCACATCCCCGACTTCGTCTCCTTCATCCACCGCCTCGCCATCGAGCTGGTCGGCGACGACGAGAGCGAGGGCGTGGTCGCCGACCGCGCCCAACGGCGGGCCTGGCTGGAAAGCCGCGACTATCGCGTCACCGAGGTGAGGACGGCGGATGTCGAGGCGAACCTGGAGGCCGAGCTGGTCAGGCTGCAGGCGCTGATCGCCGGCGGGAAGTAGACGCCGCGTGGGGTGTTGTCCGTATTAATACGGCATTTCTGTCATTTGCTGCCGATCCGTAAACTCCTACCGATCCGACGGCCGCGGGATACAGCTGATCGAGACAAATTTCTAAAATTCGAACGGATCGCGCAGCTTTGCCGCAACGGCTGATGCGAATGATGGGTTCCGATCGCGACGCCGATCGCGAAAGCCACATCGTTCACGGAGAGCCTCGACCAATGCCGATCAAGCCGCAGGGCGCACGTAACACGCAGACCGACGATGCCAGCAACCAGACCGGCTTCGGCGGCAGTGACAGCTGGCTTACGCCCGGATCAAATCCGACCTTGTTGCTGAATGAGGTCGCGGCGGCCATGGCAGTGCAGGCGCAGGCGGCGTCCTCCGCACCGGCCCAGCCCGATGCCACTGCCGTCTATGGCAATTTCTGCAGCGTCGGCGCCACGGTCAGCGCGACCGTGACGGTCTCGACCAGCCTTACCAGCACCGTGACGACGTCGGCCGCGGTCGGCGCGACCACGACGGTCAAGACCACCGTGCCGTCCTGGGTGAACACGCTCAGCAACGCCGCGATCAAGGCCGACATGACCTCCGCGATCGTCAACGGCACCGTCACCTATGCCGGCCTGCTCAAGGTCTTCACCGACATCGACGCCTCGCTGGCTGCGACCAAGACCAAGCTGAGCGCCAGCCAGTTCGCCGATCTCAAGACCATCGCCGCCAACCTCAACAACGGCGTCTCGACCTCGAGCTATCTCACCTACGTCACCCAGGCGTTCGTCAACGGCAACGCCGCGAACGCGACCTGGACCGGCGGCGCCGCGAGTTCTGTGGCGCTCGGCAATCTCGCGAGCGGCTCGACCGAGCTGCAGTTCGCCGAGTTGATCGGCAAATGGTTCCTCGGCACCGACCTGCCGTCGTCGAAGGTCATCCTCGGCAGCACCCAGTTCTCGGTGTCCTACGCGAACTCGACCAAGGCGCTGTTCTCGGCCGCCGGCCCCAGCATGAGCGACATCAACCAGGGCTATCTGGGCGACTGCTATCTGCTCGCCGGCCTTTCCGAGGTCGCCTACAAGGAGCAGTCGGTCATCTCCTCGATGTTCACGGCCAACGGCAACAACACCTATGGCGTGCGCTTCTACGTCAACGGCACGGCGCGCTACGTCACCGTCAACACCTCGCTCGCCAACGGCGGCACCATCTTCAACAATGGCGGCAACGCGATCTGGGCGAGCCTCGCCGAGAAGGCCTATGCCGAGCTGCAGGCCAGCGGCGTCTACACCGGCAACTCGATCAACTACGGCAACTCCTACACCACGATCGGTAACGGCGGCGCGCCGGAGATCGCGCTGGAGGCGATCACCGGCGCCACCCAGATCACCGACTATCGCGCGATGGGCGGCTCCTGGGGCAAGGTGGTCTATAACTCGTCGTTCGGCGTGACCGGCTACACGACCGGCAATTCGACATCCAGCGTGCTGGCGACGATCGCGGCCAGTCTCGCGGCCGGCGACGACGTCATCCTGTCGTCCTACACCAATGCCAAGGATGCGACCGGCAAGACCACGCTGGTGGCGAGCCACGCGATGTCGATCTACGGCTACAACAGCACCAACGGCATGCTGCAGATCCGCAACCCCTGGGGCTCGGCGGCCGGCCAGTACTGGCAGACCACCTTCGAGGTCAGCCTCGCGACCTTGCTCGCGGCCGGCGATACGATCACCATCGACAATGTCGGCGATGCCAAGAAGCTGGCGACGATGACGACCACCACGTCGTCGGGCCTGAAGCTGACGTCCGACGTCAACGATCTCTCCGGTCCGGCGTCCGGCTTCGTCCAGGCGATCGCCTCGCTGACCGACGGCGGCGCGTCGAGCGTCGCGTTTACGCAGAGCCTGGCCTCGCAGCAGCAGACGCTGGCGATGCCGATGGCGGCCTGATCCAAACACTTGTGATTGGGAATGGACCGCCCAGGCAAGCCTGGGCGGTCTTTTCGCATTTGCCGCCGGCGCGCCGAAGGCGTGGCGAACGGTCGTGCGTCATCTGTTAAGCATCTGACTTAACGCGGCACCAACGCGGGGCGAGGAATGTGTCGGCGGGGATAGCGAGCCACGAGGCGGGACCAATCGATGCAGGCGTGTACGGATCAGGGCGCATGGGCGCTGGGGTTGTCCTTGCATCTGCTCGGCATCGTCGCCGACCCCGGCCGCATCCAGCACGAGGCCGGGCGCAGCGATGCGCTGTCGGTCGATGATCTCCTGCGCGCCGCGGCGCGCTTTCCCGTCAAGGCGAAGCTCGTCACGTCCAAGCTGACGCGGCTCAAGGCCACGCCGACGCCGACGCTCGCCCTGCTCGAGGACGGTGGCTTCGTCGTCATCGGCAAGGTGACCGAGACCGGTGTTCTGATCCAGGGCATGGCGGATGGCGGGCCGCGGCTGCTGTCCTATGCCGATTTCCAGGCCATCTGGTCCGGCAAGCTGATCCTGATCGCCAAGCGCGCGGAACTGTCGGACACCGCGCGGCGCTTCAACTTCAGCTGGTTCGTCGCCGCGATCGGCAAGTATCGGCGCATCCTGATCGAGGTGCTGCTGGCGTCGTTCGTGATCCAGCTGTTCGGTCTCGCCACGCCGATGATCTTCCAGGTCGTGATCGACAAGGTGCTGGTGCATCGCGGCCTGTCGACGCTCGAAGTGATGGTCGCGGGCCTCGTGCTGATCGCGCTGTTCGAGGCGGTGCTGTCGGGCCTGCGGACCTATCTGTTCACGCACACCTCGAACCGCATCGACGTCGAGCTCGGCGCGCGGCTGTTCCGGCACCTGATGCGCCTGCCGCTGGCCTATTTCGAGAGCCGCCGTGTCGGCGACAGCGTCGCGCGGGTGCGCGAGCTGGAAACCATCCGGCAGTTCATCACCTCGTCCTCCATCACCCTGGTGCTCGACCTCGCCTTCGCCGCGGTCTTCATCGGCGTGATGTTCCTGTACAGCTCGACGCTCGCCTGGATCGTCTGCGCGACGCTGCCGGTCTATGCGGTGCTGTCGCTCGCGACGACGCCGGCGTTCCGGACCAGGCTCGATGAGAAATTCCGCCGCGGTGCCGAGAACCAGGCCTTCCTGGTCGAGAGCGTCACCGGCGTCGAGACCATCAAGGCGATGGCGGTCGAGCCGCTGATGCAGCGGCGCTGGGAGGAGCAGCTCGCGAGCTATGTCGGCGCCTCGTTCTCGGCTTCGCAGATCGGCAACTGGGCGAGCCAGTCGGCGAGCCTGCTCAACAAGGGCGTCGGCGCGCTGACCCTGTTCGTCGGCGCCGGGCTCGTGATCGCCAACAGGATGACCGTCGGCGAGCTCGTCGCCTTCAACATGCTGGCGAACCAGGTCTCCGGCCCGGTGCTGCGCCTCGTCCAGGTGTGGCAGGATTTCCATCAGGTGCGGCTCTCGGTCGAGCGGCTCGGCGACATCCTCAACACGCCGGTCGAGGCGCATAGCGGCGGCGCCGAGCAGAACCAGCCGCCGCTCGAAGGCGCCATCGAGTTCGAGCGCGTCACCTTCCGCTATGGCCTCAACACCCAGCCGGTGCTGCGCGAAGTCTCGCTAAAGATCGGGGCAGGGCAGGTGGTCGGCATCGTCGGGCCCTCAGGCTCCGGCAAGAGCACGATCGCCAAGCTGGCGCAGCGGCTGTACCAGCCTGAAGCCGGTCGCGTGCTGGTCGACGGCGTCGACACCGCGGTGCTCGATCCGTCCTGGCTGCGGCGGCAGATCGGCGTGGTGCTGCAGGAGAACGTGCTGTTCAACCGCTCGGTGCGCGAGAACATCGCGCTCGCTGATCCGGCGCTGCCGATGGAGAAGATCGTCGACGCCGCCAAGCTCGCCGGCGCGCACGAATTCATCTGCCGCATGCCGCAGGGCTATGACACCAAGATCGGCGAGCGCGGCGTGTCGCTGTCCGGCGGCCAGCGCCAGCGCATCGCGATCGCGCGCGCACTGGTCGGCGATCCCCGCATTCTCATTTTCGACGAGGCGACCTCGGCGCTGGACTACGAGTCCGAGAGCATCATCCAGGCCAACATGCGCGACATCGTGCGCGGCCGCACCGTGCTGATCATCGCCCACCGGCTGTCGACCGTCCGCAATGCCGACCGCATCCTGACGATCGAGAACGGCGTCATCGTCGAGGACGGCACCCATGAGCAACTGGTAGCCGGCGGCGGCCGCTATGCGAACTTGCACCGAATCCAGTCCGCGGGCCGCTGAGGAGAAGGTCATGAGCAAATCTGCAAGCCTTCTGCGCGGCATGTCGTTCGGACCTGCGGCCTCCGAGCGCGAATTCCTACCCGCCGCATTAGAGATCACGGAGACGCCGCCCAATCCGCTCGGGCGTCTGACGGCGCTGGCGCTGTGCACGGCCACCTTTGCCGCGCTCGGCTGGGCGGTGCTCGGCAAGGTCGATATTGTCGCCGTCGCCAGCGGCAAGGTGATCTCGCACACCCGGACACAGGTCGTGCAGCCGTTCGAGACCGCCAGCGTCAAGGCCGTGCTGGTGCAGCCCGGCCAGCGCGTGCAGGCCGGCGATGCGCTGATCGAGCTCGACAAGACCGCGGTCACCGCGGAGGCTGATCGTGCCCGCAGCGATCTGATCGCGGCGCTGCTCGACGAGGTCCGGCTCGCGGCGTTTCTCGACGGCGTTGCGGCGGCGCCGTTCGAGCTCGTCGTCGGTGCCGCGCCGCTGGACCGGGCCCGCGCGCAGTCCCAGCTCGCCGCGCAAGCGGCGTCGCGTGCCAGCCAATTGGCGGCGCTGGCGCAGGAGCGCGCTCAGCACATCGCCGAGCGCGAGGCACTGCAGCAGACGGCGGCCAAATACGAGCAGACCTTGCCGATGGTGGCGCAGCGCGCCGACATCCGCACCAAGGCCAGCGAGATCGGCAATGCCTCGATCATCGCGCGATTGGAGAGCCAGCAATTGCTGGTCGAGACCCGCTCCGAACTGGAGATCAACAAGGCCAAGATCATCGCCCTCGATGCCACGATCGCCGGGCTGGACCAGAAGATCGCGGCGACCGAAGCCGACATGCGCGACAAGGCGATGCGCGACCTCGCCACCGCGCGCGAGCGGGCCCGTGCCGCCGGCGAGGCGCTCGCCAAGGCGACGCGCCGGTCCGAGCTGCAGACCCTGCGCGCGCCGATCGACGGCACCGTGCAGCAGATGCACATCGCCGCCGCCGGTGCGGTGGTGACGCCGGCGCAGCAGCTGCTGTCCGTCGTTCCCGACGACGACAGGATCGAGGTCGAGGCGGTGGTCGAAAACCGCGATGTCGGCTTCGTCGAGGTCGGTCAGCGCGTCGAGCTCAAGGTCGATGCCTTCCCGTTCACGCGCTATGGGCTGCTCGGCGGCAAGGTGACATCGGTGGACCGCGACGCCGAGGCAGCGCCGGTCAATCCCAACGGCGTGCAGGGCGCCGAGCGCCAGGCCGACCAGACCGACCGGGTCGAGGCCAGCGAGCGGCTGCGCTACATGGTCCACATCGCGCTCGACCGCGCCACGCTCGACATCGACGGCCGCGCGGCGGCGCTGGTGCCGGGCATGTCGGTGAAGGCCGAGATCCTCACCGGCAAGCGGCGCATCATCGACTTCGTGCTGGCGCCGCTGCGCGAGCACGTTCACGACGCCATGCGCGAGCGCTGAGGCCAAGGCCGTCCTGCATGCTTAACGCGCGGCCGCGCATTTGAACGAAAATGCCCGGTCAAATTCGCATGCTCCGGGTTACGGAACACTGGTGTCCCGGACTGTAGGCTGTCGCATTGCCTGATCATCATTGCGGCTGTTTCATCATGGACGAAACCAGATCGATGTTGCGGGACCTCGAAGAGGCGATCGCGCGGGGGACCGCCGACAGCCGCGAACGCGCGCTGTGGCATGCGACCGATCTGCTGATCGCTGGCCGCTATTACGAGGAGGAGATCGCTACCTTCGGCGAGGTGATCGGTCGGCTTGCCGACGAGATCGAGACGGAGGCGCGGGCCAGGCTGGCCCATCGGCTGGCCAGGATCGAATACTCGCCGGCCAGCGTCATTCGCAAGCTCGCCTTCGACGACGAGATCGAGGTCGCGGGTCCGGTCCTGCGGCAGTCGGCGCGGCTCGATGACGCCACGTTGGTCGAGAACGCCAGCACCAAGAGCCAGGCGCATCTGCTGGCGATCGCCGAGCGCAAGACGTTGAGCCCGGCCATCACCGACGTGCTGGCCGCGCGCGGCAACCGCGCTGTGGCGACCGCAGTGGCGCAAAACCATGGCGCCCAGTTCTCCGGCCACGGTTTCCTGCACATGGTGAAGCGGGCGGAGAACGATTCCATCCTCGCCGAGCATCTCGGCAGGCGGCTCGACATTCCCAGGCATCTGTTCCAGCAGCTGATCGCCAAGGCTTCCGACGATGTCGGCCGGCGGCTGGCCGGTGAGCGGCCGGAGCTGATGGGCGAGATCCACAGCTCGGTGGCCAATGTCGCCGGCGATCTGCAGTCCAAATTCGGTCCCGGCACGCGCAACTACTTCGTCGCCAAGCGCACGGTCTCGATCCAGTACCGCGAGGGCAATCTGTACGAGAGCACCATCGCCGGCTATGCCGTGGCCCACAAGGTCGAGGAGGTGACGATCGGCCTCGCGCTGCTGTCGGGACTGCCGGCCGACGTCGTCGAGCGGGCGCTGTTCGACCGCAATCGCGAGATGCTGCTGATGCTGGCCAAGGCGCTGCACTTCGGCTGGGACACGACCATGGCGCTCGCATTTCTCGGTGCGCGCGATCACCGCATCACCGCGGGCGAGCTGCAGGAGCTGGAGCGCGACTACGCGCGGCTGGATGCGAGGGCGTCACGCAGCGTGCTGGAATTCTATCAGTCGAGAAAGGCGCCCGCCCGGAACGGCGCGCCGCGGGCGTTCGTGCATTGATGCAGTGGCAAAGGACGAGGTGATCGCGGATGAGCGGAATGGCACTTCATCTTCATGGCGGGCCCGGGCTCGGTCTGCGCGATGCGCCCGCGGATCGTGCGGCCGCCGACGCGGCCTGGCACGTGCTCGAAGCGGCCAATGAGCTGGGCGACGAGGCGACGGTCACCGCCTGCCGCCGCATCATCGACGCCAGCCTCAATGGTATGGGTGCGATGCAGGCCGACCTGCAGCTCGTCGCGGACTACTTCCGTTAGGTTTCGCATTGGTCGTGTGCTGCCAACGGCAGGATGACTGCTGTTGGAGCTAGATATGCGCGGCCCCACGATCGACGCTCGATCTCTCCTCGTCATTGCGAGCGCAGCGAAGCAATCCAGGGTGGTGGGCGGAGCTCTGGATTGCTTCGCTGCGCTCGCAACGGGCGGAAATATCTCTCGTCAAACGAAAAGCTCGTAGCCGGGGGGGACAAGCGTGACGTGACGGTTACGATGGGCCTGGCTTACACCGTCGCAAGCTGCGGGTCGGTCCGGCCCGCGCGTTTGCCGGCTTTTGCCTTCGCCGGCTCAAACAACGCGCTCGCGGCCAGCCCCGCCGTATCCGCCACCTCGGGATTGCGCGACACCATCGCGGCGACGATCGCGCCGTCGATCAACAACGCCAGCTGGTGGGCGAAACTCTCGGGCTCCGCCGCGCCCATCTCGCGGGCGAGTTTCTCGATATGCGCCAGCACCACCTTCTTGTGGCGCATCGCGATGGTGCGAAACTGCTTCTGGTCCTTGTCGTGCTCGCCGACAGCATTGATGAAGGGGCAGCCGTAGAAGCGCTCTTCGCTGAACCAGCTCTTCAGCGCCGGGAAGATGCGCGCGAGCTTGGTCTGCGCATCGCCTCCGCCGGTTTCCATCTCTGCGATGAACCATTCCCGCCACTGCTTGCCTTCGCTTTCGAGCACGGCGGTGACGAGCGCGGTCTTCGATCCGAACAGCTTGTACAGCGTGGTCTTTGCCGTGCCGGCCTCGCTGATGATCGCATCGATGCCGGTCGCATTGATGCCGTTCTTGCAGAACAGCCGCGTTGCCGCGCCGAGCAGGCGGCCGCGTGCCGATTCATCATCGCTTGCGGCGATCGTTCGGGCGATCGCCTGCTTCCTGGCCGTTGGTTTGCGCGCAGCTGACTTGCCCATGTCGCAAGCTTAATCGCTGTGCGCGTGAGTCAGCAAGACCAGTAATGGTGATGATGCGGCGCTGCGCTCATTTTCATCGCGGCGCACAGCACTCTGCATCGCGCTTGAGCAGACGGGGGTGCGCCAGATCCTGCCATCTTCTTCTAAGCCGCGAGGATCATTCCGCCTTTTGATTTTCAAGCTCCCTGGCACGCTTCGTGCAGGAAACAGACCGTTCGGTATCCTCGATCCCAGGGAGAGAAATGAGATGACCGCTGTGGTTCAGAAGACGGCCCTCACGGGCTGCCTCGCACCCATCGACAAAAACGGGCTCGAACAGCTCATCGTCAACGGCAAGGCCAACCCCAAGGTCATCAAGACCCTGAAGTGCAAGACCGTGGCGGAGGGCAAGTTCCGCCATGCCAACTACATCCGCAACCTCGCGCCGTATATCGTCGACGAGCCGCCGGGGCTGCTGGGTGACGACACCGCACCCAATCCGTCGGAGGCCTCGCTCGCCGCGCTCGGCTCCTGCCTCGCGGTCGGCCTGCACGCCAACGCGGTGCATCGCGGCTGGACCGTCAACAAGCTCGAGCTGGAGCTCGAGGGTGATCTCAACATCACCGCGGTCTGGGGCACCGGCGACACCAGCGAAAAGCCGGTCGGCTTCACGGATGTGCGCGTCAAGGTCGACATGGAGTGCGAAGGCATTCCGCAGGCCGAGATCCAGGCGCTGATCGATCACGTCAAGAAGTGGTCGCCGGTCGCCAACACGTTTACCCGCCCGGTCAATCTCGAGGTCGGGATCTGACCTGCAGTCGCGAGTAGCGGAGGACGTCATGGGTTCACTCGGACAGCATCTGGCGGTCGATGGCGCGGGCATCATGCCCGTGGCGTCGACCGTCGAGCAGGTGGCGGCGATCGCGCGCAACGAGCTCGCGCCGCTGGCCTCTGGCATCGACGCCGGCACGGTGTACCCGGCTGACGTGCTCCGCCGCTTCGGCGAGGTCGGCGCGTGGAGCAGCCACGTGCCGGAGGATGGCGCAGCGGATCTCAACTGCGCCATCGACTCGATTGCCGCGATCGGAGAGGTCTGCGGCGCCTCGGCGTTCATGGCGTGGTGCCAGAACACGCTGGTCTGGTACATCGCGAACTCGTCCAACAAGGCGCTGGTCGATCGCCTGCTCGACGACGCCGCCAGCGGCCGGCTGCTCGGCGGCACCGGGCTCTCCAACCCGATGAAGAGCTTCTTCGGCATCGAGAAGCTCAAGCTGAAGGGCCGGAAGGTCGAGGGCGGCTATGTCGTGCGCGGCGTGCTGCCCTGGGTCTCCAATCTCGGCCCGGAGCACATGTTCGGCACGATCTTCGAGCGCGAGGATGCGCCCGGCGAGATCGTGATGTTCATCGCCGACTGCTCGGATGCGGCGGTGACGCTGCAGCCGTGCCAGCCCTTCCTCGCAATGGATGGCACCGGCACCTACGGCATCCAGTTCCGCGATCTGTTCGTGCCGGATGAGCTGATCCTCGCTGATCCCGCCGGTCCGTTCGTCAAGAAGATCCGCGCCGGATTCATCCTGCTGCAGGCCGGCATGGCGCTCGGCCTGATCAAGGATTGCATCAAGATCATGCAGGAGGTCGAGGCGCCGCTCGGCCACGTCAACCGCTATCTGCCGCAACAGCCGGTCGACTTCAGCGCGCTTGCCGATGAGCTCGCGAAGGAGACCGCCGAACTCGCCCGCGATCCCTACAACTCCGACGAGACCTATTGGCGCAAGGTCGTCGCGCTGCGCCTGCGGGCCGGCGAGGCCAGCGTCGCCGCGGCTCACGCCGCGATGCTCCATTGCGGAGCGCGCGGCTACATCAAGGGCAATCGCGCCGAACGTCGCCTGCGCGAGGCCTATTTCGTCGCGATCGTGACCCCCGCGACCAAGCAGCTCCGCAAGATGCTCGCCGACGGCTGACGCCGGCGAGAATGGCAAACAACGAAGTTTAGACCAGGAGAGGCCTGCCATGACGGACGTTCTGATTACTGCCGGCGAACTCGCTGACTTCATCAAGAAAGAACCGTGTGTCGTCATCGACACCCGCAATCCCGATGTCTACGGTGCGGGACATCTCCCCGGCGCCGTGAACGTGCATGAGATCTTCACCTATCTCGCGACGTCGACTCCCGAAGGCATGGAAGAGCTGAAGACCAAGTTCGCCGATGCGTTTGGTGCCGCCGGCCTCTCGGGCAGTGAGACTGCGGTGGTCTACGAGCAGTCGATGAACTCCGGCTTCGGCCAGTCCTGCCGCGGCTACTTCCTGCTGACGATGCTCGGCTATCCCAAGGTGAAGGTGCTGCATGGCGGCTACGACGCCTGGGTCGCGGCCGGCATGCCCGTCAGCACCGACGTGCCGTCGCCGACCAAAGCCTCGTTCGCGATCGTGCCGGAGGCGGGCAGCATCCTGATCGATGCCAAGGCGATGCTCGCTGCGGTCGGCAATCCGGCGATCGCGATCCTCGACGTGCGCGATGTCGACGAGTGGATCGGCGACTCCTCATCGCCCTACGGCAAGGATTTCTGCCCGCGCAAGGGCCGCATCCCCGGCGCCGTCTGGCTCGAATGGTACCGCATGATGAAGCCGACCGGCGAAGGCCCGCGCTTTAAGTCGAAGGACGAGATCCTCGCCGAATGCGCCACCGTCGGCATCACGGTCGATACGCCGGTGTATCTCTACTGCTTCAAGGGCGCGCGCGCCTCGAACACGTTCCTCGCGCTGAAGAACGCCGGCGTGAAGGATGTGCGGATGTACTTCGGCTCGTGGAACGAGTGGTCGCGCGACCCGTCGCTGCCGATCGAGGAAGGTCTCCCGATGCCGGCGCTGACCAGCAAAGCGGCATAGAAGCTGCATGATAAGCACATCCGGCCGCTGAAAAACGCGGCCGGATGAGCAGTTCGAAGGCGCAGTCAGCGCAGGTGTGACAAAGGGGCGCAGCACATGTCGATTTTCGATGATCCGTTCGATGCCGATTCCCGCGTGAATGCCGGTTGTATTTGCGGCCAGCATCAGAGCCCGGCCGAACACGAGCACGCCATGCTGGCGCTGCGCTGTGAGCCGGTCGCCGACAGTCGCGAGAAGCGTTACGAGAACGTTGTCGCGTCTGCGGTGCTGCGCGCGGTATTTCCGGAAGTCGCCACCCGCCGCGCCTTCCTGAAATCCGTCGGCGCCGCCACCGCGCTTGCCGCGGTCTCGCAGTTCTTCCCGCTGAAGACCGCAACCGAGGCATTTGCCGAAGCGGGCGCGCCCGAAAAGAAGGATCTCAAGGTCGGCTTCATTCCGATCACCTGCGCCACGCCGATCATCATGGCGGCGCCACTCGGATTCTATGCCAAGGCCGGCCTCAACGTCGAAGTCGTCAAGACCGCCGGCTGGGCCGTGATCCGAGACAAGACGATCAACAAGGAATACGACGCCGCGCATATGCTGGCGCCGATGCCGATCGCGATCTCGCTCGGCCTGGGCGCGCAGCCGATCCCGTTCACGGTGCCCGCGATCGAGAACATCAACGGGCAGGGCATCGTGCTGTCGATGAAGCACAAGGACAAGCGCGACCCGAAGGACTGGAAGGGCCTGAAGTTCGCCATTCCGTTCGACTATTCGATGCACAATTATCTCTTGCGCTATTATCTCGCCGAGCACGGCATCGATCCCGACACCGACGTGCAGCTGCGCTCGGTGCCGCCGCCGGAAATGGTCGCCAATCTCAGGGCCGACAACATCGACGGCTTCCTTGCGCCCGACAACATCTGCCAGCGCGCGATCTATGACGGCGTCGGCTTCCTCCATATCCTGTCGAAGGAGATCTGGGACGGCCATCCCTGCTGCAGCTTCGCCGCCAGCCGCGAGTTCATCACCGCGGCCCCGAACAGCTTTGCCGCGCTGACCCGCGCCATCGTCGACGCCACCGCTTACGCGGCCAAGGCCGAGAACCGCAAGCAGATCGCGGAGGCCATTGCCCCGGCGAACTACATCAACGCACCGGTGACGGTGCTGGAGCAGGTGCTGACCGGCACGTATGCTGATGGATTGGGCGGCGTGAAGACCGACCCGAAGCGCGTCGATTTCGATCCGTTCCCGTGGCAGTCGTTCGCGGTGTGGATGCTGACCCAGATGAAGCGCTGGGGCCAGATCAAGGGCGACGTCGACTACAAGGCGGTCGCCGAGCAGATCTACCTCGCGACAGATACGCGCAAGGTCATGACCGAGATGGGCCTGACGCCGCCGGCCGAGTCGTACAAGTCGTTCTCGGTCATGGGCAAGAGCTTCGATCCGACCAAGCCGGACGATTACGTCGCGAGCTTCAAGATCAAGAAGGCGTCGTGATGGGAGCGATGGACGTGACGCTGCCAACCCCACGAATGGTGTCGTCCCGGCGTACGCCGGGACCCATACGCCGTGACCTCTCGTGGGGCAGGAGCGTTAGCGACAGTCTTACCCGTCCATTGAGTTCGGTGGCTATGGGTCCCGGCGTTCGCCGGGACGACACCGATGGGGGAGCGACGGCATGACCGCCTCACTCCGCTTCCGTGCTGCCGTCGTCTCCATCGTCCTGCTCGCCGTGTTCCTCGGCGCCTGGCATATCGCTACGCGCGGCACGGGCGCGGCGGCCAATATGAGCCCGGAATACGCCAAGCTGATGGGCATGACCGCGACGCAGGGCAAATCGGCCATGCCCGGTCCGCTCGATGTCGGCGCCAAACTGTGGGAACATCTGCGGCGGCCGTTCTACGATAATGGTCCGAACGACAAGGGGCTCGGCATCCAGCTCGCCTTCTCGCTCGGGCGTGTCATGCTCGGCTATCTGATCGCGGTCGCGGTCGCGATTCCGCTCGGCTTCCTGATCGGCATGTCGCCCTTGATGAGCAAGGCGCTGGATCCGTTCATCCAGATCCTCAAACCGATCTCGCCGCTCGCCTGGATGCCGCTGGCGCTCTACACCATCAAGGATTCCAGCCTGTCGGCGATCTTCGTGATCTTCATCTGCTCGGTGTGGCCGATGCTGATCAACACCGCCTTCGGCGTGGCCAGCGTGCGCAAGGAGTGGATCAACGTCGCGCGCACGCTCGAAGTGAGCAACATCCGGCGCGCTTTCACTGTCATCCTTCCAGCTGCCGCACCAACGATCCTGACGGGCATGCGCATTTCGATCGGCATCGCCTGGCTCGTGATCGTCGCTGCCGAGATGCTCGTCGGCGGCACCGGCATCGGCTACTTCGTCTGGAACGAGTGGAACAACCTGTCGATCACCAACGTGATCATCGCGATCCTGCTGATCGGGCTCGTCGGCATGGTGCTGGACCAACTGCTGGCGCGTGTCTCGCGGCTCGTGACGTTTCCGGAGTAGGGGGATGACGCTGGTGATCCCAAGCGACGCTGCGCCCTTACCTCTCCCTGCTTGCGGGGAGAGGTCGGATTGCATCGCAGATGCAATCCGGGTGAGGGGGTACAGGTCTCTCGACACACACTTCTGGCGCGTGTGCCCCTCATCTTTCGCCACGGCTCGCAGTATCCGTGCGGCTGCCCCTCACCCCAACCCTCTCCCCGTAAGAACGGGGAGAGGGAGCGCATCGGATTCGTGGAGGGAGCGAGGATGACACCCGACAAATTCATCTCGATCGAGGGCATCGCCAAGCGCTACGATGGCGCGCGCAGCACCACGATCTTCGAGAACCTCTGGCTGGCGATGGGCCGCGGCGAGTTCGTCTGCGTGATCGGCCATTCCGGCTGCGGCAAGACGACGGTGCTCAACATCCTCGCCGGCCTCGACGAGCCAAGCGAGGGCGTGGTCGTCGTCGACGGCCAGGCCATCGAGGGTCCCAGCCTCGATCGGGCGGTCATTTTCCAGAGCCATGCGCTGCTGCCGTGGCGGACGGTGCTCGGCAACGTCGCCTATGCGGTCTCGTCGAAATGGCGCAAATGGGACCGCGCGAGGGTCAAGGCGCATGCGCTGAAATACATCGAGCTGGTCGGGCTCGGCGGATCCGAGCACAAGCGGCCGTCGGAGCTGTCCGGCGGCATGAAGCAGCGCGTCGGCATTGCGCGCGCGCTGTCGATCACGCCGAAGATCATGCTGATGGACGAGCCGTTCTCGGCGCTCGACGCGCTGACGCGCGGCACACTGCAGGACGAGGTTCGCCGCATCTGTGTCGAGACCGGGCAGACTGTGTTCATGATCACGCATGACGTCGACGAGGCGATCTATCTCGCCGACAAGATCGTGCTGATGACCAACGGTCCGGGCGCGGTGCTTGCCGAGATCGTCGAGAACCCGCTGCCGAAGGACCGGCTACGCGGTGATCTGCACCGTCATCCGCTGTACTACGCGCTGCGCAACCATATCATCGACTTCCTGGTCAGCCGCAGCAAGACCTTCACTGCGGAGACACCGGATCACGATCCGCGTAAGGTGCCGGTGGTCAAGATCGGCCGGACCGAGCCGACCATCGTGGCGTCCAAGCCTGCCGATAGCGACGCGCCGCAGGCCGTCGCCCGCTGACGCTCGGAAGAAACCCATCAACGAAGGTCCATCAAGGGAGACCAAGCATGAAGCGATCCGACCTCACCGAGAAGCTGCTCGACATCAAGCGCGAGAAGGGCTGGAGCTGGAAGTACATCTGCGAAAAGATCGGCGGCTATTCCGAGGTGCTGATCGTCGGCGCCATTCTCGGCCAGATGAAGCTGACCAAGCCGCAGGCGGCCAATGCCGGCGAACTGTTCGGTCTCTCGAAGAGCGAAATCTCGATGCTGAACGAGACGCCGATGCGTGGCGAGGGCGTGCAGATGCCGCCGACCGATCCGTTGATCTATCGCTTCTATGAGCTGGTGATGATCAATGGCCCTGCCTGGAAGGAGCTGATCCAGGAGGAGTTCGGCGATGGCATCATGTCGGCGATCGATTTCGACATGGTGATGGAGCGCCTGCCCAATCCGAAGGGCGACCGCGTCAAGATCTCGATGTCGGGCAAATTCCTGCCGTACAAATATTACGGTGCCAGCGGCAACGTGCCGGAGTATGGATTCAAGGAAGAATAGGGAAGGGGCGAATGGCGAATAGGGAGTAGCGAGTAGGGAACGAGGGCAAGTTGCCCCTATTCGCTACTCGCCATTCGCTATTCGCCTCTCGTCACTGTCCCGCCTTGACCTGCGCCACCGCGGTCGCGAGCAGCTCGCTCATCTTCGCGCGCACGTCCGCCTCGGTCACCGTGGCGCCCTTGGCGGTGAGATCGCCCAGCACCTTGCGCACGACGTCGGCATCGCCGGCTTCCTCGAAATCGGCGGCGACGACTTCCTTGGCGTAGGCGTCGGCATCGGCGCCGGACTTGCCGAGCTTCTCGGCCGCCCAGAGGCCGAGGAGCTTGTTGCGGCGGGCTTCCGCCTTGAACTTCAATTCCTCGTCATGGGCGAATTGCTTCTCGAACGCGTCCTCGCGCTTGTCGAACGTGGTCATGGCCGGAACTTCCAGTGTTGCCGAAGAGGGTTAACCGCGGAGGCGGTTGCGGGGCGGTATCCGCACGCCTAAATAATTGGAACATCTTGCCAATACAACGGGCACGAGGCCGCAGGGAAGGGCGGTAAAACTCCGCCGCCCGGGTCTGGATCGATTGTGCTCGGCACACCAATGGGATAGGTTTCCCACAGGCCCGGTTCTTGTTCTGTTTCCGTAGAGATCCAGGCCCTCGCGGCAGCTCCGTCGTGGTCCTGTCCAAAGTCATCCGGAGCCCACCATTTCATGGATTTCAACAAAACACGGTACATCCCAATGAGCCGTCGGCGTCGCATTTATGAAGGCAAGGCCAAGGTCCTTTACGAAGGTCCGGAGCCGGGCACCCTGATCCAGCACTTCAAGGACGACGCTACCGCCTTCAATGCCAAGAAGCACCAGGTGATCGAAGGCAAGGGCGTCCTCAACAACCGGATCTCGGAGTACCTGTTTCAGCACCTCAACGACATCGGGGTGCCGACCCACTTCATCCGCCGCCTCAACATGCGCGAGCAGTTGATTCGCGAGGTCGAGATCGTGCCGCTCGAGGTCGTCGTCCGCAACGTGGCGGCGGGCTCGCTGTCGCAACGCCTCGGCATCGAGGAAGGCACCCAGCTGCCGCGTTCGATCATCGAATTCTATTACAAGAACGACCAGCTCAACGACCCCATGGTGTCGGAAGAGCACATCACCGCGTTCGGCTGGGCCACGCCCCAGGAGATCGACGACATCATGGCGCTCGCCATCCGCGTCAACGACTTCCTGACCGGCCTCTTCCTCGGTATCGGCATCCGCCTCGTCGACTTCAAGATGGAGTGCGGCCGGCTGTTCGAGAACGAGATGATGCGGATCATCGTCGCCGACGAGATTTCCCCTGATTCCTGCCGTCTGTGGGACATCAAGTCGAACGAGAAGCTCGACAAGGACCGCTTCCGTCGTGATCTTGGCGGCCTTCTGGAGGCCTATACCGAGGTCGCCAAGCGGCTCGGCATCCTGATGGAGAACGAGCGTCCGGCGGGCTCCGGCCCGGTCCTGGTCAAGAGCTGAGGGTTAAAGACGTGAAAGCGCGTGTCACGGTGACACTGAAAACCGGCATCCTCGATCCGCAGGGCAAGGCGATCGAGGGCGCCCTGAAATCGCTCGGCGTCGACGGCGTCGCGAGTGTGCGCCAGGGCAAGGTGTTCGACATCGAGCTCGCTGGCGCCGACAAGGCCCAGGCGGAGGCGGCCCTCAAGGCCGCCGCCGACAAGCTGCTCGCCAACACGGTGATCGAGAATTACCGGGTGGAGCTGTTGGGGTAGGGCTATGGCCGCGATCACCAACGAGCTGATGTACGAGGTCCTGAAGTCGATCCAGGCGCGGCTCGCGCAGGTTGACGGCAAGATCGACGAGCTCAAGTTGGCTGAACAGGCCGCGCGAACGGCTCAGATTGCTCTTCGTCAGGAGATCACTGGAATCCACCAGGAGCTCTCCGGCATCCATGCCACTTTGGTTCGCCACGAGGGCCGTCTCGATCGTATCGAGCGGCGGCTCGAACTCAACGATGTACCTTCGCTATGAAATCTGCCGTCCTCGTCTTCCCCGGCATCAATCGCGAGCGCGACATGGCGCGCGCGCTGCGCATGATCTCCGGCCATGAGCCGGCGATGGTCTGGCACGCCGAGACGGCGCTGCCCAAGGGCACCGACCTCGTCGTCGTCCCCGGCGGCTTCTCCTATGGCGATTATCTGCGTTGTGGCGCGATCGCGGCGCGGGCGCCGGTCATGGATGCGGTGCGCGATCACGCCGCCAAGGGCGGCCTCGTGCTCGGCGTCTGCAACGGCTTCCAGATCCTGTGCGAGTCCGGCCTGCTCCCGGGCGTGCTGATGCGCAACGACCGGCTGAAGTTCATCTGCAAGGACGTGCATCTGCGCGTCGAGCGCTCCGACTCGCCGTTTACCCGTGGCTATAATGCCGGCCAGGTCATCCGCGTCCCCGTCGCCCACGGCGAGGGCAACTATGCGGCTGACGAGGAGACATTGAAGCGGCTCAATGGCGACGGGCGCGTGCTCTATCGCTACTGCTCGGCCGATGGCGAGGTCGGCGACCTCAGCAACATCAACGGTGCGGCGCATTCGATCGCGGGCATCGTCAACGAGAGCGGGAACGTGCTCGGCATGATGCCGCATCCCGAGAATCACGTCGAGGACATCATGGGATGCACCGACGGCCGCGGCCTGTTCGCCGGCCTCGTCGCCCATCTCGATCGCGCCGCCTGATCGCGGCTCTCCTCACTTGTGTCATGCCTCGACCGGGTCCGATCGAGGCCGGGCCAACAAACGGCCGATTGCTGATGCAGTGTCGGGCACTTGCTTCATCCTACGGACCGCAAATGACCTCTGCCCTGGTTTCGATGTCGACGCGCCTGCTGCTGGCGCTGTTTCTCTGTGTCGGCATCGGACTTGATGTCGTCCAGGCCGAGATCCCCGCGGCCGCTCCGCCGGTCAACCCGTCGCCTGCTGCGCCGTCTCTGCCGTTCTCGGTCGGCGGCTGGAAGTCTCAGCGGCCGAACGGCACGGACATCACCTTTTTCCTGTGCCAGGAGGCCCAGTGCGGCCCGGGCTCGAAGGTGAGCTACCGGCTCTACGCGCCCGACACGACCATGACCCTCGAGCAGTTCCGCGCGTCCCAGGAGCAGACGATCCGGATTCTGGACGAGCGCGCGCCGGGCCAGACGACCACCATTCTCGCCGCCGAAGGCGACACGGGCACCGGCGTGCCGCGTGTCTTTCGCGTTCGGCGCCTCAAGGTGGCGCCTGATGGCAGCCGGGAATATCAGGTGAGCGGGATGCTGTTTGGATCGAGGGGCAGTGCGAGCCTGATCAGCTCGGCGAGTAGCGAGACCAACAGCACCACCAATTTCGCGCAGTTTGCGATCCCGGTGCTGGTCCTGCTGGGGGTGCCGCAGCGTTGAGGCGTTGGCTGCTTCCAGGCGTTGCTTGACGCGTGTCGAGCTCCTAGCCCGAGACGTTCATCCAAATCGTTCCGCAGTTTTTTCTCGCGGCGGCCCGCAACGCCGGGCGGTCGTTCGCGTTGTCGCCCACGAATGGGGCAGGGAACCAAGGAGGTTCTCACATGACGACGAAACACTGGCTGGGCACGGCCGCAATCATCCTGTCGATCGGCACGGCATCAGGTGCTGCATCGGCACAAGGCGAAATGAAGCGCGAGGGCGGTCCTGCCGCTTCGACCGCGCGTGAGGCGACCCGTCCCGCCGCCGAGGCCAAGGGAGAGGCCAAGGGAGAAGCCAAGAGCGGTGCCGCGGCGATGGAACGCGGAGCGTCAGAAACGAAGCAGAGCGCGCAGGAGCAGCGTCGCACCGAGCCGACGGCGGCCGGGCGCGAGCAAGCCCAGGAGCGTGCCTCGGAGCGTTCGGGGCATGATGCCAAGCAGAGCGCCGAGAGCAAGGGCGAGCACGCGGCAGGCGCAGCCGAACGCGGCCGCGATGCCAAAGAGAGCGCCGAGACGAAATCGTCCACCGACAGCAAGCAGGCCGACAAGCAGCCGGACAGCAAGGCCAAGGCAGAGTCCAAGCAGCAGCAGGGCCGTGCGGACGAGACGCGCAAGGGCGAGGATCGCGCCGCCGAGAGCAAGTCGGGCACGTCTGACCGCAAGTCCGACCGCGAGGCCGATCGCAACGAGCGCAACAACGACAAGGCCCGGCAGAGCGAGGACGAGCGCAAGGGCGGCACCTCCGACAAGGCTGCAGACAAGGCCGGCGACAAGCAGGACAATGACCGCAACAAGCAGGCCAATCAGCCGGGCTCGACCGACAACAAGAACACGACGGCGCAACAGAACCAGCAGAACGGCGCGACGGGCGGCGGTCAGCGGGATCAGACCGGACAGGCCAACAATCAGACTCAGCCCAACGGCAACCGCTCCAGCACGCAGGTCCAGGTCAACGAGCAGCAGAAGACCCGCGTGGTCGATCAGCTCAAGCACGATCACGATTTCGATCGCGCTCGCACCGATATCAACATCAACGTCAGTGTCGGCGAGCGTCTGCCGGAGCGCGTGCGGCCGCGTCCGCTGCCGTCTGATATCGTGACCATCGTGCCGGAATATCGCGGCTATGAGTACACGGTGGTGCATGACGAGATCGCGATCATCGATCCGCGCAGCCGCGAGATCGTCGACGTCATCCCGCAGAACGGCATGCGCGCCGACCGCGGCGGTTACGATCGCGGCGGCTACGGCGTGAATTCGACCCGGATCGTGCTGTCGGACGATCAGCGCCAGATCCTGCGCCGCGCCGCCACCGAGACGGGCACGGTGGGCTCGACCACATCGTCGTCGTCGACCTCGTCGGGCTCGAGCTGCCTCAGCCTGCGCCGGGTGCCCGACGAGCTCGCCCGCGCCAATCCGGAGCTCGCCAACTACCAGTATCTGGCGATCGGCGATCAGGTCGTGCTGATCGACCCGCGTGACCAGAAGGTGGTGCAGGTCATCGACCAGCAGCAGTAATCCGGCTGCAGGTTCGGCTTGGAAGGGGCGGGAGCGCGCGGCGCTTCCGCCCTTGTCCGTTCGTGCCGGCCGTCTGCCGTACGGCCATCGAACGTCATCACGCCGGGCGTTGAACCGGCTGTGGCAGCGGTGCGTCAAACGGGCAACGCCCATTCAGCCTCGTGCCGGCATGGGATTGTGGGCGTCTGCCGGTCACGCTATCAATTTCGGCGTGTGTTGTCCGGGCTGCGTGACTGGGGGTCTGCCGTGCCTGTCGCAATTGTCGTTCTGCTGCTCGACATTTCGTTGATCTATCATGCCTCGCGCACCGGGCGCATGCAGCCCTGGGCCTTCATCATTCTGATGGTGCCGATGATCGGCGCGCTGGCCTACATCGTCGTCGAGCTGATCCCCGAATGGCTCGGCAGCCATGACGTCCAGAAGGCACGCAAGCGGGTCGCCAACAAGCTCGATCCTGAAAAATACTATCGCGAGCTGTCGGATCGCGTCGCTGTGACGGACACCATCGCCAACCGCGCCGCGCTTGCCGAGGAATGCGTCGCGATCGGCCGCTATGACGAGGCCGAGCAGCATTACGATCACATCCTCAGCCTGCCGCTCGGCCACGAGCCGTTGTTCGCGCTCGGCAAGGCCAAGGCGCAATTCGCGCGTCGGCGGCCGGCCGACGCGCTGGTGACGCTCGATGAGCTGCAGAAGACCTGGCCGGACTACAATTCGGCCGAGGCGCACATGCTCTATGCGCGCGCACTGCAGGACGCCGGCCGTACCGGAGAGGCGCTAGACGAGTATCAGGCCTTGCTCGACTACGCGCCGAGCAGCGAGGCGAAGGCGCGCTACGGCACGCTGCTCAAGCTGGTCGGTCGCGTCGATGAGGCCAAGGTGGTGTTCACCGAGCTCTTGATCCAGATGAAGCGCTCGCCCCGCCACGTCCGCAAGGCCCAGGCCGAGTGGATATCGATCGCCGAAAAGCAGATCGCGGGGTAGGAGCGGCTGGCGACCCACGCTCCCTCTACGCGTCATTCCGGGGCGCGCGTAGCGCGAGCCCGGAATCCATACTCACGAACGGGCATGTTTCGCGAGCTGCGCGTGGGGCCGATTTTCGTCCCAACCACCGCTCCGGGTTATGGATTCCGGGCTCATTCGCGCTGCTTCAAAATGGCTTCGCCATTTTGCGCGCGAATGCCCCGGAATGACGGCGAGAGCTGGGGGGGATCGCTCTTGCCCACCGCTACGGCGAACTCGCCGCGTCCGGCGTTCGCCGCTTCACCCGCTTGATCGTGCCGGAGAACGAGAACAGCGGCTTCGTCCCGGAATGCAGCATGCCGCGCAGGAAGATCAGCGAGGCGCCGGCGCGGGTAACCTCGCCGGTGGCCTCGATCAGCTCGCCCTCGCGCGCGGCATCGAGGAATTCCGACGAAAACGACACCGTGACACCCGGCCCCTGCATGATCGGCGCGGCGAACGCAAACAGGCAGTAGTCTGCGAAGGTCATCAGGCAGCCGCCATGGACGTTGCCGCCGCCGTTCAGATGCTTCTTCTCGACCCGGAAGGCGCAGCGGATCGAGCCGTCGTCCTCCATGCGGTGCCAGAACGGGCCGGTGTGGGATTCGTAGCTGTCGCGCATCCAGGTGCGCCAGCCGGCAAATTCGCCTGATGTGGCGATGTGGATGCCGGGGCGGTTCTCGAAGGCGGAACGGGTCAGGTCGTGCACGTCGCGGGGCCTTTAACTGTTGATTTACCGTCTTAAATCCGATCGGTCGCAAATCTGCAAATATCCCGCCAGACGGTCCCGGCCAAAGCTCTGGACAGGGCGGATGAGGGCCGTAAAAGGCCTTTTCCCACTTGGCCTCTGTATTTATGAAGCAGGGTTTAAGGGACCAGCGGCCCACGGGCAAAGGCATCTCTCCATGCGCAATGAACCGCAGATCACCCCCGAGCTCGTCGCCGCCCATGGCCTGAAGCCCGACGAGTACGAGCGCATTCTGAAGCTGATCGGGCGGGTGCCGACCTTCACCGAGCTCGGCATCTTCTCGGCGATGTGGAACGAGCACTGCTCGTACAAGTCGTCGCGCATCCATCTCAAGGGCCTGCCGACCAAGGCGCCGTGGGTGATCCAGGGGCCCGGCGAGAACGCCGGCGTGATCGACATCGGCGACGGCCAGGCGGTCGTGTTCAAGATGGAGAGCCACAACCACCCGAGCTACATCGAGCCGTACCAGGGTGCGACAACCGGCGTCGGCGGCATTTTACGCGACGTCTTCACGATGGGCGCGCGTCCGATCGCCTGCCTGAACGCGCTGTCGTTCGGCGCGCCGGAGCACCCCAAGACCCGGCATCTGGTGTCCGGCGTCGTCGCCGGCGTCGGCGGCTACGGCAATTCGTTCGGCGTGCCGACGGTGGGCGGCCAGACCCGGTTCCACACCCGCTATGACGGCAACATCCTGGTCAACGCCATGGCGGTCGGCCTCGCCGACGCCGACAAGATCTTCTATGCGGCGGCCTCCGGCGTGAACATGCCGATCGTCTATCTCGGCTCCAAGACCGGCCGCGACGGCATCCACGGCGCCTCGATGGCGTCGGCCGAGTTCGACGATTCGTCGGAGGAGAAGCGCCCGACCGTGCAGGTCGGCGATCCCTTTGCCGAGAAGTTGCTGCTCGAGGCGTGTCTGGAGATCATGGCCGCCGATTGCGTGATCGCGATCCAGGATATGGGCGCGGCCGGCCTGACCTGCTCGGCGGTCGAGATGGGCGCCAAGGGCGACCTCGGCGTCGACCTCGATCTGGATTCCGTGCCGACCCGCGAGACCGGCATGAGCGCCTACGAGATGATGCTCTCCGAGAGCCAGGAGCGCATGCTCATGGTGCTGAAGCCGGAGAAGGAAAAGGAAGCCGAGGCGATCTTCCGCAAATGGGGCCTCGATTTCGCGGTCGTCGGCTACACCACCCCGAGCAAGCGGTTCGTCGTCAAGCATGGCGGCGACGTCATGGCCGATCTGCCGATCAAGGAGCTCGGCGACGAGGCGCCGCTCTATGACCGCCCGCATGTCGCTTCACCCGGCCTGCCGGTGATCCATGCCCGCGAGGTCAAGGCGCCGATGGACATCATCCCGGCGCTGGAGAAGCTGATCTCGACGCCGGATCTGTGCTCGAAGCGCTGGATCTGGGAGCAGTACGACCACGTCATTCTCGGCAACACCGTGCAGCGCCCCGGCGGCGATGCCGCCGTGGTGCGCGTGCAGGACGGCCCGAAGGGCTTGGCACTCACCGTCGACGTGACGCCGCGCTATTGCGAGGCCGACCCGTTCGAGGGCGGCAAGCAGGCCGTGGCGGAAGCCTGGCGCAACATCACGGCCGTCGGCGGCCGGCCGCTGGCCATCACCGACAACCTCAATTTCGGCAATCCGGAGCGGCCCGAGATCATGGGCCAGTTCGTCGGGTGCCTGAAGGGCATCTCGGAAGCCTGCCGCGCGCTGGACTTCCCGGTCGTGTCCGGCAACGTCTCGCTCTACAACGAGACCAACGGCCGCGCGATCCTGCCGACGCCATCGATCGGCGGCGTCGGTCTGCTCGACGACTTCACCAAGTCCGCCAGCATTGGCTTCAAGGCCGATGGCGAGGCGATCCTGTTGATTGGCGAGACCCATGGCTGGCTCGGCCAGTCGGTCTATCTGCGCGACGTCTGCGGCCGCGAGGAGGGCGCTCCGCCGCCAGTCGATCTCGCCGCCGAGAAGCGCATCGGCGATGTCGTCCGCGGCATGATCCACGCGGGCACGGCGACGGCGGCACATGACCTGTCCGACGGTGGCCTGCTGGTCGCGCTGGCCGAGATGGCCATGGCCTCCGGCATCGGCGCGCGCCTGCTGGCCGCGCCGGCGTCGATCGTGCCGCACGCCTATTGGTTCGGCGAGGACCAGGCCCGCTATCTCGTGACGGTGCCCGAGACCGAAGCCGGCCGCGTGCTCGCCAAGATGCGAGGCGCGAACGTGCCGTGCACGCGCATCGGCACCACCGGCGGGACCGCGCTGGCCATTGCCGGCGAAGCCTCCCTCGAGATCGCCGCGCTGAAGACCCGCTTCGAAAGCTGGCTGCCGAGCTATATGGGCGGTGGCGCCGCATAAACCACCGCCGTCGTCCCGGACAAGCCATGACGGCGCCACGCGCCGTCATGGCGCCGATCCGGGACCCATACTCCGTGACCGGAGTTGTCAAGCGGGCTGGTCGTTGACCTGCGCCAACAACGACACCCTGTGGTTATGGGTCCCTGCGTTCGCAGGGACGACAGCGGAGTTTGTTAGCGCGGCGCCCCTTCCACATTCGTCATTGCGAGCGAAGCGAGCTGTCCGCCGAAGCTCGAAGAGCGTAGGCGGAAGCAATCCAGGGCTCCGGCGGGACTGCTGGATTGCTTCGTCGCTTCGCTCCTCGCAATGACGGACGGAAGCAGATGCGTGCTTACAGCACGTTCTTCGCACCCGGAATCTGCCGCAGCACCCAGGTCGCGCCCCAGCTCAGGAGCACGCTGCCGATGAAGGCGATCGTGGCCTTGGCGATTGCCGGCAGATTGAGGTCGAACAGCCAGTACTGGATCCACAGCACGATCGGATAGTGCACGAGGAACATGCCGTAGGCGTCCGCCTGCATACGATCGAGCACGGAGAACTCCGAGCGGCGGTGGTTGAGGAAGTAGGACAGGATCGCGAACATCATCGCGGCGCTGAAGATCACGAACAAGAAGCCGTAGGCTCCTTCGTACCAATGCGGCAGCACCGGCGGGTTGTCGAGCACCTCGCGCTTGATCGTGATCAGCACCCAGAGCAGCACATACGGCACGAGCGTCACGACGATCCAGGCGCCGAGGCCGCGTTGCGACATCTGTCCTTCGGCGGCGAGCAGGCCGCGCTCGAAATTGGCCGAGCCGATGCCGGCGCCGACGTAGAAATAGGCCGCATACAGCAGCACGCGGCTGGCCTGCACCGAGAACGGTCCGGCCTCGAACCAATGTGTTGGACCGAAATACAGCCGCGCCGGAATGTAGAGCAGGCCCGTGATCAGCAGGAAAATGAAGAAGAAATCCCGCGGCTGCGCAAAGCCGCGCTGCGACAGGTTGTTGATCGGCTCGAGCAAGCGCGGCGACACCCGAAAAAGCAGGGCGGCCGAGGTGTCGAACGCCAGCAGCACCCAGATGAACCAGATCGGTCCGCTCGGCCAGGGGCCGACGGTCACGGTCTTCCACCAGAAGGCCGAGAAGCTGGTGTCCGGATTGGCGCGCAGCTCGATCGCATAATAGGCGAGAGGGATCAGGGTCAGCGCGGCGATCGCGAAAGGTAGTCCGAGGCGGAGCAGCCGGTCGCGCAGGAATTGCAGCGTCGTCTTGTGGGCCAGGCCCGACCACACGAACAGGCCCGACAGGAAGAAGAACATGGCCATGAAGAAGCTGTCGGTGGCCAGCACGATGCCGTCGAAGCCGAGGAAGGAGGTCGGATCGGTGTGCCCGAAATAGGTGTAGGGAATCACGGCGTGGTGCAGCAGGACCACCAGCGTCAGAAATGTCCGGGCATGATCCAGCGCGGCATTGCGCGCCCGGGCGCGTGGGCGAGCCTGCATCTCGACCTTGGCGGCGGCCGCCGATTGCGTAACCGATATGACCATGTGACCCCCAGCACCGCTGCTGCCGTGCCCGATTATAAAGCTCGCTGCCAGTGCTGCAAATCAGCAAGCGTGCCGGCCCGCAAGCCGATTCCTCACACATCGCGCTGATTCTTGCACCTGATGTCGGTACGAACCCACGAACTGCGAAGTTACGCGCCGCCCGATCTAAAGTTGCGGAAATTGCCCAGGGGCCTGTCTGGACCCTGAAAGGAACCGGTTCCAGCCGTCGTCGTTAGTGAGACGAAACGCGCCGCCCGGCGCTGCACCGGAGGACGATACCGTGACTCTTCTCAAATGGGCGCTGCTGTTCTTCGTGATCTCGGTGATCGCCGGCATTCTCGGCTTCACCGGTATCTCGGCAGCTTCCGCCGATATCGCGCGGATCCTGTTCTACATCTTCCTGGCGATCTTCCTCGTGCTCCTGATTCTCGGGCTCACGATCTTCAGGGTCTAGCGTGCCGAGAGGCTGCTGACGAAAGACGCCGGACCGGTTGGCTCCAAGCCGACCGGCCGGCGATCTCAGGCAAGGTCAACCTGCCGGAATTTCCTCGATTCGCACCTTGTCCGGATAGAATGCCAGATGGCCCGCGATCTCGGCCATGGCTGGAAAAGGCGTCTCATAGCTCCAGATCGCGTTGTCGAGCGTCTTGCCGTTGGCGCTGATGCTGAAATAGCTGGCATCCCCCTTGTAGGGGCAATGGGTCACGCGATCAGTCTTTTGCAGGGCCGTCATGTTGGCGTCGGCCCGCGGCACGTATTGAACCGCCGGATAGCTCGCTTCCTTCAGCGTCAACGCGCTGGTCGTATCAGCAATGACCATACCATCGGCGAGCACGCGGATCCGCTTTGGATTGCGGGTAATCGTGATCGGGTGGTCCGGCCCTGGCAGTTTCATATGAACCTCCTCATCCCGGTTTTCGGGTGCGTCACCCGGTCCACGCCATCTCGTCCGAGGCTGGTATATAGTGGTTCCGGGCGTGACCTCGAAAGCGGTTCGCGCTAGATTTCATCATCACGGTCGCGCGAGAGCGCCTTGATTCGATGCGTCGAACGGGCCACTGAGGGGCAGCAGAGCATGTCTCTGTGGCTCTGATCAGTTTGCCGCCGGACAGAAGGAGATGCACTGGGATGCCCATGGATGCCCACGATATCGAGCAGATGATCAAGGCCGCCATCCCCGACGCCCAGGTGACGATCCGTGATCTCGCCGGCGACGGCGACCATTATGCCGCGACGGTGATCTCCGAGGCTTTCCGCGGCAAGTCCCGCGTGCAGCAGCATCAGCTCGTCTACCAGTCGCTGCGCGGCCAGATGGGCGACGTCCTGCATGCCCTGGCGTTGCAGACCGGGGTGCCGGACCAGCACTGAGCGAGCGAAGCAGGCGGCCGCAGGCGCATCGGGGGAGATGGCGGTGGACAATCCGCGTGGTGCGCTGTTCCGCGTCATCGAGCCGAACCAGCACAGCCGCGTGACCTTCGTCGAGCTGTTTTTCGATCTCGTCTTCGTCTACGCGGTCACGCAGATCTCGCATTATCTGATCGGTCATTTCACGCCCCTCGGAGCCGTGCAGACCGCCGTCCTGTTTCTCGCCGTATGGTGGGTGTGGGTCTACACCGCCTGGGTCACCAACTGGCTCGATCCCGAGAAGGCGCTGGTCCGCAGCCTCCTGTTTGCCTTGATGCTCGCCGGCCTCGTGCTGTCGATGTCGATCCCGCGGGCGTTCGACGATCGTGGCCTATGGTTTGCCATCGCCTATGCGGCCATGCAGGTCGGCCGGACCGCTTTCTGGTGGATGGCGACACCGCCGCACAGGGTGGCGGTTCGCCGTAACGCCATCCGCATTCTCGCCTGGCTTATCGCCTCCGCCGTGCTGTGGCTGCTCGGTGGCCTGGCTGAGGGCTCCGTGCGGATGGGGTTGTGGGCCGCAGCGCTGACGCTCGAATACATCTCGCCCGCCGTTCGCTTCTGGGTACCGGGCCTTGGGGCATCGACGGTGGAAGACTGGATGGTCGAGGGCGGCCACATGGCCGAGCGCTGCGCGCTCTTCATCATCATCGCGCTCGGCGAATCGATCGTCGTGACCGGCGCGACCCTTGCCGATCTCGACTGGACCGCTGCCAACGTCGCCGCCTTTGCCTGCGCCTTTATCGGCACGGTCGCGATGTGGGCGGTGTACTTCAACCGCGGCGCCGAGGCCGGTTCCGAGATGATTTCGCGATCGACCCGGTCCGGGCTCGTCGCGCGATCCGCCTACACCTATCTGCACATGCCGATCGTGGCCGGCATCATCCTGACGGCCGTGTCCGACGAGATCGTGCTCAAGCATCCCGCGGGACACACCGATTTCAAGACGGCCGCCGTGACGATTGGAGGGCCGGTCGTGTTTCTGATCGGGACCGTCCTGTTCAAGCGCGAGGTGCGCGGATTCCTTCAGCTATCCCACGGGGCGGGCCTGCTGGCCCTGGCCGGTCTCGGCTGGTTTGCGACCGAGCTGTCGCCGCTGATCCTCTCGGCGCTGACGAGCGCGCTGCTGGCGATCGTCGCGCTGTGGGAGACGCTGTCACTGCGTTCGAAGCCGGAGGCTCACGCCTCTGCGACCAGCGCCTGAACCGAGAACATCTTCGCCGCATCGGTCCACACGGTCTGGACCTTCCAGCCCGAACCGCGCGCCAGCGCGCCGAACCGTTCGATGCTGTATTTATAGCTGTTCTCGGTGTGGATGCTCTCGCCGGCACGGAACGCGATGGTCGTGCCGAGCAGCCGAACCGACTGCGGCTTCCGCGCCACCAGATGCATCTCGATGCGATGCTGCTCGCGATTGTAGATCGCGCGATGCACGAAGGCGGACAGATCGAAATTGCCGCCGAGCTCGCGGTTGATGCGCAGCAGCAGATTGAGGTTGAAACGCGCGGTCACGCCGGCCGCATCGTTGTAGGCCTCATGCAGGACGCGTTCGTCCTTCTCGAGATCGACGCCGACGATCATCAGCGCACCAGCGCCCAGGATCTCGCGCGCCGAGCGCAGGAAGCGGCAGGCTTCATGCGGCTCGAAATTGCCGATCGTCGATCCCGGGAAGAAGCCGACCTTCGGCTGTCCTGTGATGGCGTCGGGCAGCTTGAACGCCGTGGTGAAGTCGGCGATGACCGGATGCACGGCGAGATCGGGGAAGTCGCGGCGCAGGCTGTCGGCCTGTGCGGTCAGGAAGTCGCCGGAAATGTCGACCGGGACGTAGCTGGCAAAGCGGCAGCTTTCGAGCAGCAGACGCACCTTCGTGGTAGCGCCGGCACCGAATTCGATCAGCGCCGCATTCTCGGGAATGATCGCGGCGATCTCGGCGCCGCGATCCCGGAGAATGCCGAGCTCGGTACGCGTCGGATAGTACTCGGGCAGCCGCGTGATCTGCTCGAACAGATCCGAACCTGCCGCGTCGTAAAAATATTTCGGCGACAGCTGCTTCGGCTGCCGGGTGAGGCCTGCGACCGCATCGAGCGCGAAGGCCGACGTCTTGTCGTCGGGAAGGTGGGCGTTGGACAGAGCGTTGACGTGCACGTTCATGATACTCTCCTGGACGCGCACACGCGCGACTGTCGTGCCGGATGGCCGGCGGCTCAGGTGTAGTCGGCGAGCCTTAGTCCCGTGAATTGCCAGCGATGGTGGGGATAGAAGAAGTTGCGATAGGTGACACGGCTGTGACCCTCGGGCGTCGCGAGCGAGGAGCCGCGCAGCACCAGCTGGTTGACCATGAACTTGCCGTTGTACTCGCCGAGCGCGCCTTCGGTGGGGCGATAGCCGGGATAGGCGCTGTAGGCGCTACGCGTCCACTGCCAGACGATGCCGAACGCATCGTTGAGCTGGCCGCCGCGCGCGGCCACCTCCCACTCCATCTCGGTCGGCAGATACTTGCCCGACCAGCGCGCGAAGGCATCGGCCTCGTAGTAGCTGACGTGACAGACGGGGGCGGCCGGGTCGATGCCGCGCAGTCCGCCGAGCGTCATGATCCGCCATTCGCCGTCGACCTTGTACCAGTGGCCGGGGGCCTGCCAGTGCTCGCGGCTTGCCGTGGCGAAGCCGTCCATCAGCCACAGCGTCGCTTTCTCGTAGCCGCCGTCCGCCATGAAGGCGAGCCACTCGCGATTGGTGACCAGATTGCGCGCCAGCTTCACCGGCCCGACCAGTGCCCGATGGGCCGGCCGCTCATTGTCGAAATGATAGCCGTCCCCGGCGTGGCCGACGGTGTGGATGCCTTCGGGAAGCCTGATCCAGTCCTCGCCGGTGCCGGCCGCGGCTGGGAAGCTCCAGGCCGGATCGTAGGCCGGCGCCGTTGGGTTCTGCGCGAACGCATGCAGGATGTCTGTCAGCATCAGCTCCTGATGCTGCTGCTCGTGATTGAGGCCGATCTCGACGAGCGGCGCCACCGCCTCCAGCGCCGTGACGTCGGCGCCGCGAAGAAATTCGACCATGGCTGCATCGACGTGCTTGCGATAGGCGGTGATCTCGGCCGCTCCCGGACGGGTGATCAGCCCGCGCTCGCCCCGCGTATGTCGGGGCCCGGCGCTGACGTAATAGGAGTTGAACAGGTATGCATAATCGGCATGGAAGGGCGCATATCCCGGGCAGTGCTCGCCCAGGATGAACTGTTCGAAAAACCAGGTGGTGTGGGCCCGGTGCCATTTCGCCGGACTGGCGTCCGGCATGGATTGGATGACCTGATCCTCCGGGCTCAGATGCGCGGCCCGGCGCTCGGTCTCGCCGCGGACAGCCAAAAAGGCCTCGATCAGGCTCTCCGCGAGGAGGGGAGACCGTGCCGTGGATACATCATCAGGGGAGAGCGGGGCCGTAGCGGAGGCTGAACTGGTCACGAGGGTCTCCGTTTGCCGGGAGAAAACGATCTTCGACGGAACAGGTTCCTTCGAACGGTTCGTCCTAGATAGGGGTTTGGTTACGGGATGAAACCCTCGGAATGGCTATTATATTGCTGCCGTCAGGCTATGGTCGGGGCGGGGGCGGTCCCCTGAACCGACCCCCGGCATTTTACTTTGGCTGCCCAACGGTTTGCGCTACATATGGGGAGTGACCCGTCGCCCGGGACGGCCTTCGTCCCGGCGCGATCAGAGCGGCACCGAGCCCCAGGCGTTCCTTGAGGCGCCCTAGAGGAAGCGAAGATGAGCATCGAGCAATTCATTGACAACGAAGTGAAGTCGAACGACGTCGTCCTGTTCATGAAGGGGACGCCGCAGTTTCCGCAGTGTGGATTTTCCGGCCAGGTCGTGCAGATCCTCGACCATGTCGGCGTCGGCTATAAGGGCCTCAACGTTCTGGAATCGGCTGAACTGCGCAACGGCATCAAGACGTTCTCCAACTGGCCGACCATCCCCCAGCTCTATGTGAAGGGCGAGTTCGTCGGCGGCTGCGACATCGTCCGCGAGATGTTCCAGAGCGGCGAGCTGCAGCAGCTGTTCACCGACAAGGGCATCCCGGTCGGCACGGCGGCCTCGGCCTGAGCTATCCTGTCCGCAAGATCGGCGCGACCCGGTTCGAGGTCATCACGGCCGACATCACCAAGCTCGGCGTTGACGCCATCGTCAACGCCGCGAACTCGTCTCTGCTCGGCGGTGGCGGCGTCGATGGCGCCATCCACCGCGCGGCAGGGCCGGATCTCGTCATGGAGTGCCGCATGCTCCATGGCTGCAAGACCGGTGAGGCCAAGATCACGAAAGGCTATCGCCTGCCGGCGCGCCACGTGATCCACACCGTCGGCCCAGTCTGGCAGGGCGGCGAGCGCGGCGAGCCGGAGCTGCTGGCGTTGTGCTACCGTCGCTCGATCGAGCTCTGCCACAAGCACCTGCTGGACTCCGTCGCATTTCCGGCGATCTCGACCGGCATCTTCCGCTTTCCCGCAGATCGGGCGGCATCGATTGCTGTGGCTACATCGATCGACGCGATCAGCGAGCAGACGTCGCTGTCGCAGATCGTGTTCTGCTGCTTCTCCAGCGAGAGCGCCGAGTTGCATGACGAGGCGCTGAGCGCCGCGATCATGAGCCGCGGTCGCGGGAGATGACGACGCCTGGCCCGTCGCGAGGTCGCTAGGATGGGTCGTCAGATGTCGCGGCGGGCGCTGCTCGCCAGCTTGCCTGCAACCGCGATGCTCTCGGTCTGGGCCCGCGCCAGCCGGGCCTCGCCGCGCGATCTCGACCGGCAGCGGCTCGGCAAGGTCTCCGACTATTTTCAGCACGAGGTCGCTGCCGGCACCATTCCCGGCGCGGTCGTGCTGGTGCAGCAGCATGGCAGCCCGGTGCTGCTGCAGAGCTTCGGCCTGCGCGATCCCGCGTCCGACGCGACGATGACGGAGGATGCGATCTTCCGCATCTACTCGATGTCGAAGCCGATCACGTCGGTGGCCGCCATGATGCTGATCGACGATGGCCGGCTGAGGCTGGATGATGCGCTCTCGCGCTACATTCCCGCCTTTGCGGACGTGAAGGTCGACGGTCGGCCGCTCGCCCGTCCGATCACCATCCTCGATCTGCTGCGCCATACATCGGGTATCACCTACGGCTTCTACGGCGAGACGCCGGTGCGCCGGCTCTATGCCCATGCGCAGCTGTTCGATGGCGACATCGACAATGCGACATTCGCCGCGCGTCTCGCCAGGCTGCCGCTGGCCGAGCAGCCGAGGACGTTGTGGGACTACGGCCACTCGACCGACGTGCTCGGACGGGTGATCGAGATCGTCTCCGACAGCTCGCTGTATCAGTTCGAGCGCGACCGGCTGCTCGGTCCGCTCGGCATGCACGCGACCGCGTTCTCCCTCGCTGACCCGAGCCGACGCAACCGCGTTGCCGAGCCGTCGCCGCGCGACTGGTTCGATCGGCCGATTGCCGGCCTGGACGATCCGATCCGTCCGAAGCGCTGGGAATCGGGCGGGGCGGGCATGATCGGCACCATCTCGGACTACGCGCGGTTCGCGCAGATGCTGCTGAACGGCGGCGAACTCGACGGCCGCCGCTATCTCAGGTCCGAGACCGTCGCGCTGATGACCCGAGATCATGTCGTGGGGGCAGGGATTCGTCGTGACGACCTCTATTTTCCTGGTCCGGACCACGGCTTCGGCCTGGGCTTTTCCGTGCGCCTCAAGGCGAAGCCTCCGCTGCCATCCGGCGAATATGGCTGGGATGGCGTCGGCGGGACGTTCTTCTTCGTCGATCCCGCCGACGATCTGTTCGTCATCGTCATGATGCAGGCGCCGTCGCAGCGTGGCCGCATCGCGAGCGATGTGCGGCAGCTCGTCTACGGAGCGCTTGCGTCGTAATGCTCATGCGCCGCGCGCGATCTCCCTGACATGCCCGATCATCTCCTCGATCATGGCTGCCGTCACATCGAGATGCGTGCAGGCGCGGATGCGGCCGTCCATCATGGCGAGCAGCACGCCGCGCTTGCGCAGCTCGGCCACCATCCTGTCGCCGGGCACGCCAGCGCCGTCGGGCTTGAAGAACACCAGATTGGTCTCGGGCTCCTGCACCTCGATGCCCTGGATCTGCGCCAGCCCACGCGCCAGCGCGCGCGCATTGGCGTGATCCTCGGCGAGCCGGTCGACATTGTGGTCCAGCGCGTAGATGCAGGCAGCGGCGACCACGCCGGCCTGGCGCATCGCGCCGCCGAGCCGCTGCTTCCAGCGCCAGACCTCGTCGATGAAGGCGGCGCTGCCGGCGAGCACGCCGCCGATCGGCGCGCCCAGCCCCTTGGAGAAATCGATCCAGGCCGAATCCCAGCCTGCGGTCATCTCGGCGGCTGGAATGCCGGTGGCGACCGTCGCATTGAGCAGCCGGGCGCCGTCCATATGGGTTGCCATGCCCTGCGCCTTGGCGATGTCAACGATCTCGTCGAGCGCGGCCTTCTTCCAGATCGTGCCGCCGCCGATGTTGGCGGTCTGCTCGACGCTGACGACGGTCTGCGGCGGCTGATAGCGGCTGCGCGGATGCAGGGCGGCGCGGAACGTCTCCGGCGTGAACTGCCCGTCGGGTCCCTTCAGCTGCGTCACCTGGAAACCACCGAGCGCCGCATGCGCGCCGCCCTCGCGGGAGATGATGTGGGCGGTCTCGTGGGCCAGGATCTCGTCGCCGGGGCGGCAATGCACCAAGGTCGCCGCGACGTTGCACATCGTGCCCGACGGCATCAGCACCGCGGCCTCCTTGCCGAGCAGGGCGGCGACGCGGGCGGTGAGCTCGTGCACGGTCGGATCGTCGCCGATCTGCTCGTCGCCGACCTCGGCCCGCGCCATCGCCTCGCGCATCGCAGGTGTCGGGCGGGTCTGCGTGTCGGACAACAGGTTGACGCGCACGGGCGGCGCCTTCGGATCGCGCGGGGGCGGGGTGTAGTACATCGGATGTCCTCGTTCGCTTATCAGACCCCGACCTTACCCAACTCACCGCGCTCCCGCAAAACGCCCCTCCGTTTCGATCACGCCGCCAGCCAGATGTCCGGCTGCAGCGGCCTGGAGACATCGATCGGCTCGGTGACCAGGAGCGGTGCCTCCGTGCAATCGAACACCCAGGAGTCGAGCGGACTCCGCCGCGACGGTGAAAGCAGCAGCGATGCGCCCGGGCGCTGTCGCTTGATGTTCCAGCCCATGTTCACGGCGGCCCAGCCGATCAGCATGGTTTGCCAATCGTCGGCGGGTTCGGGAGAATTGTCGAAACAGTGCAGAAGCTCGAGCGCGAACGGATCGTAGCGAAGCTGCGCGTCGGCAAAGGTGAGCCCGGTTCCGAGATGGCGGATCACATGGGCTGTCGCATCGGACTGGACGTGCCAGCAGGAGCGTTCGAGGTGATCGAAGACGGTCGAGGGATAGATGCCGTCGTTGAACCGGTAGCGGATCCCCGAGGGCCGTGCACGTAATGGCGAAGCGCGAAGCGGTGGCGACCGCAACGGCGGCAGAGGCGGAGCACCGACCGCATCGGCCGGCAATGCGCCGAAGATGATATTGCGCCTGTTGAACTCCATGGCGAACGCCCCGCGACTTTACAACTGCAGACAGTGAATCACGGGATGGACACGCTGTCAGCCCAGCTGAGGCGATTTCGTGGCAAGTGTGGCATTCGGGAATCGGTTCGCCTGGTCCGAAAACCAAAAAACAAAGGCCCCGGCGCATGCCAGGGCCTTCGGATTATCAGATGGGATCGGGCCGTCGTCAGTTCAAGACGCGTCCGGTCAAGATCAGCGCGAGTAGAACTCGACGATCAGATGCGGCTCCATCTGCACCGCGAACGGCACGTCGGACAGCGCCGGGATGCGGATGAACTTCGCGGTCATCTTGGAGTGATCGGCCTCGATGTAGTCGGGCACGTCACGCTCGGCGAGCTGGCTCGCCTCGAGCACCACGGCGAGCTGCTTGGAGGCTTCCTTGACCTCGATCACGTCGCCCGGCTTGACTTGGTAGCTCGAGATGTTGACCTTGCGGCCATTCACCTTGATGTGGCCGTGGTTGATGAACTGGCGCGCGGCGAACATCGTCGCGACGAACTTGGCGCGGAACACCACGGTGTCCAGACGGCGCTCGAGAATGCCGATCAGGTTTTCGCCGGTGTCGCCCTTGAGACGGCCGGCCTCGACATAGATGCCGTGGAACTGGCGCTCGGAGATGTTGGCGTAGTAGCCCTTCAGCTTCTGCTTGGCGCGCAGCTGCACGCCGAAGTCGGAGAGCTTGCCCTTGCGGCGCTGGCCGTGCTGGCCGGGGCCGTATTCGCGGCGGTTGACGGGGCTCTTCGGGCGGCCCCAGATGTTCTGGCCCATGCGGCGATCGATCTTGTACTTCGCCTCACTGCGCTTAGTCATCGCGTCCTCTTCAGTCTTTCGTTCGGGTTTGAGGAAACGCGCCCTCCTGTGTGTCCGGAAAATCCGGTCCACCGACAGGCCCATCCCCAAAGCATGAAGGGAGAAGGCCACGGGTCGCGAAACGCAACGCGGGCCGAAAGCGGCCCGCGAGCAGGGCGGTTCTTAAGGGAGAAACCGCCGTCTTGTCAAACCGCTAGGCCGGCTTTTTGCGCCCAAATCGCCTCGCGGGCCCGATTTCCTGCGCCACGGCGCCGATTCCGCCTTCTCAGCCACCGATCGCCCTGACGGGCTTGGCTTCGGCCGCGCGCGAGGCCCGGATCTCGGCGGCAATCTCGCCATTCAGCACCTGCTCCAGCCGGGCAAAGGTCTTGGCGATCAGCGCGGCGTCGGTAACCCGGTGGTCCCAGCGGATCATGACGCCGATGCTGCCGTCGGGCTGGGCGACGTCGAAGCTCAGGATGTACGGACCCGGGCTCAGCGCCTGCAATTGGCCGCCGCCATAGGCCGAGACCCCGGTGACGCCGAAATTGCCGAACCAGTTGGCCCGCTGCCGGCCGAAGCTCAAGCCCACCCACCAGGCGAACCGGCGCAGCGGCCAGGGCAGGCGGGTGGTCAGCAGCATCTTGCGGAACGACGGCACCTGGTCGGCCGGCGCTTCCTTGCCCTGGCGGATGATGGCGTCGACCTCGGAAAGCGTCAGCCGGTCGGGATCGCCGACCCGCTGCGGCAGCACGCAGGGCTCGCCGTCCTCGACCCGGGCGGTCGCCACCATCGCGATGTTGCGCGGCAGCTCGTAGAACGCCGGCCAGGGCCATCTGACGTAGAGCGTCCGCAAGGTCGGTTCGTCCCGGGCGACCAGCGCGAAGGCCTTGACGAAGATTGCGGCGAAGCCCGGCGGCTTGACGGCAGCGCCGCGGGCGTCGAGCAGCGGCCGGATGTTGAGGGTCCGCGCCAGGGAGACGAACGGAACGTCGCTGGACGCGCGCATCAGATCGATGATCAGGCGGCGTGGCACCGAGATGGACCTGGTCGTTCCGCGCATCCTGAAACCGTCACTCCCGTGCATTCTGCTTGGCCTGGTCCGTCTCCGGCGGCGGCTGCTGTTAGCACCGCGCGCCGGGTTACGGAAGCGCCGCGCTAGATCATGATGCGCTTCCACGAAATCGCATCATGATCTATCCCTTTGTTTGAGCATGATCTTTTCGGAAAACCGGCGTCCACTTTTCCGGATCATGCTCTAAGGCGCCGGGGAGGCCAGCGGCTTGGTCTTGTCGACGACGTAGACGCCCAGGACCTTCAGCCCCTTGTCGCCGTGAACCTTGGCGTCGTGCACGACGCCTGCCGGGATCTGGAACGAATCGCCGGCCTTGAGGTGCCGGTCCGGCTGGCCCTCGACGATCAGATCGGCCTCTCCCTCCAGGATGTAGGCGGTCTCCACTCCCGGGTGGGTATGGCGACCCGCCGAGCCGCCGACGGCGACCTCGGCGATCGCCTGGACGATGGCATAGCCGTCCGGAAAATCGGTCTTCTGCAGCATGGTCCGCTTGATCGCCGGCTGCTGCGCCAGCGCGGCGCCGAGCCCCAGCACGGCCAGCGACAGGCCGAAAATCGTCTTCTTCATCATGGTGTTCTCCCCCACTATTGGTTCTCGTTTGGAACATGAAGTGCGCGGGCCGTGGCCCACGGACTCAGCGATTGATCCCCTCGAAGCTGGCGGCAATGCCGCGCTGGAACAAGGACCAGTCGAAGCCGAGCGCCAGCGCCAGGTAGCCGCGCGCGATCATCGCATTGGCCTGCTCGGCCGTGCGGGCGACGCCGCCGATCGGCACGCCGGATTTGAGGATGCCGGCCTCGGCGCGGGCGATCAGGGATTTCACCTGGGGATCATCGAGTTGGCCGCGCTTGTTGATCGAGGTGGCCAAGTCGCCGGGGCCGATCACGGCGATGTCGATGCCGGGCGTTGCCATGATCTCGTCGATGCGCTCGACCGCCTCGACATGCTCGATCGTCACCATGCAGATCATGTCGTCATCGGCAGTCGCCATGTACTCGGCCATCGACACGTTCCAGTGAAACGGCGCATGGAACGGACCCCAGAGGCGATCGCCAACAGGCGGATAGCGCACGCTGCGCACCGCCTTCTCGGCATCAGTGCGGCTCGAGATCATCGGGAAGTTGATGCCGAGTGCGCCCAAGTCCATCGGCGCCTTCGCCAGATGCGGCTCGTTGGCGGCGATGCGCACCAAGGGCACGCACGGCGTGCCGGCCGTGGCCGTGATCATCGCATGCGCGGTGGAGAGATCGATCGGCCCGTGCTCAAGGTCGACGATGATCCAGTCGAGCTGCTGCGCCATGATGCGCACCGTCTGAATGCTCGGGATGGTGGCGATGGCGCCGAAGGTCGGCCGCTTGTCGCGCCAGGCCTGCTTGAGGCGGTTCAGCGGCTTGGGCGTTGCGGACATCATCTGCTCTCCGTCAGGCCGGCACGCGGCCGCCGAAATAGGGTGTGAGCGCGCCGCTCAGCTGGTGCGGCTTGTTCGAGGTGAAGATCATGGTGGCGCCGCCGTCGGCGGCCTCGGCCACGGCAGGGCCGAGCAGGTCGGCGACGCGCCGGGCGATCGCCGGGGCTGGATCGATCCAGGTCACGGGCCAGGGCGCCAGCCGTTCGAGCCGGTCGAGCAGCAGCGGATAATGCGTGCAGGCCAGCACCACCGTGTCGGTGCGGGCGGCCGGATCCTCGGCATCGCCAGTGAAGCAGGCGGCGATCTCGGCCGCGATCGCGGCGTCGCTGACGCTGGTTCCGCTCAGCGCGGCTTCGGCCAGCGACGCCAGCTCCGGCGAGCCGACCAGCGTGACCGCGCAGCCCTGCGCAAAGTCGCGGATCAGCGCGTGGGTGTATTCGCGCTGCACGGTCGCCTTGGTGCCGAGCACGGAGACGCGTTTCGTCCGGGATTGGGCGCAGGCCGGCTTGATCGCCGGCACGGTGCCGACGAACGGCGTCTTGTAGGCCGCGCGCAGCTCGGCCAGCGTCTGCACCGAGGCGGTGTTGCAGGCGATGACGACGAGATCCGGCCGATGCGCTGATATCAATTCGCCCATCAGCGGCACCACGCGGGCGATCAGCGCCTCCTGGCTGTGATGGCCATAGGGAAAGAACGCGTCATCGGCGACATAGACGACATGCGCATCGGGCCGAGCGCGCACTACCTCGCGCAGCACGGACAGGCCGCCGAGGCCGGAGTCGAACACGAGAATCGTGGGGCGCTGGGTCACGCGGGCAGTGTACCGGAAGCAGGAGGCGGGTTCAGTCGGTTTTTCCCGTTAGGCTCGGGCGGGAGTAGGGCGCCTGGGTGTGTTCCGGCGGCGGAAGCGAAGGTTCAAAGCCGGCCTCTGTGTCGTTGCTGGGTCATGGTGTCCTTATGGCCACCGGCGCATCCTCAAATTCAGTGTCATCCCGGCGAACGCCGGGATCCATAACCACCGGCGGCAGCTGATGCGCGAACTGGCCGCTCCAGCGTGCCTCCCACGCCCGCCGCGGCGTCTGGGTCACGGGTCGGCGCCGCGCCGACGCTGTCGCGTCGTCGTGTCTTGCCCGGGACGACAGTGGGGGCGTCATGCGAGCGAAGCGAAGCAATCCAGAGTCCCGCGACGACTCTGGATTGCGTCGTCGCTGCGCTCCTCGCAATGACGGCGGTGAGATACGGGTGAAACATGCGCTCTCATCCTCGCACCCGCTTTCGCGTCCGAGTATTGCTCGTTTCATCGCCCTCTCGAAAATGAGGGCGCGGGGAAGGCCGGGTGCCGGTCGCACCCATGGCCCGCCTGCGAAAAAAAATGCAGGCGGCAGGAACCACAGGTACGGGCCGGATCATCCGGCCTTCCCCGCGCAATGGGTTTACGGCTTATACGTGCTCTCCCCGGGGACCGGCTGTCTTGCCCCCGTCATCAGCGCGCTCGTCGAACTTGCAAGCGCCAACTTGGCATCAGCACCGGGATGCCAGGACCACACGATTTCGCCGTGCGCATCGGATCGTTCGTCGGCATGATCGCTCACGCTGCAACCCGACACGCCCACCGCAGCCCGCACTCCACGCTCGTGACGATCGCGAAACGCCCCTCAAGTGAGACGGGATGGGGCGCAACATAGCATGTGTTTCTGAAAAACGGAAGCAAAAACTTCCCGCTCCAGGCGGGCGGGCGATCTGCCTGTAACGATTTGGAAAACCTGATTTCGGGTGAAGGTGATCGCCAAATTGCCGTGACAGTGCAGGGCTGCAACTCGAAGCGGCTTGTAATCAGACTTGCTTCCGTGGGTAGATTTTCGATGAAACGCGTTTCACAATATGTATGATCGCCGCATGGGCATGAAACAATTTTCTGGCGAGCTAAGGCGGTTCCTCGCAACGGAAGAGCCGGAAGTTCTATGTATCACTGGCAAATGGGGTGTAGGTAAAACTTTCGCATGGAGGTTTTATCTCAGGGAAGCGAAAGACGCGAAAGCGATCGGGCTGGAAAAATACGCGTATGTGTCACTCTTCGGGCAGAGTGCCCTTGATGACGTTCGGTATGCCATTTTCGAGAACACGATCCCTCGTGACGAGATTGGCAAGAAAGCTGACCTCAAGACATTTGAAAAGACGGTCGATACGTTGTGGGGCCGTTGGCGCGGCCTCCTTCGATTCTCTCAATACATCCCCCGCTTCGGCGATACAGTATTCAACTTGGCTAAGCTCGGTTTTCTGAGCGTCAGGAAACAAGTCGTATGCATTGATGACCTTGAACGGGCCGGCAAGAATCTTGATCCACGAGACCTTCTTGGCCTTGTTTCATTTTTGAAGGAGGAGCGCGATTGCAAGGTCGTTCTCCTTTTGAATGATGAAGCATTGGAGGAGCAGAAGCTCCAAGAATTCCGAACTCAGCTGGAAAAGGTTGCTGACACCGTGCTTCGTTTCGAGCCTACGCCACTCGAGGCTGTTGAGATTGGCGTCGACAAAAGCCAATCCTTTTCAGCTTGGCTGGCCAATGATTGCATCGGCCTGGGTGTCGTAAATATTAGGCTCATTAAGCGGATCGAACGATTGGCCAAGCGTCTCCAGGAGGAACTGAAGAGCTTTGACCGGAGAGTACTTCAACAAGCAGTCCACTCGGCCGCTCTTTTTTGCTTTGCGAAATATCAACCTCCCGGTACTGCGCCCCCTCTGGAGTTTATCAAGGATTTCAATCCTTACGAAGGAGTTTTCAACAAAGACAAGACAGTGGTCGATCCTAATGCCATCTGGCGGGCCTTGTTGCTTCAATTCGGGTGGACGCACACCGACGAATTCGATGCGGTGATTTTCAGGTGCGTAGAACAGGGAAGCTTCGACACCGCAGCCTTGAAAGCCGCTGCTGAAGAGAAGGAAAAAGAACTAAAAATTCAAGATAAGGACCGATCCTTCTCCGATGCCTGGGATCTTTATCATGGTTCCTTCGCGGATAACTCAGCAGAAGTAATCGCTGCACTCACCGACTCAATAGCCAAATGCGCGCCCGCAATTTCTCCGATGAACCTATCAAGCACGATTAGCTTTCTGAAGGAAATGGATGCGGGCAGCAACGCAAAAGACCTAATACGAAAGTACGTAGAGGTCCGGTCGAGCGAGCCTAGGGACTTTTGGAGGTTGGATAAGGCGCCGTTTGGTGATGAGGTGAAGGACGCTGACGTTCGTGAGGCCTTCAAGGAGAAGTGCGATTCTCTAGCGCTGGCTCCCGACGTAGCTGAAATCCTTCAACGGATTGGAGTTCAGAAGGGATGGAATTCTGAAGATGTTTCAGTTTTGGGGATGCTAACCTCTGATGACTTTCTTGCTGTGTTCAAGAGCCAGCAAGGCGACGATCTGAGAAGGGTCGTATATGGTGCATTGATGTTCCGCGATATCGGCAATTCAAGCGAGGCAATGAAATCCATCACCAAAAATGCTGAGGATGCTCTACGCAAAATTGGCAAAGAATCAAAGCTTAACGCCCGTCGTGTCAGAGCATTCGGTATCGACCTCTCTGAATAGAGAGTTCAAGTGAAGTCGAAATTACGAAATGGCTGCGTCTCGGTGGGCCGAATAGCTCGGTGACTGTCATTGCGAGACAATCCGAAAACGCTGACCCAAAACCGCTCCGGGAAACGTTCATCCAGTAGGGGGCCAGATGGGCCGATCCTGAAGGAGATGCGAATGGCGCCGGAGCGCGGAAAGTCCACTGTGTATTTCTACGGATCATGCCCGCTGTGCCGGGCAGGGATCGGCTACTACAGCCGCACCGACGAGGCTGGCGCGCTGTGCTTCATCGACGTCTCCCAGGCGCGCGCCGAAGTGCCGGACGGATTGACGCAGCGAGAGGCGATGCAGCTGCGTAGAGTGTGCAAAGCGCCGCCGTCAGGCGGCGTGGGCCCCACCGTCGGGCGGCGTGTTCTGTCGTGAGGTGGCGGGCACGGCGGCATGAAGAGCTGCGTGTGACGCGATGGCCCGGCCTGACCGCGCCCAGCGCTTCAGTCCTCGTCGTGCTCGCCTTCTTCGAGCTCCTCCAGCTCCTCGCTCGCGTGGTCGATCACGTCGAGGGCTTGCTGGACCTCGATGAGGCTCTTGACCGCAATTTCCGTTTCGCCCTTCTTGTAGCCGGCCGAAACGGCCTTGGCCAAATTCAGGCGCATTTCGACCAGCACGTTGCGCGCGGTCAGGAAGACGTCGATGTCGTTGTCGGCCATGTTGCTCCTCGTCAAGGCTGTTCATGCAATTGGTAGCCCAGGCGTATGGCGGGCATATGTCGAATCGGCCGTGCATCGGCATGACGGTTGTCGTGTCGAGTCCCGTGGTGCCAGCGCCTGCCCGTGTCGACACCTTCGCTGCAACCTCCCAAGGCGACAGTGCACTCAATAGACCTGCGTCGACGGCCGGGGTGATCACGTTCCTGGCGAGAGGCTGACCCAAACCGCTCGCGCAGACGTTTGGGAAGCACGGGCCGAAGTCGGTCCTGGCCAGGGAGATGCGCGTGGCGCAAGAGCAGGCACAGTCCACCGTGTATTTCGACGGATCCTGCCCGCTGTGCCGGGCGGAGATCGGCTACTACGGCCGCACCGACGAGGCTGGCGCGCTGTGCTTCATAGACGTCTCCCGGGCGGGCGCCGAAGTGCCGGACGGATTGACCCAGCGGGAGGCGATGCAGCGGTTCCACGTGCGGGCCGGTGACGGGCGGCTGCTGTCGGGCGCTGCAGCCTTCGTCGAGGTCTGGCGGCGGTTGCCGCGCTGGCGCTGGGCGGCGCGGCTGGCCTCGTTGCCGGGCGCGCTGGCGGCGCTGGAACTCGGCTACCGGCTGTTCCTTCCCGTCAGGCCGTTGATCTCCCGCACCGTCGCGCGCGTCCAGCATCGCAAGGTGGGGCATCCCACGGTGCCCCGCACCGGGGACGGTTCGGCCGGTCAATGACACCCCCGGTCCTTGAACGACCGCGGCGGACATCCATATCACATCCATAGGCCATCCATATGGATGGTACACGGATGGTCCCCATGCCCGACAATGTCCACCCGCTCCGCAGCAAAGCTCCCGATACCGAGAAGATCACGGTCAATCTCGGCTTTGTCGATCTCGGCCAGGTCGACCTGATGGTGCGGGAGGGGTTCTATTCCAACCGCGCCGACTTCATCCGGACGGCAATCCGCAACCAGCTCGACCGGCACGCCGACGTGGTCAAGCAGTCCACGCTGCGCCACAGCCTGGATCTCGGCCTGCGCAACTTCAGCCGCGCCGATCTCGAAGCCGTGCAGCGCGCAGGCCAGATGCTGCAGATCAACGTGCTGGGGCTCGCGACCATCGCCGCCGACGTCACGCCCGAATTGGCGCGCGCCACCATCGCCTCGATCGCGGTGCTGGGCGCGCTGCATGCTCCTCCCGCGGTCAAGGCCGCGCTCGCCGACAGGATGAGGTAGCGTCATGCTCGATCAGGATATCATGCGCGAAGCGACGCGGCTGACGCGGGCCGGCCGGCTGGCGGAGGCCACGGCGTTGCTGCAGCGGATGCTGCAAGGCGCGAGCCGCCCGGCTGCGGCAAAGGCTGATCCCGCGCGGCCGGCGCCGGCGCGGCTGTCACCGCCGACCATCGACGGCGAAGCGACGCGCATCGGCGAGCGCGCGCGCGCCGATCGGGACGCGGCTGCGCCCGCGCGCACCGCGCAACCCGCGACAGCGCAAGATATGTCGACGCAAGAGATGCCATCGCGCGGCCCGTCCGCCTTGGTGCGCAAGCGCTTCGTCCGTCGTGACGGCCTTGGTGGCCTCCCGGGGATCGGCCTGCGAGGTCCAAATCTCCGCGCGCCTTCGCCACGGGACACCACACCCGAGGGCGCTCGCTTCCTCCAAGCCAGTTTCAGCAATGCGGCCGGCCGCCGGTCCTACAAGCTGCTGATCCCCAGCCGGACGCACCAGCGGCCGCTGCCGCTCGTCGTCATGCTGCACGGCTGCACCCAGTCGGCCGACGATTTCGCCGCCGGCACACGGATGAATTTCGCGGCCGAGGAGCAGGGTTGCTTCGTCGTCTATCCCGAGCAGCCCAGCGGCGCCAACCCGTCGAAATGCTGGAACTGGTTTCGCCCCGGCGATCAGCAGCGCGACGGCGGCGAGCCGTCGCTGATCGCGGGCATCACCCGCCAGGTGATGCGCGACCATCAGGTCGATCCCCGGCGCATCTACGTCGCGGGCCTGTCGGCCGGCGGCGCGGCCGCGGCCGTGATGGCCGCGACCTATCCCGATCTCTACGCAGCCGCCGGCATTCATTCCGGCCTCGCCTGCGGGGCCGCGCGTGATCTGCCCTCGGCGCTTCAGGCCATGCGCCAGGGCGGCTCGGCGCGTGTGGCCGAGCGCGGCCCGGTTGTGCCGACCATCGTCTTCCACGGCGATCGCGACGCGACCGTGCATCCCGTCAATGGCGACCGGATCGCGCAGTTGGCTGGTGGACGCGGGACGGCCTCCGTCATCAGCGGCCGCGTGCCCGGCGGCCATGCCTACACCCGGACCATCCTGACCGATCGCGGGCAGGTGATTTCGGAGAACTGGATGATCCACGGCGCCGCTCACGCCTGGTCGGGCGGCAGCCCGGCCGGCTCTTACACCGATCCCAAAGGCCCGGACGCATCGCGCGAGATGCTGCGCTTCTTCCTCGCGCACGCGCTGAAGTGACCTGGTGCCACCAACATTAGTCTTGACTAATGAATTAGTCTTGGCTATTGTTTCCGAATGACCGAAGCCGAAACCGTCACTGCCGTCATGCGCGCGTTGGCCGATCCGACGCGGCGGGCGGTGTTCGAGCGCATCGTCGCGTCCGACGAGATCACCGTCGTCGAGCTGACCCGCGGCAGCAGCGTGACGCAGGGCGCCATCTCGCAGCATCTGAAATCCCTCAAGCAGGCTGGCCTCGTTTGCGAGCGCCCGCAGGGACGCAAGGTCTATTACCGCGCCGAGCCACGCGGCCTGGAGCCGCTGGCCGACTGGATGAGCCATTACGGCGCGTTCTGGCGCGACCGCTTCGCCGATCTGAGACAGCTGCTGAAGGACATCGATCCATGAACCAGACCGTCAAACCGGACACGCAGGCTATCGTGGTCGAGGAGATCTTTCCGCACGCGCCCGAAATCATCTGGAAAGTCCTGACCAATGGCGAGTTGATCGGCCGCTGGCTGATGGCGCCGAAGGGTTTTGCAGCCGTCGCCGGCACGCGCTTCACCTTTCAAACGACGCCGGCGGGCGGATGGGACGGCACCATTCATTGCGAGGTGCTGGAGGTCGTGCCGAACCAGCGGCTGGCCTACGCGTGGAAGGGCGGCCATACCGGCAATGTCGGCTACGGCGCGCCATTGGAGACGGTGGTCACCTTCAGCCTGTCCAGGGCCGATAAGGGCACGCGTCTTCGCCTCGTGCATTCCGGCTTCGTGCTGCCGGCCAACGAGACGGCCTACCGCAAGATGGGTGAGGGTTGGAAGGTCGTCGTCAAGAAGCTCGATCAGATCGCCGCCGAACAAGATGCTTCGACGCGATCGCATTGAGAGGGCAACATGACCAGGTCCTATGTCGGTGGCTGCGCCTGCGGCGCGGTGCGTTATGAGATCAAGGGCGAGCCCGCCGTGATGCTGGATTGCCGGTGCCGGCAATGTCAGCGCGACAGCGGCACCGGCCATCAATCGCACCTGACCTTCGTTGCGGCGGAGGTGAAGGTCGACGGCGAGGTCTCTCATTTTCAAACCATCGGCGATGGCGGCACCGTGAAGCGGCGCGCGTTCTGTCCGAGCTGCGGCTCGTCGATGCATCTGACGTTTCCGGCGATGCCCGACGTCTTCATCGTGACGCCGGCAAGCCTCGACGATCCCAGCCGTTACAAGCCGCAACTGGTGTCCTGGACATCAGCCGGACACGCCTGGGATCACCTCGATCCGGCGCTGCAGACATTCGACAAGATGCCGCCGCGATGAGTTCGGGACTGGGGTGATATCGACATTGTCGACCTCCGCTGTCATCGTCCGCGACGGCGGACGATCCAGTACGCCGTGGCGTTTCGATTCAATCTCGTCCGCCGCGGAACACTGGATTGGGCAATTTCCAACCCTGGTGGCACGATGTCGCGAGTCCTGAACTGGTTCTTCCGCAATCGCGCGACCGGCAAGATCACGATCGCGCAGATGCCGAACCCGGCGCTGTGGCTCGTGCTGGTCGGCATCCTCGTCGGCTGGGTCTGGCATCCCGCGGGGCAGACGGGCCGCAATCTCGATTGTCTGGTCAAAGCGGGCCTCGTCGTCTGGGCGTTCGACGAGCTGGTCCGCGGCGTCAATCCCTGGCGCCGCTGCCTCGGCGCGGCGGTGCTGATCTACGAAGCCGCGACCTTTGAATGGTCGTGAACGGATGTGAGTGAGGCGCCACGTCGCCGGCGACTCCTTGCTTGATATGCATCAACCGGCAAACATGGCTTCGGACCGATTGTACGGTGTCGTCCGGTCTCGAGACGTTCGCCGGATAGGAATGCAGCCCGATGAGCCCGACCATCACCAACGATGCGAGCGCCGTCACGCACAGGGAAGCCGGCGCTGTCCCGGTGTTTCGCGCCCGCAAGCTCTCCAAGACCTACCTGATGGGCGAGGTCGAGGTGCATGCGTTGCGCGATGTCGATCTCGACATCCATGAAGGCGAGTTCGTCGTGCTGCTCGGTCCGTCGGGGTCGGGCAAGTCGACCTTGCTGAACATCCTCGGCGGGCTGGACAGCCCGACCTCGGGCGATGCGCAATGGCGCGATCATCAACTGGTCGGCGCCGATGACGCCGCGCTGACGCGCTACCGGCGAGAGCATGTCGGCTTCGTGTTCCAGTTCTACAATCTGATCCCGAGCCTGACCGTGCTGGAAAACGTCCAGCTCGTCACGGAGATCGCCGACCGGCCGCTCGATTCCCTGGAGGTGCTGAAGCTCGTCGGACTCGAGCGGCGGATCGACCATTTTCCCTCGCAATTGTCCGGCGGCGAGCAGCAGCGGGTCGCAGTGGCCCGCGCCATCGTCAAGGCGCCGGACGTGCTGTTGTGCGACGAGCCGACAGGGGCGCTCGACTACGAGACCGGCAAGGTGGTGCTCGCCGCGATCGCGCGCGCCAATGAGCGGCTCGGTACCACCACCATCGTCATCACCCACAATGCGGCGATCGCCGGCATGGCCGACCGCGTGCTGCGGCTCGGCGGCGGCCGCATCGTCGGCGAGACGCGCAATCCACGGCGGCTCTCGGCCGAAGAGGTGACGTGGTGAGCCTGCTGAACCGCAAGCTCTGGCGCGACATCGGCGCCATGCGCGGGCAGGTGATCACCATCGCGCTGCTGGTGGCGGCCGGTGTCGCCGTGTTCGTCGGCTCGGTTTCGACCTATCAATCGCTGCGCGCCGGCTGCGAGCAGTTTTATGCGGAAGCGCGCTTTCCGCAGGTCTTCGTCACCTTGAAGCGCGCGCCGCTGGCGCTGGTCGCCCGGCTCAACGAGATCGCCGGCGTCATCGCGGTCGAGCCGCGCATCGTGCGCGAGGTCATCGTCGATGCGCCGGCCGCGTCGCTGCCGGTGTCCGCGCGTCTCGTTTCGCTCAGCCGCGCCGGCGACGAGCCGCTGGCGCGGCTGCATCTGCGCCGCGGCACGGCGCCCGCGCCGGGCGACGCGCGCAGCGCCGCCGTCAACGAGGCCTTCGCCGAGGCCAACGGCGTCAAGCCGGGCGATGAGATCCGCGTGCTGCTCAATGGCCGGCTGCAGGCGTTCCGGGTCTCCGGCATCGCGCTGTCGCCGGAATATGTCTATGCCGTGCGGCCGGGATTGCCGATCCCGGACGATCGACTCTACGCCATCCTGTGGGTCGACCGCAGCGCGGCCGAGGCCGCCTTCGACATGAAGGGGGCGTTCAACGACGCGGTGGTCGCGCTGGCGCCGGGGGCCGATGCGCAGCCCGTCATCGAGGAACTCGACCGGCTGCTCGAACCGTATGGCTCGATCGGCGCGATCGCGCGTCGCGACCAGCCGTCGAACCGGTTTCTCGAGGACGAGCTGAACCAGCAGAAGGTGATGTCGATCACCATTCCGATCATCTTCTTCGGCGTCGCCGCCTTTCTGCTCAACAGTGCGCTGGGACGGCTGGTCGCGGCGCAGCGCGAGCAGATCGCGGCGCTCAAGGCGCTCGGCTTCCCGACCTCGGCTCTGACCTTGCATTACCTCGCGCTGATGCTGGTCATCGTGCTGATCGGCTGCTTGCTCGGCATTGCCGGCGGCTTCGGCTTCGGGCAGGCGATGATCGCGAGCTATCACGGCTTCTTTCGCCTGCCGGAGCTGCCGTTCCGGCTGGCGCCATGGGCGATGCTGGCAGGCGTCGCGATCAGCGCTGCGGCCGGCTCACTCGGCGTCATCACGGCGCTGCGCGCCGTCGTCCGCCTCGCGCCGGCGGAGGCGATGCGGCCGGCGATGCCACTCGGCTTTCGCCGCTCCTGGCTCGAACTGATGATGCCCGGCGGGGCACGTCGTGCGCGGCGGATGATGATGCTGCGAAATATCGCGGGGCGTCCGTTCCGCTCGCTGTTCACCGTCATCGGCATCGCCTTCGCGGTGCCGATGATGGTGCTCGGGATCTTCTGGCGCGATGCGATCGGCGAGATGATCGAGCTGCAGTTCAATCTGGTCGAGCGCGGCAACGCCACCATCAGCTTCCCGCATCCGGTGGATCGCGCGGTGTTGCGCGATCTGGCGCGGGAGCCTGGCGTGCTGCTCGCCGAAGGTCAGCGCATCGTCCCGGTGCGGCTGCGCGCCGGTCATCGCAGCTATCTCACCGCGGTGGTCGGGCTGGCGGCGACGGATCAATTGCGCCGCCCGCATGATGCGGCGCGCCGGCCGATCGCAGCAGTGCCCGACGGCATTACCCTGACGCGGCGGCTCGCCGAGCGGCTGGCGCTCGGCGCCGGCGACCTCGTCACCGTCGAGGCGATGGAGGGCCGGAGGCAACGGCGCGACGTCCCGGTCAGCGCCATCGTCGACGAGGCGATCGGCATGGCGTCCTACATGGATATCGACACGCTCAACCGCTTCACCGGCGAGGGCAACGTCCTCTCGGCCGCCAGCCTGCACGTCGAGCCGACGGCGCTGGCCGCGCTCGGCACGCGGTTCAAGAGTCTGCCGATGATCGAATCTGTCTCGATGAAGGCCTATGCGGTGGCCTCATTCATGGACAAGATCGCGGGCCTCGTGTTCGTCACGGCGGGCATCCTCACCGGCTTCGCCGCGATCATCACGATCGGCGTGGTCTACAACAGCGCCCGCATCAGCCTGCAGGAACGCGCCTGGGAGCTCGCCAGCCTGCGCGTGCTCGGCTTCACCCGCAGCGAGGTGGCGGGCATTCTGTTCGGCGAGTTCGCGCTGGAGATCGCGGTCGGGATTCCGCTCGGTCTGCTGCTGTCGCGCGGCATCATCGCGCTGATCGCCCGCCTGCATTCCAACGAGAGCTTCGAGATCCCCGGCGTGATCGCACCGCAGACCTACCTGATCGCGACTGCTGTGGTGTTGGCCAGCGCCGGGATCAGCGCCATCATCGTCCGCAGGCGGGTCGATCGGCTCGATCTGGTCGCCGCCCTCAAGACCAGGGAATGAGCATGCGTCCCGTGTTGCGCCTGATCGTCATCGTGTCGGCAGCTCTGGTGGTCGCCGCCGGCATCGCCTGGATGGTGATGCCGAGCCCGGTGCCGGTGGAGACGGCTATCGTGACCAAAGGACGGTTCGTTGCGACCGTCGAGGACGACGGCAAGACGCGGGTGCGCCAGCGCTATGTCGTGGCCGCGCCGCTCGCCGGCCGGTTGGGGCGCATCCGTTTCAAGGCCGGCGACCAGGTCAAGGCCGATGATGTGGTTGCCACCATCACGCCAGCGCCGGCGCCGCTGCTCGATCCGCGCGCCCGCCGCGAGGTCGAGGAGCGGCTCGGCGCGGCCGAAGCGAATGTGGAGCGCGCCAAGGCCGTGGTGGCGCGGGCGCAGGCGCAGAGCGCGCAGGCGAGCGCCGATCTCGCGCGCACCAAGGCGCTGGCCACGAGCGGGGCTGCGACGGCCCAGGCGAAGGAGCGCGCCGAGCTCGCGATGCAGGTCGCCGACCGCGACCTACGGGCCGCCGAATATGTCGACCATGCCGCCGGACACGAGCTCAATCAGCTCCGCGCCATGCTGGCCCGCTATGGCAGCAATACAGATGCCGACGCGCCCGCGGACAGTTGGAACGTGACGGCGCCGGTCGGCGGGCTCGTGCTGAAGGTGACGCAGGAAAGCGAGACGACGGTGCAGCCGGGCACGGCTCTGCTCGAGCTCGGCGATCCCCACGATCTCGAAGTGGTCATCGACGTGCTGAGTACCGATGCCATCGAGATCCGTCCCGGCGCCGAGGTGACGATCGATCGCTGGGGCGGTCCGGGCCGCCTGTTGGGACGGGTTCGCCGTGTCGAGCCGGCCGCCTTCACCAAGATCTCGACCCTCGGCGTCGAGGAGCAGCGCGTCAACGTGCTGATCGACATCGTCTCGCCGGCCGAGCAATGGCAGCGGCTCGGCGACGCCTATCAGCTCGATGCGCAGATCGTCGTCTTCACCCAGGACGATGCGACCATCGTGCCGACCGGCGCGCTGTTCAAGCGCGGCGACGACTGGTCGGTGTTCGCATTGAAGGACGGCCGCGCCGAGCTGCGCAAACTGCGCATCATCCGCCGCTCCGGCCGGTTCGCCGCGGTGGCCGAGGGCGTCGCCGGCGGCGATGTCGTGATCATCTATCCGAGCGACCGCGTTGCAGATGGTGTCAAGGTCGCGCCGCGCTGACACGTGGCGTCCCCCGGGGCCTCAGCGCTGCGACGCCAGCGCTCTGAGCCGCGATTGCCGCGCCAGCGCATGCGCGATCAGGCTGTCCATCAGCGCGGGCTGGGGCAGGCCGGTGGCCTCCCACATCTTCGGGTACATGCTGATGTTGGTGAAGCCGGGCAGCGTGTTGACCTCGTTGACGTAGACCTCGTCGCCGCGGACGAAGACGTCGACGCGCGCGAGACCTTCGCAGCAGAGCACGCCGAACACCTCGGTCGCCATCTTGCGGATGCGCTGCGCCAGGCCGGGCTCGACCTGCGCCGGCACGTGCAGCGAGGCGCCGTTGGCATCGGTGTACTTGGCCTCGTAGGAGTAGAAGCCGTGGCTGCCCGCGGGCACGATCTCGCCGAGCTCGGAGGCGGCAATCTCGCCGTCGGCGCGCTCCAGCACGGCGCATTCGATCTCGCGCACCGGCGCGATGCAGCGCTCGATCAGGATTTTTCGATCGAAGCGCAGCGCCAGCCGGCACGAGGCGTCGAATTCGTCGGCGTTGCGCGCCTTGGAGATGCCGACCGAGGAGCCGAGATTGGCCGGCTTCACGAACAGCTCGGAAGAGCCGATGGCGGCGACCGCCGCGTCATAGGTCACCGGCGATGCCGCCGTCATGGTGACGAAGGGCACGATCGGCAGGCCGGCATCGCGCAGCAGGCGCTTGGCGACATCCTTGTCCATCGCCACCGCCGATCCCAGCACGCGGCCGCCGACATAGGCGACGTCGGCCAGCTCGAGGGCGCCTTGCACGGTGCCGTCCTCGCCGTTCGGGCCATGCAGCACCGGAAAGATCACGTCGAAGGCGAGCTCGCGCGGGCCGGCGCCGCCATCGCCAAGGACGAGCGCACGGCCCTGGCCGGCGGGCAGCAGCACGATGTCAGGCCCGTCCATGGGTACCGTGAGTGCGGCGCTCGCGCGATCATTGGCGGCATCGGCGAGCACCCAGCGGCCGTCATGCGTGATGCCGATCAGCGTGACGGCGTAGCGCCCGGCATCGAGCGAGCGGAAGATGTTGGCCGCCGACGCCCGGGAGACGTCGTGCTCCGCCGAGCGCCCGCCGAACAGGATCGCCACGCGGATCTTTGTGTCAGTCATCGTTCGTCACCAGCCCCAAGCCTCTGCGGTGCGTGACGCTACAGCAAGAACGCGACGCGTCGCAATCACGCTGTTCCGTGCATGTCGCGCGGGGCCGCGCGGTTCACCGGCTTCGCATGTCGCCGTCCGAGCACAGCATCGTCGTGCCGCTGGCATGCATGCAGCTGCGGTAGAGCGGCGGGGCGACGAACTGGCCGGACCAGATGCCGCGGCTGGCGCGGCGGGCGGCGAGCTGATCGTTCGCGTAGGCGCCGTGCGAATATTGTGGCTCCTCGATCGCGAGCCCGCGCGACACCATGAACTGCCCGATGTCGACAGCGCCGGCGGCGCAGCGCGCGAGGATGCGGCCATAGCGATCGCCATCGACGGGCACGCAGCGGAGAACCTTGCCGCGCGCAAACCCGTCGAGCGTGTTGGCGGCCAGCGCGCCGCATCGATACGGTTTGCGGTCGCGGCCGCGACAGAGCTGCGCGCTCTCCGGCGCATCGATCCCCCACAGGCGAATTCGCGCGCCGTGAATGTCCAGCGTATCGCCGTCGACGATGCTGGCGCGGCCCACGAGGTGGGCGCTGCCCACGAGGTCGCGGGCCATCGCCGGCGATGCCGTGACGAGCGACAGAACGATGCAGAGGAGACGAGGAATGATGACGCGCAAGACCGGACCCGTTCACGAGCAGCCGTGCCGTTCCATCGACGGACGAATCAACCTGGCTCGTGAGTTGTTATAGCGAAGCTCAGTCGTGCATTTGTATGACGTGCCATCGTATGACCCGGCGAGCGCAGCCGGCGTGATGAACAAATCGCGAGATGGCGACGGTTTACTGCTCCGGCTCAGCGGACGTGGTCAGCTTAAGGCGGTCCCATTGATGCGCGCGGCGCGTTCCACCTCTGCGGCCAGCATGCTCAGGTGTTCGGCAAGTCGCGCGAACAGCTCGCGCTTGTCGCGGTCGGTGGCGAGATCACGGATGAGGGCGCATTCCGCTGCGTCGGCTCGCAGCTTTTCTGGCTGCGTCATCAACTCTGACATGTTTCGCTTCCTTGCGCGCCGGCAACTTTTCGAAACGGACGAGACTCCACATTGTTCCGCGGTCACGTAAAACTTTCTGACGGGGTCTGTCGTCGCCCGATCGGAGTACCGTCGTGAGCCTGGTTGCGGCGCGCGGGGCCGTCAGCGCTCGCCCGGCCACCACGTCGACGCAGGATGGGCTGCCGAGATCTTGGTCTCGCGCAGTGCGACTAGCGCACTCCGCTTGTAGGGATGGCCGCGCAGCCGCGAGCAGTCCTGGCAGCGCATGTAGCGCTCGAGTTCATGGATCGGCGTTGTTTTCGGGCGCCGGATGATATCGAGCGCGACGGTCTGGTTGGTATCGCAGCCGAGGCAGCGCACTTCGAGATAGAAGTAACCGGCATTGAGGGCGTCGCCGAGCAGCGGCGAGGGCTGCGCCGGGCCCTTGTAGCCGAGCATGCGCTTGTTCCAGGCCTCGCAGGCGAGACGATCGGCTTGCTTGCGCGCGCGCGTCGCCTGCTCCTGGGCGATACGGATGCCGGCACCGTACAATCTCTCGCGCGATTTGGTGGTCATGGCGCCATGATCGGCGCGGACGTGTGCAGCGGCAAGCCGCTAGGTTTTGGGCTGCAGCATCGTTCGACCTACAAGCCCGTTCACAGGGGAGCGCTCCAATACCGTTGCCGAGCAATGGGCTACCATCGGGGCGCTCCGCGTCCTGGCCGCATCTCGAAATGCAGTCTCAGCGATACTACGTAGAACGCCGCAACCTCCACGGCATGTTGGGCGCTCGTTGTCCTACGTAGCCCGCGCGAGCAGATGTCTCTGCAACGGCGCTTGCCAGCGCGTGAAAGACTACTTTTCATCCTGCGGAAGGATGAGATGACGTCGGCAGGTGCAGCGGAACGCAACTAAGTAGAAAAAGTTCCAAAGTTTTTCGTCGCGCGCAGGAGTTCCTAGTGCTTGTTCCCCCTCGCCGGGAGCGATAGACCTTCGGCTCGGGGTCAATCGTGCGCGCGGGTCAGAGTCTTTCAAAGTTGGTCGTTCGAAGCAGGCCGTGGTCGCCGATCACGTTCCTGCTCACGGCCCTTGCTGTCGCGCTGTCCGCCGGCGGCCGCGTCGGACTCGATCTGCTCGGCGCGACCCTGCCATACGCGACGTTCTATCCAGCGGTGATGCTGGCGGCTCTGCTCGGCGGCGTCCCCTCGGCCATCTTTGCCGCCTGGCTGTCTGCCGCCGTCGTGCTGATCGGATTCACCGATCGTCCCGGCCATGAGGAGGCCGTCAACCTCGTCGGCTTCCTCAGCACATCGGCGCTGATCATTTGGCTCGCGAGCCTGAGCCGCGACGCGTTGCTCGAGCTCAAGCGCAGTGAGCACGCACGCGAGCTGCTGCTCGGCGAACTGAGGCATCGCGTGAACAACCAGCTCGCGGTGTTTCAATCGATCGTGCGGTCCAGCCTGTCGGGCGAGGATCGCAGCAAGGGCGAGGCGATCGCGCTCAGGCTCGACGCGGTCGCGCGCGCCAACACTCTTGCGTGGTCGGACCACCGCCTCATGAGCCTGCGGATGCTGCTCGATGCCGAGCTGCAGCCCTATCGTGCCTCCGGCGCCGTGACGCTCGAGGGAGCGGACGTGCAATTGGGGCCGGACGCGGTGCGCAATCTCGCGCTGGTGTTTCATGAGCTCGCGACCAATGCGGTCAAATACGGCGCGCTGCGCGGCGACGGCGGACGGCTCGAGGTGCAGCTCACGCAGGACGGCAGCCGCAGCGTCGTGACATGGCGCGAGATCAGTCCGCACGCCGTCGCACCACCGCACAACGAGGGATTCGGTACGCGCATGATCCGCGCCAGCCTCGCCGCGATCGGCGGCAGCATCGAGCAGGATTATCGCGACACCGGCCTGCTGTGCCGGATCAGGTTCGAACCGGGTGTGTAACGAGCACTGATGAAGTTCCCTGTCTTCAGGTTCCGCGGGCGCGCGATCATCCTAATCTGAAACGCGCGCCTGCGTTGTCACGTATGTCTTCAATGGATCGACGTGACATGCTGCTGCTGGTGGGAATGCTGATGATTGCGGGCATCGTGACCTGGATGGGCACGGAGTACGTGATCGATCACGTCGTCACGCCCCTGGTCGACGGCGCGCAGACGCCGCTGTCACCGCCGCCGTGACTTGATCACCGGCTGGAAACGCTCCACGATTGACCCGTAGACGATGTGAGCAGGGGAGCGTGCGATGAAATGCTGGGAGATGCAGGGGCCGGGCGGCATCGATGCGCTCGCGCTGGTCGACAAACCGGTGCGAGCGCCTGCGCGCGGCGAGGTGCTGGTGCGGCTGACGGCGGCGAGCCTCAATTATCGCGATCTGCTGACGGTGAAGGGCGGCTACGGCTCGCGGCAGAAATTTCCGCTGGTGCCGCTGTCGGACGGCGCCGGCGTGGTCGAGGCCGTCGGTGACGGCGTCGCGGCGTTCGCGCCGGGCGATCGGGTGATCGGCAGCTTCTTCGAGAGCTGGACCGGCGGCGAGCCGAGCGAGACCAAGATGCGCGCGGCGCTCGGTGGCGCCGTCGACGGCACCCTGACGGAGTACCGGATCTTTCCGGCGCAGGCGCTGGTGCGGACGCCCGCCCATCTCTCCGACATCGAGGCCGCGACCCTGCCTTGCGCCGGCGTGACCGCGTGGAGCGCGGTCGTCAAGCTCGGCGGCATCCGGCCGGGCCAGACCGTGCTGACGCAGGGCACCGGCGGCGTCTCGATGTTCGCGCTGCAGATCGCCAAGCTCGCCGGCGCGCGCGTGATCGCGACCTCGTCGAGCGAGGCGAAGATCGCGCGGCTGAAGGACCTCGGGGCCGATGTCACGCTGAACTACAAGACCACGCCGGACTGGGGCAAGCAGGCGCGCGAGCTGACCCGACAGGGTGTTGATCTCGTGGTCGAGGTCGGCGGCGTCGGCACGCTCAACGAGTCGATCCGCGCCACCCGGATCGGCGGCACCATCGCCTTCATCGGCGTGCTCGCCGGCGCGCCGGCCTCCGAGCTGCGCCTGCCGCTGATGGTGATCCAGCAGCAGCGGCTGCAGGGTGTCACCGTCGGCTCGGTCGACGACCTGCAGGCGCTGGCCAATGCATTGGCGCTGCATCAGGTGAAGCCGGTGGTCGACCGGGTGTTTCCGTTTGCCGAGGCGCGCGAGGCGTTCCACTACATGTCGAGCGGCGCGCATGTCGGCAAGGTCGCGATCGCGCTTCGCTAGGCTGTCTTGCGCGCCGGCAGCGTCATCGCGACCACGCCGATGACGACGCAGCCGAGGCCGATCCAGGCGGTCGGCGCGAGCCGTTCGCCGAGGCCCGCCACGGCGATCGCGACGCCGATCGGCACGCGCAGATAGGATTGCGCCGTCGCGCCGATCGAGCCGAGCGTCTGCACCAGGCGGAAATAGATCACCATCGCGGCTGCGGTCGAGACGGTCGCCAGCGCAAGCAGCGCCAGCACGGAACGCAGCGATGGCGTCAACGTCCAGGGATGATCGACCATCAGCGCCAGCGGTATCAGGATCACCGCGCCCGACAGCAGCGAGCCGGCGGCTGGCAGCATCGGGTCGAGGCCCTTGAAGCTCTTTCCCATGATCGCGGCACCCGCATAGCAGATCGTCGCGGCGACGATTGCAAGCTGCGCCGAGAATTGCTCGCCGAGACCGTGCAGCGCCCCGACGCCGACGATGAGCCCGGTGCCGGCGAGACCGGCGGCGACACCGCCGAGCTTGCGCAAGGTCACCGGCTCGTGGCGCGTGACCAGTGCGGTCAGCATGAAGGTGAAGATCGGCGAGGTCGCATTCAGGATCGTGGCAAGGCCAGCCTCGACGCTGCGCTCGGCCCAGGCAATTAGCGTGAACGGGACGACGCTGTTGAGGCCGGCCTGGATCATGAAGCGGCGCCACGTTGCGCGCTCGCGCGGCCAGGCCAGCCCGCGGCTGCGGATGAGGAGCGCGAGCAGCAGGCCGGCGATCAGCGTGCGCGCGGCAATCAGCGTCAGCGGCGGGATCGTCTCGACGCCGATCCTGATGAACGTATAGGACGCGCCCCACAAGGTGGAGAGCAGGAGGAGTAGGGCGAGGTCTGTCGTAAGGGCGGTCCGGCGCTGCATTCGGGCCTCGCGGGCTAGGAGAAGGATGACTTCTCATAGCCGCAAGGGGACACATGACGTTTCGATACGGGACGAATTGTTGTCTTGGAGCGCGAAGCGCGCAATCGCGGTTCGTGCGCTCGGCCCCTGGATCGCTTCGCTTGCGCTCGCGATGACGGAGTCTGCGGGACGTCCGGTGCCAGCCACACGCGTCATTGCGAGCGCAGCGAAGCAATCCAGAATGGCAACTCGGATACGATTGTTGATTGTGTTCCTGGAGCGCTCCTCGCAATGAGACCATTGCGAGGAGCCGTCCGTCGTGCCGGTCAGTTCGCCGGCATGCTCTTCTCGACCAGCTTCACCCAGTAGGAGGCGCCGGCGCTGAGGATGTTGTCGTTGAAGCGGTAGGCCGGGTGGTGGCACTCGTTGCCGGGGCCCATGCCGAGGAACACGAATGCGCCGGGGCGGGCCTCCAGCATGAAGGCAAAATCCTCGCCGCCCATCAGGGGGATGGCGCGGTCGTTGACGCGCTCATTGCCGGCGACATCACGCGCGACATCGGCGGCGAAGGCCGCCTGCGCCGGATGGTTCATGGTGACCGGATATTTGCGCTCGTAGATCGCCTCCGCCGAGCCGCCATAGGCGCGCGCGGTGGCCTCGCAGACTTCGACGATGCGCTTCTCGACGAGGTCGCGGATCTCCGGGTCGAGCGTGCGCACGGTGCCGAGCATCTCCACGGTCTCGGGGATCACGTTGAAGGTGGTGCCGCCGTGGATGGCGCACACCGAGATCACCGCCGACTTCAAGGGATCGACGTTGCGCGCCACGATCGACTGCAGCGCGTTGACGATCTGCGCGGCGATCAGGATGCTGTCGACCGCCTTGTGCGGGCCGGCGCCGCCATGGCCGCCCTTGCCGGTGACCTTGATGTGGATCGCATCGGCCGAGGCGAGCATCGCGCCGGGTGACACCTGGAAATGGCCTTCCGGCACGCCGGGCATGTTGTGCATGCCGTAGACCTCCTGGATGCCCCAGCGCGTCATCAGGCCGTCGTCGACCATCGCCTTGCCGCCGGCGCCGCCTTCCTCGGCCGGCTGGAAGATCACGATCGCCGTGCCGTCGAAATTGCGCGTCTCGGCGAGGTACTTCGCAGCACCCAGCAGCATCGCGGTATGGCCGTCATGGCCGCAGGCATGCATCAGCCCAGGCGTCTTCGAGGCGTAGGGCACGCCCGAGGTTTCCTCGATCGGCAACGCGTCCATGTCGGCGCGCAGGCCGATGGTCTTGCCCGAGGCCGAGTTGCGGCCACGGATCACGCCGACGACGCCGGTGCGGCCGATGCCGGTCACGACCTCGTCGCAGCCGAAGGCGCGCAGCTTGTCGGCGACGATGCCGGCGGTGCGGTGCACCTCGTACAGCAGTTCGGGATGTTCGTGGAAGTCGTGGCGCCAGGCGGCCATTTCGTCTGACAGTGCGGCGATGCTGTTGAGGATCGGCATGAGGAGGTCGAACTCGCTGAGAGGGGATTGCTCGCTGAGCGGATGAGGGTGCGCCGGCCGGGACCTTGCGCGAAGCCGCGACTATGACCCGTGCCAAAAGGCGAGGCAAGTTGCGGCCGGGAAGGGCGCCATGCAGCGACGGGCGGTCGAAGCGGCAACCCTGCCGGTCGTTCCGCAAAACGGAACGGCGTCACGCCTCGTCCGGCGTTTCCCACGGAGTCGGCGCCTTGGTGAAGGCGCGCCACGCCTCGCACAGCGGACGTTCGAGCTTGACCAGCGCATGCGCCTGCCAGCCGGCAATCGCGGCCGCGGCCATCGCGGCATCGGTCGAGGTGGTGCCGAGACCTTCGATCACGTCAGCGGTCACCGCGATGTCGTTGAACTGCCCGAGCTGCTGCTGCAGGCCCGCCAGCCGGCCGGCGTATTTCTTCGCAGGTTTGGTCGCACCATGCAGCGGCAGCAGGAAGTCGACGCTGTAGCGCAGCTTCTTCAACGCCAAGCGCAGGCGGTGGCGATCCTCCGCCGGCAGCTTCCTGAAGCCACGGCCGCGCTTCAGCGCCTTGCGATGACGCTCGGCCAGGATGTGATCGGCGAAGCCGATCGCGGGGGCGGCGAGGCGCCGCAGCGTCTCCGGCGCCACGTCGTTGCGCCAGCCGCGGGTTTCGATCCAGGCGCCGAGGCCGAGCACGAAGCCGGCGCAGCGCCGGTCAGCCAGGGCCAGACGCAGCCTGCGATAGGCCAGATCGCGCTGCCGTTCGGCCAGCGCGCGCAGCGTGTCGAAGCCGGCTACCGACGGACAGGCCTGCGCGATCTCCGGCAGCGTCTCGGTCAGGAAGACGTCGAGGTCGCGCGCCGCCGAGAGGCTCTGCGCGAGCCAACGGGCGTCGGCGGCCAAGCCGTCGAGCGTGGCCGACGTCTCGACCGGCTGCATCAGATGCAGCGCGGCGCGCAGCCGGCGCAGCGCGACCCGCAGCTGATGCACGCCCTCGGTGTTGCGGCCGTCTTCGGCGGCGGGCATCGCCTGCAGCAGATGATGCAGGCTGCCCTGCAGGATGACGGCAAAGGCTTCGTCGAGCGAGGCGGCCGGATCGAGCCGCGGCTTGCGCGGCTTGTCGGCGCCGGGCGCGCGGCCGGCGGCAAGGTCGAACCCGCGCGCCGACTTGCTGCGGATCGAAGGCCTGATAGGACCATGCTCGGCGAGCCGCAGCGCGATCTCATAGAGCGCGGCCGGACTGCCGCTCTTGAGCTCCAGCTCGATCTCGCTCACGACCTCGCTGCGCTCACCGGCCCGGATGACGCCACCGTCGAAGGCGACCTCGATCGTGCCCGAGGACAGCTCGAGGAGGCGGGCGTGACGATGGACGTCGGCGGCAAACACCGGCTCGAGCTTGTGCGTGTCGAGCTCGCTGCGCAGCTCCTCCGGGAGGAGGGTCATTGCCAGTGCGGGATCGGGCGCCAGCGACGGCACGCTCGCCTCCCACTCGCCGCGCTTGAGCGGATCGTCGGCCGCTTGCGTCTTCACGGTCTGGATGAAGCGGCTGCCGCTCTGGCGCACGCGCAAGGTCAGCCCGTGCTTCCACAGCGTGCGCTTCGGCGTGTCGTAGTAGACCGACTTCAGATGTTTGCGCGTGCCCTTGTTGCGCGCATGGGCCGTGATCACGGCGGCCTCGTTGAAGCTCGCGAGCTGATCCGGCGCGACCAGGAGCTTCAGCTCGATCTCGTGGCCGTCGGTGGACGTCGCGGGGAGGGCCGGCAGCTCCGACGTCGCCATCTCCGGCGGCACGGGCGAGCCGCCGCTGGCCGCTGGCGGCTCCACTCTTTCGACAGCGCGGTCGCTGATCGACGCGCTCGCGCCCTGGTCCGGCATGTTGAGGTCTGTAACGGTTCAATGACGACGGCAGCAGCTTATCGAATGTGGCGCGATAGGACAGCATGGAACCGGGGAGCGCGATCTCTCTCCGTTGGCTGGTTGGCGCCGCGTCCGGCGTCTTTGGCCAGCGCCTTCAAGGCGGTAGAGTGCAGCCGGGCGCGATGGCCGGCTCGCGGGGAATCAAATCAAAATTATGTGTGTGCAGCGGGCGGCGAGCCGGGTTTGGCATGCCATGCCCTACGACCCCTGTCAGATCCAGCCCGTCAGCATGAAGCGTGTCGCAACGAACACCGCGGTGGCGGCGGTCGCGACGCTCGCGGCGGCCAGCAGATTGCGGCTCCGGCGCGCCAGCGCACGCGAGCGCTCGCGCGGGTCGAGGGCGGGATCGAACGAGGTCCGCCGGCTGCGCCGGTGGCGGATCGTCTGCACCCAGAAGGCCAGCGCGACGAGGCCGGCTGCGACCGCAAACACGGTCGATACGCCGGCCGCAAAGCCGAGATCGACGCCGACGCTTTCGAGCATGGCGCGCAGCCGCACAGCGAGGCCGGCCAGCAGCGTGGCCGCGTAGTCCGCAGCCGCTGCGCCGGTGTAGAGCAGCACCGCCGTCCACACGACGGCGGCCATGGCGATCAGCATCGACAGCAGCACGGCAAGGCCGTCGCCGGCCATGAAGCCGATCGAGGCGGCGATCAGCGCCAGCGCCGGCATCACGTTGCCCAGCGGAATGGGAAGGATGATGGTGACGGCCATCAGCAGCAGCGGCAGCGCCAGCAGCATCCGTGCCGTGCGGCCGGTGAGCCAGACCAGCCGGTCCTCGCGCAGGCCGCGCTCGGCATAGCCGGCCCAGTCGAGCCCGGCGCGGATCACCTTGCGCAGCAGCCGCTGCGGCACCGGCCGGCGGCGCAGCGGTTCCGGCAGCCACAGCCGCTCGGCCCCGAACAGGATCTGCAGCGCCACCAGCGCGACCAGGGTGCCGAACACCATGCCGAACGGTCCGGGAAGCGGCAGCAGCGCCGGAATGGTCAGCAGCAGCAGCGTGAGGCCGAGGCCTTCCGATTCCAGCCGGTCGAACAGCTCGCCGACCGACGGCTCGTCCGACCGCACCGTGCGGGCAATGGCGAGCAGCCGCCGGCTGATCGGGCCGTTGTGGCGGCGTGGCCCGGACGAGAGCTCATCATTGGATGCGACATCGTTCATTGCCACGCCGTGACCTTTCACTCGTCCATCGTTCTTACTTCACCTGCTCGACCGCAGGCCGGGTCTTCCACAGCGAATAGGCAATGCCCGCGCCGAGCAGACCGAAGGTGATGCCGAGCGACAGCGCCGGCGGAAACTTCTCCAGCCCGAGCAGGTCGGCCAGGAAGATCTTCGAGCCGATGAAGATCAGCACCGCCGCCAGCGCCAGCTTGAGATACTGGAAGCGGTCGACCATCGCAGCCAGCGCGAAGTACAGCGCGCGCAGACCGAGGATCGCGAAGATGTTCGAGGTGTAGACCACGAACGGGTCGGTCGAGATCGCGAAGATCGCGGGCACCGAGTCGACGGCGAAGATGACGTCGGCGAACTCGATCAGGATCAGCGCCAGGAACAGCGGCGTCATGAACCAGGTCGGCTTGCCGTTCGCATTGGGCTGACGCACGAAGAAGCGCTCTTCGTGCAGGCGGTCGGTGACGTCGAAGCGGCGGCGCATCCAGTTCAGCGCCGGGTTGGCGCCGACGTCGTGCGGCTTGTCCTTGAACACCAGCATCTTGATGCCGGTCGCGACCAGGAACAGCGCGAACACGTAGAGCACCCAGCTGGCCTGCGCGACGATCGCAGCGCCCAGGCCGATCATGATGGCGCGCAGCACGATGACGCCGACGATGCCCCAGAACAGCACGCGATGCTGATAGGCGCGCGGGATCGCGAAATAGCTGAAGATCATGGCGATGACGAACACGTTGTCCATCGCCAGCGCCTTCTCGATCGTGAACGCGGTGAGATAGGCGGTGCCGGCCTCCGAGCCGAGCTGCCACCACACCCAGCCGCCGAAGGCCAGCGCGAGCAGGATGTAGACGGCGCTCATGATGAGGCTCTCGCGCACCGAGATCTCGCGCGTCTTGCGATGGAGGATGCCAAGATCGAAAACGAGAAGGGCGAGCACGATTGCGAGGAAGGCGAGCCACATCCAGACAGGCTTGCCGGCAAACGCGATGAACAGGAAATCCACGGGGATCCTCTTATCAGACCGGTGAAATTGATGTCGTCAGGTCCGACATCGTGAGCACCGGCAGCTTCACCAGAGGGGCCCGGACCAGGGGTATGCCCGATGACGTATGTGCCTCCCGGTCGGTTTTCAAGAGCCGGTCGTCCGCATCGGCGTTCAGCAACATGAACGACGCGGCAGCGCAGGCGGAGGTGCGACAGAGTGTCTGCCGGCGCGGCAGCCGGCTTGCAGGCGCAGGCCTGCGAACTAATTCCAGGGAGCCGGAGATCCGGGCCCCTCTGATAGTCCCCCAGACTATGATGTCGGACTCTTTTTGTAACAGATACCGCTGGCGGTATCGCGCGCGTCGCGCGCTGCTTGGAGTTTGACGAGATGCGGCCACACGCGTCGCTTGTGACTATCAACCTTTGCGGCCCTTGCTCCACACGCCACGAGTCCGACAGGCGAAGAAAAGTTTGCTCGGCCGTGAACCCTGCGGTCAACGAGTGCGATCGTGATGGAACCGGAGTGGCCGCTCGTCATTTGGTATGGAACCTGCGCGGCGACGCGCGCTGGCATTTTGTGTACGGGAGACAGTCGTGACCACGGGGGCTGACCAGATGTCGATCGCGAAGGCGCCGCCGTCGCGACCGAATGTCGCAACACGCCGGCTCCTGGTGATCATCAACCGCGGCAGCCGCTCCGGCGGCGAGGCCGCCGGCGTCGCCGTGTCGCGGCTGGGCGCGGCGGGCTACGACCTCGTGATCTCGGCACCGCACAGTCCGCGCGAGGTGTCGCCGTGGATCGAAGCCCACGCTGACGATGCGGAGGCGGTCATCGTCGCCGGGGGAGACGGCAGCCTGAACGCGGCTGCGCCGGCGCTGGTCAAGACCGGGCTGCCGCTCGGCATCATTCCGGCCGGCACCGCCAACGATCTCGCCCGTACGCTCGGCCTGCCGCCGGACATGGAGGCGGCGGCCGACGTGATTGCGGCCGGCCATCGCCGGCAGATCGATCTGGGCGAGGTCAACGGACATCCGTTCTTCAACGTCGCCAGCCTCGGCCTGAGTGCCGAACTCGCGCGGCAGCTGACCAAGGAAACGAAGCGCAGGTTCGGACGACTGGGCTACGCGATCACGGCATTGAAGGTGCTCACCAACGCGCGGCCGTTCCGGGCGATGATCGTGTCGTCCGACGGCGCGGTGCGCGTGAAGACCTTGCAGATCGCAGTCGGCAATGGCCGCTACTACGGCGGCGGCATGGCCGTCGATCACCGCGCGGAGATCGACGATTCCCATCTCGATCTCTATTCGCTCGAGATCGGCCGGGTCTGGAAGCTGTTGGCGATGGCCTATGACTTTCGCAGGGGCCGGCACGGGCTATGGCAGGAGGTGCGCGCGTCGCGCGACACGTCGTTCGAGATCCGCACCCGCAAGCCGCGCCCGATCAATGCGGACGGCGAGCTCGTCACCTTCACCCCGGCGCGGTTTTCCGTGCTGCCGCGCGCGGTCACCGTGTTCGTGCCCAAGGCCGAAAAGACTGAAGCGAAGACCGAAGGGCAGGCGAGGGCCTGACGCCCCGCCGCTAGATCCGCGCCGCGCGCCACCTCGTTTCCGACTGATCACCCCATCGAGAGACCCATGACCAAGCAGACCCGCTTCAATCTCTGGTACGCTGTTGTCGCGATCTTCGTCGCGATGATGATCCACAATGCGTGGACGAGCTATCGCCAGGTCGCCGTCATCCCCTACAGCCAGTTCCAGGACCTGCTGTCGGCGGGCAAGGTGAAGGAGGTCGGCGTCTCCGAGAACTATCTCGAAGGCAGCCTGAAGGAGCCGCTGCCCGGTGGGCAGACGCGCTTCGCGACGACGCGCGTCGACCAGGAGTTCGCCAAGGAGCTCGCCAAGGCCAACGTCACCTTCACCGGCCGCGTCGAGAGCAACATCCTCGGTGACATCCTTTCGCTGGTGATGCCGATCGCGCTGTTCTTCGGCGTCTGGTTCTGGCTGTCGCGGCGGATGATGGGCGGCGCCGGCGGGCTCGGCGGCGGCCTGATGCAGATCGGCAAGAGCAAGGCCAAGGTCTATGTCGAGGCCAACACCGGCGTGCGCTTCGACGATGTCGCCGGCGTCGACGAGGCCAAGGACGAGTTGCGCGAGATCGTCGCCTTCCTGAGAGATCCGAAATCCTATGGCCGGCTCGGCGGCCGCATGCCGAAGGGCGTGCTGCTGGTCGGCCCGCCCGGCACCGGCAAGACGCTGCTCGCCAAGGCTGTCGCGGGCGAGGCGGGCGTGCCGTTCTTCTCGATCTCCGGCTCCGAGTTCGTCGAGATGTTCGTCGGCGTCGGCGCGGCGCGTGTGCGCGATCTTTTCGAGCAGGCGCGTGCGAAAGCTCCCGCCATCATCTTCATCGACGAGCTCGATGCGCTTGGGCGCGCCCGCGGCATGGGCCCGTTCGCCGGCGGGCACGACGAGAAGGAGCAGACGCTCAACCAGCTGCTGGTCGAGCTCGACGGTTTCGATTCCTCTGTCGGTCTTGTGCTGCTGGCGGCGACCAACCGGCCGGAGATCCTCGATCCCGCGCTGCTGCGCGCCGGCCGCTTCGACCGCCAGGTGCTGGTCGATCGTCCGGACAAGCCGGGCCGCATCCAGATCCTGCGGGTGCATCTGAAGAAGGCCAAGCTCGCAGCCGACGTCGATCCGGAGAAGGTGGCGGCGCTGACGCCCGGCTTTACCGGTGCCGATCTCGCCAACCTTGTCAACGAGGCGACCTTGCTGGCGACGCGGCGCGGCGCCGACGAGGTCTCGCTCGATGATTTCAACAATGCGATCGAGCGCATCGTCGCGGGGCTGGAGAAGCGCAACCGGCTGCTCAATCCCAAGGAGCGCGAGATCGTCGCCTATCACGAGATGGGGCATGCGATCGTCGCGATGAGCCTGCCGGGCACCGATCCCGTGCACAAGGTCTCGATCATTCCGCGCGGCGTCGGCGCGCTCGGCTACACCATCCAGCGCCCGACCGAGGACCGCTTCCTGATGACCCGCGAGGAGCTCGAGAACAAGATGGCGGTGCTGCTCGGCGGCCGCGCCGCGGAGCTCGTGGTCTACGGCCATCTGTCGACCGGAGCGGCGGACGATCTTCGCCGCGTCACCGACATCGCGCGGTCGATGGTGACGCGCTACGGCATGTCGGAGCAATTGGGTTCGGTCGCCTATGAGCGCGACAACCAGTCGTTCCTGGCGCCCGGCGCCTCGCGCAGCGCCGACTATGGCGAGGCCGCGGGCGACGCCATCGACGCCGAGGTCCGCGCCATCGTCACGTCGGCGCTGGAGCGCACCCGCAAGCTCCTGCAGGACAAGCGCGACGTCCTGGAGCGCGCCGCGCGCCGCCTGCTCGTCAAGGAGACGCTGGACGAGAGCGAGCTCGCGGCCCTGCTTAAGCAGGACCAGCGCGCGAGCGATCTGGTGGCGGCCGCGCAGCCGATGTAGCCCGTGACTGCGTAGGGTTGGCAAAGGCGCCGCCGTGCTCCTTCCGCGATCGAGATCGTGATGACGCCGTGCCCACCATTTGAGCACTAGCTCTGCAGCACGACGGTGGGCACGCTGCCGCCTCCGGCGGCTGCTTTGCCCACCCTACGGCAAACTCGCGGACGTCTCCTCCGTCATTGCGAGCGCAGCGAAGCAATCCAGGACCCAGCAAGGACTCTGGATTGCTTCGCTGCGCTCGCAATGACGAGGTGAGAGCATTCTTACGCGAGCCGCGCAGGGATGCGAGACGGTCGCGACATTCCCAGGGCGCGACGGTGTCCTAATTAGTTTCGAACGATTCCATTTTTGCATCGCATCGAAGCGCCATAAAAGAGTTCCATGCATCTCGGAAGCAGAAGAGATCGCAGTTGGGAATTCAGTCATGATCAGAAACACGGCATCGAGCTGGGGTGGCGTCGCGCGCGCTCTGCATTGGGTGATCGGTCCGACCATCCTGGTGATGATCGCCTTCGGCTGGTGGATGAACCACATCCCGGCGCGACCGGATCGCTTCTTCTATCGCTCCATCCATGCAGACATCGGCTATGTCCTGCTGGTGCTGTTGCTCGTACGCATGGCGTGGCGCCTGATCAATCCGACACCGGCGCTGCCGGCAGACACCCCGCGTTGGCTCGCGACCATCGCGCGCGCCAACCAATGGGGGCTCGATCTCGTCACCCTGGTCGTGATCATGCTGGGCTGGGCGCATTCGGGCGCGCACACGCCGGACTATTCCAGCTGGTTCGGGTTCTTCCACGTGCCGCAGTTCACCTCGCCCGACAAGGAAGCGGCGCGCGCCTGGGAGGACCGCCACATCTTCTTTGCCTACGTGCTGCTGGCGCTCGCGGTTCTGCACATCGGCGCAGCCGTCTGGCATCACCGCGTCAAGCGCGACGACGTTGCGCTGCGGATGGTACGCGGCGCAGGCTAGCGTTGGCGCGGGGACAGGGTAGGATGCAGGCCAGGATAGCCTGCGCGAGGACTGCCATGACCCGACGAAGCCGGACCGGATGGATCGCATGCCTGGGGCTCGCCGCCGTCACGCTCGGCGGCGTGGGCGCCGAGGCCGCCGAGCGGACGATGTCCTGGGAGAGCGGCTGCCGTTTCACTGTGCGCTTCGATCCCGCCAAGCAGGACGAGACGCGGCTGCGCAACACTGTGCATCTCCTGTTCGGCCCGTCCGATTTCGACTCCCCTGGCACGCTGCCGGCGTTCGAGCCGAAGGCCGTCGCCGCGCTCGACCCCGACAAGATCGACCGCACCTGCAAGGCCACGCTCGACGCCGCCGCGCGTCTGGAGTTCATCACGCTGCCCGGCATCGACGACTACCGCCGCGCCAGGATGGCGGAACTGAAGGACAGCTGCGATTTCGACCTGGCGCAGACCCGCGGCTTCAAGACGCCCTCGGCGCTGCGCGACTATCAGCCCGCCGCCGCCTGCGCGCGCTTCGTCGACGCCATCGAGGGCAAGACCGACCTGCAGCAGATGTTTCGCCAGACCGTCGACAAAGGCTGCGCCGATAATGCCAGCCCGAAGGCCTGCGTCGCCCGCTACGTGGCCGAATCGCAGAAGCCGGACGGCCAGGAGCGCATGCGCATCTACCTGGTCAATTTCGGCTGGACCAATTGCGCCATCAACTACAATCTCCGCAACACCGGTGAGAAGAAGATGGAGGCGATGCGGAGCGCGCTCGAGACCCAGTTCCGGAAGATGTTCAAGGTCAAGCAGGACAAATGCGAGGAGGCGGACTGAGTCAGCGTGCGCCCCGTCCGCAGCCGCGCTCTCGTTCCGTTCCCGTTCGATGCGGCGCACTCGTGCGCAGATTGCAGCTTGCTTTTCCTGCAATTGGCTCCCAAGCTGAGGTGCTTTGGCATTCTGGTCGGGGGGCCTCATGTCCAACACGGTTCCAAGGAACATCGTGCTGCTGTCGGACGGCACCGGCAACAGCGCCAAGGCATTGTTCAAGACCAACGTCTGGCGACTTTTCCAGCTGCTGGACCTGCGTGATCCGAGCAGGCAGATCGCGTTTTACGACGACGGTGTCGGCACCTCGTCCTTCAAGCTGTTCGCGGCGCTCGGCGGCATCTTCGGCTTCGGCCTGAAGCGCAACGTGATCGCGATCTACAGCTTCTGCTGCCGCAACTACCGGCCGGGCGATCGCATCTACTGCTTCGGCTTCAGCCGTGGCGCGTTCACGATCCGCATCGTGGCGGCGATGATCGCAGGGCAGGGGCTGGTCCCCTATCACGACAACGAGGCCGATCTCGCGCGCTTCGCTGCGGACGCGTATCGCCGCTACCGCCGGCGCTACAACAGCGGCCTCCTGCGCTATCTCGGCAAGGTCGGCGTGGACCTGCGTGGCATCCGGGACTGGGGAATCAGGACGCTGCGCCGCCTGACGGGCGTCGCCGCCGAGGCGCCGCCCGCTGTCGCGGTCGAGAGCGTGCATTTCGTCGGCATCTGGGACACGGTCGACGCCTATGGCGGTCCGATCGAGGAGATGACGCGCGCCATCGACTATTGGATCTGGCCGCTGTCGATGCCGGACCAGTTCATGAGCTCGAAAATCCACCGCGCCTGCCATGCGCTCGCGATCGAGGAGGAGCGCGACGCCTTCCGCCCGGTGATCTGGGACGAGCGCTATGTGCGGGGACGCGACGCCCACGTGCCGGGGCGTCCGGACAAGACCGACTGGCTGTTCGACATCAACCATGATCCGCGCAGCGAGGCCGCGAAGCTGGCCGAGCCGGCACCGCATCTGCGCACAGACCTGCCGCCGCGCGACCGCGAGCGCATCAGCCAGGTGTGGTTCACCGGCGTGCATTCCGACGTCGGCGGCGGCTATCCGCAGGACGGCCTCGCCTATGTCACGCTCGACTGGATGCTCGACCGCGCCCAGGCCTACGGCCTCGTCTATCTCGATGAGCGGCGGCGGCTGTTGTACGATCCCGAGATCGATCCGCTCGACAAGCTCAACGATTCCCGCAAGGGGATCGCTGCCTATTATCGCTACAAGCCGCGCAATCTGCGCGAGATCTACGACGCGCCGCCGTACCGGCTGTCGTTGCGCTACGATCTCCGTCGCATCAAATGGCTGCTGCGGTCGCCGTTCAAGCCGCAGACCGAGCTTCTGGCGGCCGACCTGCATCCGAGCCTCCCACAGCCGCCGCTGCTGCCGGTGAAGCCGACCATCCACCGCACCGTGTTCGAGCGCATCGCGGCCGGCCCCGATCGTTATGCCCCGGTGGTCGTGCCCGCGTCCTACCGGGTCACGGATGAGACCGATACGCCGGTCGATGCGCCGCATCCGCTCGACAAGGGCCACGCGCGGACCCGGGTTCAGGACGACGTCTGGAACTGGGTGTGGCTGCGCCGCGTGGTCTATTTCGCGACGATGCTTGCGCTGCTGTTCGTCGTCGCGATCCCTTGCGCCGTCATCTATTGGCCGCGCTTCCTTTATGATCCGCTGCATGTGGTCGGCGACCCCGTCATCAACGCGGCCGCTGCCTTCCTGCCGAAGCTCGTCGCGCCATGGCTCGTCGCATGGCGTGACTCGCCGGGTTTCATGTTGATCGGCGCGGCTGCGGCCCTCGGCCTGACGCTGTGGGGCACCTCGCTGCAGCAGACCATCCGCGATGCCGCGCGCATTGCCTGGAACGATCCATCCGCGCACAAGCCGGTGACCGGCTGGCGCGCGACGGTCTATGCGCTGCGTCGCCAGGGCTGGTACATCGCCGGCTTCTACGTCCTGAAATCGTGGATCTTCCCGACGGCGATCACGTTCTGGCTGTTCTGGTGGCTGGCGTTCGGTGCGGCCAACACGGCCGGCCTGTTCTGCAAGGCCACGCTGAGGCCGACCGAGGTCGAGTACACCGAGATCGGCGCCTACCCTGGTGGCAGCATCCGGCCGGTGTTCGAGACGCGCCACCATTGCTATCCGACGGCACTCAGCGTGGCGCAGGACGAGACCTATCAGATCACGCTCGATGTCGGAGAGGCGTGGAGCGACGCCGACATTCCTGCGACTCCGGCCGGCTTCGGGTACGGGACCTGGGCGCAACTGCCGGGCGTGCCGTTCAAGCGGCTGATCTGGTCGAACTGGTTCGCGCCCATCGTGCGCGTGGGCAGCACGGGATTGGAGGAGCATCTCCTCGCATTCCAACCGGAATCACCCGGCAGCAGCCGCTGGACGGCCAGGTTCACCGCACGCAGCGACGGGGAGGTGTTCGTCTACGTCAACGACACCTCCATCCTGTTTCCCAGGCTGTTGTATCAGTTCTATTTCAACAACAAGGGCAACGCGGCCGTCTCGATGAATAAGCTGTAACGTCCCGCGCCGTCACGCAGCGTTGCCGAACACGCGCTTGAAGATCGTGTCGACGTGCTTGAGGTGATAGCCGAGTGCTCCCGCCTGCGGCTCGCGTACGCCTCTCTCGCCTGGGACGGCGGCGAATGTTCAGATCATTCCGGACCAGCGCGGCAGGCGGCGCATCTTCTGCTCCAGCCTGCTTCTGAACGCTCGTATGATGTCCTCGGACATCTCCTGCTTGGTGATCGGCTGGCCGATCGACTTGCTGAGACAGAGCAGGAAGATCGCCTTGTTCTCCTTGAAGCCGCGGAAATCCGACCAGGCAAACCTTGACGTCATCCGCGGACCCCTGATCTCGATGCCGTCATCGTCCTCGCGCAGTTCCATCGCGCCATACAACATGGGATTCTGCCGATAGAGCGATCCCGCGCGGATCGGGATCATGACAAATATCGTCAGCGCAGCGGTGGCCAGACCTGCGACGGCGCAGAACAACAGCCACAGCAGCGCTGCGACCGCCAGGGTCGTTCCTTCATATCTGTCGAACAGCTCCAGCAACTGCGTTACGGCAAAGACCGCAAAGAGCACCGTCCCGAAGACGATCGCTTGGCCATCGCCATTCTGCAGACGAGCCCCTTGGACCAGCGCTGCTTTGTCGAGTTGGTAGCGTAGTTGCATTTGTAAGAGATCCTGGCCGCCGGCGCCCCGTCACGCTGCGCCGAACACGCGCTTGAAGATCGTGTCGACGTGCTTGAGGTGATAGTCGAGGTCGAACTGCTCGTCGATCTCGGCGTCGGTGAGATACTTCTTCACCTCGGCATCGGCCTTGAGCAGGGTGCGGAAGTCGCCTTCGCCGCGCCACACCGGCATCGCGTTGCGCTGCACGAGCTTGTAGGAGTCCTCGCGGCTCGCGCCCTTCTGGGTGAGGGCGATCAGCAGGCGCTGCGAGTGGACGAGGCCGCCGAGCTTGTCGAGATTCTTCTCCATGTTGGCCGGATAGACCAGCAGCTTCTCGACCAGGCCGGCGAGGCGCACCAGCGCGAAGTCGAGCGTGACCGTGGCATCCGGGCCGATCATGCGCTCGACCGAAGAGTGCGAGATGTCGCGCTCGTGCCAGAGCACGACGTTCTCCATCGCCGGCGTCACATAGGCGCGCACCATGCGGGCGAGGCCGGTGAGGTTCTCCGACAGCACCGGATTGCGCTTGTGCGGCATCGCGGAGGAGCCCTTCTGGCCCTCCGAGAAGAACTCCTCGGCTTCCAGCACTTCCGTGCGCTGCAGGTGGCGCACCTCGGTGGCGAAGCGCTCCACGGAGGAGGCGATCACGCCGAGGGTAGCAAAGAACATCGCGTGGCGGTCGCGGGGAATCACCTGCGTGGAGATCGGCTCCGGCGACAGGCCCATCGCCTTGGCGACGTGCTCCTCCACGCGCGGATCGATCTGCGCAAAAGTGCCGACCGCGCCGGAGATCGCGCAGGTCGCGACCTCCTTGCGCGCGGCGACCAGGCGCTCGCGGGCGCGTGAGAACTCGGCATGGGCGTAAGCGAGCTTGAGACCGAACGTGACCGGCTCGGCATGAATGCCGTGCGAGCGGCCGATGGTCGGCGTCATCTTGTGCTCGAAGGCGCGCTTCTTCAGCGCGGCGAGGACCTTGTCGAGATCGGCGAGCAGCAGGTCGGCGGCGCGCGTCAGCTGCACGTTGAGGCAGGTGTCGAGCACGTCCGACGACGTCATGCCCTGGTGCACGAAGCGCGCCTCGGGGCCGACGATCTCGGCGAGATGGGTGAGGAAGGCGATGACGTCGTGCTTGGTCTCGCGCTCGATCTCATCGATGCGGGCGACGTCGAAGGTGGAGTCCTTGGCCTTGGCCCAGATCGTCTTGGCCGCGTCCTTCGGGATCGTGCCGAGCTCCGCCAGCGCGTCCGCCGCATGCGCCTCGATCTCGAACCAGATCTTGAACCGGGTCTGCGGCTCCCAGATCGAGGCCATTTCGGGACGGGTATAGCGGGGGATCATCGACGTCGCTCCAGGCGGGAGGGAAGGTGGGCGGGACGAAAGCGTCCGCGCCGGCAGCATTTTACGCCGCGCTTTACCAGAGCGGCCGGGGCGACACAAACAATGGCGTTCCCAGGTGGAAATGGCTCGATAAAGGTATCTAAATACTTTTCCAAAAATCGCGCTGACAGATATTGAAATCTGTCAGCGCGATGGTGTATGTTCTCTTAGCTATCGTGCTTAAGACCAACTTACACTGTCTGACCTTTGGTTCAGCGGTTTCAACTGCGAAGGACCGCTTCGATGAAGATTGAAAAGCGATTGTTGCACTCACAATTTCAGGACTGGTTGAACGTCCAGGTCGCGCGTCACCTGGAGGCGCAAGCGGCCAAGTTCCGTGCGCCGGTCTCGGGCGAATTGGCCGAGACGATCCAGATCAAGGCGCATGCGACCGACTCCGATATGGTGCACGCATGAATGAGGCCGTGGTTCTGACGTCCGAGCGCATCCTCGAAGTCACCGAGGACGTGTTGCGCCGTTACGGGCTCGCCAAAGCGACGGTCGTCGACGTCGCGAGAGCGCTCGATGTCAGCCACGGCTCCGTCTACCGTCACTTTCCGAGCAAGGCGTCGCTGCGCGAGGCGGTCGCCAAACGCTGGCTCGAGCGGGTCAGCGCGCCGCTGGCGCAGATCGCCGCCGAGCCCGGGCCGGCGCCGGCCAGGCTGGAGCGCTGGCTGCGCGAGCTGTTCGACGCCAAGCACAAGCGGGTCTGCGAGGACCCCGAGATGTTCGCGACCTATCTGACCCTCGCGCGCGAAGCCTGCTCGGTGGTCAGGGCGCACAAGCAGGACCTGATCGCCCAGGTCGAAGGCATCATCGCCGAGGGAGTCGCGCAGGGCGCGTTCGACGTCACCGATCCCAAGGTTGCAGCCGCCGCCATCTTCGATGCGACCCGCAGCTTCCATCACCCCGCCCACGCCGACGAATGGGCCGACTGCACCTGCTCGACCCGCGTCGATGCCGTGCTGACGCTGCTGTTGCGGGGTCTGGCGGCGCGCTAGTCTGCACGCCTGAGGTGTTCGCATCGCGACGAGCGGGCACGCCCAAATCTCTCCGCCGTCATTCCGGGGCGGCGCGAAGCGACGAGCCCGGAATCCATAACCACGACCGTCCGCGTAGCGAAGACAGGCGCAACGGCCTGCTCGCGTCACACGCCATCCCGTGGCTACGGATTCCGGGCTCGCGCCGCTGCGCGACGCGCCCCGGAATGACGCGGTGAGAGCGTGCCAGCATCTCGTCGCAAATGATGTCGCGCGAAGGTCGCAAGCCCTCTCCGCGTCATTGCGAGCGCAGCGAAGCAATCCGGGGTGGTGGGCGGGACTCTGGATTGCTTCGCTGCGCTCGCAATGACGGGTGGATAGGGCTTGGGCGCCAATGAGCGGCAGCGCGCGCCCTGCGGGCAGGAGCTACAAATCCGTCAGGCCGCTGGTGACCGCCAGTCGCACCAGCTGCGCATCGGTCTGCAATCCCGTCTTGGCCTTCACCAGATAATGATAGTTCTGCACCGTCTTGACGCTGAGATGCAGATTGGCGGCGATCTGCTCGGTGGTGAGGCCGGAGGCGAGCTGGCGCAGGATTTCGATCTCGCGCTCGCCGAGCCGGTCGAGCACGGTCTGCTGCGGATCGAGGCTGTCGGCGGCGAGCACGTGGGCGACGTCGTCGCTTAGCGCGCGCTCGCCACGGATCACCATTCGGATGGCGCGGACCAGCGCCGACGGCTCGCTGCTCTTGGTGACGAAGCCGCTCGCACCGGCGGCGAATGCCGCCTTCACCAGCGGCGCCTCGCCATGCATCGAGAACACCAGGATGCAGGCGCGGCTGTCGCGGGCGCGGATGTTGCGGATCGCCTCGAGCCCGCTGGCGCCTTTCATCGAGATGTCGAGCACGACGACGTCGGGCGTGTGCGCCTTGAACGCGGCGTAGGCCGCCGCGGCGCTGTCGGCCTCGGCGATGACGCGAAAACCATCCTGGCTCTCCAGCACGCGGCGATAGCCCTGGCGGACGACGGGATGATCATCGACCAGCAGAATCGAGATGCCTTTCGGCTCGGCCATGGTCTCAGGCCGCCAGCGGAATCGTGGCTGATACGCTGAGCCCGCGCGCCGCCGGCGCGATCGACAGCGAGCCGCCGACCGCGGCGATGCGCTCGCGGATGCCGGTGAGGCCGAAGCCGGCCGATTGTGCGAGCTGGGCCGCGTCACCGCCGCCGTCATCCTCCACCGAGATCACGAGCGCGCTCTCAGCACCCGAGCGGCGCTCGACGCGCAGCGACACTTCGCTGGCATCGCCGTGGCGCAGCGCATTGGTCAGGCATTCCTGCGCCATGCGATAGGCTGTGACGGCGACCGGCCCCTGGATGTCGGCGAGGTCGCCATGCAGATCGAGCCGGATCGCCGGCCGCGCGGCATGCTGATAGTTCTGCGTCAGCGCCACGAGGCCAGCTTCGAGGCCGAGCTCCTCGGCGAGCGGACGGCGCAGCCGGCTCAAGGTGCCGCGCAGGCAGGCCATCAGATGCGTGACGGATTGCGTGATCATGCGCGCATCCTGCGCGACCTGGTCTTTACGGCCCTGGGCGCTTTCAATGGTCGATGCGAAGGCCAGGATCGCGGTCAGGTTCTGCCCGAACTCGTCGTGCAGCTCGCGCGCCAGCGCGCGACGCTCCTCGTCGCGGATGTCGAGCAGGCGCTCGGTCAGCGCCGCGCGCTGTTCGTTGGCCTGGGAGAGCCGGTCGCCGAGTTCGCCGACGGCGCGGCCAATCATGGCGAGCTCCATCGAGCGGAAGCGCGGCAGCGCCGGGCGGTGCTCGCCTTCGGCCATCCGCTGCAACGCCTGGACGATGCTGCGCGCCGGCGCCAGCGCATGCGCGATCGCCAGCGACGCGAGCACGCCGATCGCGACCGCCATCGCCATCGCCACGCCGAACGAGTCCTGGATGCGCTGCCAGGCGAGCTGGATGGCGGCATCGGGATCGGCGATCGCCGACACGGTTCCGGCCGTCGTGGTGCGGGCGCTGATCGCTTGCGCGACAGCGGCGTGTTCGCCGAGCACGGCTTCAACGAGTCCTGAGAACCAGCGCGGCGGGGCGGCGCCGAGGCCCTTGCTCTGGCCGCACAGCGGCTTTTCGAAGGCGGCTTCCGGCTTGAACTGCACGCAGATGCCCGGTGCGATCAGCTTCATCGTCTCGGTCGTGCGCCAGTCGGGCACCGGCAGCAGGTGATCGCGCGTCCGATTGCTGCGCAACAGCAGCTCGCGCCAATACAGCGCCTCGAGCGCCTGCGACACGCGATCGGCGGAGGCGGCCGTGGCGCGGTCGACGCTGCGATAGGCATCGACGGTGACCCAGACCGCGGCAGCGGCGAGGCACAGCACCACGATCAGCGCAAGACGCGCAATCAGCGCAAGCACGAGGCGCATGCGATCCCTCCACGGCGTTTGCCGCAGCGTAACAACAGGCCCCGGATGCCGCCAAGCAAATGCACTGCAGCAAGCGCAATTTGGGAAAATTTCCCGAACGCCCCGAGGCAGATGTCTTTGGACGACGTTCCGCTGCTCTGCTTAACTTGACCGTCAAGGCGCCGGACACAAACGGGCGCGTCGGGGAGTTCATGCATGAGCGTGGTCAGCGGTGCCGAAGCGGTGGAACCTGCGCGCGACAGCGCCGAGCGCGGCCCGCTGCTGCTCTGGATGATCTTCACCGGGCTGACCGTGTTCGCCGCCGTGGTGCTGGCGCGCTACGGCTATTTCCATCTGATGGTCGCCTCCGACCGCACCTACATCTCCAGCGTCGTCACCGTGCTCTATGTCGTGACCTGCTGCCACTGCTTCTGGCGCACCAGGGCGATCGCCCGCGAGGCGGACGCGGCGAGGCGCTGTCGCGCGGTCCTGATCGGACCCGACGCCGAGCGCGCGCTCGAGCCGGAGGCGCAATTGCTGCCGCAGGGGCTCGTCACCAATCACATCAGGAGCCTCGTCACCAAGGCGAGGACGCAAGGGGCAGGGCGGCTCGACCAGACGCTGCTGCTCCGCACGCTCGCCGACCGGCTGCGCGGCTCGAACGGCTTTGGCGGCTTCGCCTCGGACACGCTGATGAAGCTCGGCCTGCTCGGCACCATCATCGGCTTCATCATCATGCTGGCGCCGATCGCCGGCCTCGACGTGAACGACAAGCTCGCCATGAAATCCTCGATGGGGCTGATGAGCGACGGCATGGCGGTGGCGATGTACACGACGCTCGCCGGCCTGGTCGGCTCGATCCTGGTGCGGATCCAGTACTACATGCTGGACGCAGCGACCGGCCGGGTGTTCTCCGACGCGGTCATGCTGACCGAAACGCGGGTGACGCCGCGGCTCGAGCGCGCGATGGAGCGCGTCGCGGAGCAGGGCGCATGATGGACGATTTCGGACTCTATCCGCGCGAGGAGCAGTTCGATCCGTTCAGCGTGATGCTGTTCAAGGCGCTGCAGATCGTCGCGTTCTTCTTCTTCATCGCGGTGCTCGCGATCTCCCCGGACGCCAAGGACGGCAAGGTCGACAGCAAGGCCGAGTTCCTGATCACGATGGATTGGCCGGACAACCATCCTGATGATCTCGATTTGTTCGTGCAGGACCCCGTCGGCAACATCGCCTGGTACCGGCACCGCGAGGCCGGCTTCCTCACGCTCGACCGCGACGACCGCGGCGGCGCCAATGATTTCATCCTGGTCAACGGACTGAAGATCCCGTCGCCGATCCGCGAGGAGATCGTGACCATCCGGGGCATCGTCGCCGGCGAATACACCGTCAATATCTCGCATTTCCAGAACGTCAGCGGCACGCCGGTCGAGGCTACTGTGAAGGTGCAGAAGCTCAACCCGACGGCGCAGGTGATCTTCGACGACAAGGTCGTGCTCGACCATTCCGGCGACGAGAAGACCGCGCTGCGCTTCAAGCTCGATGCGGCCGGCAAGGTGATCGACGTGCAGCGCCGGCCGAAATCACTGCTGGAGACGTTCCGCAGCAACTGGCGCAACGGCGCCGATCTCGATCCCAAAACCGGCGTCCGGGTGATCAGGCAATGATGAGCAGTCTGCAGACCGTCATCGTCACGCTGTCCGTCTGCTATGCGCTGATCGGCGCGCTGCTGCTCTTGGTGCTGGTCTATGCGCGGCTGCCGTGGCCGGTGAAGGCGGTGGCGGTGGTCATCACCAGCGCGTTCTATATCGGCAGCTTCGTCGGCGCGCGCGGCCTGCTCGGCTGGGCCAGCATCGACCGGCTGCCGAAGAGCTTCAAGGTGCTGCAGGTGCGGATCGTCGACCCGCACAGCCTCGCGGGCGATCCCGGCGCGGTCTATCTGTGGGTCGAGGCGCTCGACGACGACAATCGCCCGAGCGGCGTGCCGCGCGCCTATCGCATCCCCTTCAGCGATACGCTGGCCGAGAAAGCCCAGCACGCCGCCGACCAGATCGCCGCCGGCCATCCGCAGGGCGGCCGCGCCGCCGATTTCGGCACGGGCGACGGTGGGGTCATCGACGCCGCGCGCGAATACATCCTGCCCAAGACCATCATCGAGACCGCTGGCGGCGATCCTTCGACCGGCGAATTCAAGGCGGCGAAAAACGCCGGCGACGGCGTCTCGTTCACGCCCCTGCTGCCGCCGCGCATGCCGCCGAAGGACGAGCAGTAGCGGCGCGGGCGGGGCTGTCGTCAGTTCGACGTGGTCTCGGCTGCAATCCGGTGGGCAACGAACGTGCCGTTGGGTTGATGAAAGACCAGCGTGTCGATCTCGCCGGCAGCATTGCGTCGAAACTCGACGCGGAAACCTTCGAGCTCGACGATGCTGAAGATGCCGCCTTGGTAGGGCCGCAGGCGATACAGCGGCTGATAGTCCGATTTCAGCGTCAGTTCGCCGTCGTCCTGAAGCGTGATCAAATGCGTCGTCGCGCCGTGCCGCCAAGCGCCAGCACAGGACGCGCGGAAGTCCGCTTCCATGCAGTCGCCACCGGGAGTGCGCTGAAACACGATGTCCGCGACCAACGGGTCGAGCTGCGCGGAGAGGCTGGCGACATTGCCGTCACGATCGGTGTGGAACGAGAGCGCGAGACGGTCGGGATTGAGGTCATACGGCAGCAGTGGCGTCTCGAAGGTCTCGTAGTGGCGATGCGCGAGTGGCCCTGCGAAGCTGCGGTAAGCCCAGTCGAGGCCGTCATCCGCCACCGTGATGGTGATCCGTCCGTAGCCGGGATGCTGGTAGCTGCCGGCGTAGTCCGATAGCGGATGCGCCGGCGGAGCGTTGGGCTTCCGCGCGGCCGTGCGGGTCTGCTCGTCGGTCTCGGCCTGCGCCAATGCCTTGCGGCGGAGATCACGCAACCGTTCGAGCCACGGCACCGGCTCCTGGCCCACGACGAGGCGGTCGGTCACGTAGTTGATCAGGATGGCGGGAACAGGCGCCCCCGAGACATTGCAGAATACGGCCACCCCGAATTTCTTGTCGGGGATCATCCGCATCAGCGTGCTCCAGCCGAGCCAGCCGCCGGAATGCCCGACGACCCGCTCGCCGCGATAGGACGTCGAGGTGAAGCCCAGCCCATAATGGAAATGGCCGAACTCACGATCCGGGCCGGACGACAGCACGCGCGGTGCCTGCATCTCGTGGACCAGGGCTGCGGGGAGCAGCCGCCGGCCTTCGAACTCGCCTTCGGCGAGCAGGAACCTCATCCAATTGGCGATCGCCGTCACCGACGTGTTGATGCCGCCGGCGGCTGCCGCATGAAGCGGCCAGAGTTTCGTTCGCTGCCGCTCGTTGCGATGGACGATGTAGGGCGCGGCCGCGTCTTCCGCCTTCGCCAGATCGGCGACGGTCGTCGTCATCGCCATCTGCAGCGGATCGGTGATCCGGCTGCGGATGAAGTCCTCCCAGCGCTGACCGCTGACCCGTTCGGCGACCAGGCCGGCGACGAAGTAGCCGAGATTGCTGTATTGCCAGCTGGTGCGAATGTCCCGGCTCGGCTCGATGTGGCGCATGGCGGCCAGCATCTCCGTCTGCGACAGCCCGCCCGGCATCCAGATCCAGTCGTGTCGGGGCAGGCCGCTGTGATGGGACAACAGGTCACGCACGGTCACACGGTCCGTTGCGATCGGGTCGTGCAGGCGGAATTCCGGCACGTAGTCGCGAACCGGCTTGCTCCAGTCGAGCCGGCCATCGGCCACCAGCATCGCAAGGCCCGTGGCGGTGAAGGTCTTGGTGATCGAGCAAATAGTGAATTGGGTTTGCGGAGTCGTCGGCAATCCGGCTTCGACGTCGCGTTGACCATACGCCTTGAGCAGCGCGGTCTCGCCATTCTGGACGATCGCGATGGCGACGGCGGGGACCTGCCATTCCTGCATCGCTTCGGCAGCGAGTGCGTCGAGGCCGGGCGTAACGGCAGCCAGATCCGATGGCACGACGGGGATGTTCATCTGTTTCTCGCATGGGACCATGCGACGCCGCATCTGGCGGTGTGTCGCAGGGTTGAATGAGCAACGTGAGGTGATCGAAGTGTTAGCGTCGCGAGACGACCAGCCTATGCCGATCGCAATGTTACGTTGTGTAACATCATGAACGCGACGAAGCAACCGAAGAGACGAGAGCATCTTTGCTCCGCGCCGTGTCGCGCATGCTCGGCCCGACGATGAAGCAGCACGCGATTGAGCCGCGTGGACGTCTCACGGCGGACGAAATTGCCAACTGCTCTCCTCCGCGATAGGTTGCACATCATCACGGTTCGATTGGTGCTTGCATGGACGACATTTCAAGGAGGGCATTGCGATGCGCAGGCTGACGATTGCTTTGACCGTTGCCGTGGTGTGGCCAGCAGGACAGGCGCTCGCCTGGTGGGACGAGGGCCACATGCAGATTGCCTATGTGGCCTACAAGAAGCTCTCTCCCGCGGCGCGCGACCGCGCCGATGCGCTGCTCAAGCTCAATCCCGACTATGCCAGCTGGATCGCTGGCGCGCCGCAGGGCCAGGAGAAGCTCTACGCCTTCGTGCATGCCGCGACCTGGCCCGACGACATCAAGATGAAGACGGACTATTACGACGATCAGGTGACGGACTCGACCGCCAAGCAGCTCGTGCCGTACGGTCATCTCAAGCACACCCATTGGCACTACAAGGATTCGCTGATCGCGGCCGACGACACGCCGCTGCCGCGCCCGGATCCGGTCGACGCGGTATCGCAGCTCAAGCTGATGATCGCAAAGCTGCCGGCGAGCACCGACGCCTCGGAGCCGCTGCGCTCGTACAGCCTGAGCTGGGCGATCCACCTGGTCGGCGATCTGCACCAGCCGCTGCACGCCATCGCGCGCTACTCGGCCGCGCTGCCCGACAAGGGCGGAGACCGCGGCGGCAACGAGCTGCAGGTCGTCGCCGCCAATGGCGAGACGCAGAATCTGCACGCCTATTGGGACGGCATCTTCGGCGGTTATTCCACGGTGTTCGGCGCCATCTTCGATGCCGATCAGCGCGGCGGCCTGTCCTCCATCGTCGCCGATGCCGGCAAGGCGCAGATCATCGATCCCGCGACCTGGGCGCAGGAGAGCTTCGAACTGGCCAAGAGCGTCGCCTACGCCGCGCCTGTTCGGACCGACAAGCAGCCGGTCGAACTCACGCGCGACTACGAGACCAACGCTCGCGACCTCGCCCGTAAGCAGGCCCCACTCGCCGCCGCGCGGCTCGCCAACCTGCTGGAGGTCGTGTTGCATTAGAGCAGCGCGTGTAGCCCGGTTGAGCACCGCGATATCCGAATTCACCGCAACAGGCTGCGCGCGCAGTCTTTCCTCGGCCATCCTTCGAGACGCCCGCCTTCGGCGGGCTCCTCAGGATGAGGGCTTTTCTCCGCGGCAAAGCTGTTGATCCTCGCCATGAACGCCCCGCTCGGCGTGTTCATGATCGATGTGCAACACCGTATTCGGTGCCAGCCCCTCATGGTGAGGAGCGTCGCTCTTGACGCGTCTCGAACCATGAGGCCACGGAAATCCCGCGTCGGAAAACCATATGCGATCGCCCTGCGGCTATGAGGCGATGAACCTGACAACGGTCGACAGCAACTCATCGCGAGAGGAGGCGAGGTTGCCAGTGGTATTCGGAGCCTCCGGCACAGCAACAGAGCCAAATCTCATGCCATACATCATCGTGCTGATTGCCATCATCGGCATCGTGGGCCTGCAACTGATCGGTGCGGTCCCGACCGACGCCGTCGGCGGAGGCCTGGTGATCGCCGCGGCCACGTTCGTCGCGGTTCTGGCCATTGCCGTCCACGAGGCCTGGACGAAGCAGCGCGGTGTGCTCGGCTGGATCGTGAACATCGTCGTTTCGCTGCTCGGCGCCTTCCTGGCCGCCCAGCTCGCTGGTCCGCTCGTCGCCATTCCGCTCCTGAAGCTTACAGGCGATGGCAGCAGCTCGCTGGCGGCCGCGGGAGGCGGCGTGATGTCTGCCGCGCTCGCCCTCATGATGATCGTCACGATCGCGGGGTCCTCGGGCGCGCTGTGGCTCGTGAACCGCCGACGATAACGTGAAAACGCACCGACGCGAAAATTTCTATTTCCTTTTTTCAGAAATCATGCTTAGATCCCGCCATCCCGTTCCGATGCAGAGGGACGTAGCGCGCGATCGTCACGATACGTGGGGCGGGGATGCGATGGACGCTGGGCTGGCGTGAGACGAACGTCTGGCCTGCGGACGTGAAGTCGTGTGGTCCTGGCCTCCCGGTGCCGAGGTCAAGTCGATGCCAGCGCTCGTGCGTTGCGTCGATGACGGGGTCAACAAGCCGGTCCCCGGGGAGAGCACGATATAAGCGTTAAAACCGTCGCGCGGGGAATGCCGGATGTTCGGCTGAACCTGTGGTGACTGCCGCCTGCTTTCTTTTCTGCAGGCGGGCCATGGGTGAGGCCTTCACCCGGCATTCCCCGCGCCCTCTCGCTTGTCGACGGGGCGGAACGACGCAAAGCTCGGGCGTGATCCGCCGCGAGAACGAGAGGTCGTGCCGCGCGCGAAGCGGCGCGGCAAAAACCTCTTGCTCAGGCGCGCCCGGTTTGATGTTGCTCAAAGGCCGTGCGACGCCCACTTGTACGGTGCAACCGGGAGGATGCGCGTGCTGCTGGCGATTTTCACCGATATCCATGCCAATCGGCAGGCCTTTGCGGCCTGTCTGGAGGCGGCTCGCGCGCGCGGCGCCGAGCGCCTCATTTGCCTGGGCGATATCGTCGGCTATGGCGCCGATCCGGAATGGTCGGTCGACACGGTGATGAAGATCGTCGCCGAGGGCGGGCTGGCGGTGCGCGGGAATCACGACAATGCGGTCTCGACCGCGAGTGAGACCATGAATGCCGAAGCGCAGGCGGCGATGGAATGGACGCGGGGCCGGCTCAGCGCCGAGCAGCGGCGCTTTCTTGCCGAGCTGCCGATGAGCGTCGGCGATGATGACCGGCTGTTCGTCCATTCCGAGGCGTCGAGCCCGCCGCGCTGGCGCTACGTGCAATCGTCGGCCGATGCCGCGCGCAGCATGATCGCGACCGAGGCGGCTGTGACGTTCTGCGGCCACATCCACCGTCCGGCGCTGTACTCGATGTCCGCCACCGCCAAGATGACGAGTTTCACCCCGACCGCCAACATGCCGGTTCAGCTGCTGCGCGGCCGGCAATGGCTCGCCGTGGTCGGCTCGGTCGGCCAGCCGCGCGACGGCGATCCGGCCGCGTCCTTCGTGACCTTCGACACGAAGACGCGCGAGCTGACCTATTGCCGCGTGCCCTACGATATCGAGACGGCGGCGCAGCGCATCCGCGACAATGGCCTGCCGCCCTGGCTGGCGCAGCGGCTCTCTATGGGACGTTAGAGCATGCCAAGACCAAAGCTTCAGCCGGGCGCCGTCATCGACGGTTTCACGGTCGGCGAATGCCTGCATTCCGGCGGGATGGCGACGTTGTGGAGCGTCACCCGTCCCGACATCGACCGTCCCATCCTGATGAAGGTGCCGCGCGTCTCCGAGGGCGAGGACCCCGCGGCGATCGTCAGCTTCGAGATGGAGCAGATGATCCTGCCGAAGCTGTCGGGACCGCACGTGCCGGCATGCTTCGCGACCGGTGACTTCACCACCCAGGCCTATGTCGTGATCGAGCAGCTCCCGGGGGAGACGCTGTACAAGCGGCTGCCCGAGCTGCCTTTGTCATATGAGGAGGCGAGGGGGCTGGTGGCGAAGATCGCGACCGCGCTGGCCGATCTGCACCGGCAGCACGTCATCCATCACGACATCAAGCCGTCGAGCATCATGTTCCGCTCGACCGGGGAGGCGGTGCTGATCGACTACGGCCTGTCGTGCCACAAGCACCTGCCGGATCTGCTGCAGGAGGAATTCCGCCTGCCTTACGGCACCGCGCCCTACATGGCGCCGGAGCGCATGATGGGCACGCGCAGCGATCCGCGCAGCGACATCTTCTCGCTCGGCGTGCTCTTGTATTTCTTCACCACGGGCGTGCGGCCGTTCGGCGAGACCGAGACGCTGCGCGGCATGCGCCGGCGTCTCTGGCGCGATCCCTATCCGCCGCGGCAGCTGAAGCCGGACTATCCGCCGTGGCTGCAGGAGATCGTGCTGCGTTGCCTCGAGATCGAGCCGGTGTGGCGCTATCCGACCGCGGCGCAGCTCGCGTTTGATCTCGGCAACCCCGATCAGGTCAAGCTGACGGCGCGCGCGGAGAAGCTCAAGCGCGATCCGATCACGACCGTGTGGCGGCGCCGTTTCAATCGCGGCCTGGTGCAGCCGGAAACGAAGCCGTCCGACGTCGCGTTGCAGATCGCATCGAGCCCGATCGTGGCGGTCGCGATCGACACCTCGGAAGGCGGCGAGGAGCTCAACGGCGCGCTGCGCGTCACCGCCGAGCGCATTCTCGCGACGCTGCCGTCGGCGCGGCTCGCCTGCGTCAACGTGCTCAAGCTCGGCCGCCTGACCATCGACCGCACGCTGGACGAGGAGGGCAACAACAAGCACATCGACCGCATGGTCGCGCTGAAGCACTGGGCGACCCCGCTGAAGCTCGACGCCAGCCGGCTGACGGTGCACGTGCTCGAAGCCGTCGACCCGGCGGCGTCGATCATCGAGTTCGCCGAGGTCAACCAGGTCGACCACATCATCATCGGCGCGAGACGCGACTCCGTGCTGCGCTCGCTGCTCGGCAGCGTCTCGGCGAAGGTGGCCGCGGAAGCTGGCTGCACCGTGACCGTCGTGCGCACCCGCGCCGCCGCGCGCGAGGCGGAGGACGAGGACGACGATACGCCGGCGAAGGTGGTGTCGGGGGGATGAGGGGACGGATGGCGGCGCGTGCTCATCCATTTTACTGAGTTGTGAGTTGGGGGCACATCAACTGAACGTCGGAGCCGAGCTCCTGCAACGAGGGCGGTGCGCTCCCTCGCCCCGTTCTTACGGGGAGAGGGTTGGGGTGAGGGGCAGCCGCACGGGCGGTATCAGTAGGGGCAAACGCGCCGGGAGTGTTTGTGGTTGGACCTGTACCCCCTCACCCGGATTGCATCTTCGATGCAATCCGAACCTCTCCCCGCCCTAGCGAAGCTTCGCTTCGCCCTGGCGGGGCGAGGTGCGCCGTGCGCGCTGCGATATTGTCGCAAGCCAACAAGTAGGAGATCAAATTCGATCGCTGCAGCTGATGACCGCCAACCGTCACCTTCCAACCCTGACCTTCGAAGCGGCATCCACAGCCTCAAATTCGAGCGCAGCTGCCATTGCCTTTCAAACTCACGGCCGCCAGAGTGACATTGTGTCGCGCGTGGGGCGCGCTGGTCTGGTTTGACGAGGGGGACTTCGATGGCGGCAACGGATGTGAGCGTGGCGGGGACGGCATCGCCGAAGGGCAGCCTGTTCGGCTCGCTGTTCTTTCAGGTCGTGGCGGCGCTCGCGATCGGCATCCTGATCGGCGTCGTCGCGCCGGAGACCGCCCAGGGCCTGAAATTCTTCAGCGATGCCTTCCTGCGCCTGATCGCGATGGTCGTTGCCCCGATCGTGTTCTGTGTCGTCGTGCACGGCATCGCCAGCGCCGGCGACCTCAAGAAGGTCGGCCGCGTCGGCGTCAAGTCGCTGTTCTATTTCGAGGGCATGACCACGATCGCGCTGGCCTTCGGCCTGGTGCTGGCGTTGATCTTCGGGCCCGGCCACGGCATGAACATCGACGTCTCCAAGCTCGATGCCAAGCAGCTCGCAACCTTCGCCGACAACGCCCACAAGCTGCAGGGCGGCGGCCTCGGCGGCTTCATCCTCAACATCATTCCGCCGACCGCATTCGATGCCTTCGCCCGCAACGACGTGCTGCAGGTGCTGTTCTTCGCCGTGATCTTCGGCGTCAGCCTGGCGCTGGTCGGCGAGCCCGGCAAGCCGGTGGTCAACCTGATCGATTCCGTGGCGAAGGTGCTGTTCAAGGCGATGGGCCTGATCGTGCGCGTGGCGCCGCTCGGCGTGCTCGGCGCGATCGGCTTCACCGTCGGCAAATACGGCATCGGCTCACTCAAGCAGCTGCTCGCGCTGGTCGTGCTGTTCTACGTCTCGGTGGCGCTGTTCGTCGTCATCGCGCTCGGCCTCGTGATGCGGCTCGCCGGTCTCAGCCTGTTCAAGTTCTTGCGCTACCTGAAGGAGGAGCTGTTGATCGTGTTGGCGACGGCATCATCGGATTCCGTGCTGCCGCAGATCATGCGCAAGCTCGAGGCGATGGGCGTCAAGCAGGAGGTCGTGGGCTTGGTCATCCCGACCGGCTACTCCTTCAACCTCGATGCGTTCTCGATCTACCTGACGCTTGCCGTGGTGTTCATCGCCCAGGCCACCAACACGCCGCTGTCGGTGAGCGACCTGCTGCTGGTGCTCGGCGTGTCCCTGGTGACGTCGAAGGGTGCCCATGGCGTGCCGGGTTCGGCGATCGTCATCCTCGCCGCGACGCTCGGCGCCGTGCCGGCGATCCCCGCCATCGGCCTCGTGCTCGTGCTGTCGGTCGACTGGTTCGTCGGCATCGCGCGGGCCGTCGGCAACCTGATCGGCAACTGCGTCGCCACCGTCGTGGTGGCGGCCTGGGAGAACGACCTCGATCTGGCCAAGGCCAAGACGGTGCTCGACCGCGGCACGGCGGACGAGGTGGAGTATCAGGGGGCGTGAGCGGCGAGTGTCGGAAAATACAGGAGTCATGTCGCCCGCATGAGCGAAGCGCAGGCAAGACGAGTATTCTCGACTGCCACTCCGCTCATGCGGCCTCGGCCATCAGAGCAGGGTCAGGCTCAGCATCAAGCCGATCCCGATCAAAAGGGCGAGAACCAACATCTTGAGCTCGACCAGCTCGGAGCCGATCAGCGGAGCCAGGCGATTCCTCAGCTCGGCATGCCCCGCGTATTTTGTGGGGGAACGCACATGGGTGACCGCCCATGTGCCGATGGCCATCGCCACGAATAGCAGCACGAGCAAACCGATCTTGAAAAAGGAGAGTTCCCAGTGGGCGTGCAGGGCGCCGAGACTCCCCATGATCAGAAGAACGATGAAGGCCGGCCAGATCGCGACAATCGTTCCATCGAGCATGACATGGAGCAATATATCGCTCGCCGAATGTTCACGCTGAAAGCCGCCGGTGACATAGGTGCCGTGGACACCCAAGGCACCGCAGGTGATCACACCAATGAGATAGATGACTGCGACGATCTTGAATGCGGGTGACATCGAGATGCGGGCTTGAGCCATGGGCGTATCAACCGAGAGCGTAGTTCGAGTATTCTACGGAGCCATCTGGAAAGTGGATCTGCCAGATCTCGTAGGCGGTGAAGTTGAAGATCTGCAGCTTGAGAGAGTTGCCGAAGAGCAGGATCAGATCAGCCGTCTCCCTGTCGAACCGGGCATCGCTGCACGATGTCCCATGGAGGAGCCTCGACATTTCCTGCGTCGCATCGATGGGGGCCGGGAGACCATATTGCTGTCGATGGTCGAAGCTCGACAGCACAGCGCGGCCGTGTTGGATGAGACGCCAATAGAAGGCCTTCAGGATGGTGCCGTCTGAAAACCTCAAGCCGACGGCCGCTGTTCCGTTTTCATCAGGGACATCTTCAGCGGAGACATCGACCTGGGTTCCCCGAAGCTTGACGAGACGTTGCTCCAAAGCGGTCAGCATCTCGAATCTCTCTACACTCGATGACGTAATCCAACCTGCCAGTCGCGCTGCAAATGCGCCGACACTGCAGCGCCCGCTCACCTCACCGGAACGGCCGCAGCTTCATATGCCGGTTCGAGTCCTTGTAGAGCAGATAGCGGAAGCGGCCGGGGCCACCGGCGTAGCAGGCTTGCGGGCAGAAGGCGCGCAGCCACATGAAGTCGCCGGCCTCGACCTCGACCCAGTCGCGGTTGAGCTTGTAGACCGCCTTGCCTTCGAGCACGTAGAGGCCGTGCTCCATGACATGCGTCTCCAGGAACGGGATGACCGCGCCCGGCTCGAAGGTGACGATGTTGACGTGCATGTCGTGGCGGACGTCGAGCGGATCGACGAAGCGGGTGGTCGCCCAGCGGCCCTCGGTGCCGGGCATCCCGACCGGCGCGATCGTCGCCTCGTTGGTGACGAAGGCCTCGGGCAGGGGAATGCCGGGGACCGCCTCATAGGCCTTGCGGATCCAGTGGAAGGTTGCGGGTGCCGCGCTGTCGTTCTTGAGCGTCCATTTGCAGGATGGCGGCAGGAAAGCGTAGCCGCCCTTGGCCAGGCGATGCACGGTGCCGGCGATGGTCAGCGCGATCTCGCCGCCGACGACGAACAGCACGCCCTCGGCTTCGGGATCAGGCTCCGGCTGGGTGCTGCCGCCGCCCGGCGAGACCTCGACAATGTATTGCGAGAACGTCTCCGAGAAGCCGGAGAGCGGACGCGCGATCACCCAGGTCCGCGTCTTGTCCCAGAACGGCAGTGGGGACGTGACGATGTCGCGCATCACACCCTTGGGGATGACGGCATAGGCCTCGGTGAACACGGCGCGCCCGGTCAGCAACTCGGTCTGCGGCGGGTGGCCGCCATGCGGCACGAAGTAGTTCGGCTTGTCCATCGTCGTCTCTCCTGCGCGCGGATCGTCGAGTTCGCGCGCCATCGTTCAGGGGATGCTCAAAAACAGCGGCTGGTCGAGCCACAGCTCCTCGAGATTGTCGGCGGTCATGCGATCGACCACCATGAAGCGCGAGGCCTCGTCGAACACCAGCAGCGGATGGTGCCAGACGTTGCGCGCGTAGTTCACGCCCTGGCGGCCGCTGGCGGTGAAGGCGCGGTAGCTCGCGGCATCGCGCGGATCATGGCACACCAGCACCAGCCAGGGACGGTCCTGCAGCGGCATGAACAGCTGGGTGCCGAGCGGATGCCGCTCCATCAGCCTGATCTCGATCGGCAAAGGCCGCGGCTTGGCCTCGAACAGGCTGATGTTCACGGCCGCGCCGCCCGACGCCACGTCGATGGCGGCAAGCCCGTTGCAGCGGCGGGCAAAGCCCTGGTTGATCTCGATCGGAGCGGCGCCGTCGGTCTCGACGACGTCGCCGAAAGCAGCGAAGGCGGCCTTGGTCAGCGGCTGCGGTGTCAGCGTCTGCATCGTCCCGCGCGCTCAGATCGCTTCGCCGCGCGCCGATGCGGCGGCATCGCGGATCGCTGCGATGTTGCTGCGATAGGCCTCGGTGGTGCCGCCCTTGAACACGGCCGAGCCGGCGACGAGTGCATTGGCGCCGGCGGCGGCGAGCGCGCCGGCATTGTCGCGGCCGACGCCGCCATCGACCTCGATGTCGATTGGGCGGCCCGCGGTCATCGCGCGCAGATCCTGGATCTTGCCGATCGCCGAGGGAATGAAGGCCTGGCCGCCGAAGCCGGGGTTGACCGACATGATCAGCACGAGGTCGACGAGGTCGAGCACGTATTCGATGACGTTGAGCGGGGTCGACGGGTTGAGCGAGACGCCGGCCTTCTTGCCGAGCGCGCGGATTGCCTGCAGCGAGCGATGCAGATGGGGACCTGCCTCGGCATGCACCGTGATGTGGTCGCAGCCGGCCTTGGCGAAGGCTTCGAGATAGGGATCGCACGGCGTGATCATCAGATGCGCGTCGAAGATCTTGGTGGTGTGCGGGCGCAGCGCCTTGATCACGTCGGGACCGTAGGAAATGTTCGGCACGAAATGGCCGTCCATCACGTCAAGATGGATCCAGTCGGCGCCGGCAGCATCGACCGCGCGCACCTCCTCGCCCAGCTTGGAGAAATCCGACGCCAGGATCGATGGCGCGATGACGAGCGGACGCGGCGTGAAGGACTGGGTCATGGGCAGGTGTTCCAGTGCGATCGGGAATTGTCGCCGTATCATGCGGGGGCGGCTGCGGCAACGCGAGCGGGAAAAATCTGCCGGCCGCGGCATGATCTGCCGGGCTCTGACCATCGCAACATTGCGAAATATCCGGACATATCAGCGATTTGGCGCTGGCACGGGGATTGCGATGCCTATAGCGGCTTTGGTTTCGCTGCCGTTCGCCGCGGCCTCGTCGGAGTTTCGCCATGTGGTTCGCACTGGGGGCCGCCTCGTCGGTCCTGGAAAGTCTGCAGTCGATCGGCTCGACCAAGTCCGGTTCCGGGAAATCGGGCCAGTCCGGCGGCAGCCCGTTCAGTCTGGACAGCACCGGCTCCAGCGGGGCCGGCACTTTCAGCCCGTGGTCCAGCTCTGGACAGGGCGGGACCGGGCAGATCGCGCCGGACACGATGCGCGCGCTGCTCGCGGCCCAGAGCCAGTCCGGCACGTCGTCGAGCGCGAGCGCGTCGAGCAATCCGCTGCAGGATCTGTTCTCGCAGATCGACGGCGATGGCGACGGCAAGATCACCAAGTCGGAATTCGAGACCGCGCTCGGCGCCGGCGGTACCAACCTCGCCAATGCGGACAAGGTGTTCGGCAAGCTCGACAAGAACAGCGACGGCAATGTCGGCATGGACGAGCTGACCTCGGCGCTGCAGGGCGCGCGTGGCCGTCGCGGCCACCATCACCACGAGGCCGGCGCATCCGGCGGCTCGGGCAGTTCGACGGGCGCAGGCGCCGATGCGCTGATGCAGGCGCTGTCGGGCGCATCGAGCTCCTCGTCCACCAACAGCGACGGCTCGACGACGACGACCATCACCTATGCCGACGGCTCGAAGATGATGCTGACGACGCCAGCAGCCACGACGGGCTCCAATGCCGCGACGTCGTCCTACAATCTGATCGAGAAGCTGATCCACCACGGAGACAAGGCCTCATCGACGGCATCGACGCCTACGACGGCGGTTACCGCCTGACATCCGCGGGCCTGGCCCGTAGTTCTACCGGCGTGAAAATTAGGCCGCTGGTCACGGGCCAACGCCGAACCTGCCGCGATATCTCTCTTCGGAGACGCGCCCAGGGAGGGCGCCATCGCTGCGGAAACGATGACAAACGACGCCGTGTGGAATGGTGCCGCCAGGAACGTCGGGCTCGCAGTCGCGTGCGGGATCGGGCTGACCGTCCTTGCCAGCGTGGGCGTGTTCTTTCTGCACCAAGCTCGCAACCAGGCCGTCATCTCGACGCGCTTCGACGAACTGAGCGCGCGCGTTGTCGATCAACTGTCGAACCGACTTCAGCTATACGAATATGGATTGCGTGGCCTCCGGGGCTTGGTGGTCGCGAGTGGCGGGCTGCCCCGGCAGGAGATCTTCCAGAAATACTCTTCGCAGCGCGATGTGGACGCCGAGTTTCCGGGAGCGCGCGGTTACGGTTTCATCCGGATTGTCCCATCCGATATGGTGGAGCAGTTCGTGGCGGAGGTCAGGGCGGATGGGCGCGCCGATTTCAAGATCCGCGAACTCAGCGCCAACCATGGCCCACGATTCGTCATTGAACATATCGCGCCGGAAGCGCGCAATGCGCAGGCCGTCGGTCTCGATATCGCGTCCGAACCGACCAGGAGGACGGCGGCGTTGGCCGCGATCGATAGCGGCGGGGCCAGACTGACGGCGCCGATCACATTGGTTCAGGCGTCGGGCAAGGCAGGTAGCGGCTTTCTGTTCTTGCTTCCGATCTACCGATTTGGACAGCCGGTCGATACGGCCGAGCAGCGGCGCGCCGCCGCGATCGGCTGGACCTATGCGCCTCTCGTAATCGACGAAATCATTACGAACTCTCGAATTCTGACGGGCGAGTTCGCGCTGTCGATGTCGGACGAGACAGACGGCAAATCCGCGACATTCTATTCGGGACCGGCATCAGAAGACGAAGGCCTGCATCGAAGCCTGCCGTTGAGCATCTATGGACGGAACTGGGAAGTCAACGTCCGCGCTCTCCCGCCGTTTGTCGCGCAGCTCAACTTCGTTCATCCGATCACGTCCGCCCTCACCGTTCTCGTCATGGGATCGCTCGCGACGTGGCTGATAGGTCTCCATCTGTCGTCACTCAGCCGGAGGCAGCGCGCGTGGCTCGAGAGATCGCGGCTTGCGTCGATCGTTGCCGAGTCCAGCGAAGCCATCATTGCCACGACATTGACCGGTGAAGTCACGGACTGGAATCCGGCAGCCGAGAAGCTCTTCCATTACCCCGCCTCCGAAGCGTTGGGGCGACGCCTGTCGGAGCTCATCGTTCCCGAAGATCTCGTCGAGGAACTCGACGACGCCGTCGTCCGCCTGCTTGAAAGCAGATCGCCGGTGAGGTTGATGACGCAGCGCCGGTCGAAGGACTGGCAGACCCTCGATATGCTCGTCAACTTGTCGCCGATCCGGTCAGAAAATGGAGAGGTCGTCGGCATCGGCACGTCGGCCCGCGACATGACGGCCTATATCGAGGCACAGCGCGAGGTGACGATCCTCAACGAGTCGCTCGAGCAGCAGGTGATCGCCAGGACGGCCGAGCTCAAGACCATCATCAATGCGATCCCGAGCCGCATCGCCTACTGGGACAATCAGCTGCGTTGCGGGTTTGCCAACAAGGCCTATCTCGACTGGTATGGCCGAACCATGGAGTCGGTCGCCGGCCAGACCATGATGTCGGTGCTCGGCGAGGAGCTCTTTGCGCAGAACGAGCCGTTCGTCAGGGCGGCCCTGGCCGGCGTCGCGAAGAATTTCGAGCGCGACGTGACCAGGTCGGATGGGACCTTCAATCACGTCTGGGCCAACTATGTTCCGCAGTTCGACGAGAGTGGCGAGGTCCTGGGCTTCTTCGCCCTGATTACCGACGTCACGCCGCTATGGGAGGCCGAGCAGCGACTCGAGGCGAGCGAGTCGCGCTACCGGCTTCTGGCCGACAACAGCGCCGACATGATCTTCCAGCTCGACCGCGATCTGGTCCCTCGCTACGTCTCGCCGACATCGCGGCGGATCCTCGGCTACGAAGCCTCCGAGCTCACGGGCCAGGTGCCGGAAGGGCGGTTCCACCCGGATGATGTCGAACACGTCGCTCAGGCCTATCGATCACTGTTAGCGGGCGCGTCCGAGCACGGCTCGATCGTGTACCGCATCCGTCATCGGGACGGTCGTTGGCTGTGGGTGGAGACCGCCTTGCAGGTGCTGCGCGAACCTGGGACAGGTGTCATCAACGGCATTCTCGGCGCGTTGCGCGACATCTCGGAACGGAAGGCCATCGAGGCCGAGTTGCAGGCAGCGAAGCAGGCCGCGGAGCTTGCGGCGCGGACCAAGGGCGAGTTCCTCGCTGCGATGAGTCACGAGTTGCGGACACCGTTGAACAGCATCATCGGTTTCTCGCAGTTGATTCTCGAGAGCGATGGCCCGAAGGATTCTCTCAACGAGCATCGGACGAAGCTGATCCACGACGCGAGCGAGACGCTGCTGTCGATCGTGAACGATGTGCTCGACATTTCCAAGCTCGACGCCGGGCGTCTCGAGCTCGATTGCCGCAGCTTCTCACCCCGCGCTCTGCTCGAAAGCACACTCGAACTGCTCAAGCCGGAAGCCGCGGCGAAGGAGCTCGATCTCGTCATGCAGGTCGATGCCGACGTGCCGCAGTCCGTTGTCGGGGACGACGCTCGGCTGCGTCAGGTGCTGCTCAATCTGGTGTCGAACGCGCTCAAGTTCACCTCGCGCGGCGGCGTGACCGTGACGGTCGCCCGAGCGGGAGACGAGGCCGGCATCGCACGGTTGCGGGTCGGCGTGCGGGACACGGGCATCGGAATTCCCGATGCCGCAAAGCATCTGATCTTCGAAAAATTCCGCCAAGTCGATGGGACCATCGCGCGGCGCTATGGCGGAACGGGACTTGGTCTATCGATCTGCAAGGCGCTGGTCGAGCGAATGGGCGGCAATATCGGGTTCGACAGCAAGGAGGGGGAGGGGTCCGAGTTCTGGTTCGTCGTCGCTCTCCCGCTCGGCGCACAGCAGCAGGAGGCTCCGAGCCCCGGCGAATCGAGCGGCGGGCTTGCAGAAGGCCGTCGGGCGACGATCCTGCTGGCGGAGGACCATCCGCTCAATCAAGAGCTTGCCGTGGCCATCATTGGCAAGAAGTGGGGACATCACGTCGATGTCGTGGCCAACGGCAGCGAGGCTCTCGAAGCGGTCCGCCAGAAGCACTACGACCTCGTGCTGATGGATGTGCAGATGCCTGTTCTCGACGGCGTCGAGGCGACCGCACAGATCCGGGCGCTTGGGGGGCGTTATGCCACCCTACCGATCATTGCGATGACCGCGGCGGTTCTGGTGGATCAGGTCGAAAGCTTCAGACGCGCCGGCATGAGCGATCACGTCGGCAAGCCATTCCGACCGGCAGAACTGAAACGGGTTCTCGACCGATGGCTCCAGGTCGAGCATGCCAAGACCCCGGTCATTTCTGATTCCAAGCAGAGCGCTCTGTAACGTTTCGGAGCGCCAGGTCGTCATCGGCTTCACGACGGGACGCACGAGGCTAGCGGCCGAAGCGATCCTGCCAGGACGGCAGGGCGCCTGTGAACGGCAGCCGCTTCGCGTGATAGACGCCGCTCGCGATCGCGCGCGCCAGCACGTTGGCGGCGACCATGCCGAGTTCGCTCAGTTCGACCAGCGGCTCGACCGGCTTGGCGCAGGTCGCCGCCGCGAACACGATGTCGCCGTCGAGTGGCAGGTGCACCGGATAGATCGCGCGCGCCATGCCGGTCTGCGCCATCATGGCCAGCCGCTTGGCCTGCGCCTTGGTCAGGGTGGCGTCGGTGACGACCAGGGTGATCGTCGTATTTTCCGACGCGGCCGGCGCCGGACCGCCCTTGAGGCGCATCGCCAGCATGTCGGGCGTGAACGTCGCGGGCAGGCCGCGGCCACCGAACTCGGCATTGACCTCGTAGGGCGCGGCCCAGAACCATGGGCCATCGCCGACGGTGACGCTGCCGACCGCGTTGACCACGGCGATCGCCGCGACCTTGATGCCGTTGCGGGTCACGGCCGAGGCCGAGCCGAGCCCGCCCTGCAGATTGGCGGTGGTGGCGCCGAGCCCGGCGCCGACGCTGCCGAGCGCGAACGTCGTATCGGCCGCGTCGGCGGCCGCATAGCCGAGTTCGCGGTAGGGCGCGTAGCGGCCCCATTGCTTGTTGCCGCCGTTCAGGAGGTCGAACATGATGGCGCCGGGCACGATCGGGACCAGCGCCTCGCGCACGGCAAAGCCGCGCCCCCGTTCGGCGAGCCAGGCCTGAATGCCGCTGGCCGCTTCCAACCCGAACGCCGAGCCGCCCGACAAGGCGATGGCGTCGATCTGTTCCACTGTGTTGACGGGATCGAGCAGCGCATCCTCGCGCACGCCCGGCCCGCCACCGCGGATGTCGATGGCCGCGACCGCGGGCTGATCGAACAGGATCGCGGTCACGCCGGAGGCGAGCGCCGCGTCCTCGGCGTGGCCGACGCGCACGCCGGCGATGTCGGTGAGGAGATTCTGCACGGTCATGCTCGCTGGATGGTGACGTTGGCAAAGGCATAGCCCGGCCCGGCCGCCGGCTCAACGCCGCGCGCGAGCCCTGTCGAGTTCCCGCGTCAAAACGCGTCGACCGAGCGCGGGGCTCGACGGTCTACCCGTCCAGAGCAATGCGGATCATGCGGGCGAGCTCGGGCTTGCGGTAGGGCTTGGCCAGCAGCAGGACGCCGGCGTCGAGGCGGCCGTGGTGTACGATCGCATTCTCGGTATAGCCTGAGGTGAACAACGTCTTGAGCGCGGGCCGCCGCGTACGAGCGGCGTCGGCGAGTTGCCGGCCGTTCATGGCGCCGGGCATGATGACGTCGGTGAACAGCAGGTCGATCTCCGGATGGTGCTCGAGGACGTCGAGCGCCTCGGCGGCATTGGCCGCTGCGAGCGTCGTGTAGCCGAGACTCGTGACCTGGGCGACGACGTGCTGGCGGACCAGGAGGTCATCCTCGACCACCAGGATGGTTTCGTCACCGCCGCGATAATCCTGGCTCTTCGGATGGGCGGTCGCGGCCGGGCCGGCGGCGTTCGAGCGCGGCAGATACAGCTTGATCGAGGTGCCGTGACCGACCTCGCTGTAGATCTTGATGTGTCCGCCGGACTGCTTCACGAAGCCGAACACCATGCTGAGGCCAAGCCCGGTGCCTCTGCCGAGGCCCTTGGTCGAGAAGAATGGGTCGAACACCTTGTCGAGATAGGCAGGCGGAATGCCGCAGCCGGTGTCGCTCACTGCGATCATCACGTAGTCGCCGATCGCAACCTCGCTGTTGGCATCGGCGTAGTCCTGGTCGAGGGAGACGTTGGCGGTCTCCAGCGTCAGCTTGCCGCCCTGCGGCATCGCATCGCGTGCATTGAGAGCCAGATTGACGATCGAGGTGGCGAGCTGGTTCGGATCGGCTAGCGCCGTGCATTGCTCCGCGACCAGCATTCGTTCGATCTCGATGTGCTCGCCGAGCGTCGGTCGCAGCAGTTCGGCGGTTTCGATCACCAGCGCGTTGACATCCAGATCCGTCGGCTGCAGCGGCTGCTTGCGCGCGAAGGCGAGCAGTTGCTGGGTCAGCCGGGCGCCGCGGTCGGCGGAATCCTCGATCAGCTTAGCGACCGGCGACAGCTCCGGGCGATCCGACACGGAGTCGGAGAGGATGCCGATGCTGCCGGTAATAACCGTCAGGATGTTGTTGAAGTCGTGCGCGATGCCGCCGGTGAGATGGCCGACGGATTCCATCTTCTGCGCCTGGCGGAACTGCGCTTCGGCAGCACGTTTCTCGGTGAGGTCGCGGCCGATGAAGAAATGCCGTTGCACCGGCTCCGACCAGTTCGCCATCCAGTTCAGCACGACTCCGCGGCCCTCCTTGTGCAGGAGTTGTGCCTCGAAATTGTGGATGTCGCGCCCGCGCCGGCAGTCGCGCATCTGGTTGCGAACGATCTCCAGTTCGGGCGGATAGACGAAGTCGCTGGCATTGCGGCCGACCATCTCGTCGGGCCGATAGCCGAGAATGGCCTGCGCGCTCGGGCTGACCTGCATGAGATTGCCGCGGGAATCGGCAATCAGGATCAGATCCTGCGAGGTCTCGAAGATGCGCCGCCGCTCCTCGGTCTCGCGGTTCAGCGCATCGCGGGTGCGCTTGCTCTCGGTGATGTCACGGGCAACCTTCGAGGCGCCGATCACGGCGCCGCGCGCATCGAGGATCGGTGAGATGCTCAGCGACACCTCGATCTCGTGACCATCCTTGTGCCGGCGCAGCGTTTCGTGGTGCTCGAACTTCTCGCCGCCGCCGATCCGGTTCAGGATGCGATCGACCTCGATGCGCCGCTCGGGCGGAACGATCAGGCCGATGTCGTTGCCCAACGCTTCCGCAATCTCGTATCCGAAAAGCTGCTCCGCCGCGCGATTCCACGATGTGATCTTGCCGTGCAGGGTGAGCGTGATGATGGCGTCGTTGGAGGATTCCACGACGGCGCTGAACAGCCGCTCACGGGCGATGAAGCGCGCCCGCTCGCTTTCGCTCTGGCGTCGCTGCTGCTGCAGCAGTCGCGCGAGTCTGGTCTGCAGCCCGACATTGTCGGCAAGCAGCACGCCGAGCACGAAGCTCGCTGCCAGCAGCCCATAGAGGCGGCCCGCATAAAAACCGAGATCGAAGCGTGCTGCGTTCAGCAGCGAGGCCAGTGCGAGATCGAACAGCCAGGCGCACAGCACCACCATGACCCACAGGTCGAGAATACTGTAGGGCCGGCGCACCGCCAGGAGCAGAAGCGCTGCGAGCGTCGTGCACCAGATCGCGCCGACGACGACCTTCAGCGACTGCGTCGCAACGCCGCCGTCGATGAGGACCGGAAGTGAATTTTCGAAAGCGATCACCGACCAAACCAGGACGGAGAGCGTCGTCACGACGCCGACGATGGCCAGCAACAGCGACGCGGTCACCGATGCCACGGCACGCGGCTGGTCGCTTCTCTGCAGCGCGTAGGCGGCAACGAACAACGGGAATGCGCCGTGCCAGATCATGTAGATCCACACGGCGGTCTGTGGTCCGGCGCCGAGCAGACCCATCGGTGCGAACAGGCCCGGGAATGCCAGCGTATGCAGAAGGGCAGCGGGCGCGGTGAAGAGGTAGCCGCAGCCGAGCCAGAGCAGCGGCGGCGATCTTAGCAGGACGAACTGGGAGAACAGCAGAAACGCGGTGATGAGATCGTTCAGCACCAGCGCAGATTGATAGCTCGCGATGAACGCCGGCATAGCCGCCAGCTGCACCTTCGCGAAGGGAGCGGCAGCGGTAAACAGCACGGCTGAAATCACGACAACGGCGAGCGCTGCAAGTTTGTCGCGCTGCGTCGCCGTGGAAGTCGACAAAAGAATTTCGCGAGGATCTTCGACGCTCTGCATCTCCAATGCCCTGCGCACCAGGCATCAATTCAGGGGGGCCGCAACTCCGCATCGCCTGATGAGCGAAAAATATGATTATTCGACTAAAGGTTGTATAGTGCCAACGTGAAACGTTCTGTAGAATGAGTCGCTATTATGAGTAACCGCACCTTTACCGCAAATCAGATAAATATACCGGTAGTTGTACCTGATTTCTTTTTATGTTGTAGGCTGTCCAACGAAAATTCTGGAGAAGTTGATGCCGCGGATTCTCGTGGTCGACGATCAGAAGGACGTGCGCGCCATGATCAGCATGGTGCTGCGCGTCAATCAGTTTGACGTGGTGGAAGCAGGAACGGCAACGGCAGGACTGCAGCTTTTCCGCGAACAAACGTTCGATGCCGTGATCGTAGACATTTATCTGGATGATTCCAATGGTCTCGATCTGGTCGGCAGCATGCGGGAACTGGTTCCCGATCTGCCCGTCGTCGCGGTGTCGGGAATGACGGCGTTCGACGGTGCCTCGATGTCCGAGCAATTGACGCGCGTGGTGTACCTGCAGAAGCCATTCCGGCCCGCGGATCTCACGCGCTCGCTCGAACTCGCCCGTTCCGCCGTGCGTGAGCAGGAGACTTCGCCGCTCTCGGCCTGCGCAGGATAGGGTTGCCGGCACTTTCGGGGCGGTGCCCGAGAGGCAGAAATCCTGGCATTCAGGTACCTTTAAAGCAGAACGCCCCGGTCAAGGACCGGGGCGTCTGCATTTCGGATCGTGATCGGGCGCGATCAGGAGCCCTTGCTGCCGAGTTCGGCATAGCCGCCCTTGGCGTCCCACTTGTAGACGACATAGTCGATCTGCTTGATGTCGCCCTTGGCGTCGAAGCCGAGCTTGCCCAGCACCGTGTCCCACTCGCCGGCCTTGATGACGTCCATCACCTTCTTGGCGTCGGTGGTGTTGGCCTTCTTCACGGCCTGCGACCAGACCTGGATCGCGGCGTAGGTGTAGAGGGTGTAGCCCTCGGGATCGATGTTCTTGGCCTTGAACTTGTCGACGATCGCCTTCGCGGTCGGCTTGTTGCGCGGCTCGGGGCCGAAGGTGAACAGCGTGCCTTCCGCGGCCGGACCGGTGATCGAGGCGAACTCCTTGTCGTTCATGGCGTCGCCCGCCATCAGGATGGTCTTGAGGCCCTGGTCGCGCATCTGACGCAGGATCAGGCCGGCTTCCTGGTGATAGCCGCCGACATAGACGAGATCGATGTTCTCACGCTTCAGGCGCGAGACGATCGCGTTGAAGTCCTTGTCGCCCTTGTTGTACGACTCGAACATCTTCTCGGTGACGCCGGCCTTGTTGAGCGCCTTCTTCGTTTCGTCGGCGAGACCCTTGCCGTAGGTGGTCTTGTCGTTGAGGATCGCGATGTTCTTGCCCTTGAAGTTCTTCGCGATGTAGTTGGCGGCAACCAGGCCCTGCTGGTCGTCGCGGCCGCAGACGCGCGCCACGTTCCACAGCTTGCGCTCGGTGAACAGCGGGTTGGTCGAGGCCGGCGTAATCTGCAGGACGTTGCTGTCGGCATAGGCCTCCGAGGCCGGGATCGACGACGACGAGCAGAAGTGGCCTGCGACGAACGGAATGCCGGAGCCGGCGAGCTTCTCGGCGACCGAGCGGGCCTGCTTTGGATCGCAGGCATCGTCACCGATCTGCAGAGCAAGCTTCTTGCCGAGAACACCGCCGGCCGCGTTGAGATCGGCAATCGCCATCTCGGCGCCGTTCTGCATCTGGCGGCCGAACGCCGACTCGCCGCCGGTCATCGGGCCGGCTACGGCGATGGTGATGTCGTCGGCGTAAGCGGCCGTCGAGAGCGCAAGCGTGGCGCCCAGGGCCAGACCGATAAATTTGAGTGGTTTCATGAGAAATCCTCACAGGGGTCAGTCGACACGGAAACGGCCCGAAGGGCGGGCCGCAGACCGCGCGCATTGTGGCTGATTTTGCGGCGAAGTCACCGGCAATTTTCGGACAGACCGACAAAGGACGTAGCCAATCTGGCCGGGTTTCGGCCAAAGGCTGTTTCGGCGAGCCGCCTAGTGGCGGCCGCCCTCCAGATACGCGGCGCGGATCTCCGGCCGCTGCAGCAGCTCGGTGCCGGTGCCCGACAGCGTGATCAGGCCGTTGACCAGCACATATCCGCGGTGCGCGAGCTTCAGCGCATGATTGGCATTCTGCTCTACGATCAGCACCGTCAGCCCGTCCTGGCGGTTGAGGGTCCGGATGGCCTCGAAAATCTGACGCGCAATCAGCGGCGCGAGGCCGAGCGACGGCTCGTCGAGCAGCAGCAGGCGCGGCCGGCTCATCAAGGCGCGCCCGATCGCCAGCATCTGCTGCTCGCCGCCGGACAGCGTGCCGCCGCGCTGGTCGATGCGCTCCTTCAGCCGCGGGAACAGCGCGAAAACGCGCTCGAGCGTGTCGGCGCGCTCGGCTTCCGTGGCTTCGCCGGCGTCGGCCCCCATCTGCAGGTTCTCGGCCACGCTCATGCGCGGGAAGATGCGACGGCCCTCCGGCGACTGCGCGATCTTGAGACGCGCGATCTGATGCGTCGGCACCTGGGTGATGTCATGGCCGTCATAGACGATATGACCGGAACTGGCGCGCGGCCGGCCGAAGATCGACATCATCAGGGTCGATTTGCCGGCGCCGTTGGCCCCGATCAGCGCGACGATCTCGCCGGCCTTGATGTCGAGGTCGACGCCCTTGAGCGCTTCGATCTTGCCGTAAGACGCGCGCAGGTTGTGGATCTCGAGCAGGGACGCGCTCACGCTTCGGCCTCCATCACGGCTGCGGCCTCTTGCTCGTCGGTGCCGAGATAGGCGGCGATGACCTTCGGATCGTCGCGGATCTCGCGCGGCGTGCCCTCTGCGATCTTGACGCCGTAATCCATCACCACCACGCGGTCGGAGATTTCCATCACGACGCTCATGTCGTGCTCGATGAGCAGGATCGAGGTGCCGTGGTCGGCGCGGATCGACAGCAGAAGCTCGCTGAGCGCCGCGCTCTCGCGCGCGTTGAGACCGGCGGCCGGCTCGTCGAGGCAGAGCAGGGCAGGGCCGGTGCACATCGCGCGCGCGATCTCCAGCCGGCGCTGGTCGCCATAGGCGAGATTGCCGGCGGCGTCGTCGGCGCGGTCGATCAGTCCGACGCGCTTCAGCCAGAACACCGCATTGTCGATGGCGCTCTGTTCCGCCGCGCGCCACGAGGGCAGGCCGAGCAGCCCGATCAGCGTGAGCCCTGAGGCGCGCATCAGCGCGTTGTGCTGCGCCACCATCAGGTTCTCCAGCGCCGTCATGCCGGGAAACAGCCGGATGTTCTGGAAGGTGCGCGCCACCTTGGCCTGCTTGGAGATGTTGAAGTCCTTGAGCTTCTGCATCTCGTACTGGGCGCCGTCATCATGCGTCAGGCGGATGACCCCGGAGGTCGGCTTGTAGAAGCCGGTGATGCAGTTGAACACGGTGGTCTTGCCGGCGCCGTTCGGGCCGATCAAGGCCGTGATCTGCTTGCGCTGCGCGGTGAAAGACAGCGCGTTGACGGCGACGATGCCGCCGAAACGCATGGTGACGCTTTCGAGCGCGAGGATCGGAGCGGAGCTCATCCGTGGCCTTCCTTGACGAGGTCCGAAGAGATGCTCTTGGATTTTTCCAGGAACACGGTCGGCGCGCGGTGGCCGACGATGCCGCGGGGACGCCAGATCATCACCAGCACCATGGCGAGACCGAACACCAGCATGCGGTAGACTTCGAGGCTTCGGAACAGTTCGAAGCCGCCGATCATGGCGAGCGCCGCGAGCGCCACGCCGAGCTGTGATCCCATGCCGCCGAGCACGACGATCGCGAGCACCAGTGCCGATTCCTGGAAGGTGAAGGATTCCGGGCTGATGAAGCCCTGGCGGGTGGCGAAGAAGGCGCCGGCGAAGCCGCCGAACATCGCGCCGGTGGCGAAGGCGGTCAGCTTCGTCGTCGTGATGTTGATGCCGAGCGCGCGGCAGGCGACCTCGTCTTCACGAAGGGCTTCCCAGGCGCGCCCGATCGGCAGCCGGCGCAGCCGGATCGTGACCCAGTTGGTGAGCAGCGCCAGCGCCAGGATCAGGTAGAACAGGAAAACGATACGATGCGTCGGCGAAAACGGGATGCCGAGCATGGCGGCGAGGCCGCCTTCGCCTGGGGCCAGCGGAATGCCGAACAGGGTCGGCCGCGGAATGCCGGAGACGCCGTTCGGACCGCCGGTCACCTCCTGCCAGTTGATCAGCACGAGGCGGATGATCTCGCCGAACGCCAGGGTGACGATCGCGAGATAGTCGCCGCGCAACCGCAGCACCGGGAAGCCGAGCAGCACGCCCCAGAACGCCGCGAGGATGCCGGCGAGCGGCAGGCAGATCCAGAACGACAGGCCGAAGGTGGTCGACAGCAATCCGTAAGAGTAGGCGCCGACGGCGTAGAACGCGACGTAGCCGAGGTCGAGCAGGCCGGCGAGCCCGACCACCACGTTGAGACCCCAGCCGAGCATCACATAGGTCAGCACCAGGATGCCGAGGTCGAGAATGTAGCGCTGATTGTAGAAGATGACCGGCACCAGGAAGGTGAAGATCAGCAGTGCCGGCGCGACATAGCGGCCGGCGACGGTCATGCCGTTCTGGACCGAGGACGGCACGAAGCTGCCGAGACCGCCGCGCGGACCGAGCCACAGCCGCAGCAGCTCGACGACGATCGAGCCGATGAACACCGCGCCGACAAGGCTCGCGAGCTCGCCGAAGCGGGTCCAGTATTCGAGCTGGCCGCTCTGGCCGGCCTCGGTGCGGACGCCGACCATCAGCGAGAACAGGCCGAGGGCGACCAGGGCGCTGAGGACGGCCTTCTTTAGGATGAAGGCGGCTCCGACCGGCTCGGAGCCATTCGAAGAGGCGGGCGAAGAGGCTCGAGGGGACGCGCTCACACGGGCTCCATCGTCAGACTTTTTCGACTTCGGGTCGACCGAGCAGGCCGGTCGGCATGAAGATCAACACCACGATGAGGATCGAGAACGCCGCGACGTCCTTGTACTCGACGGAGAAATAGGCCGACCAGAACGTCTCGATCAGGCCGATCGCGAGACCGCCGAGCATGGCGCCCGGCAGCGAGCCGATGCCGCCCAGCACGGCCGCGGTGAATGCCTTGATGCCGGCGACGAAGCCCATGAAGAAATCGACGAGCCCGTAGTAGAGCAGGTACATCATGCCGGCGACAGCGGCCAGCGCCGCGCCGATCACGAAGGTCATCGAGATGGTGCGGTCGACGTCGACGCCGAGCAGCGCGGCCATGGTCTGGTCCTGCTCGCAGGCGCGCATGTCGCGGCCGAGCCGGGTGCGCGACACCAGCCAGGTGAACAGGCCGAGCAGCACGATGGTGGTGATGACCACGACGATCTGAACGTTGGACAACTGGACGACGAAGCCGCTGCTGCCCTCGTGCAGCGTGTAGCCGCCGGTGATGATCGGCGGCACCGGCTTGACCCGCGCGCCCTGCGCCACCTGCGAAAAATTCGTCAGCACGAACGACATGCCGATCGCCGACAGCATCGGCGCCAGCCGGAAGGAGTGTCGCAGCGGCCGGTAGGCGATGCGCTCGATGGTCCAGCCATAGAGCGCGGTGATCGCCATCGAGACCAGCAGCACGATCAGCAGAATGACCGGAATCGCGGTGAGTCCGATCGACACCAGCACCAGGAACGAGATCAGGGCAATGAAGCCGCCGATCATGAAGACGTCGCCATGGGCGAAATTGATCATGCCCACGATGCCGTAGACCATGGTGTAGCCGATGGCGATCAGGCCATAGATCGAGCCGAGGACGAGGCCGTTGATGAGCTGTTGCGCGAAATAATCCATGGACTGCCGTGGCTGGGACTGTCGATACCGGTTCGCAACGCGGCGAGGGCCGTCCGGAGCGAGGCGGGCCTGCCCGCACCCGCGACCAGAGGCGACGCGTCGGCCAGTACTAACAGCTAGGAACCGGGTGCCGCAACAGCGTGCAGTGCCGCAATTGCGGGCTTATCCCGCCTCTTTCGCGGCTCGGTTCCGCTCAGCCCGATGAGGCACAGCGGGACAACCGTCTCGAATGGCCGGCTCAAGGCAACGTAACGCGCGGCTCACGCGTTGGTTGTGCGTGCAACAGCCAACGAGGAGACGCTCATGACCAATCTGACCGACAAGAACCAAGGTCACCAGAACCCCGGGCAGAACCAGCAGGGTCAGACCCAAGGCAAGCCGATCCGGCAGGGCGGTGACGAGCCGAGTCAGGGGCAGCAGCCGGATCGGGACACGGCGCCGGGGAAATAGGGCGGTACGGATCGCCGAGCGGGCACGGTGTCGACCCTCCCGGTTAAGGTAAACAAAGGGTTTAAATTGCCCGCTGCATTTGCCGCGCGTTAGCTCCTCTGGAACCTGCCGGACGGGCGACCGCGCGGGGATTGCAGAGGTGGGCGTGACATGATCAAGAACTGCATCATCGGAAGCTGGCGGCTCAGCTGCTTCAACGGCGTGCTGCTGGCGCTGTATTTCGTTCCGGCCTGGACGATCGTCGCCCTTCACATCATGGTCTCGCCGATTCAGGGCCTGTTCGAGCGGCCCAACGTCGCTGTCGCACTGTTCATCAGCGACCATCTGCAACTGTCTGGTCTAGAGACGGTTCGCGCGGCTTGGCTGCTCGCGCTGGCGCGACTGACGGTCGCAGGGTTCTTCGCGATGTTCGTCGTCCTGATCGCCGTTCCACGGGTGCGAAAGGTCGGGGGCTATGTCGAGGCGCTGTCGATCGGACTGGGCCTGGGCAGCGCCCTGAGCTTCTTCAGCATGATCATGGCCGCACGCGTCGGCGAGACCCAGGCGCTGCGTCTGCATGCGACCGAACTGCTGATGCTGTTGGGAACGGCCATCGTCATGCTGGTGGAAAAGCCGGCCACGCAGTCCAACGCGTCGGCTCCGGCCTCCGCGCCGCCGCCGGTCGAGCCCACAGTCGGCGACAGCGTCGCAGCCGTTGCGAAGGCCTGATCGCCCTCGTCGGAGGCTGGCGACGCGACAGCGCGGTCAGCGCTGTGTCAGGAAGCCGAGCACCGCATCGTTGAATTGGCCCGCGGCTTCGACGTTCGAGATGTGCGCGGCATCGACGATGGTCATGCTCGCCCCCGGGATCCGGCTGCGAATCGCCTCCGCCATCGCAATCGGTGTCGACTTGTCGTATCGGCCGGCCACGACGAGCGTCGGGCTCGTGATGCCCGGCAGATCGTCGCGCAGGTCGAGCGCGCGCAATGCCGCGCAGCAGGCGAGATAACCCTCGACCGGCGTCGCGACCAGCATCGCCTTCATGCGATCGGCGATGTCCGGATGGTGATCGCGAAACTCCTGCGTCAGCCAGCCTGCGATCACGGTATCGGCGATCCCGGCGAGTCCGCCGTCCTGAACCGCCTTGATGCGCGCGTCCCAGATGGCCGGATCGGGGTAATGGCAGGTGGTGTTGGCGAGCACGAGCTTGCCGATTCGCTCGGAGGCGTGGGCGGCGAGCCACTGTCCGACCATGCCGCCCATCGAGACGCCGCACCAGTGCACTTTCTCGATGTTCAGGTCATCCAGGATCGCCAGCGCGTCGCGACCGAATCGCTCGATCGAGTAGGGTCCCGGAGGGACTTGTGACTTGCCATGACCACGCCGGTCATAGCGGATGACACGAAAAATCTGGGTGAGGGCGCGCATCTGCGGCTCCCACATCTGCAGCGTCGAGCCGAGCGAGTTCGACAGCATCAGGGTCGGCCCGCCGTCGCGGCCTTCGACGGTGACGTTCAACAGGCAGCCGTCAGCATCGATCATCGGCATGGGCGGAGTCCTCGTCGAAGGCGGCTGCGCCACCTCAGGAATCGTGCAGATTTGATGGCGAACTAACCATTGCGGGCGCGGTCTGCCAATCGAAACCCGTGGGCGCCAGACCCGAATGCTGCGCTGCTCCAGCTTTTCTGCAACGCTTCCGGGCGCTGCTCGCCCTTTCTTTTGGGCGTTCGGTGCTTTACTTGAATGCCTCAAACCGCGCCAAACGGGGGGAGATGCAGATGGCAATGACGATGACGGGCGAGGTCCAGCTGGCGGCACCGCGTGAGGCCGTCTGGGCCAAGTTGAACGATCCCGAGGTGCTCAAGGCCTGCATTCCCGGCTGCGAGGAACTGGAGAGGACCGAGGATGGCGGCTTTCGCGCCGTTGCCAAGATGAAGGTCGGACCGGTGTCCGCGCGCTTCAAGGGCAAGGTCACCCTGAGCGATCTCGATCCGCCGAACGGCTACAAGATCTCCGGCGAGGGCGAGGGCGGCGTGGCTGGCTTTGCCAAGGGCGGCGCTGTGGTCGGGCTGGCCGAAAAGGATGGCGGCACGCTGCTGAGCTACAATGTCGAGGCGCAGATCGGCGGCAAGCTGGCACAGCTTGGCCAGCGCTTGATTAACGGCGCTGCAAAAAAACTCGCCGACGAATTCTTCGCGAACTTCGCCAAGGCCGTTCAAGGCTGACCGCAACCGACCCATGCGCTGTCGGTGGCGAGGTTGCCCGCCGCCGGGAGCCCCCATATGATGGTTTTCGACTGATTTTGCTGGGCTGCGCTGCAGTGCAACGCTGTGGTGCGGATTAATAGAGAGTCCTGAATGGCCAAGATTTCCATGATTGTGAACGGTAATCCCGTCACGGCAAATGTTGATCCCCGGACGCTGCTCGTTCAGTTCCTGCGCGAGAATCTGCGGCTCACCGGCACCCATGTCGGCTGCGACACCTCGCAGTGCGGCGCCTGTGTCGTCCATCTCGACGGCAAGGCCGTGAAGTCCTGCACGACCCTGGCTGTGATGGCCGACGGTCACGAGGTCAGGACGATCGAAGGCCTCGCGGCCGATGGCGCGCCGCTGCATCCGATGCAGGAGGCGTTTCGCGAGCACCACGGTCTGCAATGCGGCTTCTGCACGCCGGGCATGATCATGACCGCGGTCGACCTCGTGCACCGCAAGGGGCACGACCTCACCGAGGAGACCATCCGCGAGGAGCTGGAAGGCAATCTCTGCCGCTGCACCGGATATCAGAACATCGTGCAATCGATCGCCGCCGGCGCCAAGGCGATGGCGAAGTCGGACCTCGCCTAAACGTCCCCGCCGCGCACAGGACACTCACATGTACGAATTCAAATATCATCGGCCGGCCACGGTGCGCCAGGCCGCCAATCTCCTGACCAAGAACGAGGACGCCAAGCTGGTCGCCGGCGGTCACACGCTGGTGCCGGTGATGAAGCAGCGGCTCGCAAGCCCGCCGCATCTCGTCGACCTCTCCCACGTCGAAGGGCTCGACACGATCGAGCTGAAGGGCCGCAATCTGGTGATCGGCGCCATGGCGCGTCACGCCGATGTGGCGAACTCCGCCACGGTGGGCGAGGCGATCCCCGCGCTCGCACATCTCGCCGGTCTGATCGGTGACCCCGCCGTCCGCCATCGCGGCACGATCGGCGGCTCGATCGCCAACAACGATCCGACCGCGGACTATCCGGCGGCGTGCCTGGCGCTCGGCGCCACCATCGTCACCAACAAGCGCAAGCTCAAGGCGGAGGAGTTCTTCCAGGGCCTGTTCACGACCGCGCTGGAGCCGGACGAGATCATCACCAAGGTGAGCTTCCCGCTGGCCAAGAAGGCGGCCTATGTGAAGTTCCGCAACCAGGCCTCGCGCTACGCGCTGGTCGGCGTGTTCGTCGCGCGGCGTCCGTCCGACGTGCGCGTCGCCGTTACCGGCGCCGGTGGCAATGGCGTGTTCCGCGTCACCGCGTTCGAGGAAGCGTTGCAGAAGCGCTTCTCGCCGAAGGTGCTCGAAGGCATCGCGGTGTCGGCCGACGGGCTCAGCAGCGACATTCACGGCAGCGCCGAATATCGCGCCCATCTCATCGGCGTGCTCGCGCGTCGCGCGGTCGATGCGGCGAACGCTGGGGCCAAGGCCTCATCGGGAGCCGACGAGTCCGAGGCTCCGGCCTCGTGACGGGCGAGCGCGGTCAGGGAAGGCGGTCTCGCCCATGAGTGCTGCAGCGCTGCCGGCGTCGGTCGACGCGATGCTCGAATTGCTGTCCTCGCGCGGCTATCTCGCCGAGCGATCGCTGGCGACGGTGACCTATCTGTCGCTGCGCATGGGCCGGCCGCTGTTCCTCGAAGGCGAGGCCGGCGTCGGCAAGACCGAGATCGCCAAGGTGCTGTCGGCGGCGCTCGGGCGCAAGCTCATCCGCCTGCAGTGCTACGAGGGTCTCGACGTCGCCTCGGCCGTCTACGAGTGGAACTCGGCGGCCCAGATGATCGCGATCCGGCTGGCGGAAGCCGGCGGCGACGTCGATCGCGACCAGCTCACGTCCGACATCTTCGCCGACCGCTATCTGATCAAGCGCCCGCTGCTGCAGGCGCTGGAGCCGGATGTCGCGGGCGCGCCGGTGTTGCTGATCGACGAGCTCGACCGCGCTGACGAGGCATTCGAGGCCTATCTGCTGGAGATCCTCTCCGACTTCCAGGTCACGATCCCCGAGTTCGGCACCGTCAAGGCGCCGCATCCGCCGATCGTCATCATCACCTCGAACCGGACGCGCGAGATCCACGACGCGCTGAAGCGGCGCTGCCTGTATCACTGGGTCGACTATCCCTCCGCCGAACGCGAGCTCGCGATCGTCAAGACCCGGCTGCCAGGCATCTCGCAGCGGCTGTCGCAGCAGATCGTGCGCTTCGTCCAGGCGCTGCGCGACCAGGACTTCTACAAGTCGCCGGGCGTCGCCGAGACCTTGGACTGGGCGACCGCGCTGACCGAGCTCGACGCGCGCTCGCTGAACGCCGAGGTCGTCGGCGACACCTTGGGCGCGCTGCTGAAATATCAGGACGACATCGCCCGCATGCAGGGCGATCAGTTGCAGAAGGTAATCAAGGACGCGACCAGCGAGACTTGAGTTCACGCTGGTGCCTCTAACAACGATCGTCATTCCGGGATGCGTGCGCAGCACGCAGGCCCGGAATCCATAACCCACGATCGTGCGTATGGATTCCGGGCTCGCCCTTCGGGCGCCCCGGAATGACGGCCTCAAGTTGAGGCGTGCCCGGAATGACGAGGGGATAGAGACGTGCCCACCAGCATCAATCACCTCGCGCCGCCGACCGGCGGCATCGCCGACAACATTGCGGGCTTTGCGCGCGCGCTGCGCGCTGCGGGCCTGCCGGTCGGGCCGGGCGCCGTGATCGATGCCATGAGCGCGCTGGAAGCGATCGACATCGGCAAGCGCGCGGACGTCTTCACCACGCTCGAATCGATCTTCGTCAAGCGCCACGAGCATGCGCTGATCTTCGCCCAGGCCTTCGACCTGTTCTTCCGCCCAGCTGAAGAGTGGAAGTCGATGCTCGATTCGGTGCCGCTGCCGGATCACGCCAAGAAGAAGCCGCCGCCGGCCTCGCGTCGGGTCCAGGAGGCGATGTCGCAGCCGCAGACGCATGAGGAGCCGCAGGCGCAGGAGCAGGATCTGCGGCTCGCCGTGTCCGATCGCGAGGTGCTGCAGAAGAAGGACTTTGCGCAGATGAGCGCCGCCGAGATCGCCGAGGTCACGCGCGCGATCGCCAAGATGCGGCTGCCGCAGGCCGAGCTGAAGACGCGCCGCCACGCCACCGACCCGCGCGGCCACCGCATCGACATGCGCAAGACGTTGCGCCAGGCGCTGCGCACCGAGGGCGAGATCATCAACTTCCATCGCCTGGGGAGACTCGAGAAGCCGGCGCCGATCGTGGCGTTGCTCGACATTTCAGGCTCGATGAGCGAGTACACCCGCCTGTTCCTGCACTTCCTCCATGCCATCACCGACGCTCGCAAGCGCGTCTCGGTGTTCCTGTTCGGCACCCGCCTGACCAACGTGACGCGGGCGCTGCGGCAGCGCGATCCCGACGAAGCGCTGGCGAGTTGCACGGCCAATGTCGAGGACTGGGCCGGTGGCACGAGGATCGCGACCTCGCTGCAGACCTTCAACAAGCAATGGGCGCGGCGCGTCCTCGGGCAGGGCGCCATCGTGCTGCTGATCTCGGACGGGCTGGAGCGCGAGGCCGACAGCAAGCTCGCCTTCGAGATGGACCGGCTGCACCGCTCCTGCCGCCGGCTGATCTGGCTGAACCCGCTGCTGCGCTATTCCGGCTTCGAGGCCAAGGCGCAGGGCATCAAAACCATGCTGCCCCACGTTGACGAATTCCGCCCGGTACATAACTTGACGTCGATCGAGACGCTGATCTCGGCGCTGTCGTCGCCGCTGCCGCCGCATCAGCGCAGCGCGATCCGGCCCGCCGCCTGAGATCGTCCGAGAAGGGAGATTGCCATGCTCAACCGCGACGAAGACATCCTCAAGGCTGCCGAGGATTGGCACAAGACCGGTCACGGCGTGGCGCTCGCCACCGTGGTCGAGACCTGGGGCTCGGCGCCGCGGCCGGTCGGCTCCAACCTCGTGATCAACGACGACGGCACGTTCCTGGGCTCGGTGTCCGGCGGCTGCGTCGAGGGTGCTGTCGTCACCGAGGCGCTCGACGTGATCTCCAGCGGTCAGCCGAAGATGCTGGAGTTCGGCGTCGCCGACGAGACCGCCTGGAATGTCGGGCTGTCCTGCGGCGGCACCATCCGCGTGTTCGTCGAGAAGGTGGGCTGATCCATGCAGCTTTCGACCCTGGCCGAGCTGAACGCCGAGCGCGCCGCGCGCCGCCCGGCCATCCTCGTCACCGACGTCGCCTCCGGCGAGCAGCGCCTGGTCAAGGCCGCGGCGATCGCCACGGACCCGCTGCGCAACGAGCTGTCCACCCATCTGCGAATGGGCAAGAGCGGGATGGTCGAGGTGGCCGGCAAGCGGCTGTTCCTCAACGTCTACGCGCCGACGGCCAAGCTCGTCATCGTCGGCGCCGTCCACATCAGCCAGGCGCTGGCGCCGATCGCCAAGTCGCTCGGCTATGACGTCACCGTCGTCGATCCGCGCACGGCGTTCGCCAGCCCGGAGCGCTTCCCGGACGTGCCGCTGATCGCCGAATGGCCTGACGTGGCGCTGCCGCCCCTCAACGTCGATCACTACACGGCGTTCGTCGCGCTGACGCATGATCCGAAGATCGACGATCCGGCGCTGCTGCACGCCTTTTCGCGCGACTGCTTCTATATCGGCGCGCTGGGCTCGCGGAAGACGCATGCCAAGCGTCACGACCGGCTGCGCGCGCAGGGCGCCAGCGATGCCGACATCGCCCGCATCCATGCCCCGATCGGGCTGGCCATCGGCGCGGTGTCGCCGTCGGAGATCGCCGTCTCGATCATGGCCGAGATCACCGCCACCTTGCGGTTGCCGGCCAAGGAGAAAGAGCAGGCGGCATGAAGTTCGGTCCTGCCAGTCCGCGTGAGGCGATCGGCGGGGTGACCGTGCACACCCTGCGCAAGGGATCATTGGTGCTCAAGAAGGGTACCACGATCGGTCCCGCCGAGGTCGAGGCCCTGTCCAGGGAGGGCGTCAAGGAGATCGTGGTCGTCCGGCTCGAAGCCGGCGACGTCTCGGAGGACGAGGCCGCCGCCGACGTTGCCAAGGTCGTGGCCGGCGAGGGCATTCATGTCGATCGGGCCTTCACCGGACGGGCCAATCTGTTCGCGGCGCAGCCCGGCATTCTGATGGTCGATCGTGCCGCCGTCGACCGCATCAACGATGTCGACGAAGCCATCACCTTCGCGACCTTGCCGGCGTTCAAGCCGGTGGTCGAAGGCGAGATGGTCGGCACCGTCAAGCTGATCCCGTTCGGCGTCGAGGGCCGGCTGCGCGATGCCGCCGTGGCGGCCGCCGGCAAGGGCGCGCTCAGCGTCGCGCCGTATATGGTCAAGCGCGTCGGCGTGGTCTCGACCATCCTGCCCGGTCTGGCGTCGAAGGTCATCGACAAGACGCTGCGCGTCACCGCCGAGCGCCTGGCGCCGGCCGGGGCCAGCATCATCGCCGAACGCCGCGTGCCGCATGAGCAGGCCGCGCTGGCGGCTGCGATCAAGGAGCTGCTGGCGCACGGCGCCGAGCTCGTGATCGTGTTCGGCGCCTCGGCGATCGCCGATCGCCGTGACGTCATTCCCGCCGCGATCACCGGCATCGGCGGCGCGATCGAGCATTTCGGCATGCCGGTCGATCCGGGCAATCTGCTGCTGATCGGCCGTGCCGGCAACGTCCCGCTGCTCGGCGCGCCAGGCTGTGCGCGCTCGCCGGCGGAGAACGGCTTCGACTGGGTGCTGATGCGGCTCTTGGCGGGCATCAAGGTCACCCGCGCCGAACTGACGGCGATGGGCGTCGGTGGTCTGCTGATGGAGATCGTGACGCGTCCGCAACCGCGCGCCCAGCCAGAGGCGGAAGGCGAGCGCCACGTCGCCGCCATCGTCCTCGCCGCCGGGCGTTCGACCCGGATGGGCGGGCCGAACAAGCTGCTGGCTGAACTCGACGGCAGGAAGCTGGTGCGGATCGTCACCGAGCAGGCGCTGGCGTCGAAAGCCAGCGACATCATCGTCGTCACCGGCCACCAGGCGGAGCTAGTCGAGCAGGCGCTTTCCGACCTCAACGTCCGCTTCGTCCGCAATCCGGATTTCGCCGGCGGTCTTGCGAGCTCGGTGAAGGCCGGCATCGCCGCCGTGTCTGATCGCGCCGATGGCGCGGTCGTCTGCCTCGGTGATATGCCGATGGTGTCGGCCGACCTGCTCGACCGTCTGATCGCCGCCTTCGCGCCGGATCGCGGCAATTTGATCGTCGTCCCCGTGTCCGAAGGACGCCGTGGAAACCCGGTGCTGTGGTCGCGCCGCTTCTTCGCCGAGTTGATGACGCTCGACGGCGACGTCGGCGCGCGGCATCTGATCGCCAAGCACACCGAAGCCGTCGCCGAGGTGACGGTCGAGGGCGAGAGCGCGTTCCTCGACATCGACACGCCGCAGGCGCTGGAGGCTGCGCGGCGCGGGTGATGAGCGTCGTTTTGCGGCTGCGCGATCTCTCCGCGTCATCCCGGAACGGCGCCGGCGACACCTGATCTCAACCTCTCATTCACCAAGTTTCAACGACCCCCGGCTAGATTTGCCGACATTGGCCTCGGGGGAGGAGAGATGATCATTTCGACCGCCGCGCGACGTCTCGCGCTGTTTGCATTTGGATTGACCGTGCTCGTCGGCGCCGCGCGCCTTGCGAGCTACGACGCGATCAGCCCGGCGCATGCGGCCGGCGCCTTCGCCATCGGCCAGTGCGCCGCCTATGGCCAGGCCTTCGACTATCCGGCGGAGCATCTCGCCAAGGCTGCGGCGCTGAAGCAGTGCAAGGGCGAATGCACCGCGGTGACGATGAAGAAGGCGTGCGCCGCGTTCGCCGTCGATCTGACCAATCCGTGCGGCGCGCACGGCTACGCCGTCCGGCCGAAGATCTCCACCTCGCTCAACGAAGCGACCCGCGAATGCTACAAATATGGCGGCAAGGAATGCGTCATTCGCGCCTGGGTGTGCGACGCCAAGGGTTGATTGAAGCGCTGATCGAAGCCGGATGATTTGAGCGGCTATCGTCCAAGTTCCGCCCGCGCGTCGTTTCGATGCTTCACGCTCCGAATGGCTCGGCTATTCTGAGTATTCGTGGACATCGACGATGGAATTGACATGCAATTCGACACCAAGATCGCGCTGATCATCCGCAACGACCTCGAAGCCTGGCAGAAGCTGAACGCCGCGGCGTTTCTGTCCAGCGGCATCGCCGCGGCCTTTCCGGAATGCATCGGCACGCCCTATGAAGACGGATCGGCGACGAGCTATCACGCGCTGATCGGCCAGCCGATCCTGATCTACGGCGCACCGGACCGTGCTGCATTGGCACGTGCGCTGGATCGCGCGCTGTCGCGGAATGTGAAGCCCGCGCTCTACACCGAGGACATGTTCAAGACCACGCATGACGAAGCCAACCGCGCGGCGGTGAAGGCGGTCGCGCGTCCTGATCTCAATCTCGTCGGATTGGCGCTGCGCGCGGAGCGCAAGGTGGTCGACAAGATCGTCGACGGCTTGAAGTTTCATGCCTGAGATCGCAGCGTGAGATCTGCTGTCATGAATCTGTTACATGCTGCGTATCAAAGCAGCAGCAGCGTTTGACACCGATCAAGTCCGGAATAGATCTGCGTCGTTAGTTTGCGCCTCGATATGAGGAGCAGACAGATGCAGACCATGAAAGCCGCAATCGTCAAAGCCTTCGGCAAGCCGCTCGTCATCGAGGACGTTCCTGTTCCGGTGCCGGGGCCGGGCGAGCTTCTCGTCAAGCTCAAGGCCTGCGGCGTATGTCATACCGACCTTCACGCCGCCTCGGGCGACTGGCCGGTCAAGCCTGTGCCGCCGTTCATTCCCGGTCATGAAGCAGCCGGTGTCGTTGCCGCGCTCGGCGCCGGCGTCACCGATTTCAAGATCGGCGACGCGGTTGGTGTGGCGTGGCTGCACGATGCCTGTCTGCGCTGCGAATATTGCGAGACCGGCTGGGAGACGCTGTGCGAGCACCAGCACAATACCGGCTACAGCGTGAACGGCGGCTTCGCGGAGTATGTCATCGCCTCCGCGGCGTTCGCAGCGCGCCTGCCGGCCAACGTCAACTTCGCCAGCATTGCGCCGATCCTCTGCGCCGGCGTCACGACCTACAAGGGCCTGAAGGAAACCGACACGCGCCCCGGCGAGTGGGTCGTCATTTCCGGTGTCGGCGGGCTCGGCCATGTCGCGATCCAGTACGCGAAGGCGATGGGACTGAAGGCGATCGGTCTCGACATCGCCGAGGACAAGCTCAAGCTGGCGCTCGAGGCCGGCGCCGAGCACGCGGTGAACGCGCTCGACAAGGATGCGGTCGAGCGGGTCATCGCGCTCACCGGCGGCGGTGCGCATGGCGTGCTGGTGACCGCGGTGTCGACGCCGGCCTTCGCGCAGGCGCTGAAGATGGTCCGTCGCAGGGGCACCGTCAGCCTGGTCGGCCTGCCGCCGGGGGAATTCCCGACGCCGATCTTCGACGTCGTCCTGAAGCGCATCACCGTGCGCGGCTCGATCGTCGGCACCAGGCGCGATCTCGATGAGGCCGTCGCCTTTGCCGCGGAGGGCAAGGTCAAGGCCGAGGTGACCACCGCGCCACTGTCCGAGATCAACACCGTCTTCGAGCGCATGAAGGCCGGCAAGATCGACGGCCGCGTGGTGCTCGATTTCACGTAGGTTGCCCATGCAAGGCGGGCACCATCGCTCCGCGCGTCTGCCGCAAGATGGTGCGCGTCTCTCTCCACGCGTCATTCCGGGGCGCGCGTAGCGCGAGCCCGGAATCCATAGCCCCGACCGGCGTGTGGTGCGGGATGGCTGTGGCGCAGGTCTTCGTCACACCGACTCTCGTGGCTATGGATTCCGGGCTCGTCGCTTCGCGCCGCCCCGGAATGACGGCGGAGAGATCTCTGCGCGAGGCGTCCGCTGGGGGGGCAGATTATTGCGACGTACATCGTCTGGAGCCTCTTGACAATGACTGACTAGTCAGTCATTTATGGATCATGGAAAAAGCGGCGGCATCAAAAAAGGGCAGGGCCGGAGCGGCGAATTCCCCGGCGGTTTCGCGCCGGGCCGATCGGGCGGCCGAACGCCGTGCCGCGATCGTTGAAGCCGCGATGGACGAGTTCATCGCCCGCGGCTTTGCGGCCACCCGGCTCGACGACGTGGCGAAGCGCGCCGGTGTCGCCAAGGGCACGATCTATCTGCACTTCAAGGACAAGGAATCGATGTTCGAGGAATTGATCCGGACCGCGATCGTGCCGTTCGTCGGCCGACTGGCCGCGCCGTTGCCGCCGAGCGGCTCGGTGCGCGACCTCGTCGAGAATCTGGCGCGGATGTTCCTGCAGGAGATCGCCGGCACGCGGCGGGCCGACCTCGTGCGGCTCATCGTTGCCGAAGGACCGCGTTTCCCCGCGATTGCCGACTTCTACTACCGCGAGGTCGTGTCGCGCGGCCTCGCTGCCATGCGCGCGCTGATCCAGCTCGCCATCACCCGCGGCGAGATCCGCGAGCCCACGCTGGTGCAGTTTCCGCAGCTGATGGTCGCGCCGATGATGCTTGCGGTGCTCTGGAAGAGCCTGTTCGAGCGCCATGCGCCGCTCGATACGGAAGCGATGCTGCAGACGCATCTCGATCTGATCTTCGGCGCAAGGAGGCCGACATGAGCCTGCTGCATTGCCTCGCCGTGCTGGTCACGGCCTTCACCTTCGACGGCTGCAAGGACACCCGCGATCCCGGCTATCAGGGCTGGGTCGAGGCCGACATGATCTTCGTCAGTCCCGACGAGGCGGGACGCGTCACCAAGCTGAACGTGCATGAGGGCGAAGAGATCAAGGTTGGTGATCCCCTCTACGCCGTCGACGATGATCTGCAACAGGCCGATCTCAACCAGACCAAGGCGACGCTCGCCAATGCGCAGCAGACCTATGATCGTGCGGCGGCACTGAGCAAGACCGGGGCAGGGACGCAGGCAACGCTCGATTCGGCGGTGTCGGCGCTGCGCATCGCCGAGGCCCATGTCGTGACGTCGCAGACCCGCCTCGCGCGCCGCAAGGGCGTGGCGCCGGTCGCCGGCACCATCCAGCAGATCTACTTCCGCGAGGGCGAGATGGTCGCGGCGCAGCGGCCGGTGCTGTCGATCATGCCGCCGGGCAACATGAAGCTGCGCTTCTACGTGCCCGAGACGGATCTGCCCAAATTCGCGATCGGAGACGAGGTCAGGGTCACCTGCGACAACTGCGCCGCCGATCTCAGCGCGCGGGTCTATTTCCTCGCGACCACGGCGGAGTATACCCCGCCCGTCATCTACAGCCTCGATGAGCGCAACAAGCTCGTCTATCTGATCCAGGCGCGGCCCTCGCGTCCCGACGCGCTGCGCGTCGGTCAGCCCGTCAGCATCTATCCGAATCCCAAGACCCCGGTGGCGGACAAGCAATGACGGCGGCAGTGCCAGCCGAGATCGCGATCGACGTCAAGGGACTGTCCAAGTCCTTCGGCGGCCGCGAGGTCGTGCACGATCTGTCGATGCAGGTGCGGCGTGGCGCGATCTACGGCTTCCTCGGACCGAACGGCTCGGGCAAGACCACGACCATCCGCATGCTTTGCGGCCTGCTGACGCCCGACGGCGGCGAGGGCACCTGTCTCGGCTTCGACATTCGCCGCGACGCCGACAAGATCAAGCGCCGGGTCGGCTACATGACCCAGCGCTTCAGCCTCTACCAGGACCTGTCGGTGCGCGAAAATCTCGAATTCGTCGCGCGGCTCTACGGCATGCCGGATCCGCGAGCCGCCGCGCGCGACATGGTGCAGCGGCTCGGGCTTGCCGGACGCGAGCGGCAGCTGGCCGGCGAATTGTCGGGCGGCTGGAAGCAGCGCCTCGCGCTCGGCGCCTGCACCTTGCCGAACCCGCAACTGCTGCTGCTCGACGAACCCACCGCCGGCGTCGATCCGAAAGCGCGGCGCGACTTCTGGAACGAGATCCACGCGCTGGCGAGAGACGGGCTGACGGTGCTGGTCTCGACCCACTACATGGACGAAGCAGAGCGCTGTCACGAGATCGCCTATATCGCCTACGGCCATCTGCTGGCGCACGGCACCGTCTCCGAGGTCATCGCGCAATCGGCGCTTACCACCTACACGGTCAGCGGTGACGACCTGCGCGAGCTCACGACGTCGCTCACGGGCAAGCCGGGCGTCGACATGGTGGCGCCGTTCGGTACCAGCCTGCACGTCTCCGGCCGCGACGGCAGGGCACTGGATGCTGCGATTGCGCCCTGGCGCGACAGGCCTGACCTTCACTGGCAGCATGCTGCGCCCTCGCTCGAGGACGTCTTCATCGACCTGATGAACCGCTCGCGGGACAATTTCCAATGAGCGAAGCTCTCCACCACATCTCTCCTGAGCCGCGCTTCGGCTTCGGGCGCCGGACCTACGCGATGCTGGTCAAGGAGTTCATCCAGCTCCGCCGCGACCGGGTGTCGTTCGCGATGATCGTGATGCTTCCGGTGATGCAGCTGATGCTGTTCGGCTATGCCATCAACACCACGCCGCATCATCTGCCAGCGGCGGTGCTGCTGCAGGAGGACAGCGACCTCGGCCGCTCGATCCTGAAGGCGATGGAGAACACCGCCTATTTCCGCTTTACCCGCGAGGTCGACAACGTCGCCGAATTCGACGATCTGCTGCTGTCCGGCAAGGTGCTGTTCGGCGTCGAGATCCCGCGCGGCTTCGAGCGCGCGGTTCGCCGCGGCGACCGGCCGGCGCTGCTGGTGGCGGCCGATGCCACCGATCCGGTCGCGGCGTCCTCTGCGCTGTCCTCGCTCGGCATGATCGTGCAGACGGCGCTGTCGCACGATCTCTACACCGGCGATCCGGCCACGCCGCCGTTCGAGATCAGGGCGCATGCGCGCTACAATCCGGCCGCCTCGTCCCGGCTCAACATCGTGCCCGGTCTGGTCGGCACCATCCTAACCATGACGATGCTGATCTTCACGGCGCTCTCGGTTACACGGGAGATCGAGCGCGGCACCATGGAGAGCCTGCTGTCGATGCCGATCAAGCCGGTCGAGGTCATGCTCGGCAAGATCATTCCCTATGTGATGGTCGGCTTCCTGCAGGCCGCCATCATCATCGGCATCGGCGTGTTCCTGTTCGGCGTTCCCATCATGGGGAGCCTGTTGCTCCTGGCCGTCCTGTCGACCCTGTTCATCGCGGCCAACCTCTCGATCGGCTACACGTTCTCGACCCTGGCGCAGAACCAGCTGCAGGCCATGCAGCTGTCCATGATGTTCTTCCTGCCGAGCATCCTGCTGTCGGGCTTCATGTTTCCGTTCCTCGGCATGCCGCAATGGGCGCAGATCGTCGGCGAGTGCCTGCCGCTCACGCACTACCTGCGCATCGTCCGCGCCATCATGCTCAAGGGTTCGACGCTGCCGAACCTGCAGTACGATACGGTGGCTTTGTTCGGCCTGATGCTGTTCGCCATGACGGTGGCCGTCTTGCGCTTCCGCCGCACCCTCGATTGAGGCACAATGTCGGCGGCGTGGCAGATCGGCTGAGGCAAGATGCAGTTCGCGGGGGCTGGCAAGGGGAACGGCGCGGCGGCGGCGTCGGAGTTCAACAAAGCGCTGATGCGCCAGACGTTGAACACCGAGCTGCTGCGGGTCAAGGCGTTGATCGCGACGGCGGGGTTGTTCCTCGTCACCTCGGCGTTGGTCGAGATCATCGAACCGAGGATCTTGGAATGGATCTGGCCTAGCCGGGTCGGGGTCCTCAACGTCTACGTGATCATCGGCTGCTTCGTTGCTTTCGAGCTTCTGGTCCTGTCCAGAATCAAGGCCAACATCCGCCTCGGCGGTGATCCTCCCACGTTCCTGCGCTACGTCAGCGCGGTGATCGAGACGTCGATGCCTACCCTCGTGCTCATATTGCAGATCGAGGGCATCGGCCGCGACCGGGCCCTCGGCTTCGGCGCGCCGCTGGTCTATTTCATCTTCATCATCCTGTCGACCTTGCGTCTGGACTTCTGGTTGTCCAGCTTCACCGGTTTGGTCGCCGCAGCAGAATTGCTGATTGTGGCCCTGATGGACAGGCCGTCTGTCGACGTGAGCCAGAATCCGGAGATCTATTATCACGGCGAGCGCAGCTTCATCATCCTGCTGTGCGGGATCCTGGCCGGCGCCGTCAGCGTGCAGCTGCGGCGCCAGTTCGCTGCGAGCATCGAGGCCGCGTCCGCGCGCGATCGCGTGACCGATCTGTTCGGCCAACACGTCTCGCCGCAGGTGGTCGAACGGCTGATGAAGGAAGGGAGCGCAGAGCCACGCGACATCCGCGAGGTCGCGGTGATGTTCGTCGATTTCCGCGGCTTCACCGCTGCCTCGCGCTCCAAGGCGCCGCAGGAGATCGTCGATCGTCTCGACGGTGCGTTCGCCGTGCTGGTCGAGATTCTCGAGCGTCACGGCGGCATCGTGAACAAGTTTCTCGGCGACGGCTTCCTGGCGCTGTTCGGCGCCCCGTTCGAGTCTCGCGACGCGGCCGTGCATGCGGTGGCTGCGGCGCGCGAGATGGTGGCCGCCATGGAGCGCGTCAATGCGGCGTCGTCCTGGCCGCTCCGGCTCGGGATCGGTCTGCATCTCGGGGAGGTCGTCGCCGGCAGCATCGGCTCGCCGCGGCGCAAGGAATACACCGTCATCGGCGACACCGTGAACTTCGCCTCGCGGCTCGAGGCGCTCAACAAGGAGTTCGACTCGCAACTTCTGATATCGAGCGAGGTGCGCCACGCCGTGGGGGACGGGGCCCGCGATGCCGTTTTCCACGGCGAAGTGTCGGTGCGCGGATACGACCGGCCGTTCGAGGTCTGGCAATTGCAGTAGACCGTTCGTTCAGGATGGCGGGAGGCGATCGACCTGGGCGATTTACATTGGGCGAGAGCCGCGTTTAACTGCGCGCCAACGAACAGCAATTCAGGGGGAAATGCATGATCCGAACCAGGACCTCGTTGGTGGCTGGACTGAGCCTCGTCTGCGCAGTCACCGCCGGCTCCGCGCAAGCCGAGGAGGCGAGCTGCAGCCAGGTGACCGCCGAGGCGCTGAAGGTGCCGGGGCTCGTCCTGACCGGATCCAAGCTGCAGGAGGCCGCCGACGGGCTGCCGCGACACTGCATCCTCTCGGGCAAGGTCAACGAGCGCACCGGTGCCGACGGCCACGCCTACGCCATCCAGTTCGAGATCCGCTTGCCGGAGACCTGGAACGGTCGTTTCCTGCACCAGGTCAATGGCGGCAATGACGGCGTGGTGGTACCGGCGCTCGGCGACAAGGCCGATGGCCTCGTCAGCGGCGGCGTGACGCCGCTCGCCCGCGGCTTTGCCGTGCTGTCGTCGGATAGTGGCCACTCCGGCAATGACCCTGCCAACAAGCCGCGCGGTCTTGCGGCAGGCTCCGCCTTCGGCATGGATCCGCAGGCGCGCCGTGACTACGGCTACGCGGCCGACGTCACGCTGTCGCCGATCGCCAAGGCGATCATCTCGGCGCACTACGGCAAGAAGCCGGACTACTCCTATATTGCCGGCTGTTCGAATGGCGGCCGCCATACCATGGTCGCTGCCGAGCGCATGCCGGAGCAATATGACGGCTTCCTGGTCGGCAATCCCGGCTTCAACCTGCCGCGGGCCGCGGTCCAGCACGCCTGGGACGTTCAGGCGCTGACCAAGGCCGATGCCGACATCCGCAAATCGATCACGCGCGAGGACGCCAAGCTGATCTCGTCCAAGATCATCGAGGTCTGCGACGGCCTCGACGGCGCCAAGGACGGGCTGACGGCGAACCTCAAGGCCTGCCAGAAGGCGTTCAGCTTCGACAGCCTGCGCTGCGCGGCGGGCGCGACCGACGCGTGCCTGCCGGCTGCCAAGGTCGATGCGCTGAAGACGATCTTCGCCGGGCCCCGCAATTCGAAGGGCGAGCCGCTGTATTCCGATTGGCCCGCCGATGGCGGCGTCGGCACCGGCAATTGGCGGGCCTGGAAGGTCGAGAGCCCGGTGGCGCCCTGGAACAACCTTCCGATCATCGCCACCATGGGCGGCGCCTCGCTGAACTACATCTTCTCCACCCCGCCGGTGGAAGTCGAAGGCTCGCCCGACAAGCTGGTCGAGAAGCTTAAGGCCTTCGACTTCGACAAGGATGCGCCGAAGATCTACGCCAAGGACGGCACGTTCACGGAGTCGGCGATGGATTTCATGGCCCCGCCTGCGGTCGACAACCCGACCTTGCCGGCGTTCCAGAACGGCTCCCGCAAGATGCTGATCTATCACGGTCAGGCCGATCCGGTGTTCTCGGTGAACGACACGATCGACTGGTACGAGAAGCTCAACGCCAATGTGCAGGGCAAAGCTGATGGCTTCGCGCGCCTGTTTGCGTTGCCCGGCGAGACCCATTGCGGCGGCGGCATCACGCTGGAGAAGTTCGATGCGCTGGGCGCGCTGATGGACTGGGTCGAGAAGGGCAAGGCGCCGGAGGCGATCACGGCCTCGGTAAATGCTGCCAACAAGGAAGTGCCCGCGAACTGGACTCCGCAGCGCACCCGGCCGCTGTGCCCGTGGCCCAAATTCGCCAAATACGTCAGCGGCGACGTCGAGCAGGCCTCGTCGTTCACCTGCGCCGCGGAGTGACGCCTCAGACTTGAGGCGCGACCAGGTTCTCGACACGGACCTGGTCGCGCTTCTCGATGATCTCGGCGATCCATTGCCGGTGACAATGGGCGTGGTCGCGCTCGTAGCAGAGCAGGCACACCGGGCCGGCGCTCTTCACCAGTGACGCCAGCTCGTCCATCTGCTCCTTGGCCTGCGGCGTCTTCAGATGCGCGCTGTAGATCTTGTGCAGCGTATCGTAGTGGCCTCTGCGGGCCGCCTCGCGGCCTTCCTTCGGCGTGCCGAGGCCGCGCAGGTGGACATAGCCGATGCCGCGCTCGTCGAGCCCCGCGGCAAGCTGGCTCTTCGAAAAGCCCGGCCGGCGCGACGCCGCCACCGCGCGGACATCGACCAGCAGCTTGACACCGGCCGATTGCAGCTCGTCGAGCACGGCCTTGGCCGGCGTGTGCTCATAGCCGATGGTGAACAGCGTCGTGCTCTTGGTTTTGGCCATCATGACGCACCTCAGCTGACCCGTTCGATCAATTCCATGGCGCCGGCCGGCGCGCGCACCTTGCCCTCGTGGATGACGTAGGCGAACACGTCACGCGGCGTCTTCTTTGCGGATGTCTCATCAACCCGTGGCAGATCATCCGGTTCACCGCCGGCGGCCCACAGCTGCAGCCGCTTGGCCCAGGCGTCGAGCTGTTTTGGCGGATAGCAGGTCTTGAGCTCGTCGTTGCCCTTCTGCAATCGCGCATAGACGAAGTCGCCAGCGACGTCGGCGATCGCCGGATATTTGCCATGCTCGGCGTACACCACCGGCGTCGCGAACTCGCGCAGCAGCTTGACGAAGCCGGGCACGCAGAAACTGTCGTGCCGGACCTCGACGACGTGACGCAGCTTGCGGCCGTCGAGCTCGCGCGGCAGCAGCTCCAGGAACTTGCCGAAATCGGCCTCGTCGAACTTCTTGGTCGGCGCGAACTGCCACAGCACCGGGCCGAGCCGGTCGCCGAGTTCGAGCACGCCGGTGTCATAGAAGCGCTTCACGGAATCGCCGGCCTCGGCGAGCACGCGGCGATTGGTCGCGAAGCGCGGGCCCTTCAGCGAAAAGATGAAGCCGTCGGGCACCTCGCGGGCCCATTTGCGAAAACTCTCCGGCTTCTGCGAGCCGTAATAGGTACCGTTGATCTCGATCGAGGTCAGCTTGGAGGCGGCGTATTCGAGCTCCTTCGATTGCGGCAGCTTGTCCGGATAGAATACCCCGCGCCACGGCGCGAAGGTCCAGCCGCCGATGCCGATATAGATCTGGCTCTTGGATTGCGAGGCACGTGCAGGCGCTTTGCTCACCGGAAGTTCCGTTGCTGACGAGAGGTATTGGAGCGAGGACAGTAGTCAAATGCGGCAGTCCTGGCCAGTTGCCACGGTGTTGCGCTGCCGCTCTTCCAGCCGTCCCGGGCGTCGTGTATTCAGGACGCGGGCCGGGAAGGGGAGACATGGCAATGAGAGCGGAATCTGTCGGCGGCCTGCTGGGCGCAATCGTTGCGGCGGCCGTGCTTGCGTCGGCGTTCTATTTCGTTCCGGTCGGGCCGATGGCCGGCCATAGGCAGCCGGCCAAGGTCGAAGTGCCGCAGACCCCCGTGCAGACCGTTCCGGTCGCACCGGCGGTGCGGGGACCGGTGGTCCGTGAGGTTCCGAACTAGCCCAAGAAACTATCCCAACACGGGGAGCCTTGAATTCCGGCTGGGGCACCCCATCTGGGTAGGGACGGTGACGTCGAGCTTCATCGGCTCCGGCACCGAGACGACCACGGCAGAGCGGTTGCGCCGGATGTACGCGCGCCCTTTGTTTGTGGTCGTTGGCATTTTTGGGCTGTGCGATGCCCGGCGGCACCACACCAGGCTTTTTGCCGCTGTCCGGGGGCCGTTGCGCTTGGCAGTGCCGGGTGCGGCGGATATACGCATCCGCACCATGAACGATGCCATCCGATCGGCCCCGCCCGTGCCGCTGCAAACCTCTGACATTCCGGTTGTTTCGGTGGTCGTGCCGACCTTCAACGAGCGCGACAATGTCACCACGCTGTACCGGCGGCTGGAGGCGACGTTCAAGGACGTGCCGTGGGAGGTGGTGTTCGTCGACGACAACTCGCCCGACGGCACCTGGCAGGTGGTGCGCGAATTGTCGCGCAATGACAACCGGGTGCGCGGCATCCGCCGCATCGGCCGCCGCGGCCTGTCCGGCGCCTGCATCGAGGGCATCCTGGCGGCCAGTGCGCCGTATGCCGCCGTGATCGACGCCGATCTGCAACATGATGAGACCCAGCTGCCGAAGATGCTGGCGCTGCTGCAGAGCGGCGCCGCCGAGCTCGTGGTCGGCAGCCGTTACATCGAGGGCGGCAGCGCCGCGAGCTTCGACAGCAAGCGAGCCGGCGCCAGCGCCTTCGCCACCGAGATCGCGCGCCGCGCGCTCAAGGTCGAGGTCAACGACCCCATGAGCGGCTTCTTCATGATCCGCCGCGATCGCTTCGAGCAGATCGCGCCGAAGCTCTCCACGCAGGGCTTCAAGATCCTGCTCGACATCGTCGCCAGCGCCGAGGGCGGGCTGAAGACCGTCGAGGTGCCCTATACGTTCGGCTCGCGGCTGCATGGCGAGAGCAAGCTCGACTCGATGGTCGCGCTCGACTTCCTCGGCCTCGTGCTGGCCAAGATGACCAACGACGTGGTGTCGCTGCGCTTCCTGCTGTTCGCCATGGTCGGCGGCACCGGTCTCGTCGTGCATCTGGCGACGCTCTTCCTCGGTCTCAATGCGTTCGACATGCCGTTCGCGGAGGCTCAGGCGCTCGGCGCCTTCGTCGCGATGACCTCGAACTTCATCCTCAACAACTTCCTCACCTATCGCGACCAGCGCCTGAAGGGCTTTGCCATCCTGCGCGGCCTGCTCGCGTTCTATCTGGTCTGCTCGGTCGGCCTGCTCGCCAATGTCGGCGTCGCCTTCTCGGTCTACGACCAGGAGCCGATCTGGTGGCTGGCGGGCGCCGCCGGTGCGCTGATGGGCGTGGTCTGGAATTACGCGATCTCCGGATTGTTCGTCTGGCGCAAGCGATGACCTCTGCGGCAGCTGCCGACGACGCGGGCCTGGCGCGCAACGTCTGGCTGATCATCGCGGGCCTCGTCGTGCTCAGGCTGATCGCGGCCGCGGTCACGCCGATCACCTTCGACGAAGCCTATTACTGGATGTGGTCGAAGCATCTCGCCGGCGGCTACTACGACCACCCGCCGATGGTTGCGGTCGTGATCCGCCTGGGCACGCTGGTCGCCGGCGACAGCGAGCTCGGCGTGCGGCTGGCCTCGATCCTGCTTGGCCTTCCCATGAGCTACGCTGTGTATCGCACCGCGCAGATCCTGTTCGGCAGCGTGCGCGTGGCGGCAACCGCCGCGCTGCTGCTCAACGTCACCCTGATGGCGGCGGTCGGCACGCTGATCGTGACGCCCGATGCGCCGCTGCTGGTCGCATCGAGCTTCGTGCTGTTGTTCTGCGCCAAGGTGCTGGAGACGGGCAGGGGCGTTTGGTGGCTCGCCGTGGGGGCTGCGGTCGGCGCGGCGCTGCTGTCGAAATACACCGCATTGTTCTTCGGCGCCGCGATCCTGATCTGGCTCGTCGCCGTGCCGAAGCTCCGGCATTGGCTGGCCTCGCCTTGGCCGTATCTCGGCGGCGCCGTGGCGTTTGCGATCTTCTCGCCGGTCATTTTGTGGAATGCCGATCACCAATGGGTGTCGTTCATCAAGCAGCTCGGCCGCGCCAGGGTCGAGGACATCAGGCCCGTCTACATCGCCGAGATCATCCCGACCCAGTTCGCGTTTGCGACCCCGCTGGTCTTCATCCTCGGCCTCATGGGCCTCTACGCCCTGGCGCGGCGCAGGGCGGGCGAGGCGGCGGCGCGGCTGCTGGTCGAGGTTATGGTCTGGGTCATCGTCGTCTATTTTGTCTGGCACGGCCTGCATGCCCGGGTCGAGGCCAACTGGTTCGCGCCGATCTATCCGGCCTTCGTCGTCGCCGCGGCGGCGGCCGCCCATCTCGTCGCATGGAAGCCGCGCGAGCAGCGCACGGCGGCCTTCTGCCTGCGCTGGGCGCTGCCAGCCGGCGTCGTGATGTTCGTTGCGCTGATCGTGCAGGCCAATACCGGGCTGCTCTCCGGCTACAGGCGCGACGCTACCGTGCGCAGCGTCGGCGTCGGCTGGCGGCCGCTCGCCGCAGAGATCGAAGCGGCCCGGGTGCGCGCCGGGGCCAACTGCGTGCTCGCCATGGATTACGGCACCACCGCGTGGCTGTCGTTCTATCTGCCGCGGGACACCTGCGTGCTGCAGCCGATCCAGCGCATCCGCTGGGTGAACTTTCCCGAGCCTGATCCGGCCAAGCTCGCGGGAACGCAGCTGCTCGTCGACGAGGCGCAGATCGGAACGCGGTTCTACACCACCAACGCGTTCGCCCGCGCCGAGATGGTGGGCGAGGCGTCGCGGATGCGCGGTCCCCTGACCATCGAGACCTACGCCTTCTACGCGCTCAGGGAGCCCAAGGGCGAGGTCATCGATCGCACCCCGCCGCCGGAGCTGCAGCGCTGACGGCCGCATCAGGCCTGCTGCGGAATGATGTCCCCCATCGACTTGTCGCGGCTGTGGATCGCAACCATGTTGATGCCCGCGTCGACGGTCTTGTAGCCGCGGCGCTCGAGCCATTGCCGCAGCTGGTCGGCATCGGTCTTGATCTTTTCGATCAGCATGATCGGCGTGCAGCGCTCGATCGTCGACGCGGCGCCCTCGAGCGCCTCGATCTCCATGCCTTCGACGTCGAGCTTGATCAGGTCGCAGCGCGGCAGGTTGAAGTCGTCCAGCGGCAGCTTGCGCACCTCGACGGTGTCGTTGGCGTAGTCGATGGCCTGCCCGATGAACTCGGTATTGGGGCGCTGGCGCAGCTCGAGGCTGCCGAAGCTCGACGGCGTCAGATAGTTCGGGCTCGGGATGTTCAGCACGCCGCGCTCCGATGAGACCGCGGCATGGATGGCGATCGCGTTGAAGCAGTTGTTGATCGCGATGTTGCCGGCGAGCGCGTAGTAGATCCGCTCCTGCGCCTCGACCGAGAGCACCGAGCCCCAGCCGGTCATCGCCTTGGCCCATTCGATCGTATGCACGCCGATATTGGCGCCACAGTCGATCGCGACCGCGCCGTCGCCATGATGCCGGCGACGCACCAGGAGCAGGCGAACGGCGAGCTGCACCTCCGAGGGGTCGAAGGCGCCGCTCTCGAGGATCTGATAGCCCACGCCGTAGCCGCGGGTGGCGTCGACCATGCGATAGTCGAGACGGTTGACGATCATGGTGCCGTGATTGCTCGAGGCCAGAACGAAGGCCAGCTTCCGGTCGGGGATCTGCATGGAGGTCCTTCTCGTGTCGTTTCGGCAGGAGCGGACGCGGTACGATGTGCCGACACGGTGATGCAGGGAATCGCTCGCTACCATACCGCCGCCCATGGCTGAGCGCCGCAGACTCCGGAATGCTACGGGTGCTGCGCAAGCGCAGCCGGCGTCTGCCGGGCCTCGACCGCCCCTGGCCCGATCGGTCCGGTTGAGAGGGGTGACCCACGCACCCCTTTACGTGACCAATACTTGCACCGGCATGGCAAAGATCCTCGGGTCGGCGCGGGAGCAGGGCCCGTTGATCAATGAAGACTGCGTATTTTACCTTGCCAATGCTTCGCAACGAGAGATCATCGACTGCGCCGGTCCGTCGCAGCTCAATCGTTAACGCGATCTGCGATGTTTTACGGATTTGACGGAAGGTCGAATGCTGTCGCCCCGGAATCTCCCGGTGCGGCATTATTGCTTCGATCTGCAATTTTGCCCTGTTTCCGCCCTCTTTGCCGGCAAAACAGACGTTCATGGTTAACCCGCCCTTAATCCGTCAAAACTTAATCAGCATTTAACTAAAAGTCGCCTTAATGAAGCTCGGTGCTTCTGCGAGATGCAAAGCGGGTGTCCGTGACGCATCGCGTGAGAGTTTTCGAGTATTCGTTCGGGCGTGAGTGAATGAGTAAAAGTCGAACTGCGTTGGCTGCACGAAACCGCAGGAAATCCTCCCTGATCGCGTTCTCTCACAAATTGATTGGTGGCGCGGCTGTCGCGTGCCTGATCGGAGGCTGCGCCGTCTTGGTCTATACCAAGATCATCGCGGCCGACGCCTATCCGACGTTGGGCAGCATCGAGCAGGACGAGCCCGTGGTGCGCCCGGCACTGCCGCGGATCGTGGCGCGTAGCGCGGCTGATGCCGTGGGCGATGCGTTCTCGGCCTTCCCGGAAACACCGGCGACGACCACCGTCGCCGCCATTACGCCGCAGATGTTCAACGACCGCTTCGGCGCGGCCGTGCCGCAGGGCATCGCCTCCAACGCCGCCGCCGGTGCGCCGCCGCTGCCCAGGCTCGCCGACGCTGCGCCCAAGCTGCTCGAGACCAAGCCCGCCGACGCCAAGCCGGCCGAGGCTGCCAAGGTCGCGGAAGCCCCGAAGAAGGACGCCCGGCCGCCGATGCAGCTGGCGCTCGCCAACACCAATCCGAAGCAGCCGGCGAAGCCGCAGGCCGACGCTCCGGCGCAGGCCGCCGAGGGCAACGGCGCCAAGGGCAACGGGTTCTCGCTGCGCGCCATGACCGAGCGCGCCAAGGCGGCGGTGCTGTCGATCGCCGGCGAACGGCATTCGATCCAGGAAAAGCTCTGGGGCAAGCCGGAGAACCAGGATGGCGGGCTCTTGGCCTACGCCTCGGCTGACGCCAACATCACCGCCAGCATCGCCAAGGATCCGACCCGAGGCGGCCGGCCGCCTTACGACCTGAGCACCGCGGTCTACGACATCTCGGCCAAGGCCGTGTATCTGCCCGACGGCACCAAGCTCGAGGCGCATTCCGGCCTCGGCGACAACCTCGACAAGCCGAGCTCGGAAAAGATCAAGATGCGCGGTGTCACCCCGCCGCATATCTACGAGTTGAAGCCGCGCGAGGCGCTGTTCCACGGCGTGCCGGCGCTGCGGCTCAATCCGATCGGCGGCGAGGATGCCATCCACGGCCGCAACGGCCTGCTGGCGCACACCTTCATGCTCGGCCCGAACGGCGACTCCAACGGCTGCGTGTCGTTCCGCGACTACTCCGCGTTCCTCGATGCCTACAAGACCAAGGGCATCCGCAAGCTCGCCGTGCTCGCCCGCATCGAGTGACGCGGGCTGGGGGGCCTCGTGATCCCAGGTCCCGTAGGGTGGGCAAAGGCGCGGCACCGCTCTCGCTCCACGAAAACACTTAGTTGGCGCCGTGCCCACCATCTCTCGAAACAACACGCTGCTTGCCGGTGGGCACGCTGCCGCCTTCGGCGGCCGCTTTGCCCACCCTACGTATCCTGCTTGATGCACGCACGGCATCGCGTTCTCGCGGCGGATGATGCCCGAGTGTTGGTGTCGACATCGCCCTCGAAAATCGTGAGAGGGCGCGGGGAATGCCGGGTGAGGGCCTCACCCATGGCCCGCCTGCAGAAAAGAAAGCAGGCGGCAGTCACCACAGGTTCAGCCGCATCATCCGGCATTCCCCGCGCGATGGCCTTACGGCTTATACGTGGTCTCCCTGGTGCGCCGGCTGTCTGGCCACCATCGGTCGGAGCACGTCGGGCTCCACAACCTTGACACCAGCGTCGGGGTGTCAGGACATCACGACTTCGCCGTGCGCGCCGGATCGTTCGTCCGCATGATCAGATCACGCTGCGACCGACGCGCCCACCGCATCCCGCCCTCCACGTTCGTGACGATCGCGAGGCGTCCCTCTCATGAGGACGGGACGCGGGCATGATGCATGATTTCTGATTTTTGAAAACAGAAAAATCGCGGGCCGATCGGCTGGCGCGGCTGATCTCATTGAACGTCTTCAACAAATGAGTTTCTCCGCGCATCCGTTTCGCGGCCCGCGATGGGCGCTGATCGGCTGCCTGATCAGCAAGACTGCGCAGCTGATTTGCCCGACGGGCAGTCTGATTGTTGCAAATTCGTCGCGGTGCGCGGGCGAGCCGCGAGCGCGCCTCACGCTCCGGCCTTGACGGCTTCGGAAAATTCTGCGCATAGCTCTGCCCCATCGAAATCGGACCGCCGCATTCTGGCGCTCCCTTGAGGATCACGACCGTGTTGAGCCTACGCTCACATCTCGCGAACGTCGCCACCAACGAACGACCGTTTACCTGGTCGCGCGATCGGTTCGGCATGGGCGTCGCCTGTCAAGGTCCAAGCTATCTCGTGCTGTCCCTGAGCAAATCGGGACGCCCAATTCAAGCAGAAGCGTAACCGGCGGCGGGATCTCACCCTCCGCATTTCGAGCGGAGGGTCCGATGACCCGCATGACGAGCCAAGATCCCGACATTTGCGAGCATGCGCGAGCCCTGTCCTCGCCGGTGGCGATCGCTTTCGTGCGCATCGTGATGGCGTGCCGCGGCGTCAGCGAGGCAGCGGCCCGCCAGATCTATCTCGACTACATCAACGGTGTTCGTCCGGAGCGCGCTCCGGACGAAGGCAGCTGTATTCAGGCGCATCGCCATCGATGAGCCTGCCAGGGAAAAGGAAAGGAGGTCCGCGATGTCAGCAACACACCCCGCGCTCGTGCTCAACGCCGACTTCCAGCCGTTGAGCTACTTCCCGTTGTCGGTGGTCTCTTGGGAGGACGCGATCAGGGCGATCGTCAGCGGCTCTCACGTGGTCGTCGCGGAGTACGACCGCGTCGTGCGGAGCCCGAGCGTCACGATGCGGTTGCCCTCGGTGATCGCGTTGCGCGACTACGTCAGGCCGGCGATGCGCGTGCCGTTCACGCGCTTCAACGTCTTCCTGCGCGATCGGTTCGAATGTCAGTACTGCGGAGTGCGCCATCTCCACGGCGAGCTGACGTTCGACCACGTCGTGCCGCGCGCCGATGGCGGCGACACGTCGTGGACCAACATCGTCGCCGCCTGCAGTCCCTGCAATGCGCGCAAGGACCGGCGTTACGTGAAGCCGCGGCGGCCGCCGTTCGAGCCGACGCGGCACGAGCTGATGGCTGCACAGCGCCTGTTTCCGCCGCGTTTCCTGCACGTGACGTGGCAGGACTATCTCTACTGGGACGTGGAGCTGGAGCGGTGATTGCCTCCTTGCTCGCGTATGTAGGCCGGATGAGCCCACGTCGCCGCCAAATAGGCGGCGGCGTGGGCGATATCCAGATTCTCGTGAGCTGTGTGTGAACCCGGAAGTCGCTTCGCTCATCCGGGCTACCACTTGCCTCGTGCTTCGGCGGACAGCTTGTTGATCGGCATGCGATGTTGCAGCGGTCTCATCGTCATTCCGGGGCGCGCGCAGCGCGAGCCCGGAATCCATAGCCACAGCCTTTCATGTGGCACGAGATGCGAGTGGCGCCTGTATTCGACAAACTTCCGCTCGTGGTTATGGATTCCGGGCTCGCGCTACGCGCGCCCCGGAATGACTGCGAGGATGTATTTGCGTCTGTGACCAGCGAACGAGTTAGAATTTCAGATGTAGTTACTAATTAGCACTTGAATAATAAAATTAGTTGATCTATGTGCAGCGTCCTTCGCTTCGGCCATGGGTTCGGGCTCGTTGAGATCCCGACCGGTGCGCGCTGGTCTCCGGTGGCGTATTCCGCTGAAGAGAGGATGCAGTTGCAGGTCGCCGTTCCCTTTGGGCCGGCCCTGCTGCAAAAGGATAGCTCAGTGGGTAGAGCAGATGACTGTGAATCATCGGGTCGCGGGTTCGACTCCCGCTCCAGCGCTCCGGAATAGCTTGAAAGCTAGGCGCCTCTTCTGACGACGAGGACCGGACGCGCGCTTCAGTCGCGGTCCGGCCGTTTTGCTCCGAGGCAATGCCTCGGACATTGCGACCTGATCAGGACACTGCAGAACCGGCTCTGTGTCGCGGTGGATACCGCGTCGCGTATCGCCGGGACAGCTTGCGCATCGCCACGTCCGCTTCGGCGGCCGTGAGATGCGCAGGCGCCCGTGCGCATGCGACGCTCAAGCCGCGGCCCGCTCGGTTCAGGCAGGAAGCGCCGTCCGGTCCTCACGTCCTTTGAATTTCAAACTGCTGCGGGCGCAGGCCTGCAGCCAACAGAGCAGGGCCCGGCATCCGGCCGGACCTTGCGTGACAGGAGAGTGCCATGAGCTGGCATGTGATGATGAAGACGCAGACGGTGGCGGATGGCGAGCGGGCGCTGGTCTGGCGTGACGGTCAGCTCGTGCGCGTGCTCGGTCCCGGCCGCCATGCGCTGCTCGATCCGATGCACCGGCTGAAGTTGCAGTTGTTCGACGTGGTCAAGGCCGAGTACCCGGCGGATCGTTACGCGGTGCTGAAGGCGGCGCGGCCCGATCTCGCTGGGGAGCTGTTCGCGGCAGTGGAGACGGGCGCGGATGAGATCGCGATCGTCAGCCTCGACGGCCGGCCCACGCACCTGCTGACGCCCTGGCAGACCCGCGTCTACTGGAAGGTGGCGACGCAGGTCGAGGTCGAGCGGATCGACATCACCAGCGACGTGCGCGTGAGCGCGCGGCATCTGGCGATGATCGAGCGCAACCGCCCGGGCATCGTGACCGAGGTCGTGGTCGAGAACCACGAGGCCGGTCTGCTGCACGTCGACGGCAAGCTGTCCGAGCGGCTCGCGCCGGGCCGGCACGCCTTCTGGGCGGTCGGCCGCAAGATCGAGGTCAAGCGCCTGGATCTCAGGCCGACCGCGCTGGAGATCACCGCGCAGGAGATGCTGACCAAGGATCGCATCGCGCTGCGGGTGACCTTGACGGCGTTCCGCCGGATCGTCGATCCGGAGGCGGCGGTGGCGACCACTCCTGACGTGGATGCGTGGCTGTACCGGCTGGTGCAGTTCGCGATCCGGGAAGCGGTGGCGTCGCGCACGCTCGACGAGGTGCTGGCGGCGAAGGCCTCGCTCGATGCCGAGCTGCGCGACTACGTGCGCGCGCGGCTCGACGGTTCGGGCGTGGAGGTGACGGAGCTCGGCGTGAAGGACGTGATCCTGCCCGGCGAGATCCGCGAGCTCGTCAACAAGGTGGTGGAGGCGGAGCGGGTGGCGAAGGCCAACCTGATCCGCCGGCAGGAGGAGACCGCGGCGACGCGCTCGCTTCTGAACACCGCCAAGCTGATGGAGGAGAACCCGCTGCTGTTGCGGCTCAAGGAGCTGGAGTCGCTGGAGCGCCTGGTCGAGAAGGTCGGCCGCATCGACCTGCATGCCGGCGACGGCGCAGGCCTCGATGCGCTGCTGACAAAGCTGGTCCGGCTGAAGACGCCGGATGCGGCGTGAGCTGCAGCATCGCCGATAGACTGATGAGAAAGGCCGCCTACGGGCGGCCTTTCGACTATTTGGGAGGATATGAGACAGAGTTGAAATCCCAACTGAGTTTCGGGAGTTTGGATTCCGGGCTCTCGCTGCGCGAGCCCCGGAATAACGAGGGGAGAGAGTGCGGAATCTCTCTCCTCGTCATTCCGGGGCAGCCGCGAAGCGGATGAGCCCGGAATCCATAACCACGGCTGTCCGATGGCGTACTATGTCTATCTGCTAGCAAGCAAGAAGCACGGCACGCTGTATCTTGGCGTGACAAATGATCTCGTCCGCCGTGTCTATGAGCACAGGTCCAAGGCCGTTCCGAGCTTCACGTCCCGCTACGACGTCGGAAAGCTTGTCTGGTTCGAAATCTACGACGATGCGATCACCGCGATCACGCGCGAGAAGGAATTGAAGAAGTGGCGACGCGATTGGAAGATCCGGTTGATCGAGGAGCAGAACCCGAATTGGGATGATCTGTATCCAGGCTTATGTCGCTGATCGCTCGCGTCAAACTGTCATAATGCGTATGGATTCCGGGCTCTCGCTGCGCGAGCCCCGGAATGACGGGTGGAGAGGGTCTTCGCTCTCTCCACCCGTCATTCCGGGGCAGCCGCATTAGCGGCTGAGCCCGGAATCCATAACCACGACCATGAGTGGAGTGCTCCTTTCCCGCCACATCGTGCCGAACTTCGGCGGGACGGTGTGCGTCGTTACTTTACAAACTCGAAAATTCCTGTAAGAGCACGCGCCAACTCATTCGGCGGCATTCCGCCCGCGAGAGACCCATGTCGATTTCGAACACACGTCAGAGAGAGGAGATCGCGCTGCCGCTGCTGCGGCGTCGTGGTCGCGTCCTGTGCGTGCCGGTGGTCTCCGCGGCAAGCGCGCTATCCCGTCACAATCAGCTCGCAGCATAGCGAGGCAGCGGATCGATCCTCTGCCTTGAAGGCCAGAGAGACGATCCGTCCGGCTCAGGTCCCCTCGGGGACGCCCCATCAGATCCATCTCTCTGTTTGCATCAACTGATATGCGCGGCATCACGCCATGCAGGTCTGCCACACGGGCGCCGCGTTGGTGCTCGTGGGTCCGCATTCGAAGACGAGAGAGGAGGATCACATGAGAGCCGATCCCTATCAGGAGCGCGCGCGACAGCTGGCGGTCGAGGCCGGGCTCGATCCGGATGCGCGGGTCGAGCGGCCCGGGCAGCGCGCGATGCCGTTGTGGTGCACCTTCCGCGATGCTGCGCGCAAGGAGCAGCTCGCGCGCGAGGTCGACGCGCTGGCGGACACCGTGGCGAGCCGGCCGCAGGCGGCGCAGTATCAGAACAGCCCGCTGAAGGTGTTCGGCCAGCACGAGGACGCGACCATCGCGCAGATGAAGAACTGCATGGCCGTGGGCAACGCCGTGGCCGGCGTGATCTGCGCCGACGGCCATCTCGGCTATGCGCAGCCGGTCGGCGGCGTGATCGCCTATGAGAAGCAGATCAGCATCTCCGGCGTCGGCTTCGACATCGGCTGCGGCAACATGGCGGTGCGGCTCGACACGCCCTTCAGCGCGATCGAGGACAAGGTCGGCACGATCATCAAGGACGTCGCCAAGGTGATCTCGTTCGGCGTCGGCCGCAAGAACGCCGAGCGCGTCGAGCATGAGTTGTTCGATGATGCCGATGCTTGGCGCGCGTCCGACATGGATGCGTACCGGCAGAAGGCGGTCGGACAGCTCGGCACGGTCGGATCGGGCAACCACTATGTCGATCTGATGCGCGACGAGACAGGCTTCGTCTGGATCGGCGTGCATTTCGGCAGCCGTGGTCTCGGCCACACCTCGGCGACGCGCTACCTCAAGGCCGCCGGCGGCAAGGACGGCATGAACGTGCCGCCCGCCGTGGTCGACGAGGACTCGGAGGTCGGGCAGCGCTACATCGCCGCGATGCAGCTCGCCGGGCGCTACGCCTATGCGGGACGCGAGTGGGTGGTGGAGCGCGTGCGCCAGATCATCGGCGGCAGCGTCACCGACAGCGTGCACAACCACCACAACTACGCCTGGCGTGAGACGCACGACGGGCGCGATCTGTGGGTGGTGCGCAAGGGCGCCACGCCGGCCTTTCCGGGCCAGCGCGGCTTCGTCGGCGGCTCGATGGGCGACGACGCCGTCATCATCGAGGGCCTGGAGTCGGAGGAGGCGAAGGCCTCGCTGTACTCCACCGTGCACGGTGCCGGCCGCCTGTTCGGCCGCAGGGAGGCGAAGCGCCGCTTCACGCGCGCCGAGATGGACGAATGGCTGCAGGGCCGCGGCGTCACCCTGGTCGGTGCCGACCTCGACGAAAGCCCGATGGCCTATCGCCGTCTGCCCGAGGTGCTCGCCGAGCACGCAGGCTCGGTGAAGGTCGTGCACACCTTGCGGCCGTTCGCCGTGGCGATGGCCGGCGAGGGCGAGTTCGATCCGTTCAAGGATTGAGCGAGTGCTCGGTTGAAACCGCATCGAAACATCACGGGCCGCTCACGAGCGGCCCGTCACCTTCCGGAGGATCTGATCATGACCGAACTGACCTGGCGCGCCGACTACATCGAGACGATCGCGAATTTCCTCTCGGCCGAGGAGTGCGATGCCTATGTGAACTGGGGCGAGGCCCTCGGTTTCACGGACGCGCCGATCTCGACGTCGCTGGGCATGATCATGGCCAAGGACGTGCGCGACAACGAGCGGGTCATGGTCGACGATCGCGATCGCGCGCAGGCGCTTTATCAACGGCTCAGCCGCCACCTCGCGCCGACGTTCCAGCATCGCTGGCAACCGGTCGGGCTGAACGAGCGGCTGCGGATCTATCGCTACGATGTCGGCCAGAAGTTCGACTGGCATCGCGACGGTCATTTCGCGCGCGACAACGGCGAGCGCAGCTATTTCACCTTCCTGATCTATCTTAACGATGATTTCGAAGGCGGCGCGACGTCGTTCTGTGACGACACCGGCCTGATGCCGGAGGGGCCGCTGCGCATCAAGCCGGAGCAGGGCATGGCGCTGCTGTTCCATCACCCGATCATGCATCGCGGCGATCGGGTGATACGGGGCCGCAAATACGTGCTCCGAACGGACGTGATGTATCGGCGCATGACATGAGGGGCGAGCTCTCTCCTCGTCATTCCGGGGCAGCCGCGTCGCGGCTGAGCCCGGAATCCATAACCACGAGCGGAAGTGGATCGAAGACAAGCGCCACACGCATCGCGCGACACACCCTGGCCTGTGGCTATGGATTCCGGGCTCGCGCTGCGCGCGCCCCGGAATGACGGCGGAGAGGGAGGCGAGGGCTGCGGCAATGAACGCGAGCGTGGCCCACGGCTACAAATGAATCAGACTGAACACGAGACCCGCCATGATCGACGGAAACACGCTGATCGCCTGGGGCTTCAAGCCTGGCCGCTGGTTCAAGGACGGGCTGGCGACGGCCAACGCGATGCGGGCCGATGGCGCTGACGACGACGCGATCTTCATCGCGCTGCAGGCCTTGCAGCCGGCGGAGACGTTGATGCGCACCAATGGCGTGCCGTTTTCGATGCTGATCGAGGCGGAGAACGAGCTCGAGCGTGCCAATGTCGCGGCGGTCGCGCAGCACATGGACGCCTTGATGCGGGTGCCGACCATCGTCGCCGGTGCTGTCATGCCGGACGCCTGCCCGTCGGGCACGGCGCTCGGCACCATCCCGGTCGGCGGCGTGGTGGCCTGTGAGGATGCCATTCACCCTGGCTTCCACTCCTCGGACATCTGCTGCTCGGTGGCGGTGACCGTGTTCGGCCGCAACGACGATCCGAAGCGCATCCTCGATGCGGTCCACGCCGTGACCCATTTCGGTCCCGGCGGACGCGACCGGCTGCAGCAGCCGCCGGACGAGGTGATGCAGGGCTTCGAGTCCAATCCGTTCCTGAAGGGATTGGAGCGCTTCGCGATCGGCCACTTCGCGACCCAGGGGGACGGCAATCATTTCGCCTTCGTCGGCCATCTGAAGTCGAGCGGACAGCCGGCGCTGGTGACGCATCACGGCTCGCGCGGGCTCGGCGCGCAGCTCTACAAGCGCGGCATGGCCGCGGCGCGCAGGCACGCGGCGATCCACGCGCCGAAGGTCCCGGAGCACAGCGCCTGGATCAAGGCGTCGAGCGACGACGGCCGCGCCTATTGGGACGCGCTGCAGACGGCGCGGCTGTGGACGCGCGCCAACCATCACGCCATCCACGATCTCGCGGCGGCGAAGCTCGGCAACAAGGTCGTCGATCGGTTCTGGAACGAACACAACTTCGTCTTCCGGAAAAGCGATGGCCTGTACTACCACGGCAAGGGCGCGACGCCGAACTGGTCGGGCTTCTCGGCCGACGACGATGGCCGCACCATCGTGCCGCTCAACATGGCCGAACCGGTGCTGATCCTGAAGCATCGCGACAACAAGGACGCGCTCGGCTTCGCGCCGCATGGCGCCGGCCGCAATCTCGGCCGCAAGGCGTTTTTGCGCGCGCATCGTCCGGAACTGCCCGAGGGCATCGATGCGCGGTTCTATTGCGGCAAGCCCGATTTGTCGGAGCTGCCCCAGGCCTACAAGAACGCAGCCTCCGTGCGGGCGCAGATCGCACGTTTCGGGCTCGGCGAAGTCGTCGACGAGGTGATCCCCTACGGCTCGATCATGGCCGGCGACTGGGAGGACAGCGCGCCGTGGCGGAAGAAGCGGTGAGGGCCCATCGTTCGTGGCGTTGCGTGTAGCCGCGTCGCTTGCAGCTGATCGGGGTGGTGGCGACCGCCGGCCGGCTCCGATCCTGGCGCTCTCTTGCCAATCCTGTTAGCAGGTCGCCGTGAACGAGGAGACCCCATGTCCGAGCCCATCGTAGCGCCCGCGCCGCGCTCGCCTCTGCTGTCAATCTGGTGGGCGCCGCGCCGGGCGGCCGATGACATCGTTGCCGCGAGGCCGGGCGCATGGCTGGTCCTGTTGCTCGCCGTGTTCGGTGGCATGGCTGGCGCCGTCAATCTGCTGTCCGGCGTGGTCGGCACCGGGGGCGGCCTGATCGACGGGCGTCTTCTGCTCGGAGCGCTGCTGGTCGGCGGCAGCCTGTTCGGTCTCGTCACCCTCTACGTCTCGGCTTACCTCCTGAGCAGGGTGGGGCGCGGGCTCGGCGGCGAGGTCTCGGCCGCGACGATGCGTGCGGTTTTGGCCTTCGCGATGCTGCCGAGCATTCTGGGTTTGCTGCTGAGCCTGCTGGTGGCCTGGCTGGTGCCGTCGGTCAGCAGTGCCGTGTTGCAGCTGATCAGCGGCGTCTGCACGCTATGGGCGATCATCGTCGCGTTGTTGATGCTGGCGCGCGCCGCGCGTTTCGGCGTCGGCAAGACGCTGCTCGCCTATGCCGTCGCGACGTGGTTGATTCCCGTGCTCGCGGCGTCGCTGATCAGGAGCTTTCTTTTCCAGCCGTTCAGCATCCCGTCCGGCTCGGACGTTCCTACGCTCCTGGTTGGCGACTACGTGTTCGCCACCAAATACGCCTATGGTTATACCCGCTTCTCGATTCCGTTCTCGCCGCCGATCTTCTCCGGGCGCCTGCTGGCGCGCGACCCAGCGCGCGGCGACGTCGTCGTGTTCCGTCTGCCGGACGGCCAGACCGACTACGTCAAGCGGATCGTGGGACTGCCGGGCGACCGCGTGCAGATGAAGGACGGTCAGCTCTTCATCAACGATGCGCCGGTCGCGCGCGAGCGGATCGATGACCTCGTCGATGCAGATGCCTGTGGCACTGAGAGCGTTGGCCGGGTCAAGCGTTGGCGCGAGACCCTGCCCAATGGTGTCAGCTACGACACGCTCGATTGCGTCGACGGAGGCTACTACGACACCACCAACCCGTACAGGGTGCCGCCGGGCCATGTGTTCACGATCGGCGACAATCGCGACAATTCGACCGACAGCCGCATGCTGACGGCCGTCGGCTACATTCCGTTCGAAAACCTCATCGGCCGCGTCGGCATGATCTTCTTCTCGCGCGAAGCCGGCGCGCCCGGACATGTCCGCTTCGAGCGGATCGGGACCGTGGTGCGCTAGACCAGCGCGGCGCCATCGCGGGCGATGATGGCGAAGCGATCGGACAGTTCGGCAAGCGCGACCTCGTGGACCAGCGCCGCCGGCAGCGTGCCGCCCTTGCCGTCCGGCAGGTCGCGCGTCGCGCAGCTCTGCGCGTCGATGGTGACGCGCCAGCCGAGATCGAGCGCGGCCCGCGCCGTCGACGACACGCACATGTGCGTCATCAGGCCGGCGAGCACGACGTTCTTGCGGCCGGCTTCGGTGAGGCGGGCCTGCAGATCGGTGCCGGCGAAGGAATTCGGCAGCGTCTTTTCGATGACGGCCTCACCCGCGAGCGGCGCCACCGCTGCAACGATCGCGCCGCGCGGCGCCTCGCGGTCGAACAGGCTGCCGGCCTTGCCGCGATGGGCAACGTGGATGATCACGCTGCCGGCGGCCCTGGCGCGGGCGAGCAGGCGGGCCGCCTGCGCGATCGCGGCCTCGGCGCCGGGCAGCGCCAGCGGGCCGTCGCGATATTCGTTCTGGATGTCGATCAGGACGAGGCTGGAGTCCGCGAGGGCGGGCAGGCTGAGATCGGTGCCGGCCAGCTGCAGCAGCGTCGGAGGGAGGGTCATGGCTTGGTCCTGCGTTATGAGTTGACCGGCGCAGGATAGCCGGGATTCGGCCTGCAAGATTGCAGGTAAGTTGCAGCCATTGGCTGCAGGATTGCAGGCTATGGGTCGCCGTGCTACGGCCGAACAATGAACCCTGGTGATTTGAACTGGGACGACCTGCGCATCGTTGCCGCCGTGCGCGATGCTGGCAGCTACGCCAGCGCCGGCGCACGGCTGCGCATCGACGAGACCACGGTCGGCCGGCGGCTGTCACGCATCGAGGCCGCGCTTGGGGTCCGGCTGTTCGAGGCGGTCGACGGCATGCGCCGGCCGACGGCGGCCTGCGAAACGGTGCTGGCGCATGTCGAGGCGATGGCCCGTCACGCTGCCGAACTCGCGCGGGTCGGCGCCGTCCAGAGCGGCGTCGGCGGCCGGTTTCGCATCGCTGCGACGCCCGCCGTTGCTGAAGGCATCCTTGCACCCCAGATGGCCTTGCTGCTGGGCGCACATCCCGGCCTGCGGCTGCACGTGCTCACCGCCAGCTATAATGTCAGCTTCTCGCGCTGGCAGGCCGACTTTGCCATTCGGTTGCGCAAGCCCGACAAGGGCGACTTCACCATCACGCGGCTCGGCAGCGTCAGGCTCCATCTGATCGAGCCGGCGAACGCGGCGCCGGACTTCGTCTGCGCCTATCCGGACGCGCTCGATGACATTCCCGAGCAGCAGGTCCTCAAGCAACGCAAGCTCATCGATGCCGCGCGCTGCATCACCGACAACGTGCGGGTGATGTCGGAGCTGCTGCGCAGCGGTCAGGCCGCGGCGGTGCTTCCCGAGCACGCCTGCCGCGATCTCCTGTCCGACCGCACGCTGCGGATCACGCAGCTGCCGCGCCGCCGTGACATCTGGCTGCTGGTGCAGACGCATCTGAAGCGCGATCCCGCCGCGCGGGTGGTCATCAACTGGCTGCGGGATTGCTTTGCGGACTATCAGGGCGCGCAGGATAGATAGGGCAAAGGCGCTGCCGATGGCGTCATCCGCTGCACAAAGACAATTTGTGATCCGCATGAGACGCTCGCGCCGCGTCCTCGTCTGCTTGACAGCTCAAAGCCGGGCAACGCAACGTGCGGCTGGCGGGAGAGTCTCCCGCCCGCTTTCGTCCTGGATCTCGCATGACCACGGCTCTGCATCGCAACTCCTTCCATGTTCTCGGCGCGACGCCGCGCGACCCCGCTTCTCGCCTGTTTCAATTGGCCGAGGCGCCGGACACCACGGGGGATGCTGCGGCACGGCGGCGCGCCTGTGCGGAGCTGCTCAATCCACGCGTCCGGCTGGTCGCGGAGCTCGGCTGGCTGCCCGGCGTGCCGCAACAGGCGCAGGCGCCAGCTGCCTTGAGCTGGCTCGATCGCGTTGACGAACCCGGTTCGAAGGACGAACTGCCGCCGCTCGCACTTGCCAATCTCGTGGCGGCCGAGATCGAGCGCCGGCCGCGGTCGATGGATCGCGAGGCGATCACCGGCAGGATCCTTCACCTTGCCGCCACCTGTGAACGGATCGACCTGGAGCGGCTGCGCGAGGACATCAACGCCGATCGGGCCGCGTGCGGCCTTCCGTCCGTGACGAATCCGGAGGCGCTCAGCGGCGCGCTCGAGGGCCAGCGGCGCTATTTTGCGCGCGTGATGCGCGACCTGGTGGACGGGCTGCCGACCGGCGAACTGATCGACACGGTGTACGCGATCATCTCTCGGAGCACCCGGTACGGCACCTGCGCGGCGCCGCGGCTGGTGAGTGATCTTGCGGCCATCTATGAGCGCGAGGCGCAGCCGTTCATGGCCGGCGAGATGGCCAACGCCGACCGGCTGATCGCGCGGATCCGGGCCGAAGCCGCGCAACGCGACAGCCGGATGACGACGACGATCGATGCGCTCGACAGGGTCGCGTCAAACTGGACGCGGGTGATGCGGCCAATGCAATTGCTGCAGCGGGCCAATGGGGTCGATCATGCGACTAGCAGTGAACTCGCGCTGCGGATGCGCAGCCTCGCGATCTGGCTGTGCAACGACCAGCGCATGATCGACGCGATGCGACGGATCTATGCGATCCTGCGTCGTGAGTTCGGCCTGCTCGCCGATCTCTCGGCGCGTCTTGAGCAGGATCTGGCGCCGGCGCCACGGCAGGCCGGCTGACGCCACGCCGACCGCGGACGAGCGCGTCAGCGCCACGCCGCGAGCTGGTCCTTGGCTTGTGTCCTCAGGACGGGACGGAGCAACTCGATGCGGCGTTGCGCGGCATCGAGGTCGGCCTGCCGGTAGTTGTAGTCCAGGCAGCGCACATTGTAGTCCGCAACGAGACCGTTGAATCCGTTCAGCTGGGCCGGAGACTGCTCGTCGACCAGCGGGTCCATGACGTTGAGGCGCGCGCTTTCTGCCAGGCAATACAGGATTTCTGATTGCGTCAGCGAGCGTTTCAATCCTGCCTCGGGCTTGACCTCGGAGATCGCCGTCGACTGAAACGTGGTGGACTGCACGCTGGGCGAGGACGTTGGCGGCGAGCTCTGGATCGTCGGGCCCGGCGCATAAGTGATGACAGAGGTGGGCGTGTAGGTCGGATTCTTGGGAAGTCCGTAGGATAGGAAGAGCTTCGTGATCAGCAGGCCGACCCCGACGACCAGACCGAGATACAGTTTGGGCTGCTCCGCCGGCTTGGCCGGCGGGTCGACGCGATCGGGAATCGCTGAGACCTGAGCGGCCAGGCCGGCAAAGCCCATCGGCGGTTGATCGGTCATGATGTCGTCGTCTCGAATGAAGTCGTTGCCAATTCGTCCGCGGCTGCGCCGGTCGGACGTAGCGGCGGACGGATAATGATATGACCCAAATCCAAGATGCAAGAGGGCGCCGACCTTGCGGCGTGATCGGCGTCAACGAACGCGGACCGAACGCGTCCAATGCCGATCATCCAGCGGTTGCGTCGTGTCGGGACTTCCACCATGCCCCGGCGAGGCGCGCCTTTGCCCACCCTACACGCCCAAACAAAAAGGGCGCAGCTCGCGCTGCGCCCCTTCGTATTTGTGTTGGAAGCCGGACTTAGAAGTCCATGCCGCCCATGCCGCCGCCCGGAGGCATCGCGGGGCCGCCGGCGTTCTTCTTCGGCAGCTCGGCGACCATCGCCTCGGTGGTGATCAGCAGGCCGGCCACCGACGCTGCGTTCTGGATCGCGGCGCGCACGACCTTCGTCGGGTCGATGATGCCCTTGGACACCATGTTCACGTAGTCGCCCGACTGCGAGTCGAAGCCGTACGCATACTGCTCCTTCTCGAGGATCTTGCCGACGATGACCGAACCGTCCTCGCCCGCGTTGATCGCGATCTGGCGGGCCGGGGCGGAGAGCGCCTTGCGGACGATCTCGATGCCGGTCTTCTGGTCTTCGTTCTTGGCGCGGACGCCCTTGAGCTGCTCGGAAGCACGGAGCAGGGCGACGCCGCCGCCCGGCAGGATGCCTTCCTCGACAGCCGCGCGGGTCGCATGCATCGCGTCATCCACGCGATCCTTGCGCTCCTTGACCTCGACCTCGGTCGCGCCGCCGACGCGGATCACCGCGACGCCGCCGGCGAGCTTGGCCAGACGCTCCTGCAGCTTCTCACGGTCGTAGTCCGAGGTGGTCTCCTCGATCTGCGCCTTGATCTGGGCCACGCGCGCCTCGATGTCGGCCTTCTTGCCGGCGCCGTTGACGATCGTGGTGTTCTCCTTGTCGATCATCACCTTCTTGGCGCGGCCGAGCATGGAGAGGTTGACGTTCTCGAGCTTGATGCCGAGATCTTCCGAGATCGCCTGGCCGCCGGTCAGGATCGCGATGTCCTGCAGCATGGCCTTGCGGCGGTCGCCGAAGCCCGGCGCCTTGACAGCAGCGACCTTCAGGCCGCCACGCAGACGGTTGACGACGAGCGTAGCCAGGGCCTCACCCTCGACGTCCTCGGCAACGATCACCAGCGGCTTGCCGGTCTGCACCACGGCCTCGAGCAGCGGCAGCAGCTCGTTCAGCGACGACAGCTTCTTCTCGTTGATGAGGATGTAGGCGTCGTCCATCTCAACGCGCATCTTGTCGGCGTTGGTGACGAAGTAGGGCGAGATGTAGCCGCGATCGAACTGCATGCCCTCGACGACGTCGAGCTCGGTCTCGAGCGACTTGGCTTCCTCGACGGTGATGACACCCTCGTTGCCGACCTTCTTCATGGCGTCGGCGAGGAACTTGCCGATCTCGGAGTCGCCGTTGGCGGAGATGGTGCCGACCTGGGCGATCTCGTCGTTCGACGTGACCTTCTTGGAGTTCTTGACGAGATCGGCGACGACCGCCTCGACCGCGAGGTCGATGCCGCGCTTCAGATCCATCGGGTTCATGCCGGCGGCAACCGCCTTGGCGCCTTCGCGCACGATGGCCTGGGCCAGCACGGTCGCGGTGGTGGTGCCGTCGCCGGCCGCGTCAGCGGACTTCGAGGCGACTTCGCGCACCATCTGCGCGCCCATGTTCTCGAACTTGTCGTCGAGCTCGATCTCCTTGGCGACGGTGACGCCGTCCTTGGTGATGCGCGGAGCGCCGAACGACTTGTCGAGGACGACGTTGCGGCCCTTCGGACCGAGCGTGACCTTCACGGCATTGGCGAGAATGTCCACGCCGCGCAGCATGCGGTCGCGGGCTTCGACGCCGAACTTTACGTCTTTTGCTGACATATTGGGTTTCCCTGAGTTGAAATGTCGGTCTCACCCTTGGAAAGGCGCCCGCAGGCGCTCCTCAGGGTGAGCGTTGTGCGAGCTTGGATCAGGCGGCCTTCTTCTTGGCGCCGACGTCGGTCAGGACGCCCATGATGTCGCTTTCCTTCATGATCAGCAGCTCCTGGCCGTCGATCTTGACCTCGGTGCCCGACCACTTGCCGAACAGCACGCGATCACCGGCCTTGACGTCGAGCGGAACCAGCTTGCCGCTCTCGTCGCGGGCGCCGGGGCCCACCGCGATCACTTCGCCCTGCGAGGGCTTTTCCTTGGCCGAGTCGGGAATGATGATGCCGCCAGCGGTCTTCTCTTCGGCGTCGATGCGCTTGACCACGACGCGGTCGTGAAGCGGACGGAAAGCCATACAGTCCTCCTAAGCAATTGAAGCGATTGTCAGTTTCTGGAGATTTGGCAGTCGGTGCCAGCGAGTGCCAGCACGCGGGCTGGATTTAGGCGAGAGTTTTCGGCCGGGCAAGGGCTTGTAGCAGAAAAATTAGCAGTCCACTCCAGCCTCTGCCAAAGCGTTCCGACAGCGTTAACGGAAGCCGGCCCGGGCTCGGATCCGTATTAGCACCTAGGCTAAGTGGCTGCTAATGCAGCATATTTCAACCGGCCGTTAAACATTTAAGCTTGAGATGGGTTGAGGACATGCGTCACATTTCGAGAGCGTGAGCGCATCTTTGCCGGGTGGCTCCATCCCGGGTTGGCCACACGGACATGCGCTCCAGAAACGGAGGTTGGCATGGTGTCGAAGGTTGAGGTTTCCGAGGACTTTCGGAAACAGGTGCTGGGTTACGGGCTGACGACCGCGCAGATCCTGTATCGGATGCCGGACCATCGCTCGCTGCTGCAGACATACGTCTGGCAGAACTACGACCTGTTCCCGAAATTCCCGGCGCTGCAGGACTTCCTGGCGTTCTGGCAGGAGAAGCTTGAGGGGCCGCTGTACTCGGTCACGGTGGCGCATTCGAAGCTCATCAAGCCTGCCGAGCTGCGCGCCGTCGACGGCGTGTTCCGGCTGCATTGAGCTGAAGGCCACCGTAGCCGCCTCATTTGCCGGTGTCATTCCGGGGCGCGCGGAGCGCGAGCCCGGAATCCATCGGGCGGCAGAGCGCGCGGAGCAATGGATTCCGGGCTCGTGCTGCGCACGCCCCGGAATGACGACCTCGTGCGGAGCGTCTGCGGAGTTTCTTCCAACTGTGATAGCCTCAGGTCGAGGACTCGCAGGGAGAGCGCCATGGCCAGGAAGAGCCGCAGCACCACGTCAGCATCTCGCGCCGCCGCCAAGGCCGCGCCGCGTAAGACGGCAAAGACCAAGCCCGCGGCGAAGACCGTCGCCAAGACAGTTGCTAAGGCATCTGCCAACACAGCTGCCAAGACAGCTGCCAAGACAGCCTCGAAGCCCGGTCGGGCGGCTGCACCGTCCGCACGCAAGGCGCTCGCCACCAAGGGGCGGCCGGCGCCGGCGCCACGGCGGCCAAGGCAGAAGATCGCGATCAGCCATCACCGCGAGGAGGACTTCAAGGCCGACGGCCTGCGCGCCTATGCACACTACCGCGACCTCGGCATTGCCGCCGCGACTCACGGGCTGGCACGCGCGCACGTCATCCGCATGCTGCCGCCGTGCAACCCGCAGGAGGTGTCGAAGCTGCACACCCATGCGGTCGATTTCCAGATGGTCTACGTGCTCAAGGGTTGGGTGAAGAGCTATCTGGAAGGCACTGGCGAGACGCTGATGAAGGAGGGCAGCTGCTGGACGCAGCCGCCGAAGATCCGGCACATGATCCTCGACTATTCCGACGACGTCGAGCTGCTCGAGGTGATCCTGCCGGCCGATTTCAAAACGGTCGAAATTGTGGCCAACAACAATTAGACATAAAACTGCGGTTCCTCTAACCTTTGAACAAGGATTGGGGAATCGTCCGCGCCAGGGTCGTTGTAGCGGTGCGTGGCTCAGTCAGGCCAGCTGCAGATCGGCATCTGCGTCCCGCTGGCTAATGGCGAGCGTCAATCCTCCTCGTTCGGGAGGAACGCCAAGTGTTGCCCATCCATCGCGACGACATCGACTGGTTGCGCGCCCTCGCGGTGCTCGCGGTCGTCGCTTTTCATTTCGAGGCGCCGGCGATCTTCGGCGGCTTCGTCGGCGTCGACATCTTCTTCGTCATCTCGGGCTATCTGATCACCGGCATCATCACGGCCGAGATCGCCAAGGGCGAGTTCTCGTTCGTCCGCTTCTACGAGCGGCGGGTGCGGCGGCTGTTGCCCGCGCTCTACGTCATGGTTGCTGTCGCGGCGATTCCGGCGTCGTGGGACCTGCTGAACTCGGAGCGCGCCGAGTTCTTCCGCTCCGCGGCGGCGGTGGTCAGCTTCACCTCGAACATCTTCTTCTGGCTGCAGTCGGGCTATTTCGATCACGCGGCGGTGGACAAGCCGCTGCTGCACACCTGGTCGCTGGCGGTCGAAGAGCAGTTCTATCTGGTCCTGCCCATCGTGGTTTGGCTGGTGCTGCGGGGCGTGCGCGGCCGCTGGCTGCCGTTGATCCTGGCACTGCTCGCCGCCGGCTCGTTTGCGCTCGGTCTGATGCTGATGCGAAACGGCGCGTCCGCGAGCGCCTTCTTCCTTAGCCCGCCGCGTGCCTGGGAGTTCCTGCTCGGCAGCCTGGTTGCGGTTTCGGGCCTTCCGGAGCCACGGCCCGGCTTGGCTCAGCGTTCGGCGCGCGTGCTCTCGCTGGTGCTGATGGTCGTGCCGATCCTGTCGCTGCGGCCGGGACCGGGTTTCCCGGGCGTCGACGCACTGGCGCCGTGCCTGGGCGCTGCTCTGTTCCTGTGGAGCGGGGTGGGCGTCGCCAACGTCCGGCGCAGCCCGTTGTCACCGCTCGGCGTGGCCGGGTTCTTCGGCCGCATCTCCTATTCGTTGTATCTCTGGCACTGGCCGGTGTTCGCGTTCGCGCGCTTTGCCAAGCCGGGTCTCGCGCTCGATGGCTGGGAACGGCTGGGCCTGTTCATGCTGACGGTCGCGGTCGCCACGCTCTCCTGGCGCTTTGTCGAGCAGCCGTTCCGCACGCGCCGGCTCGTGGCCACCCCGCGAGCTGCCTTCGGCCTCGCGGCGGCGGCGAGCCTCGTGCTGCTCGCCGGCAGCGGCACCGGCCTGCTGCGCGCCGGAGCCCTGTCGGACGTCGACCGCGAGGCGCAGCGGTTCGATGCCTACAACGACTATGACAGGGCGCAGCCCTACCGCGTCGGCACCTGCTTCGCCACGCCGGACGGGCGGGTCGCGTCGGAGTGCCTGCGGACGGTGACCGGCAAGACAAATGTCCTGCTCTGGGGCGACAGCTTCGCGGCGCAGTACTACCATGGCCTCAGGGCGCAGCTCGATCCGGAGAGCGTCAACATTCTGCAGGCCAGCCAGCCGACCTGCATGCCGACCTTCAGCGCGGAGACGCAAGGCGTATCGGCTTGCCGCGCGCTGGCCGACCAGATGCGCGATTATCTCGCCACGACGCGGCCCGATCTGATCTTGCTGTCCGCGGACTGGCTCGAGAACGCGCGCCCGCCGCGCTTTCCCGGCATGGTGCGCGATCTCAGGTCGACGTTGCAGCGGCTGCAGGCCGCCGGAATCCCGGTGGTGCTGCTCGGCCCCGCCGTGCAGTTCCGGGCGCGGCTGCCGTCGATGCTGGCGCGGGCGACCTTGCGCGGCGTGACGCCCGATCCCGTCGCATTCGTCCGGTCGGACATCTTCGCGCTGGATGCGGCGATGCAGGCCGCTCTTCCGACGAGCGCGGGCTTTGCCTATGTCTCGGTGCTGGCGTCGGTGTGTGAAGGCGGCCGATGTCCGCTCACCACCGCCAATGTCCCGCTATCCTTCGATCATGCCCATCTCACGGCGCAGGGCTCGGAGACGGTCATGAGGAAGGTCGTGCCGCAAATTCTTCCCGGCGCGACGCAGCCCGGCTCAATTCAGCATCCCGACGATCGCGCCCATCAGGCACGTGGTGAGGGTGCCGGAGACGATTGATTTGAGGCCGAGCGCGTTGATCTCGTCGCGTCGCGTCGGCGCCATCGTGCCGAGGCCGCCGATCATGATGCCGAGGCTGGCGAAGTTGGCGAAGCCGCACATCGCATAGAGCATGATCAGCCGGGCACGCGGATCGAGCGCGGCGGTATCGAGCTTTGCGAGCTCGACATAGGCGATCAGCTCGTTGAGCACCGTCTTGGTCCCCATCAGGCTGCCGGCGGTGACGGCTTCCGACCACGGCAGTCCCATCAGCCAGCACACCGGCGCCATGACCAGGCCGAGCAGCCGCTGCAGCGAAATGGCGGCGCCACCGACCGCGGGAAGCAGCGACAGGATCGCGTTGGCGAGATGCACCAGCGCGACCAGTACCAGCAGCAGCGCGACGATGTTCATCAAGAGCTCGAGCCCGGCGCTGGTGCCCTTGACGATGGCGTCCATCGTCGAGGAGGCCTGCATCTCGGGATCGCCGAGCGCGCCGCCGGTGAGCTGCTTGCCGGTCTCCGGCACCATGATCAGGCTGACCAGGATCGCCGCCGGTGCGCCGAGCACCGAGGCGATCACGAAATGGGCGGCGGCATCCGGAATCAGCGGAGCAAGGAGCGTCGCGTACAGCACCAGCACGGTGCCAGCGATGCCGGCCATGCCGCCGGTCATGACGAGGAAGAGCTCGCTGCGCGTCATCTGCGCCAGATAGGGACGGATAAACAGCGGCGCCTCAACCATGCCGAGGAAGACGTTCGCCGCGGTCGAAAGGCCCACCGCGCCGCCGACGCCGAGCGTGCGCTCGAGCAGCCAGGCCATGCCGCGCACCAGCGGCGGCAGCACGCGCCAATAGAACAACAGCGTTGTCAGCACGCTCATGACCAGCACGATCGGCAGCGCCTGAAAGGCGAGCACGAAATCGGCGCCGGGCGCCTTGAGGTCGAACGGCAGGGCGCCACCGCCGACATAGCCGAACACGAACGACGTGCCGGAGCGCGAGGCCTGTGAGATCGCGCCGACCGCATCGTTGAAGGCGCCGAAGGCGCGCGCCACCGTCGGCACCTTGAGCAGCACCACCGCCGTCAGCAGCGTCACCACCAGCCCCAGCGCGGCCTGTTTCAGTGAGACCGCGCGCCGGTTTTCGCCGAGCGCCCATGCGATCGCCAGCAGTGCCACGATCCCGAATGCCGATTGCAGCTGAAGCATCACGTCCCCCCGAACCCCGGCGCGATTATGAGCGCAGGGTCCAGCCCCGCGCAATGCCGTGCGGCCATGCGCAGCGCTGCGATTGACAAGCATCTGGCCCTGCGTCACCAGGGCGCCATCATGTCGACCACCGCCCCGATCGGCGCGCGCGATCTGCTCAAGCAAAGCGCGTTCCTGCTGTTCTTGTCGTCACGCAGCCTGTCACGCTTCGCGAGCCAGATTGCCGCCGTGGCGATCGGCTGGCAGATCTACGATCTCACCGGGCGCGCCTTCGATCTGGGGCTGGTCGGGCTGATCCAGTTCCTGCCGACGGCGCTGCTGGTGTTCGTGGCCGGCAGCGCCGCCGATCGATTTCCGCGCAAACGTGTGGTGCAGCTCTGCCAGCTCACGGAGGCGCTCACCGCTCTCTATCTGTGCTGGGGCGCGTATGCAGGCCAGCTCGGTGAATTCCAGCTGTTCGGGGCGACCTTCGTGCTCGGCATCACCGGCGCGTTCGAGAGCCCGGCGACTGCAGCGCTGCTGCCGCTGATCGCCCCGTCGGGCACGCTGCAGCGGGCGAGCGCGCTGTCGAGCGGGGCGGCGCAGCTCGCCACCATTGCGGGTCCCGCGATCGGCGGCTTCGCCTACGCGGTCGCGCCCGGACTGCCGTATGGCATCATGATGCTGTTCTGGCTCGGCGGCATGGTGCTGACCGGACTGATGCAGGTGCCCGACGACGTGCCGGCGGAGCGCGTCGATGGCAGCAAGGACGATCTGTTCGCCGGCGTCCGCTTCATCCGCGCCCATCCGGCGATCCTCGGCACCATCTCGCTCGATCTGTTCGCGGTGCTGCTCGGCGGCGTCACGGCGCTGCTGCCGATCTATGCGCGCGACGTTCTCGACACCGGGCCGTTCGGGCTCGGCGTGCTGCGCGCGGCGCCCGCGGTCGGTGCGCTGGCGATGACCGCGGTGCTGGCGCGCACCACGATCACGCGCCGCGTCGGACTGCGCATGTTCCAGGCGGTGATCGTGTTCGGCGCGGCCACCGTGGTGTTTGCGGTCTCGCACGTGATGTGGGTCTCGGTTGCGGCGCTCGCCATCCTGGGCGCTGCCGATACGATCAGCGTGGTGATCCGCTTCTCGCTGGTGCAATTGGCGACGCCCAACGAGATGCGCGGCCGCGTCGGTGCCGTGAACTTCCTGTTCATCAACGCCTCCAACCAGCTCGGCCAATTCGAGAGCGGCCTGACCGCGGCGCTGTTCGGCGCGATGCCGGCGGCCGTGCTCGGCGGCGTCGGAACGATCGCGATCGCGCTGCTGTGGATGAAGCTGTTTCCGGAACTGCGCAAGGTCGAGCGGCTGGAGTAGGGCGCGCGCTAGACTAACCCGCCGCCCCGAGTGCCGCCGTCCGTCGCGCCGGCGCGAGCAGGTGCCAACCGAGATAGAGTGCAAACGCAGGTGGAATCAGGCCGGCGCCGGGCAGCTGGACGTTGCCGAGCAGCAGCTGCAGCGCCGGCAGCCAGAACACCAGTTGCACCAGCCTGCGGCCGACATCGTCCAGGCCTCCAGCGGCGAGCAGCGCGATGGCGGCGCAGGTCAGCGGCAGCACGTCATACGTGCCCATATAGGGCGACACGCAGATCGTGCTGGCGAACAGGAAGGCCCGCAGCCGTGCCGGATCGGCATCCTTGCGCAGGCGGTACACGACGAACACGCCGATGACCGCCGCCACCGCCGCGATCAGCTGGATCGCGTCGGCGGCGCGATCGCCGAGCAGGCCGCGGAAGCTCATGAACAGCGTGGCGTGATAGGGCACGGCGATGCCAGTGGGATCACGCAGCACTTCGCTGAGCATCGGAGCGGCCTTGGTGACGTAGTCGTGCCAAGCCTGCACGCCCCCGATCGCGACGCTGGCGCCGAACAGCGCTGTCGTCGCCAGCGTCGCCCAGGCGATGACGCGCCAGCGGCCGGAGGCGACCAGCATCACCGGAAGCAACAGGCCGAGCTGCGGCTTGGCGGTGAGCAACCCGATCAGCAGTCCCGCGAGCGCCGGCCGGCGGTCCATCAGCGCGAGGCTTCCGAACAGCGCGGCCGTCGTCAGGAACGAGCTCTGGCCTGACAGCAGGCACATCAGCGCGGCGGGAGACACGGCCACGAGCAGCAGTGCCCGCCGGTCGGCGAAGGCATCGCGGCAGGCCAAGTCAAGCGCGAGCGCGCTGAGAACGGCCCAGGCGGCGAGCGCCGGGAAGTAGTCGAGCAACCCGAACGGCGCCATCACCACCAGCGCATTGGGCGGATTGGGCCAGTTCTGGATCGGATAGTTCGGGCCGAGCATGGCCGCCAACTCGTGGTTGTAGGCCACGAGATCGTAGAAGCGAGTGGGATCGTCGCCGAACGCGGCGCGGCCGAACATCCAGAGGTTCAGAAAGTCGCGGCCGATCACCAGCGTCGTCTTGTCCCGCGGAAACGGCCAGGTCCAATGCGCGGTCGCGACATAGGTCGCCAGCGTCAGCACGAACAGCAGGCCACCCAGGATGAGCAGGCTGCGCAGCATTTCGCTGTCGGCAGGATCAGCCGCCGCCGGCGTCACGACCTCGAGCAGTCGTGCCGGCCCTCTCGTCCGTATGGTGCGTGTCACGGAAGGCGGCATGGAGCTGGCTCGGTTGGCGATCCCCGAACGGTGGCGGGCGAAAATGATGACCCCCGCAAATTATCGGGGCCGCCTTAAGATACCGTTTAATCCTGCCGGGCCATATTACCTAAGGTTGCGCGACGGCTATTCGACCGTTCAGCAGAAGGCAGCGCAGCAGGGGGCTCGTCATGGATGCGGCTATGATCGCCGTGGTCATTCCTGCGTTTCGGGCGGCGGATACCATCCTGCCGGTCATCGCCGCGATCGGGCCGGAGGTCGGCCTGATCGTAGTGGTCGACGATTGCTGTCCCGACGGTACCGCGCTCCTGGTCGCGAATCTTTGCTCGGATCAACGGGTGGTTGTACTGCGACACGATGCCAATCGCGGCGTCGGCGGTGCTTTTCTCACCGGGCTACAATTCGCGATCCGCCGCGGCGCCGAGATCATCGTCAAGATCGACGCCGACGGCCAGATGGATCCGGCGCTGGTGCCGGCGCTGGTCCAGCCGATCGAGAGCGGACAGGCCGACTACGTCAAGGGCGACCGCTTCTTCTTCCTCAACAACGCCGCCGCGATGCCGCCGGTACGCCTGTTTGGCAACCTCGCTTTGTCGTTCATGGCCAAGCTGTCGACCGGCTATTGGACCATCATGGATCCGACCAACGGCTTCTTTGCCGTGCATGCGCGGATCGCCGAGCTGCTCGACGTCGACCGCATCGCCAACCGCTACTTCTTCGAGACCGATCTGCTGTTCCATCTCGGCCTGCTGCGCGCCAAGGTGGTCGAGTTTCCGATGCGCGCCCGCTACGGCGGCGAGATTTCGAACCTGCGTGTCTCCGAGCAGTTCGGACCGTTCCTCGCTGGGCATCTGCGCAATCTGAGCCGCCGCGTGCTCTATCGCTACTTCTTCCGCGACCTGTCGCTGGCTTCGCTGCAGCTGCTTGCCGGCGTGGCGCTGCTCGGCTTCGGTCTGGTGTTCGGCGGATATCACTGGCTGGCGGCGCCGCCGGACCAGCTGGTGCCGACCGGAACCATCATGGTCGCGGCGCTGACCTTGCTGATGGGCTTCCAGCTGCTGCTGTCGTTCCTCAACTACGACATGAGCGCGAGCCCGCGGGAGCCGCTGCATCCCTCGCTGCACAAATGTCGGAAGTTCATTGTCGGCCTGAGCCAGGCGGAGCAGGGCGTCTCGATCGTGCCGCGCGAGGAGCGCGAGCCGTTGCGGCGGCGCACGGCCTGAGCCGCGCGCCGCAATCGATCAGCCGCGGCCGACGAACGGCATCTTGGTCGCCATGACAGTGATGAACAGGACGTTGGCGGACAGCGGCAGGCCGGCCATGTAAGCGACGGCGTCGCCGACCGCCTTCACGTCCATGCGCGGCTCCGGCATCATGCGGCCGTCCGGCTGCAGCACGCCGCCGACCATGCGCTCGGTCATCGGCGTCTCGGCATTGCCGATGTCGATCTGGCCGACGGCGATATCGTAGGCGCGGCCGTCGAGATTCGATGCCCGGGTGAGCCCGGTGATCGCATGCTTGGTGGAAGTGTAGGGCGAGGAGAACGGCCGCGGCGCGTGTGCCGAGATCGAGCCGTTGTTGATGATGCGGCCGCCGCGCGGGTTCTGGTCCTTCATGATGCGGAAGGCGTGCTGCGTGCACAGGAACGGCGCGGTGAGGTTGGTCGCCACCACCGACTGCCATTGCTGCATCGTGAGGTCCTCGAACGGCACCGGCGGCGCGCCCATGCCGGCATTGTTGAACAGCAGGTCGAGCCGGCCGTAGGTCGACTTGACGGTGTCGAACAGTGCCGCGATCGAGGCGGGGTCCATCATGTCGGCTGCGACGGGGAGGCTCATGCCGGCCGGGCCGAGCTTGGCCGTCTCCTCCAGCATCTCCTTGCGGCGTCCGACCAGCACGACCGTGAAGCCTGCATCCATCAGCGCCAGCGATGCGGCGCGGCCGACACCCGTGCCTGCGCCCGTCACCACTGCGATCTTCTTTGCCGCTTCAGCCATGTTTCCTCGCCTTCAGTTTCAAGTGTTTTTGCAGTTTCGAGTTCTGCGTTTCAGTGCTTCGATTCGCTTTGCGTCTTGTAGGGCGGCCGTGGAATGTTGTTGTGCGCGGCACGCAGGGCGGCCGACCAGCGCGAGCGGAGGTCGTGGAAATACGGCTCGCCGGCCTCGATGCGGTGGTTGAGGTCGGCCTCGCAAGCCTCCGCGCGCACCACCAGCACGTCGATCGGCATGCCGACGCCGAGGTTCGAGCGCATCGTCGAATCCATCGAGATCAGACCCGTCTTCAGGGCATCATAGAGCTCGACGTCGTAGTGCATCGCGCGATCGAGCACCGGCTTGCCGTATTTGTGCTCGCCGATCTGCAAATAGGGCGTGTCCGTCGTGCATTCGATGAAGTTGCCGGCGGTGTAGACCATGAACAGCCGCATCCGCGAGCCCTTGATCTGGCCGCCGAACAGGAACGAGACGTCGAACGAGATGTCCTCGGCCTTCAGCGCCGGGCCCTCGGTGGCGTGCACCGTGCGGATCGCCTTGCCGATGCGCTGCGCCGCCTGGAACATGGTCGGCGCGTTCATCAGCGTCTCGACCTCGCCCGTGTCGGGATCTTCCATGCCCTCGGTCAAGGTCGACAGCACAGACTGGCTGATGGCGAGATTGCCGGCGCTGGCGATGGCGAGGATGCGCTCGCCGGGATTGGAGAAGATGTGCAGCTTGCGGAACGTGGAAACGTTGTCGAGACCGGCATTGGTCCTGGTGTCGGCGATCATGACGAGTCCGTCACGCACCAGAATTCCGCAGCAATAGGTCATCGTCGTCCCCTCGAGCCAGAGCGAAAATTACTAGCGAAATTCGGCGGCGCGTCCAACCCCGCTGTGCCGAAGACCCCCGCCGTCGCTACAACAGAGGTCGTCATTCCGGGGCGGCGCGAAGCGACGAGCCCGGAATCCATCTTTCGGCACGTTCTGCGGGGTGATGGATTCCGGGTTCGCGCTTGCGCGCGCCCGGGAATGACATCGAGGGTGGGGTTACGGGCGCGGGCCCGAATTCAGGACTGGCGCTGCGACTGCGATTGCGACTGGCCGCCGCGGCCGACCTGCTCGACCTTGACCTTGACGGTGAGGGTCTCGGCTCCGCCGCCGTAGCGCGTGCCGCGCACCGGCGCCGCGCCGAGATAATCGAGCCCGAGCGCTACCCGCACATGCGCGTCCGTCGTGCAGATGCAGTTGGCGGCGTCGAACCCGACCCAGCCGAGGTCGGGGATGAAGGCTTCAGCCCAGGCATGGCCCGCTTCCTGGTGCACTGCACCATCGGAACGCAGGAAGTGCCCCGACACGAAGCGCGCCGCGATGCCGGCGGCGCGTGCGCAGGCAATGAAGATGTGGGCATAATCCTGGCAGACGCCGCGCCGCAGACCGAACGCCTCCGCGGCCGAGGTGCCGCTGTGGGTCGGACTCTCGTCGAAGGTCATGTGCTCGTAGATCTGAGTCATCAGCGTGTGCAGGAAGCCGAGCACGTCGGTTTCCGACTCCGCGCGCAGGTCGCGCACGATCCCGGCCATCGCCGCGTTGGCGGTCGTGAGCGGGGTCTGGCGCAGGAAGAAACTCGGTGGAAACCGCTCGTCCGCTCCCTTCAGCACGCCGCCGGTGTCGTGCGTCTCGACCAGGCCTTCGGCGGTGATCGTGAGATCCTCGAGCGGCCCATGGGTGATCACATGGGTCACGTTGCCGAACGCGTCCTCGTGCATGTCGAGCCGCGAATCGGTCGAGACGTCGATCTGCCATTCCGCCACATACTGGCCGTCATGGCTGCCGGGCGTCATGCGGATGATCTGGATGACGCCGGTCGCCGCCGGCTCGTAGCGGTAGGTGGTGGAATGGGAGATACGCAGGCGCATGGCGGTCGACCAGTCTTCGTCAGATGTGCTGTCCGCGGTAGCTCGTTTCACCTTCGGCCGAAAGGGCGGGCCGGGCCTTTGGCTGGATCGACGACCGAATCGGGGCTCCGGGCGTGGTCTTGCGGCCACAGTCCGGCGCGCCGCCGTCGTCAGATCAGATATTGCTTGGTGATGATCTCTCCCAGCCGCGAATTGTCGGCGATGAACTCCTGGATGAACTCGTGGACGCCGTGCTGGAAGATGTCGTCCATGTTGGAATGCTCGAGCCGGTTGCGGACGCCGCGCGCGTGCCGCTGCGACGGACCCTGGCGGCCATAGGCGACGCCGATCTGGTCGAGATTGCGGACGAGGTTGCCGTAGCAACTGGCCAGCGAGCGCGGCAGCGTGTCGTTGAGGATGAGGAGATCGGCGATCAGCCAGGGTTTCAGCGTCTCGCGATACACCCAGTGATAGGCCGTCAGCGCCGACACCGAGCGCAGGATCGAGGTCCACTGGTAGTAGTCGAGCGGGCCGCCGACATGCTCCTCCTCGGGCAGCAGCAGGTGATATTTCACGTCGAGAATGCGCGCGGTGTTGTCGGCGCGTTCGAGATGCAGGCCGAGCCGCGAGAACCAATAGGCGTCGTTGCGGAGCATGGTCCGATAGGCCGAGCCGTCGAAGCGCAGCGAGGTCTCCTGCACGAAGCGCAGGAAGCGCGCCAGCTCCTCGCGCGTCTTGGTGCCCTTGCTCCAGACTTCCTGCAACTCGATCCAGGAGCCGTTGAGGGTGTCCCACATCTCCGAGGTCAGCGCCGTCCGCACTGAGCGCGCGTTGAGGCGGGCGGCCTCGATGCAGTTCTTGATCGAGGACGGGTTCGATGGGTTGAAGGAGAGATACTCGATGACGTTCTGCTCGTTGGCCTCGGAATAGTGCTCGTAGAAGCTGGCACTGACGCCGGCAGTCAGCAGCGCCGATTCCCACTCGTTGGTCTTGCCGATATAGGCCGCGGGAAGGGCAGTGACGCGCAACGTCGCGTCGATGGTGCGGGCGAGATACTCGGCGCGCTCCACATAGCGGGCGAGCCAGTACAGGTTTTCGGCGGTGCGCGACAGCATGGGCAATCTACAATGTGCGGAGGAGACGGTGCGCTCCCTCTCCCCGTTCTTCACGGGGAGAGGGCTGGGGTGAGGGGCAGCCGCGCGGGTGGTGCGAGTTGATTGACCTGTACCCCCTCACTCGGATTGCATCTGGCGATGCAATCCGACCTCTCAGCACGAGCGAAGCTCGTCGCGCCCCCGCAAGCGGGGAGGGGTGACCGAGCCGCGAGATATGTGCGTACCCTCTACTCATCCAGCACCCATGTGTCCTTGGTGCCGCCGCCCTGGCTGGAATTCACCACCAGCGAGCCCTCCTTCAGCGCAACGCGGGTGAGGCCGCCGGGGACGATGGTGGTGCGGTCGCGCCCGGTCAGCACGAACGGCCGGAGATCGACATGGCGCGGCGCCAGCCCCGAGGTCACGCAGGTCGGGCAGGTCGACAGCGCCAGCGTCGGCTGGGCGATGAAGCCCTCCGGCTCGCGCTTCAGCTTGTCGCGGAACGCCTCGATGGTCGCCTTCGTCGCCGCCGGGCCGATCAGCATGCCGTAGCCGCCGGAGCCGTGCACCTCCTTGACGACGAGCTCGCCGAGATGGTCGAGCACGTAGGACAGGTCGGCTGGTTCGCGGCAGCGCCAGGTCTGCACGTTCTTCAGGATCGGCTCCTCGCCCAGATAGAACTTCACGACGTCGGGCATGTAGGAGTAGATCGCCTTGTCGTCGGCGATGCCGGTGCCCACAGCGTTGGCGAGCGTGATGTTGCCCGCGACATAGGCCGACATCAGCCCGGGCACGCCGAGCGCCGAATCCGGCCGGAAGGTGAGGGGGTCGAGGAAGTCGTCGTCGACGCGGCGATAGATCACGTCGACCCGCTTCAACCCCTCGGTGGTACGCATGAACACCTCGTCATTCTTGACGATGAGGTCGCGGCCCTCCACCAGCTCGATGCCGAGCTTGTCGGCCAGGAACGAGTGCTCGTAATAGGCGGAATTGTAGATGCCGGGCGTCATCAGCGCGACCGTCGGCTCGGCCGAGGCGCTGAGCGGCGCTACCGAGCGCAAGCACGACAGCAGCTCGTCCGGATAGCGCTCCACCGGCGCGACGCGGTGGCGCGCGAACAGGTCCGGAAACAGCCGCATCATGATCTCGCGGTTTTCCAGCATGTACGACACGCCCGACGGCGTGCGCGCATTGTCCTCGAGCACGATGAAGTCGTTGGCGTCGACGCGGACGATGTCGATGCCGGCGATGTGGACGTAGACGTCGTGCGGCACGTCCTGCCCGTTCATCTCCGGGCGGAACACCGGGTTCTGGAAGATCAGGTCATCCGGCACCACGTTGGCGCGCAGGATGTCGCGGCCGTGATAGATGTCGCGCAGGAACATGTTCAGCGCCTTGACGCGCTGCTTCAGCCCCTTCTCCAGCAAGGTCCATTCCTTGCCCGAGAGGATGCGCGGGATGACGTCGAACGGGATCAGCCGCTCCTGCGCCTCCGCCTCGCCATACACCGCGAAGGTGATGCCGATTCGCCGGAACAGGAGCTCCGCCTCGTGACGGCGATACTCCAGCGCCTCCGGCGGCGTTTCCTTCAGCCACCGCGACAGCTCTTGATAAGCCTGGCGGACGTCGCCGCCCGGCTGGTTCATTTCGTCGAACGCGACTGCCATAGATGCCCGTGTGTCCCAGCCTCGTCATACATTGCATGACTCCTGAGGATGGTAGCAAGGCCCGGGCCAGCGCGATATGCATTCCTCGGCGGCATTTCGCAGGGGTTGCGGAAAGCGTGCCTGAAAAACCGGCTGCATGATGCTCAAATCCACGGCATAAGTTCAGACGTTCCGGATGACATTGGCGCCGCGGCGGGCCAAAAGAGACGGGAGATGCGAGGAGATACCATGAGCGAGATCGTCACCGCGGGGTTGCTGGTCATCGGCGACGAGATCCTGTCCGGCCGGACCAAGGACAAGAACATCGGCTTCATCGCCGAATACCTGACCAATCTCGGCATCGACCTCAAGGAGGTCCGGGTGGTCTCGGACGACGAGCCGGACATCATCGCGGCGCTGGATGCACTGCGGCACCGCTACACCTATGTGTTCACGACAGGCGGCATCGGGCCGACCCATGACGACATCACCGCGGATGCGATCGCCAAGGCGTTCGGCGTCGGCATCGACCATCATCCCGAGGTCGTGGCGCGCTTCCGCGAGCGCTGGAGCGAGCAGGAGCTCAACGAGGCCCGGCTGCGCATGGCGCGCATCCCCGACGGCGCCGAATTGATCCAGAGCGCGACCATCCTGGCGCCGGGCTTCAAGCTCGGCAACGTCATCGTCATGGCCGGGGTGCCCTCGATCATGCAGGCGATGATGGACATCGTAGCGCCGAAGCTGAAATCCGGCGTCCGCATGCTGTCGGAGACCGTGCGTGCCAATTCCCGCGAGGGTGACATCGGCGGACCGCTGCGCGAGATCGCCAAGGCGCACCCGGACACCATCATCGGCAGCTATCCGTTCATCGACGAGGACCAGAAGCCGAACACGCATCTCGTGGTGCGCTCGCGCGACCAGGACAAGCTGTCGGCGGCGATGGCGGCGGTCAAGGAGATGCTCGCCGGGCTGAATGTGACGCGCTAAAGCAGGTTCAGGTTTCGAGAACGCACGGACGAGATGAAATGCCAGACAAGACCTTGAGTGCTGAGGAGCGAGCGGGCCGGGCCTTCCCGGTGTCCTGGGACCAGTTTCATCGCGATTGCCGGGCGCTGACCTGGCGGCTCAACGAGATCGGGCCGTTTCATGCCGTGGTGGCGATCACCCGCGGTGGCTTGGTGCCGGCGGCGATCGTGGCGCGTGAGCTTGGCGTACGCATCATCGATACGATCTGCATTGCAAGCTATGACCACACCAAGCAGGGCGAGCTTCAGGTCCTGAAGGGCATCTCGCCCGACACCGCCAAGCTCGGCGGCGGCACCGGCAAGGGGCTGCTCATCGTCGATGACCTCGTCGACACCGGCAAGACCGGACGCATGGTCCGGGATCTGCTCCCCGATGCGCATTTCGCCACCGTCTACGCCAAGCCGAAGGGCCGGCCGCTGGTCGACACCTTCATCACCGAGGTGTCGCAGGACACCTGGATCTTCTTCCCGTGGGACACGGCTTTGTCCTTCGCGCCGCCGCTGCGCGACGGGGCGGCGTAGTCAACTAGACCGTCATTGCGAGCGAAGCGAAGCAATCCAGGGCTGTCATCGGGACTCTGGATTGCTTCGTCGCTTCGCTCCTCGCAATGACGAGGGGTATGGAGTGCCGCCATGCCGCTGCAGAACCGCGTCACCCCAATGGGCGACATCGTCGTCACGCCGCATCGCGGGACGTTCACCGGCAATCGCGGCATCATCCATGATCCCGCAACCAAGACGCTGCTGACCAAACGCTGGTCGAGCCCTGCCTGGCTGGTCTGCCTGTGCGCGTTCCGCGGCAAGCGCCGCGAGGTCATGGCGCGGCAGAGCTGGACCGAGCTGTTCTTCCTCGACGAGGCCACCGCGCTCGCCGCCGGCCATCGTCCCTGCTTCTACTGCCGCCGCGACGACGCCAACCGGTTTCGCGCCGCGTGGGAGCGAGGCAATGGTGTGAGCGATGTCAGGGCGTCCGAGATCGACAAGGTGCTGCACCGCGAGCGGCTCGATCATCGCCGCAAGCGGCTGCATCCGCTGACCGCGCCGTTTCGAACGCTGCCCGACGGCGCCATGGTTCAGGCTGGCAACGAAAGCTTTCTGATGCTGCAGGGCAGAGCGCTTCCGTGGTCCTTCGCCGGCTATGGGGAGCCGCGCGAGGAATTGACCATACCGCAGCTGCTGACGCCGCCCTCGACACTGCGCGCTCTTCAGGCCGGCTATCAGCCCGTGCTGCACCCGAGTGTGAACGCGTCGTAGGGTAGGCAAAGGCGCGGACGCTCTCTTTTGCCACCCTAAGCCACACACTCCGCTGTCATTCCGGGGCGCGCGATAGCGCGAGCCCGGAATCCATAACCCCGAAAGGTAGTTTGGACTAAGATAAGCGCCACGTCGATCTCGTGCCTCACGACCGATCGTGGCTATGGATTCCGGGCTCGTGCTGCGCACGCCCCGGAATGACGCGGGGAGAGATACCGCTCCCGTCTCGCCGTGGTGTACGTCGCTTGATGGTGGGCACGGCGCGCGACGATGTGCCAAGACCTCCAGGGTGCTTGGCGCCTTTGCCCACCCTAAGCCACACACTCCGCTGTCATTCCGGGGCGCGCGATAGCGCGAGCCCGGAATCCATAACCCCGAAAGGTGGTTTGGACTAAGATAAGCGCCACGTCGATCTCGCGCCTCACAACCGATCGTGGCTATGGATTCCGGGCTCGTGCTGCGCACGCCCCGGAATGACGCGGGGAGAGATACCGCGCCCGTCTCGCCGTGGTGTACGTCGCTCGATGGTGGGCACGGCGCGCTACGGCGTGCCACCAACTCACAACGTGCCCCGCGCCTTTGCCCACCCTACGGCAGCGTCATATGGGCGAGGCGCTGTTGCGCGGCCTCGCGTGTCGGGAGCTCGGCCGGGATGCGCTCCAGCACGCCGTCGCCGAACAGGGTGTAGAGGTCGAGGTCGCGCATGTGGACGTAGCCGATGTGGCAGCGGCAGATGTCGCCGCTGCACGCGCGGGGCTGCAGCACCTGCTCGAAGCCGGGATCGTAGAGATTGCCGATCACGTCGCGGACGAAATGGCAGCGCCGCACCGCGCCGTCGCCATCGACCGTGACCATCTCCTCGCCGGCGCGGCAGGCGCGGCCGCGGCTTTGATAGACCTGCAGATTGAGCTCGAACAGCGGATCGACGGCAAGGATGCGCGCGATGTCTTCGGACGTGTAGTAATTGGCGACTCGCTTGTAGGCATTGACCCACAGATAGGTCGTGGGCGGCAGCGCCGCGCGCAGCGCCTCTATCTCGTCGAGATGCTCGCGCAGGCCGACGATGCCGACGCTGTGGCGGGCGCCGATGCGCTCCAGCGTGCGGCATTGGTCGAGGAAGCTGTCGCGCGCGATCTCGCCGGGATGATAGGTGCACCAGAACGCCGCGCGGTCGAGGTCGCAATCGGCGACCCAGTCGAGATTGCAGGACAGGTTGGTCTGGATCGCGACGCGCGCGACATGGCCGAGACGGCTGAGACGGATCATCGCCGCGCGATAGGGTTTTCGGATCAGCGCCTCGCCCCATGGCGTGAACAGCACCTTGAAGCGATCGGTCGGGCGGGCCTCGATCCAGGCCAGGAAACGCTCCAGTGCGGCATAGTCGCGCGCCAGCGCCTCGCGGCTGTCGTGGCGCTTGGCGAACGGACAATAGGGGCAGCCGTAGTTGCAGCTGGCCAGATGGCCGCGATAGAGAATGGACAGGTTCAGCGCCATCCAAAACTCCCCATGCGCAGATTGACCTCGGCGGTGTAGAGCCACGGGCCGATCACGTCGGCGCGTTCGAGGCCGCTCGGCGTCAGGCGCAGCGTGCCGGAAGCGTTCTCGGCGAGGCCGGCGCCGAGCAGCAGCGTGAGTTGCGGCATGTCGTCGTCCAGCTCGGTTCCGAATGCCAGCCGGTAGCTCGCGCGCGAAACGCCGCTGACCTCGAGCAGGGCACGCAGCACGTGGGCGCGGCGCTGGTCTTCGGCCGACAGCACCACGCCGAAATGCGCCTGGGCAAAGCTGTCCGGCCTGCGCGCGAGATAGGCGGCCAGAATGTCGCGAACCCCGGAGCGACCGACGGCGTATTCGCTGGAATAGTGCATGGCTGATGTCATAGAACGCGCGCCGCAGCCGAGCCCGAGCGTGCCGTCGGTCGCGGCGTCATGGTGAGCCGGGTGCGACGAAGCCTTTCGGAAGCAGCGCATGTTGATCTGTTGATAGCCCTCGGCAAGCAGCTGGTCGCGCCCCGCGCGATAGAGATCTCGGCGGATGTCGACAGCGGGGGTGGTGTCGGCGCCGCGCGACAGCGCGGTGAGCGGGCGGACATAGAGCGGATAGAGAAAGATCTCTTCCGGCTGCCAGGCCAGGGCGGCATCGAGTGTGGCGCTCCAGGACGCCGGCGTCTGGCCGCGCCCGCCATAGATCAGGTCGATGTTGCGCACCGGAAACTGCGCCGCTGTTATCGCGGCGAGCGCCGTCTCGACCACCGCGCGCCGCTGCGGCCTTCCCAGCGCGCGCGCTTCCGCATCGTCGAACGACTGGACGCCGATGCTGATGCGATCAACGCCGAGCGAACGCAGCAGCGCCAGCTTCTCGGCAGTCACCGTTTCGGGCGACACCTCGACCGAGGTCGCGACCGCTTGGGGCGTGAGGCCGAACCGCTCTGCGATGATGGCAAACAGCCGTGCGAGCTCGTCGGTCGACAGATAGCTCGGCGTGCCGCCGCCGATGGCGATGCGGGCGAATTGCGCCGGTCCCAGTGCCCGCGCCGCTGCTGCCGCCTCGTGCGCGATCTGGTCGAGCAGCCGCGCGGCTGCGTCGGCATCCGCATTGACGGTCGTGAACAGATTGCAGAAGCCGCAGCGCATGGCGCAGAACGGGATGTGGACGTAGAGCTCCAGCGCCTGTTTCGGCTCGGCGGACCATATCTCGGACAGTTGCCGCGGCGGCGTCAGCGGCCGATAGGCGGTCTTGTGCGGATAGGCATAGGCATAGCCCTGATAGAACGATCCGGTGAGCCGGCGCGCGAGCTCCGTGGCCGGCGTCTCGTCGGCAGACCTGGCCATGGGCATGCTCATGGCGCGACCTCCGCTGGAACGGATGCGCCCGCCTGCGCGCAGACGAACTCCGCATAGGGTACGTCCCAGACGCTCGGATGCGCGAGCCGGTGACCATGGAATCCGTCCTCGCCATAGGCGGTGCCGTGATCGGCGCAGATGATGGCGAGCAGCGGCGCACGCTGCGTCAGCGCCGCGAACAGCGGCGGCATGTGACGGTCGACATAGGCCAGCGCCGCGGCCATCGAGGCCGGCGTGTCGTGCGTGGCGCCCGGCATGAACAGCCGATTGGGCTGGTGCAGGGCCGAGACGTTGACGAACAGAAACAGCCGCTGCGCCGCCGGCAGCGCGGCGATGCGCGACAGCGCCAGGGCGACCTGGCGCTCGGTCGACTGCGGCGAGGCGACACCGAGCGTCTCGTCCCAATGGCTTTCGGCGAACAGGCCGGGCAGCACGCTGCCAAGCGGCGTCAATTTGTTGAAGAAGCCGACGCCACCGATGCACAGCGTGTGATAGCCGCGGCCGGCCAGGCCGGTGACGATGTCGGGCGCATCGAGCTCGCAGGTCGTCGCCGTGGTGGTGGCGCTGCCGGCAAAGCGCGCCGCGAACAGCCGCGGATGCGGTCCGGGCCGTGCGGGCGTCGGCAGGAAGCCGGCGAAGAAGGCCTGGTGCGCGGCATAGGTGAAGCTCGCCGGCGCATGCCGCTTCTCCCAGCGGCCGCCGGGCAGCAGGCCGGCGAGGTTGGGCGTCTGCCCGGCTTCGAGGGCTGCGACGGCGACGTCGTAGCGCAACGTGTCGAGCGTGATCAGAAGGATGTCGTGGCTGCCGACGAGCGCCTTCGCATCGATATCAGGAGCGCGCGCCGTCATGCGGCGGTCTCCAGCGCGCGAAGCTGCAGGTCGTAGGCGTCGAGCCCGGTGTCCGTCGTGATGCCCTTGAGCAGGTCGCCGAACGCATTCACCTCCAGCACGGCGTGCCGCGCAAAGCCGGTGGCGACGGCGACATCGATGCCCAGTTGCAATGCGCCCGGAAACGCCTCCGCCACGGCGCGGCAGGTCGCATCGAGCGCGACGACAGCCGAGCTGCTCATCCGAGACAGCAGCGCTGTTGCATCGGCGCGCTCGCCGCCGAGATGCAGATTGGTCATCGGATGGCGGCTCTTGCGCAGCACGCGGAACACCGGCTCGCCATTGATGACGAGGACGCGCAGATCGGCGAGGCGGCCGTCGATGCTGGCCTTCGGCACCCATGCCTCGACATGCAGTCCATGCGGCGCCAAGGCATCGACGAGGCGGGCGATCGCGGCCGGCGACGTCTCGCTACGGATCGCGCGCGTGTTGTATAGCCGCACGCCCGCGCCGTCCGCGACGGTCTCGACCGTCGTCACCGCGCGCATGCCGAGCTTCGAGGTCGCGAGCGCCACCGTGCCGGCGGCGGCCGAGCCGTGCTGCAGCTTGAGAAACACGCGCGGCATCCGCGCCGCGCTCATCGCCGCCTGCAGCGCCTCGAACGAGCCGATCGCCGGCAGCGTGGCCGGAACGGAAATCGCGCACGCCGCGAGTCTCACGTGGCAGGCCGTCTTGTCGAACGCATGGGCGATCGCGTCGACATCGGGAACGAGGCGGATGCCGTCATGCGCTGCGGCCCGCCGCGCCACCGCCGCGAGCACCTCCATGAGCCCGAAGAACAGCTGGCGCGGCGGCAGCAGCCGGCCGCGATCATCGAGCTGTTCGGTGATGTCGCGAGCGGAGAGGTGGTGTAACCCGCGCTGCGCGCTCACGGCGATGCCGCGCGACAGCAGGCCAGCGAGCACGTCGGGCGCGCGGCCGGGAGAGTCGATGCGGACGTTGGCATCAGCGGGAATGCGGGACGCCGCGCCGTCGGGATCATCGATCAGCTCACGATAGTCGATCAGCAGCGCGGGTGCGTGTCCGGCGCGGGTGCGGGCCGCCTGATAGGATGCGACCCGTGGATCGCCGGCGCTGCCGATGATGACCGCAGCTCTCTGCTCGGTCTGGGCCTGCCGCGTTTTGCTCTCGGCGATCGGCTCGCTCATTCCGCCACGGCCACATAGCGATTCTCGTCGTTGCTCTCGTCCTGCCAATCGTCTGTATTGACGGCAATGCCGAGCGCGGCGAGCTTGGCCAGGCCGGCCTCCGAGACGAAATGGTGGGCGATGTTGAGATGCTCCAGGCCGCGGATCGCCGGACTGGCCACCAGGGAATCGACGCCGTCATCGCCCAGCGTCCCCATCGACAGATCGAGCCGCTTGATCCGAGACAGGATCGGAGAATGTGCCACGATCGCGGCGAGATCATCGGCCCATTCGCAGTTGCGCAAGGCCAAGGTGACGAGCTTGGGAAAGCGGTTGCCGCTGAGGATCGGGATCAGGTCGGCGGGCATGCTGTCGCCGCCATAGCTGTCGCTGCCGAGCCAGATCTCCAGGTGCTCGAGCTCAGGCAGCTCGGCGGCCGCGATCTCGCGAACGACCGCACCCGACAGGCCGCCGGTTTCGACCTTCAGGATTCGCAGCCTGTCATGCTTGATGCGGCCGAGCTGCAGCGATTGGCCGCCGCGGATGCCGAACTCTTCCAACGCCGGAAAGGCGCCCCAGAACGCCGAGACGTCGGATTGTTCGATCCACGAAATCTCGCTTTCCTCGCTGGAGATGTCGCCGAAGAACAGCGCGCGCAGCCTGGACAGCCGGTCGGCATCGGCCACGATGACGGGCACCGCCTGATCGGAAGAACCGGGCATGCCTTCTTCCGGATCACCCCAGATGCCGATCACCAGCGCCTCGGTGTTCTCGACCCCTTCGGTGCTCATGAACTCGCCCCACAGGTCGGAGAAGGTCGAGAACGGGCCGTCAACGCGCAGTGCGAGGCGAATGGCGGATTGCGTCGGATCGGGCAGGCTGCCGCCCGGCTCGAAATCGACCACGTCGCGACCGTGAAATGTCCAGAGGTTGGCTTCGATGCTCATGCGCGTCGCTCTCATGCAATCACGGTAGGGGCGGCGTCCTGCCCGATGGCGTTACGTCTCCACCATCGGCTGGTAGTCGTCGGGATTGTCATAGCCGGCGGTCCAGGCGATGGCCTGCCGGCAGCTGCGCATGGTCGGCGGCACGCGCAGCATGAACTGACGCTTGGTCGAGGGACAGATCACGCTGACGCAGACCAACGGCTCGTCATTGGGAACGGCAACCCGGAGCAGGCTGCGCGGGCCGCCGCTGTCACGATCGCTGTCCAGCACTTCCGCCTTTGCCCTGCTCATGAACTGCTCGAAGCCGAAACGCTCCATCATGACGCGGCGAAGCTCGGCATTGTGCTGGCCGAGGATCTCCTGGACGTCGAGCGTCTCCGGCCGGAACGCGATGCGCTCGTCGACCGGCACGCCGTACCAGCGGATCGGGACATCGGCCAAATGCGGCGGCATCGCCGTCAGGCCTGAGCCGCCGACATCGATCGAGGCGGTGACCATGAGGCTGGGTGGCACGTTAGTGATCGCGGGGCAGCCTGATATGTCGAGATGCGCGATCTGGCGAATGCTGCCGGGCAGCGCTGGGACCTGCAGGCAGCCGCGCAGCATCAGGGCGCCATGGCGCACGACCAGATCGGCGGGCAAGACCCGGAGCGCCGTGCAGCCGGTGAGATCGAGATAGCCGACGTTCAGGCCATTCGGCAGCGTATCCAGCGCGAGACACGTCCGTGCCGTCAGCCGTGCGACCTTGAGGCCGCGCGGCAGCCGCTTCAAATTGCGGCAGGCGGTGACGTCGAGATGCTGCGTCACCTGCACGTCATCCGGGATCGCTTCGACCGCGGTGTTCGCCAGGATCATGTCGCGGCAACGGATGCGATGGCCGACGGTGGTGAGGTCGGGAGCGTGCGAGGCGTCGAGCCTGCTGACATGGAGATCGTCGCCGGTCTCCGTCGCAACGGCGGTCAATTCGAGCGGCTGCAACAGTTGCTTGAGCAGGCCCTGGCTGAGCTTGAACTCGTAATCCCCGATCAGATCGCGGGCGGATTGGAAGGCCTGCTTGCTGTGATAGTCGGTGGCGTTGATGGCGTGAGCGCGCAGCTCGGCATACAGGGCTTGGGCTGCGGCGTAATCGGTCTGGCGCAGGGCGGTGATTTCCGCGACGCAGGCGTCGAGCCATTGCTCCTGATCGCCCTGACTGCCGGATTCGGCCGCTGCGGCCTTCAACTCGGCGCGAAGCGCGGCTGCGGCATCTGCATCAGTCGTGGCGAGAACCTTGTGGACGACGACCGCCGCCCTGGGCCAGCGTTCGAAAGCGAGCCGGCCGAGCAGGGGGCGGATCTGCTCCAGCTGGGCTTTGGCGCGCGCGGGATCGGCCGCGCAGTAGTTTTCATGGGTCAGCCGTCGATAGACCGCCGAGGCCCATATGGCGCGCTGTTTCGGGTCCTGGCTGGCCTCGGTGAAATCATCGAGCTGGGTGAAGATCTGCTCTGCCAGCTCAGGAGACTGCTGCTGGACTTGCCAGAGGACATTCGCGGCGGTCTCGGCCCAGACCGTGTCCAGCGCTGGCTCGCCGTGACGCTGGGCGAGCGTGCGGATCTGCGCCATGACCTCCACAACGCGGTCGACCGACCGATCCTTGAGGTCATCCGAGAGCGTCCACGCCAGCGCGAGTCTCACGGCCGGCGAGCCATGGGTTTCGGCGCACTCCTGCAACTGCGCAATGAGAGGCGTTCGCTTGGCTTGATCCAGCCAGCGACAGACGCTCCGCGTCCCTGCCGCCCATGCATCCCATAGCCGCTGCTCGCCGGCCTCGTCCGCGAGCAGCCGGAGCCGGGCGAGCAGAGCATCGGCGGTGGGTCTGTCGCTGTAGCTCTTCGCCTGGATCAGGACGAGGACGTCGATGGCCCAATTCAGGCGGGCGTCGGCCGAAACGCAGTGCGCGCGCTCGCGTTCGATCCAGGAGACGGGAGTCTCCGATTGCGAGGCAATCAACCCCACTAAGCTTGGTCCGAGGCCGCTGAGCTCCTGCTCATCGAAGCTGCCCCAGGTGAGATAGTCCTCGGCGATGGCAGCGCGTCCGGCTGCGATCCGTGCGGTCGTACGTTCGTCCCACGTCGTTGTCATCTGCGTGATGCCGCGCGCTAATCGCCGACCACGCGGATCGCGCGCTGGGCATATTCGCGCTGTCGCCAGACACGGTACTGTCCTGACGGCAGCTCGATCGGCCCGTGCTCCTCGTGCACGATGCGGGCGCCGGCGCGGCGGGCATCGAGAAAGAATTCGCCGAGCGTGATCGCGCCCTGGAACAGAAGGGCGCTCTGCGGACGTTCGAGCCGATGGCTGTGTCCGGTCAGCTCGCCATGCGCCAAGATGCCATGCGGGACCGGACTGCGCTGTGCCTGGTCGGGAATCTTGTCGATGCGGCGAATGAGGATGTCGCCCTGCCGCCACAGCGGCCATGGCTCCGTCGTGCCTGGCACAGCCGCGGCCGGACGGACCTCCGGGCGGCGAAACAACTGCAGCAGGGTGGATATGATCGACACGGCGCGGACCTTGAACGTGGCATCGGGGCGGATTGATGGACGCCACTCTCGCGTACCGCGCGACATTCAGCAAGGATCGCCATGACCTGCGGTGTCGATGGGGAGAAAATGGGCCGCAACGTCCTTGGGTTGTAGGGCCTTCCGCTACAGCATCTGCCCACGCAGCGAACGGCACACTCCCGCCATGCCGTCATTCCGGGGCATCGCGAAGCGATGAGCCCGGAATCCATAATCCCGAACGGTGATGGGACGAAGACAAGCGCCTCATCTCAGTTGCGGCCTAACCTGCTGAGTACGTGCTTGGCCGTCCGGAACAGGCGCTCGTCGCGGTTGAATGCCCCGATCAGCTGGACGCCGATCGGCATGTCGTCGCTGCTCGTCAGCAAGGGCAGGCTCAGCGCGGGACAACCGACCAGGCTCCACAGCGAGCAGAAGGCAGGATCGCCGGTCGCCTCCAGGCCCTGCGGCGCGGCGCCCACAGCGGGCAGGGTGATGATCGCATCGGCGACCTGCTCGAACACGCCCGACAGGCCTTCGGCGTAGCGCTCCGCGTCGCGGCGCGCGGCCAGATACTGGACCGCGGTGATGCGGCGGCCTTCGGCGATCAGTTCGGCGAATTGGAGGCTCACCGGTCCGCGGTCAGCGTGGTGGCCGAGATTGTGGGCCATGTCGACCGTCATGATCGCGCGGTGCGCGTCCCAGGCTCCGGCGAAGCCGGCAGGCAGCTCGACCTCCTCGGCGTGGAGCTCCCGCGCGAGCGCTTCGATGGCGCTGCGCGCGTCCGCATCGGCGCGGTCCCACACCGGCGTTCTGACGAAGGCGAGCCGGGGTGGCAGCGGCCAGGCGCTCCGGAGCGCCGCGCCAAAGCCAGGTGCGGCATAAGGTCGGCTGTCGGGGTCGGCAGCGTCCTGTCCGACCAGCACGTCGAGCGCCAGCGCGAGATCGTCGAGCGAGCGCGCGAACGCGCCGACATGGTCGAGCTTGCGCGACAGCAACAGCGCTCCTGCGCGCGAGACCAGGCCGTGGCTCGGCTTGACGCCGTAGACTCCGCAGAACGATGCCGGACGGATCACCGAGCCGTTGGTCTGCGATCCCAACGCCAGCGGCGCGAGGCCGGCGGCGACCGCGGCCGCAGAGCCCGATGATGAGCCGCCCGGCGTGCGCGCGGTGTCATGCGGATTGCGGGTCTTGCCCGGCGCGTAATAGGCGAACTCGGTCGTGATGGTCTTGCCGATCACGACCGCACCGGCCTCGCGCAACCGGCGGACCGCGGCCGCATCAGCGGACGGGCGGTGGCCGGCGAAGATCGGCGAGCCGTATTCGGTGGGATAGTCCGCCGTGTCGAACAGGTCCTTGATGCCGACGGGAACGCCGTGCAGCGGCCCGAGCCGGCCGCCCATGCTCTTCCAGGCGTCGCGGGCGCGCGCCTCGGCCAGCACGACCTCGGGGTCGACATGGGCGAAGGCCTGGATCTCGCCGTCGATCGCCGCGATGCGTGCGATCAGCGCTGCGGCAATCTCCTCGGACGAGAACGTGCCGGCGGCGATGCCTTGCGCGACGGCGGTGGCGGTGAGCTGGCTGGGATCGAGGCCGGACAATCGGTTCATCCTTCAAGGCCGATGATGGGCCGGCCGGCAGTGGCCGCAGCCGGGTCCATCGTCGCGCAACATCGCGGCCTTGATGCCGCAGGCCGAGCCGCGGCGTCAAATCCGTTGTCAGCCGCCATAGAGATATTTCGGCAGCCACAGCGTCAGGCCCGGCCACAGATACATGATGACCATGCAGAGGATCACGATCAGCATGTACGGCATCATGCCGCCGAAGATCTGGTTCAGCGTCACGTGTTTCGGCGCGACGCCCTTCAGATAGAACGCCGACATTGCCACCGGCGGCGACAGGAAGGCGGCCTGCAGGTTCACGAACACCAGGGTGCCCCACAGGATCGGGTCGATGTTGAAGTGCTTGAGCAGCGGCAGGAAGATCGGACAGAAGATCACGATGATCTCGGTCCACTCCAGCGGCCAGCCCAGGATGAAGATGATCGCCTGCGATAGGATCATGAACTGCACCGGCGACAGATCCAGCGACAGCACCCATTTCTCGACCAGGGCCTGGCCGCCGAGGATGGCGAACACGCCGGAGAACAGCGCCGAGCCGACGAACAGCCAGCACACCATGGCGGTTGTTTTGGCGGTGAGGAACACGGCCTCCTTGGTGCGCTGCCAGTTCAGGGTGCGCGCCTGGATCGCCAGCAGGAACGCGCCGGCTGCGCCGACCGCGGCCGATTCCGTGGCGGTCGTGATGCCGAACAGGATCACCGCCAGCACGACCACGGTAAGAATGCCGAGCGGCATGATCGAGGTGGTGAGGAGCTTGATGACCTGGAGCCGCTCGGCATCGAGGCGGAGATAATAGCGGACCTGGAGCGCCAGGCAGGCCAGCGCGATGCCGCCGAACCACCAGTAGAACGCGGCGGGCGGCCCGTTGTCGCTCGGCGCCTCGGGCGTCGCCGGTCCCGACGAGCCGAGCTGCTCCAGCCCCTCGGGCGCCGCTTCGGCGACGCCTTGCGGATGAATCACGACATACCACCACACCAGCGCCAGCGTGGAGCCGACGCACAGGAACGGCACCAGCGTGTAGAGGAAGTTGCTGGCGACCTCCCGATAGCCGAGCGGTCCGTCGTCGGCCTTGATCGCCTTGGCCCGCGCCGGCGAGCCCAGCGCCTTGAGCAGGCCGGAGAACATGTTGGTGCCATAGGCCGCCTGGAACTTGCGCATCCAGTCGGGCACGGGCACCTCGGTCTGCTCCTTCGGCAGCGGCGGCGCGACCTTGGGATTCAGCAGCGCCCAGCCGACGATGTAGATCAGATAGAGCAGCGACAGGAAGAAGCCGGGAAACATCGCCGAGGCGTAGAGCTTCACGACGGACTGGCCGGCGACCGCGGCATAGACGATGATCATCACCGAGGGCGGGATCAGGATGCCGAGCGTGCCGCCGGCCGTGATGACGCCTGCGGCGAGCTTGACGTCGTAGCCGGCGCGCAGCATCGGATTGAAGGCGATGACGCCCATCAGCACGACCACGGCGCCGACGAGGCCGGATGCGATGCCCCAGAAGGTGCAGACGATCAGCGTGGCCACGGCGAGCGACGCGGGCACGCGGCGGAAGGCGAGCTGGATCGAATAGAACATCTTGTCGACCAGGGCGCCGCGCTCCATCACGTAGCCCATCAGCACGAACAGCGGAATCGAGATCAGCACGTCGTTGGTCATGGCGCCATAGGTGCGCTGGACCATCAGCTCGAACACCTTGTTCTCGGTGAACAGGTGAGTGGGATCGTAGAAGGCGATGAAGCCAAACACGATGCCCAGGCCCATCAGCGTGAATGCCGTCGGGAAGCCGAGCATGATGACGACGACGATGAGCCCCAGCATCAGGAGGCCGAGTGCCGGATCGCTCATTTGCTCAGATCTCCACCCATGCCGCGCTGACGGGCGATCTCGTCGATCGCCGCCGCCTTCTCGATGACCGCCTTGCGTTCGGCGTCGTCGACATATTCGCTGTGCTCGAGCTGCTCGCCGACCACGTCCATCTCGGCGACGTCCTTCAGCCGGCTCGGCCATTCGCCGGTCTTCAGGCAGACGGCGGCGCGGACCACCTCGGCAAGGCCCTGCAGCATCACCAGCGCGCCCGCGATCGGAATGATCGTCTTGAAATGATAAACCGGCGGGCCGTCGGCGGTGACGTTGGAATGTTCCGCGATGCGCCAGGAATCGGCGGCGTAGAAATAGCCGGCGTAGATCAGCGCGGCGATGCCCGGCAGGAAGAACACGACATAGAGCACGAGATCGAGCGCAGCCTGGGTGCGTGGCCGCATCGAGGAGTAGAGGAAGTCGCCGCGCACATGGGCATTCTGCGCCAGCGTATAGGCGCCGCCCAGCATGAACAGCGAGCCGTACAGCATGTTCGTCAGGTCGAAGATCCATGCCGTCGGCATGTTCATGATGTAGCGCTTGAACACCTCCGCACACACGACGAGCATCAGGGCGATGATGAGCCAGGCAGCCAGCTTGCCGACCCAGGTGCTGATCCCGTCGATGGTATGCAGGACTTTCTGAGTTTCCATGCCCTCGTCCCCGCTCGGCCGCCGCGTGCGTCGCGGTCTGCCGAAGCCTTCCCAATTCAACTCCGCGCCCGGTCCGCCCCGCATCGGAGCCGTGCTCGCCGGACGTCTAAGATTGATCTCGCGCAGCAGGGCACCGTCCGGCGTTCCGGCCGGACGATGCACTGTGGCTGCAGATCCGCCTCAGAGCTTCTTCGCCGCCGCGTTGGCGCCGAAGTAATGGTCGAAGGCCATGCGCCGGTTGACGACCGTGTCCTGCTCCCAGCGCGCCGCGCGTTCGGCGAAAGCGAGCTGCGACATCAGGATCTTCTTGAAGATCGGATTCTCGGCCGCCTTCTTTTTCGCCACCTCGTCGTAGATCTCGAGCTGTTGCTTGAGGATCGCCTCGGGCGTCTTGTAGAACTTCACGCCGTCCTTCTGCAGCGCGAGATAGTCCTGCGAGTAGCGGTCCACCGCCTTCCAGGACATGTCGGCGCTGGCGGCTTCGACCGCATTGCTGATGATCGCGCGCATCTTCTCCGGCAGCGCGTTGAACTTGTCCTTGTTGAACATGATCTCGAACTGCTCGGCGTTCTGATGGTAGCTCTGCAGCATGCAGACCTTGGATACGTCAGGGAAGCCGAGCAGCTTGTCGGACGAGGCGTTGTTGAACTCGGCTGCGTCGAGCAGGCCGCGGTCCATCGCCGAGACGATTTCGCCGCCGGGCAGCGCGTTGACCGCAGCCCCCATGCCCGTGAACACGTCGATCGAGATGCCGACGGTGCGGTACTTCAGGCCCTTCATGTCGTCGGCCTTGGCGATCGGCTTCTTGAACCAGCCGAGCGGCTGGGTCGGCATCGGCCCGTAGGGGAACGACACGACGTTGGCGCCGATCGACGCGTAGAGCTCCTCGAGCAGTTCCTTGCCGCCACCATATTTGTGCCAGGCGAGCAGCATGTTGGCGTCCATGGCGAAAGCCGGGCCGGATCCCCACAGCGCCAGCGCCGTCTGCTTGCCGTAGTGATAGACCAGCACGCCATGGCCGCCGTCGAGCACGCCCTTGGAGACGCCGTCGAGCAGGCCGAAGGCCGGCACCACGGCGCCGGCGGGCAGCACTTCGATCTTCAGGTCGCCGCCGGTCATGTCGTTGACCTTCTTGGCGAAGTCGAGCGCGTATTCGTGGAAGATGTCCTTGGCCGGCCAGGTGCTCTGCCAGCGCATGTTGATCGGGCCTTGCGCCTTGACGACGGCGGGCGCCGAAACGGTCGCGACGCCCGCGACCGCTGCGCCTGCGAGAAACTTGCGGCGGGTCGCCGCGGACGGACTCGTGGTAGTCATTGAAGCTGCCCCTCCCTGTGCGTTCGTTCTACGTGTTCTTCGACACTTCGCGCGATCACGGCACGTGATGATCATGACCCTGATCGCCGAGACTTATTCCGGACGTGCGCAAATGTCGCGCTCGCCCGCCCCCTTATTCAGGACAGTACGGGCTGGGCTGCGGTCTTTCAACACAGGGGAGTGAGACGAAAGGTCTCGGAGGCTCGGTTGCTTCTTGCTGTCAGGAAGCGTCGCGCGGGTTGTGTAGCAGGGATGCTGCTCTGCGATAGCGTCGCGGAGGGCTCATCATCGCCGAGCCCTCGGCGCATGATGGCATGGTCATGGACATGCCACGTCAGCAGCCGGTGGCGTGACCGGCCGCCGGTCTGGGCGGCACCGTTCAGGCGAACCGTTGCCGTGCCAGCTTGGCGCCGGTGCCCAGCGCCATCAGCTTGGCCTCGGCGACCTCGCGGCGCATCGGGGCCATGCCGCAATTGGTCGTGGCGATGATGTTCTCTTTCGGCACCACCTTCATGACGGCCTCTATGGTCTTGCAGACGTCCTCTGCGGTCTCGATCTCGTCGCTGGCGACGTCGATGACGCCGGCCTGCACGATCTTGTTTTTCAACAACCCGAGCAATTCGATCGGCACCTTCGAATTGCGGCACTCGACGGCGACCTGCTGGATCGAGCTGGCGTCGATGACCGGGAAGGTCTCCTCGTATTGCCGCCACTCGCTGCCGAGCGTCTCCTTCCAGTCGGTGTTGGCCTTGATGCCGTAGCCGTAGCAGATGTGCACGGCGGTCGGGCAGGTCAGGCCTTCCGCGGCCCGCTCCAGCGCCTTGATGCCCCAGTCGCGCACCTCGTCCATGTAGACGTTGAAGGCGGGCTCGTCGAACTGGATCATGTCGATGCCGTCGTCGTGCAGCGCCTTGGCCTCCTGGTTCAATAGCTCGGCGAAGGCGAACGCCATCTTGACGCGGTCGCCGTAGTAGTTGTCGGCGATGGTGTCGATGATCGTCATCGGTCCGGGCAAGGTGAACTTCACGGCGCGCGTCGTGTGCGTGCGCGCGATGCGCGCCTCGTCGCCATGGACGCGGCCCTTGAGCGACAGCGGCGCCACGACCTGCGGCACCATCGCCTTGTAGCGGTCCTTGCGGATGCCCATCTCGACCTTGTGCGCGAAGTCGATGCCCTCGACGCGCTCCAGGAAGCCATGCACGAAGTGCTGCCGCGACTGCTCGCCCTCAGTAAGGATGTCGATGCCCGAATCCTCCTGCAGCTTCAGCGCCAGGATGGTCGCGTCGCGCTTGGCGCGGGCGAGTTCCTCGCCCTTCGACTTCCACGGCGCCCACAGCACGTTCGGCTCGGCCAGCCATTCCGGCTTCGGCAGCGAGCCTGCGATGGTCGATGGAAACAGCATGGTCGGACTCTCCGGCGTATGGGGCGGTCAGGCTTGAGCGCCTGTCTGCCATGGCTTACCCTTCAGGTACAGAAGAACGACGCCGAGCCGGCGTTCCGCAGCGCGGCATAATGGTCCGGGGAAGGACGCAAGACAGGCATGATCGATCTCTATTACGCGCCGACGCCGAACGGCTGGAAGATCTCGATCATGCTCGAGGAGCTCGGGCTGCCCTATACCGTCATTCCCGTCGACATCCGCGCCGGTGACCAGTTCAAGCCGGAGTTCCTCGCGATCAGCCCGAACAACCGCATTCCCGCGATCGTCGACCACGCGCCGGCCGATGGCGGAGCGCCGTTTTCCGTGTTCGAGACCGGCGCGATCCTGATCTATCTCGCCGACAAGAGCGGCCGGTTCCTGACGTCGGACAACAGGGGACGATCGCGCGTAACCCAATGGGTGATGTGGCAGATGGCCGGGCTCGGCCCGATGATGGGTCAGCACGGCCATTTCGCCCTCTATGCCGCCGAGAAGATACCGTACGCGATCCAGCGCTACCGAGACGAGGTCGCGCGGCTGTTCCATGTGCTCGACGCGCAACTCGGCAAGACCGGCGCCTATGTCGCCGGTGACGACTACACCATCGCCGACATCGCCTGCTTTCCTTGGATCATGACCCACAAGGCACAGGGCTTTACGCTCGATGACTATCCGAACATCAAGCGCTGGTACGCAACGCTCCGCGCACGACCCAAGCTGCAGGCGGGACTCGCGATCGACAAATTCGTCAAGGAGCCGTTCAACGATGAGACCCGCCACGTGATGTTCGGCGCGCGAGCGAAGGAAATGACGGGGAGATCTTGAGCGGTTTCACGACGGCGCAAGGATCATGGCGGCAAATGCTTCACACCGCGTGTTGCGGCCCCTGGATTGCTTCGTCGCTCCGCTCCTCGCAATGACGGAAAGAGTTGTGTGCACCGACTCTCTCCGCCGTCATTGCGAGCGAAGCGAAGCAATCCAGGGGCGACACGAACGGTCTCAATAAGTCCGTAGCGCTCTCGGTGACGAACTAGACCTTGAGGAAACACGATGATCGAATTCTTCTTCGACTGCTCCAGCCCCTGGACCTATCTCGCCTTCCACAACATCCAGCCGCTCGCGAAGGAGTTCGGCGTCGAGATCGTCTGGCGGCCCATTCTCGTGGGCGGCATCTTCAACACCATTAATCCGAGCGTCTATGCGCAGCGCGAGAAGCCGGTGCCGGCCAAGGCGGCCTACACGCTGAAGGACCTCGGCGACTGGGCGCGCTCGGCCGGGCTCAGGATCAAGATGCCGCCGACGGTATTCCCGGTGAACAGCGTCAAGGCGATGCGCGGCTGCATCTGGCTGGGGCAGGACATGGTGCCGTTCGCGCGGGCCGTGTTCGAGATCTACTGGGGCGAGGATCAGGACATTTCGCAGGATGCGGTGCTCACCGAAGTGTGCCGTCGCGTCGGCATCGATCCGAAGGCCTTCTTCGACGGCATCGCCCAGCAGGGCATCAAGGATCAGCTGCGTATCAACACCGAGGAGGTGGTCAAGCGCGGCGGCTTCGGCTCGCCGACCATCTTCCTCGACGTGACCGACATGTATTTCGGCAATGACCGCCTGCCGCTGATCCGCGAGGCGCTGGCGCGCGCGAAGGGGCGCGCCTGATGCCGCGTGCGATCGTCTGCCGCGAACTCGGTCCGCCGGAGCGATTGCGGCTCGAAGAGCTGCCGCCGCGTACGCTGGGTGAAGCCGAGGTGCGGGTGAAGATCCGTGCCGCGGGCATCAACTTTCCCGACATTCTGATGGCGGCCGGCGAGTATCAGCTCAAGCCGGAGCTGCCGTTCACGCCCGGGGTGGAGGCGGCGGGGAACGTCATCGAGACCGGCGCCGCCGTGACGGATCGCACGGTCGGTGACAAGGTGATCGTGCGCATGCGCTTCGGCGCCTATGCCGAGGAGGCGGTGGTCGCAAGCAGCCAGCTCACGCCGCTGCCGTCGACCTTCGACTACGCCGAGGGGGCGACCTATCTCGCCGGCCACGGCACCGCGTATCATGCGCTGGTCGATCGCGGCCGGCTCGAGCCGGGTGAGACGTTGCTGGTGCACGGCGCCGGCGGCGGCGTCGGCCTTGCTGCGGTCGAGCTCGGCAAGCTGCTCGGCGCAACCGTGATCGCTGCGGCGTCATCGGAGGAGAAGCTCGCGGTGGCCAAGGCACGTGGCGCCGATCATCTCGTGCTGTATGCGCGCGAGCCGTTCCGGGATGCCGTCAAACGTATTACTGACGGGCGCGGCGTCGATGTGGTGTTCGATCCGGTCGGCGGCGAGGTGTTCGAGAGCAGCGTCCGCTGCATCGCCTGGGGCGCGCGGCTGCTCGTCATCGGCTTCACCGGCGGTATCGGTCTTGCCCGCACCAACCTGATCCTGATGAAAGGCGCCAGCGTGCTCGGCGTGCGCGCGGGCGAGGCCGTGCGAAGGGATCCCGGACTGGGCCAGCGCCGGCTGGCGGCGCTGCTGGAGTTGGCCGAGCAGGGCAAGCTCCGCCCGAACGTCTCCCACCGCGTGCCGTTCGCGGACTATGCCGCAGCGATGCGGCTATTGATTGATCGCAAGGCGATTGGCCGTGTGGCGCTGGTGATGGATTGAGGCACATAGCAGCACCAAACAACCGGTGTCGTCCCGGCCTCCGCGCCGGGACCCATACCGCGTGATCTCTCTTGTGGCACCCTGAACGTCGTTCTTCGCCAAACACCATCCTGTGGCTATGGATCCCGGATCGGCGCGCGCGTGCCGCGCGCTTGTCCGGGACGACAGCGGAATGTGCCGTGCGAGCGCGGCCTAATGACTACTTGTACTCCCGCTCGTCCCACCACGGGAAATAGTCCGGCATGTCGGCCGTCACCGTGTTCTTGAACTGCGCCGGACGCTTCTCCAGGAACGACACCACGCCTTCCTTGACGTCGTCCGAACGCCCTCGCGCGTAGATGCCGCGGCTGTCGACCTTGTGGGCTTCCATCGGATCGTCTGATCCCATCATGCGCCACATCATCTGGCGGATCAGCGCGATCGACACCGGCGCGGTCTTGTCGGCGATCTCGCGTGCGAGCGCGCGGGCGGTCGGCAACAGATCGTCCGGCGGCACGACCTTGCTGACGAGGCGGCCGGCGAGTGCCTCCTGCGCCGGAAACACGCGGCCGGTGTAGCACCATTCCAGCGCCTGCGAGATGCCGACGATGCGCGGCAGGAACCAGCTCGACGCCGCCTCCGGCACGATGCCGCGCTGGGAGAACACGAAGCCGAACCGCGCTGCGTCCGACGCAATGCGAATGTCCATCGCGAGCTGCATGGTCACGCCGATGCCGACGGCCGGACCGTTGACCGCGGCGATCACCGGCTTCAGCGACTTGAAGATGCGCAAGGTGACCTGGCCACCGCCGTCGCGCACCTGCGGATCGGAATAGTCGACGCGACCATCGGCATGCCGCTTGACCGGCCCGCGCTTGGCGTCGCGATCGAAGGTGTCGGCGCCGGAGGAGAGATCGGCGCCGGCGCAGAACGCGCGGCCAGCACCGGTGACGATGATCGCCCTGACGCCGTCATCCTTGTCGGCGCGGTCGAAGGCGTCGATGAGTTCTGTCATCATCGTGCCGGTGAAGGCGTTGAGCTTCTCCGGGCGGTTGAGCGTGATGGTGAGAATCTTGTCGGCGACGTCGTAGAGGATGGTCTGGTAGGCCATGGGGGTCCTTGGGGTTTCCTGATGTTGCGTTCGTTGTGCTTGTTGTTGTCTGCTCATGCCACAAACTCCGCCGTCATTCCGGGATGCGCCCTCTTGGGCGCAGGCCCGGAATCCATAACCACGATCGTGAGTATGGATTCCGGGCTCGTGCTTCGCACGCCCCGGAATGACGACGAGTGAGGTCGGCGATGGAGATACAATAGTTGAGCGCGAGGCCGCGTCAAACAATGACGGCATTCCGTATGGCGGGCAAAAGGCTGCGCTCACCGCCGCTCTCTCGGCGAGCGATGTAGCAGCGATGTGGCCCACCCTCTCTCTCCGTCATTGCGAGCGTAAGCGAAGCAATCCAGAGTCGTGGGCGGGACTCTGGATTGCTTCGCTGCGCTCGCAATGACGCGCGGAGATAGTACGTCCAATAGGCTATGGTTATGAACCCGGCGGCTGCGGCCATGGCCGCTGTTCGCCGCGCAATCCCTCGAAGGTCTTGGCCAGGCCGAGCACGCCGACATCGTCGAAGCGGCGGCCGACGATCTGCAGGCCGATCGGGAAGCCGTCGGAATCGTAGCCGGCATTGACTGATATGGCCGGGTTCTCCGACATATTCCACGGCACGGTGTAGGTGATGTGCTCGAACGGCGCCTGTGGGTCGTTGACGGGCGAGGCGAACTCGGCCGGAAACTTCACGCCAGGCGAGACCGGCGAGATGATGTAGTCGTAGTCGCAGAACAGTTTTGCAGCCGCGGCGCGCAGGGCCATCGTGACGTTAAAGCCCCTGACGACGTCGACGCCGGACAGCGCGGCGCCGCGTTCGGCCCATTGCAGGATGTAGGGCAGGGTCTTCGCGCGCACCTCGGGGGCGAGCCGCGACAGATCATCCCACAGCCGCGCGCGCCAGAAATTGTCGAGGCCGTCGAGCATCTCGCGGGTGAGGAAGCCCTTGACCTCGGTGATGATGGCGCCGGCCTCTTCAAAGGCTTTCGCGGCCGCCAGCGTCGTTGCGCGCACCGGCTCTTCGAGCGCCTGGCCGACGCCGCCGAGATCGAGCATCAGGCCGATGCGCAGCTTGCGCACCGGTTTCTCCGCGACCTTCCAGTGCAGGTCTGACGGCGGCAGCGCGGTGCCGTCGCGGCGGTCGGGTTTCGACAGCACGCTCATCATCAGCGCGGCGTCGTCAACGGTGCGCGTCATCGGACCGGCGACGCGGCCGACATAGGGCGGGTCGATTGGCACGCGGCCGAAGCTCGGCTTCAGTCCGACGAGACCGCACCACGAGGCCGGCAGCCGGATCGAGCCGCCGATGTCGGTGCCGACATGCAATGGACCATAGCCCGCAGCCCCGGCGGCTCCTGCGCCGGCGCTCGACCCGCCGGGATTCATGCTGACATCCCACGGATTGCGCGTCAGCGGGTGGAAGCTCGAGAGGCCCGACGACAGCATGCCGTAATCGGGCATCGTGGTCTTGGCGAAGATGATCGCGCCGGCCTCGCGCAGCCGCGCCACCGGTGGTGCATCGGCAGCGAGCGGCGCGCGCGTGACGCTGGCGGCGCCGAGCGGCATCGGCTGGCCCTTGGTGGCGATGTTGTCCTTCACCGTCGCCGGCACGCCGTCGAGCACGCCCGCCGGCTCGTCGTTGGCCCAGCGCTCGGTCGACGCCTTTGCGGCAGCCCGCGCGGCGTCGACGTCGAGCAGGTACAGCGCTTTGATCTCCGGCTCCCACGCCGCCACATGCGCCAGCACATCGTCCATCACCTCGGACGGCGAGAACTGGCGCGCGCGATAGCCGGCGATCAGGTCGACCGCGGAGAGATCGTGCAGCGAGGTGATGTCGTTCGACACGGGCTTGTGCATGCTGGTCCTCCGTCACCGAAGCTCTTCTCACTTGCCGCCCGCCATCGACGTCGATCAGCGCTAGGCTGCCGGCAGGCGGGTCTCGATGATGCGCGCGAACATGCTGGCGCCGATCGGCAGGATCTTGTCGTCGAGGACGTAGCCGGGATTGTGCACCGGCACCGAGCCGTCATGGCCGACCCAGAAATAGGCGCCTGGGATGGTCTGCAGCATGTCGGCGAAATCCTCGCTGCCCATCTTCGGCGTCGAGCGCGTCAGCACCTTGGACGGCTCCACCACGGTGCGCGCAACGTCCTCGACGACCTTGGACTGCTCCTCCTGGTTCACCAGCACGCTGAACGTGTCGCGGATGTCGACGTCGATCTCGCAGTTGAACGCCGCCGCCATGCCGGCGCAGATCGCGCGCATGCGCTCGCGCACCAGCGCGCGCACGCTATCCGAGAAGGCGCGCACGGTGCCGCACAGCCAGGCATCGCCGGGAATGACGTTGTAGGCCGAGCCGGCATGGATCTGGGTGATCGAGACCACGGCGGCCTGCAGCGGATCGACGTTGCGGCTGACGATGGTCTGGATCGCCTGTGCCACGCTGGTCGCGATCACCACCGCGTCCTTCGAGCGTTCCGGCATCGCGCCATGGGCGCCATAGCCGGAGATTCTGATATCGAAGAAGTCGGCGCCGGCCATCGCCGGACCCGGCAGGATGGCGATCTCGCCGTGCTCGAGGTCGGGCGCATTGTGCAGGCCGTAGAGCTCGTCGCAGGGGAATTTCTGGAACAGCCCGTCCTTGATCATCGCCCGCGCGCCGCCGAGGCCTTCCTCGGCCGGCTGGAAGATGAAATGCACGGTGCCGTCGAAATTGCGCGTCTCGGCGAGATACCGCGCGGTGCCGAGTAGCATGGTGGTGTGGCCGTCATGGCCGCAGCCGTGGAAGCGGCCGGGAATGGTCGAGCGCCACGGCAAGTTGGTGTTTTCCTCCATCGGCAGCGCGTCCATGTCGGCGCGCAGGCCGATCTTCTTGCTGCCTTCACCCTTGCCCTTGAGCACGCCGATCACCCCGGTGCCGCCGAGCCCGCGATGCACCTCGATGCCCCATTGCGTGAGCTTCTCGGCCACGATGCCGGAGGTACGCGTTTCCTCGAAGCCGATCTCGGGATGCGCGTGCAGGTCGCGGCGGATGGCGGTGAGCTCGTCGGCGTAACCTTGGATGCGATCGATGGTGGGCATGGGTCCGTTTCCGTTAAGAGGTTTAAGCTGTGAACGCAGGGCCGTTCGGCTTGAGGCGGATACCCGGGCGCAGGCGGGTCCAGGGCAGGGTGGAGGGATCGGCAGGCATCGCGCCCGGTGCGGCGCAGATCAGGAGTGTCTCGGCGATTGGTTCGAAGTCGGCGCGGAAATGCACCGAGCTCTTGTTGACGAGGATCGCCTGCTCAGTCGGCTCGATGCCGACGAAGCGGTACATCTCCTGGTCGGCGAGCTGAGATTTGTGCGAGGCCACGACGACCCTGACGTCGCCGATGCGCAAGCACGCTGACGGTCCCATCTCCATCTTGCGGCCGCCATAGAACGGACCCGGTGCGACGAAGCGGCCGTCGGAGATCTTCTCGACGATGAAGCTCTCTTCGAACGGCGCATCGCCGGGAATGCCGCTCTTGCCGCCCAACGACAGCGTCACCGTCGCGCCTTCGCCGGCGGAATGGGCCGCGAGCGCCGCCTGCGGATCGTAGATCATACCGATCGCGGCGCGGCTCGCGCGGTTGCGCACCAATGCGCGCAGCATGCCCATGGTATCGGAATCGCCGCCGGCGCCGGGATTGTCCTGGGTGTCGGCGATCACGATCGGGCGCGTCGCAGTCTTGGCCAGTGTCATCGCATGGCGCACACCTTCGTCCGGCGTGTAGATGCGGCCGTCGAAATCATGCTCGTGGCCCGTCACGACGGCCGCGATCGCATCCGCTGCAGCATCCGCATCCGCCTGCGTACGGCCATAGGCGAACACGCTAGGACTGCAATGCGCGAAGTCGGCCGCGGGAAAACCCGGTGCGAACGATAGCGTCGGCACGGACTCGCTCTGTAACGCAGCGAGCCTCTCGTAGATGCCTTTGGTCGGCTGGTCGTTGGTGCATTGCCAACTGATGGGGATCAGGAACGGCAGCTGCCGGAAGGCTTTCGCCAGCGGCTCTGTCGCTCCCAGCAGCAGCGCCAGATGCGCGGCGCATGCGCGGCCGGTGTCGGCCATGTCGGTGTGCGGATATTTGCGATAGGCGATCAGCGCGTCGGCATGCGCCATCATCTCGGGCGTGACGTTGGCGTGCAGATCGAGGCTCGCGACCAGCGGCACGTTCGGGCCGATCACCTGGCGTACGCGGGCGAGAATCTCGCCTTCGCCATCGTCGAGATGCTCGGTCACCATCGCGCCGTGCAGGTCGAGATAGACGCCGTCGAGCGGGCCGGCGTCCCTGATGCGGTCAACCATCACGCTTGTGATGCGCTCGAACGCATCCCTGGTGACATGCGCCGACGGGCTTGCCGCGCAGGCGATGCTGGGAACGATGTCCCAGCCGTTGGCTTCTGCGACTGCGATGAAGCCGGCCTGGCCGGCATTGATGCCGCGCATCGTCGTCATCACGCTCGCCGCATCGGCGATCGAGGCGCGGCCGCCGCCATGCATGAAGTCGTCGTAGTCAGCTTTCGTCGGTGCGAATGTATTGGTCTCGTGCAGGAAGCCGCCAATCGCGACGCGCGTCATCACTCCGCCTCGGGCCGTTGACTTTGCATGACGTTAGACCGGCCCTTGCTGCGCAAGCAAGCGAAGGAGCGATGCCGTTTTGCATGCGGGCCAAGATGACGGCGCGCCGGTCTGGTCCAGCTATCACCCCGCGTCATTCCGGGGCATCGCGCAGCGATGAGCCCGGAATCCATAACCACAGGTGGCTGTTGGAGAGGCACGCGCGTCGACCAGCCGAAATCTCCACATCGGCCTGTGGGTATGGATTCCGGGCTCGTGCTGCGCACGCCCCGGAATGACGGCGGTGGGTGCGGCGGTTACGCCACCGCGTCCGACACCGGCCGAAAATTCGCAAAGTCCCAGTTCCGCCCGGGTGCGGCTTCGAGCAGGGACTTGGTGTAGGCCTCCTTCGGATGGGTCAGGATCTCGCCGGCTGGACCCTGCTCGACGATGCGGCCCTTCTGCATCACGACGACGTCGTCGCAGATCTGCGCGGCCACGCGCAGGTCGTGGGTGATGAACAGGATGGCGATACCGAGCCGGCGCTGGATCTCGTCGAGCAGCTCCAGCACCTGCGCCTGCACGGAGACGTCGAGCGCGGAGACGGCCTCGTCGGCCACCAGCACATCGGGATCGAGCGCGAGAGCGCGGGCGATTGCGATGCGCTGGCGCTGGCCGCCGGAGAACTGGTGCGGATAGCGGCCGATCGCATCCGCCGGCAGGCCGACCAGCTCGAGCAACTCGCGCGCCCGCGCCATCGCCTTGGCGTGCGACGTGCCATAGTTGACCGGTCCCTCGGCGATGCTCTCGCCGACGGTCAGTCGCGGATTGAGCGAGCGATAGGGGTCCTGGAACACGATCTGGATGCGCTTGCGGTGCGGCTGCAGCAGGCGGCGGGTGAGGATCGAAATCTCGTGACCCGCGAGGCGGACACCGCCGGAGGTCGGGTCGATCAGGCGGACGATGCAGCGCGCCACGGTGGACTTGCCGGAGCCGCTTTCGCCGACGATGCCGAGCGTGCGGCCCTTGCGCAGCGTGAGCGTCACGTTCTGCGCGGCAACGACCTCGCGCGCCTTTCCGAGGAACGAGCGCTCGCGATAGACCTTGCCGAGATCGTTGGCCTCCAGCACCACCGGCTCCTGGGTCTCGGGCCGCGGCGGGCGCGGAATGAGGCTCGGCACCGAGGCAAGCAGGTTGCGCGTGTAGTCCATCTCCGGCGTGCGCAGGATCTTGTCGAGCGCACCGGTTTCGACCAGGCGGCCCTGCCGCATCACCGAGACGCGGTCGGCGATCTCGGCGACGACGCCCATGTCGTGGGTGATGAACAGCACGGCGGTGCCGTGGTCGCGCTGCAGCTCGCGGATCAGCGAGAGGATCTGCTTCTGCGTGGTGACGTCGAGCGCCGTGGTCGGCTCGTCGGCGATCAAAAGCTTCGGCTCGAGCACCAGCGCCATCGCGATCATGATGCGCTGGCGCTGGCCGCCGGACAGGCGGTGCGGGTAGGAGCCGAAGATGCGCTCGACGTCGGGCAGGTGGACCTGCTCCATCATGTCGAGGATGCGCTTGCGCCGCGCCCGCGCGTCGAGCGATGTGTGTGCGCGCAAAACCTCGTCGATCTGGCGGCCGACCGGCACGACCGGATTGAGCGCGGTCATCGGCTCCTGGAAGATCATCGCCATCCGCGTGGCGCGCAATTCACGCAGGCGGCGATCGCTGGCGGTCAGCAGCTCCTCGCCGACCAGCTTGACGCTGCCGCTGACCGGATGCAGCGCGTTCTTGGGCAACAGGCCCATCGTCGTCAGCGAGGTCACCGACTTGCCGGAGCCGCTTTCGCCGACGACGCAGAGCGTCTCGCCTTTCTGGACCTTGATCGATACGCCATCGATGATGCGCGGACCGTTCGGGTTCTTCGTCTTGCCGACGGTGACGACGAGATTGTCGATGTCGAGGATGGTGTCGGTCATTGGGTCAGGTCTCCGCCGTCATTGCGAGGAGCGAAGCGACGAAGCAATCCAGAGTCGCGGGCGTGGCCCTGGATTGCTTCGCTTCGCTCGCAATGACGAAAAGTGAGATGATCATCTGGGCTAAGCGGTGCCGTCACTTGCCGGCCTCGCGCTGCTTCATGCGCGGGTCGAGCGCGTCGCGGGCGGCGTCGCCGATCAGGTTGATCGACAGGATGGCGATCGACAGCAACAGGCCCGGCCAGAAGATAAGCTGCGGCTTGATCTGGAAGTAGGAGCGGCCCTCGGCCATGATGTTGCCCCAGGTCGGCGTCTCCGGGCTGATGCCGGCGCCGAGGAAGGACAGGATCGCCTCGGTGAGAATCGCCGCCGCGCAGATGTAGGTGCCTTGGACGATCAGCGGCGCGATCGTGTTCGGCATCAGGTGCCGCCACATGATCTTGGGCATCGAGGTGCCCAGTGAAATCGCGGCTTCGACATACGGCTCCTCGCGCGCGGTGAGCACCACCGAGCGAACCAGGCGGGCGACGCGCGGGATCTCGACGATGGTGATCGCGATCATGACCGTGCCGACGCTGGCTCCCGACAGTGACACCACGGCGATGGCGAGCAGGATGCTCGGGATCGCCATCAGGCCGTCCATCACCCGCATCAGGATGGCGTCGACCCAGCGGAAGAAGCCGGAGACGAGGCCGATCACCAGCCCGATCGCGATCGAGATGATCGCCGCGCCGACCCCGACCAGCAGCGAGATCCGGCCGCCATAGATCGTGCGCGACAACAGGTCACGGCCATAGGCGTCGGTGCCTAGCAGGAACTGCGCGCTCGAAGGCTTCAGCCGCTGCGAGGGCGCCAGCAGCACCGGATCATGCGGCGCCAGTAGCGGCGCCAGGACCGAGACGATCACGATCAGCGACAGGCACACGGTGGCCACCGCAATGATCGGCGTCGAGGTCAGGAAGCCGAACCGAGGCCCCAGTCGCGTGGTGACTGGAATCGACGGCTCGGGAGTGGTGACGATTGCCATCGGATTTGGGCCTCAGTAGCGGATGCGGGGATCGAGGATCGTATAGGCGAGGTCGATCAGCAGATTGACCGCGAGATAGATGAACGAGGTCAGCAGGATCATGCCCTGGATGACCGGATAGTCGCGCGCCAGCACGGCGTCGACCGTCAGTCGGCCGATGCCGGGCAGGTTGAACACGCTCTCGGTGACCACGACGCCGGAGATGAGAAGCGCGAAGCCGGAGCCGATCACGGTGATCACCGGCACCGCAGCATTGCGCAGCGCATGGCGCAGCAGCACTGCGATCTCGCTGACGCCCTTGGCGCGGGCGGTGCGCACGAAATCCTCGCCGAGCACGTCGAGCATGGCGGCGCGCGTCATGCGCGCGATCAGCGCGACGTAGATGAAGGACAGCGCGCAGGTCGGCAGGATGATGCGCTCGAAGAACGGGCCGAAGCCGACGCTCAGGCTCTTGAAGCCCTGCACCGGCACCCAGCGCAAATTGATCGCGAATACCTGGATCAGGATGTAGCCGATCACGAACACCGGCACCGAGAAGCCGAGCACCGAAAGCGCCATCACGAAGCGGTCGATCCAGGTGCCGTGCTTCCAGGCCGCAATGACGCCGAGCGGAACGGCGACGAGAATCGACAGGATGATGGTCGAAAGCGCCACCGATATCGACGGCTCGATGCGCTGGCCGATCATCTGCAGCACCGGCACCTTGGAGATCAGCGACACGCCGAGATCGCCATGCAGGAGCTGATTGATCCAGGTGAAGAACTGGATGTAGAGCGGCTCGTTCAGGCCGAGCGTGGTGCGGATGCGTTCGAGCTGTTCGGGCGTCGCGTTGTCGCCGGCGAGAATCGCCGCGGGATCGCCGGGTGTGAGCCGCAGCAGCAGGAAGACGAACAGCGCCACGACGCCCATCACGGGGATGGATGCGAGAATGCGGCGGAGCAGGTAACCGATCATCTTGATAGAACCGTCTTCATGGGGCTTGGGTCGCGCACGTGGTGTCGTGAGGGAGCTTGCATGTCATCGTTGTCATTCGCTTTCAAGATCATCGGCGCTTTCAAGATCACCGGCGCATGCTCGCCGGCTGTTGCACATCGACGATGCGACCGCCGCCGCCGCGTCGATCCATCGCATTTGCGTACAATGTCGCGGCAACTTTGCAGCGAACTTTCACGCCGCGACTTTGCAAGCCGCATGCCATCATGCGCGCGCTGGAGAGTGGTGTCCACTTGCTCCGCAGGTCCCAGAAAATGAAACCGTGCTGCTGCGCAACAGCGCGTTTGAGCGCGTTGCCGTAGGGTGGGCAAAGCAGCCGCCGCCGGCGGCAGCGTGCCCACCGTCCCGCGGCACAAACTGCTTGGAGATGGTGGGCACGGCGCAACAGCGATCTCGCTTGTATGAAGCGGCACGACCGCGCCTTTGCCCACTTTACGCCCATACAGCAAGGACTGGCCTATGTGAGCGTTGCGAGCAGCCCGGCCATGAGGCGACCGCGTTCGACGAGGCTGTCGATCTCGATATGCTCGTTCAGCGTGTGCATGTCGGTGCCACGCACGCCCAGGCCGTCGAGTGTCGGGATGCCCAGCGCGCCAGTGAAGTTGCCGTCGGAGCCGCCGCCGGCCGATCCGTGCGGCAGCGACATGCCCAGTTGCTCGGCGATGCCGCGCGCCGTCTCGTAGAGCGCCATGGTTCCGGAATCCGGCTCCCACACCGGCCGCGTCACGCCGCGCGTGACGTTGAACGTCACGTCATCAGCGGTGCCGGACAGCGCCAGCATCCGCTCGACGCCGCGATCGAGATCGGCCTGGCGCTTGGCCATGCTCAGCGCCTCGCCGGTGCAGGTGGTGGCGACGCAATTGACCCATTGGCCGCCGTGAACGATGCCGACCGAGAACGTGCAGTCCTCCGTCGTCATGCCGTCGATCGCGAGGATCTGCCGCGCCATTTCCCGGATTGCGGAACGCCCGGACGCCAGACGCGCGCCGGCATGGCTCGGCCGGCCGATCGCTTCGAGATTGAAGCGGGCGATCGCGTAGCGTCCCGTCACCACGCCGTTGTCGGGCCGGCCGGGCTCGGGCACCAGCACGTATTTGTTGCGCTGCGCCTCGGCTTCGATGATGTCGCGGGTCGACGGCGTGCCGACCTCCTCGTCGGGCGTGAACAGCACCGTGATCGGCAACGGTGTCGTGACGGAGGCCTTGATCAGCTGGCGAATGGCCTCCAGCGTGAGATAGTTGCCGCCCTTCATGTCGCAGATGCCGGGCCCATAACATTTGTTACCCTCGCGGCGCCAGGGCAGCTTGGCCAGGGTGCCGACCGGGTGCACCGTATCCATGTGGCCGGCGATCAGGATGCCGGGCTCGCCCTGCTTCGGATGCGGGAAGCGGGCACGCACGCCGCCGGCGAATCCTTGCCGGCCGGCGATGCGCTCGATCGTCGCACCCATGATCGCCATGTCGCGTGCGGCGAGGTCGAGCATGCGCTCGACCGAGGCGGCGTCCCACGTCGGACTTTCGCATTCCACCCAGCCGCGCAATCCCTGCAGCATGGTCTCGGCATCGAACGGGAGATTGGCAGGATTCATGTTGCTCTCTTCTCTGTTCAAGGAATTGTCACGATCGGATCGCACGAGACGGAGTCGCACGGGTTTTGTAAAGCGAAAGCTATGCAGTCGTTAACGGCGTCCTCCGCGACTGGCGCCATGCGCCGAATGCGGATTGACGTGCACGACCACCGATGCAAGTGTCGAAAGCTCACGACTGAGCGCCTGTTAGTTCGCACAAGGATTGACCGGCTCGCACAACGAATGATCGGGTTCTGATCAGTTTGGCGTCAACACAATTCCTTCAGGAGACCTCGTAAATGTTCCGCACCCCGCGCTGGAAACGCCTGACGCTCGCCACGAGCCTTGCCGTCTCCATGCTGTCGCTTTCGACGGCGCTGAGCACGCAAGCCATCGCTGCCGGCAAGAAGACGATCACGGCGGTGATGCATTCCGACCTGCGCGTGATCGACCCGGGCTTCACCACGGCCTACATCACCCGCGACCACGGCTATATGGTCTACGACACGCTGCTGTCGACCGATTCGAACTTCAAGATTCAGCCGCAGATGGCGGACTGGAAGGTCTCCGACGACAAGCTGACCTATACCTTCACCTTGCGCGACGGTCTCAAGTGGCATGACGGTGCACCGGTCACTGCGGAAGATTGCGTCGCCTCGCTGAGGCGCTGGGGCCGCAATGACGGCATGGGCCAGAAGCTGATGGACTTCACGGCCAGCCTGGAGGCTGCTGATGCCAAGACCATCGTGCTCAAGTTGAAGGAACCCTACGGCCTCGTGCTGGAGTCGATCGGCAAGCCGTCGTCGCTGGTGCCGTTCATGATGCCGAAGCGTCTCGCCGAGACGCCGCAGGGCCAGCAGATTGCGGAGCAGATCGGCTCCGGCCCGTTCAAGTTCGTCAAGGCGGAATTCCAGCCGGGCGTGAAGGCGGTGTACGAGAAGAACACCGACTACGTGCCGCGCAAGGAGCCGGCGAGCTGGGTTGCGGGTGGCAAGGTCGTGAAGGTCGACCGCGTCGAGTGGATCACGATGCCGGATCCGCAGACGGCCGTGAACGCGCTGCAGGCCGGCGACATCGATTTCATGGAGAATCTTCCCTACGACATGCTGCCGGTGCTGGAGACGAACTCCGACCTCAAGATCGACGTGCTGAACAAGTTCGGCTACCAGACGCTCGGCCGCATGAACTTCCTGAATCCGCCGTTCGACAATGTGAAGGTACGCCGCGCAGCTTTCCTGGCGCTGAACCAGAAGGATGTGCTCGACGCGCTGGTCGGCAATCCCAAGTACCAGAAGGTGTGCGGCGCGGTGTTCGTGTGCGGCACGCCGCTGGAGACCGATGTCGGTGCGGAGACCCTGATCAAGGGCAACGGCATGGCGGAGGCCAAGAAGGCGCTCGCCGAGTCCGGTTATGACGGCACGCCGATCGCGATCATGGCGCCGGGCGACGTCACCACGCTGAAGGCGCAGCCCGTCGTTGCGGCGCAATTGTTGCGCGAGGCCGGCTTCAAGGTCGACCTGCAGGCGACGGATTGGCAGACCGTGGTGACGCGGCGCGCGAGCCAGAAGCCGGTGAAGGAGGGCGGCTGGAACATGTTCTTCACCAACTGGGTCGGCGCCGACGTAGCCAACCCGGTGGTGAACGTGTCCATCGGCGGCCGCGGCACCAAGGGCGGCTGGTTCGGCTGGGCCGAGGATGCCGAGATCGAGAAGCTGCGCGACGCCTATGCGCGCTCGGCCTCGGCGGAGGAGCAGAAGAAGATCGCCACCGAGATCCAGAAGCAGAACTACGAGAAGGTGATCTACGTTCCGCTCGGCCAGTATCTGCTGCCGAGCGGCTGGCGCAAGTCGCTGACCGGCGTGCTCGACGGCCCGGCGACGCCGATCTTCTGGAACATCGACAAGAGCGAGTAACGCGCGCGGGTGCGACGCGGCTATTGCAACCATGCGGCGGAGGCAACTCCGCCGCATTTTCATGTCTGCCAGGCCCGAGCTTTCGCATCCCGTCGGTTCCGGATTCCGGAATTCGACACCACGGCTGAACAGCAAGCGGTAACCGGGTCTATGTTCGGTTCAGACCGGAGCGCAAGCGCGACAATGCGGATCAGCAAAGTCGATTGACGCGCCCGGGAACTGTTGCAACTCTTCGCTTGCGGAAGAACGCTGAGCCGATGCCCGCGGAACGCCGGGTCCGACGCTCGGCTGATCCCGTGTCTCGACGCGTCTCGAGACGGTTGTTCACCCCCGTCAGGTCAAGAGAGATCGCATGTCACTTCATCCGCGCCGGGCTCATACCGCGCTCGCATCCCTGCTGGTTGCGTCCACCGTTCTGTTGCTACCAAGTTTCATGTCCCAGGCGCTCGCGGCCGGCAAAAAGACCATCTCGGCCGTGATGCATTCCGACCTGCGCGTGATCGATCCGGGCTTCACGACGGCCTACATCACCCGCGACCACGGCTACATGGTCTACGACACGCTGCTGGCGACGGACTCGAACTTCAAGATCCAGCCGCAGATGGCGGATTGGAAGGTCTCCGACGACAAGCTGACCTACACTTTCACGCTGCGCGATGGTCTGAAATGGCATGACGGTGCACCGGTCACTGCGGAAGACTGTGTCGCCTCGCTGAAGCGCTGGGGCCGCAACGACGGCATGGGCCAGAAGCTGATGGACTTCACGGCAAGCCTGGAGGCGCCGGACGCCAAGACCATCGTACTGAAACTGAAGGAGCCCTACGGCCTGGTGCTGGAGTCGATCGGCAAGCCGTCGTCGCTGGTGCCGTTCATGATGCCGAAGCGGCTCGCCGAGACGCCGCAGGGCCAGCAGATTCCGGAGCAGATCGGCTCGGGTCCGTTCAAGTTCGTCAAGGCGGAATTCCAGCCTGGCGTGAAGGCGGTGTACGAGAAGAACACCGACTACGTGCCGCGCAAGGAGCCGGCGAGCTGGACCTCCGGCGGCAAGGTCGTGAAGGTCGACCGCGTCGAGTGGATCACGATGGCGGATGCGCAGACCGCGGTGAACGCTGTGCAGTCCGGCGACATCGACTTCATGGAGGCGCCTTCCTATGAGCTGCTGCCGGTGCTGGAAGCGAACCCCGAGCTCCAGATCGACGTGCTGAACAAGCTCGGCTACCAGACGCTCGGCCGCATGAACTTCCTCAACCCGCCATTCGACAATGTGAAGGTGCGCCGCGCGGCGTTCCTGGCGATGAACCAGAAGGACGTGCTCGACGCGCTGGTCGGCAACCCCAAGTATCAGAAGATCTGCGGCGCGGTGTTCGTCTGCGGCACGCCGCTGGAGACCGATGTCGGCGCTGAGACCCTGATCAAGGGCAACGGCATGGCGGAGGCGAAGAAGGCGCTCGCCGAGTCCGGTTATGACGGCACGCCGATCGCGATCATGGCGCCGGGCGACGTGGTCGCGCTCAAGGCGCAGCCGATCGTGGCCGCGCAGCTGTTGCGCGAGGCCGGCTTCAAGGTCGACCTGCAGGCGACGGACTGGCAGACCGTGGTGACGCGGCGTGCGAGCCAGAAGCCGGTGAAGGAGGGCGGCTGGAACATGTTCTTCACCAACTGGGTCGGTGCCGACGTCGCCAATCCCGTCGCCAACGTCTCGGTCGGCGGGCGCGGCACCAAGGGCGGCTGGTTCGGCTGGGCCGAGGATGCCGACATCGAGAAGCTGCGCGACGCCTATGCGCGCTCGTCCTCGCCGGAGGAGCAGAAGAAGATCGCAACCGAGATCCAGAAGCTGAACTATGAGCGGGTGATCTATATTCCGCTCGGCCAGTATCTGGGGCCGAGCGTGTGGCGCAAGTCGCTGAGCGGCGTCTTGGACGGCCCGGCAACGCCGATCTTCTGGAACATCGACAAGAAGGAATAGCACCCGCGGTCAGGCAAAAAGAGAGCGCGGCGAAAGCAACTTCGCCGCGCTCTTGTTTTGATAGAGTCCTGCTGAATGACTGGGGATCAGCAGTGCGGATCGCGGACGGCTTCCGGGCCCTCGACCAGCAGAGGCGGGGCGGGGTTGTCACGCGTCGGCATCCTTCCGCTGCGGATCGGTGCGGCGGGACTGGGGTGACCACGCTGCTGGTCTGCGGCATCGCTTGGCATCATCATGCTCCTTGTCCGCCTCGATAACGGACCGCGGCCATGCGAGTTCCTCGCAGTGGGACGACGACGAAGGCTCCGAGCGAAGCCGAGGGGCGGGACGCTCAGGTCGCGCGCGACAGGCAGCGCGGGATTGCGAGCAAAGCGATTGACGCGCATGGGAACTGCTGCAAGTCTCGCTCGCGCTAGCGCCGGGTTTTTCGAAAGCATCACGACAAGAGAGATCGCATGTCACATTGTCAGCGCCGACCGTCCTCCGCGCTCGTCTCCTGGCTCGTCGCCTCGGTCATGGCGGTGTCGTCAGCGGTCCTTGCGCCCGCAGCGCTCGCCGCCGGCAAGAAGACGATCACGGCGGTGATGCATTCCGATCTGCGCGTGATCGATCCGGTGTTCACGCCGGCCTACATCACGCGCGACCACGGCTACATGGTCTATGACACGCTGCTGGGCACCGACGCCAATTTCCAGGTGCAGCCGCAGATGGCGCAGTGGAAGGTCTCCGACGACAAGCTCACCTATACTTTCACGCTGCGCGATGGATTGAAATGGCATGACGGCACTGCTGTGACGGCGGAGGATTGTGTCGCGTCGCTCAAGCGCTGGAGCACGAACGACAGCATGGGCCAGAAGCTGATCGAGGCGACCGCCTCGCTGGAGGCGACCGACCCCAAGACGATCACGCTGAAGCTGAAGGAGCCCTACGGTCTCGTCCTGGAGTCGATCGGCAAGCCGTCTTCCTACGTGCCGTTCATGATGCCGAAGCGGCTCGCCGAGACACCGGCAAACCAGCAGATCTCCGAGCAGATCGGCTCGGGTCCCTTCAAGTTCGTGAAGGCGGAGTTCCAGCCCGGTGTGAAGGCGGTCTACGAGAAGAACACCGACTACGTGCCGCGCAAGGAACCGCCGAGCTGGACCGCGGGCGGCAAGGTGGTGAAGGTCGACCGGGTGGAGTGGATCTCGATGCCGGACGCACAGACCGCGGTCAACGCGCTGCAGGCCGGTGACATCGACTTCATGGAATTTCCGCCGATGGATCTGGAGCCCGTGCTGGCTGCCAATCCCGATCTCACCATGAACGTGCTCAACAAGTTCGGCTACCAGACGCTCGGCCGCATGAACTTCCTGTTTCCGCCATTCGACAATGTGAAGCTGCGTCGCGCCGCGTTCCTGGCGCTCAATCAGAAGGACGTGCTCGACGCGCTGGTCGGCAATCCGAAATTCTATCGCGTCTGCGGCGCCGTGTTCGGCTGTGGCACGCCGCTGGAAAGCGACGTGGGCTCGGAGACGCTGGTGAAGGGAAACGGGGTCGAGCAGGCCAAGAAGCTGCTCGCCGAGGCCGGCTATGACGGCACGCCGGTGGTGATCCTGGCGCCCGGCGATGCGATCACCTTGAAGGCTCAGCCGGTGGTCGCGGCGCAGCTGCTGCGCGCTGCCGGCTTCAAGGTCGATCTGCAGACCACCGACTGGCAGACCGTGGTGACGCGGCGCGCCAGCCAGAAGCCGCCGAAGGAGGGCGGCTGGAACATGTTCTTCACCAATTCGGTGATCGCCGATTCCGGCAATCCGATCGGCAGCACCTTCGTCGGTGCGCGCGGTCAGAAGAGCCCATTCGGCTGGCCCAACGACCCGAAGATGGAAGAGCTGCGGGATGCCTTCGCCCGCGCCACCAGCGCCGCCGATCAGAAGAAGATCGCAGCCGACATCCAGCAGGAGGTCTATGAGCAGGTGATCTATGTCCCGCTCGGGCAATGGTTCGCGCCGAGCGCCTGGCGCAAATCGATCAGCGGCGTGCTGGAAGGGCAGGCGGTCCCGGTGTTCTGGAACGTCGAGAAGAGCGAGTAGCCGAGAGCAAGCAGCGTGTAGCCCGCAGGAGCGTAAGCGACATGCGGGTCACGGTGCGTGAGACCCGGGATGTCGCTGCGCTCATCGGGGCTACGCCCTGATGAGTTCGCCGATCGATGATGGGCACACTGCCGCTGCATTGCCCAGCCCACCGCACGACTGGCCCGCGCCCTGGCAAACGCCTGCAGCGAAGAGCACCAATCATCAAACGCTGTGCCACTCATCCGTGTAACCACGCGCCAAAGTTGTAACGTATAGTTAACTCTTGATTAGATCGAGTTGCCTTAGATTCGCGTTCCATCAGCGGAGCGCATACACCAGATGGCGCGATTCTTCAGATCGGATTGCGGCTATGGGCTGGCGGCAACATCTATTGTCCTTGGGGCGGTGCTAGCGCAGACGACGCCTGTCCTTGCCGTGGACTGGACAGGCCTGGTGTCGACCGACTGGTTCAACGTCGGCAACTGGACGGGCATCGTTCCGGACAACACGGCCAGCACGAGGATCGACACCATCACACCCGACCCGACGTTGGTCGGGGCGCCCGGCGCGAAGGCGGCCGATGTGAGGATCGGCGTGTCCGCAACCGGCGCGTTGATGCTCCAGAACGGTGGCAGCCTCAGCAATACCCTCGGCATCATCGGCGACAATGCGGGCTCGATTGGCACCGCGACAGTGGATGGCGCGGGTTCAAGCTGGGCCAACAGCGTCGATTTGCTTGTCGGGAGCGCCGGCAATGGCACGCTGATCATTCGCAATGGCGGCGCCGTGAACAACGACTACGGTTATGTCGGCGTCGACAATGGTGCGACCGGCGTTGCGACTGTGGATGGTGCCCATTCGACCTGGATCAACACCTCCGATTTGCTCGTCGGCTCCAGCGGGAACGGCACGCTGGCCATCCGCAATGGCGGCGCAGTGAGCAATGAATACGGCTTTGTCGGCTATGATAGCGGCGCGACCGGCGTCGTGACGGTGGCCGGCGCCGGGTCGACGTGGACCAATCGGTCGGAGTTGTATATCGGCTCAGCCGGCAACGGATCTCTGAACATCCAAAACGGCGGTACCGTAACCAGCGGTACGGGTTTCGCCGCCCTCAATCCAGGCTCGACTGGCGCCGTGACGGTGAGTGGCGCTGGCTCGCGCTGGACGACTGCCGGCGATCTGTATTTCGGCAGCGGCGGCGGCGCAACGCTGGCGATCCTGAACGGCGGTGGCGTGAGCATTGGCGGCGGCAGCTATCTTGGCGTCGCATCAGGCGCAGTCGGCAGCGCGACCATAGACGGCACCGGCTCGCACTGGATCAGCAGCGGCAGTCTCGGCGTCGGTAGCCAAGGCAGCGGCACGGTGATCATCCTCAACGGCGCAACGGTGAGCAACGTTTTCGGCTCGCTCGCCCTCCAGGCCGGCTCGACCGGCATTGTGACGGTGGATGGGACCGGCTCGACCTGGACCAATAGCGCGGATCTCCACGTCGGCTATGGCGGCAGCGGAGCGTTGACCATCAGCAACGGCGGCAGCGTTTCTGCGTCGACCATGTTCATCGCCTACCAGCCCGGCTCGAGCGGTGAGCTGAATATCGGTGCAGCCGTGGGTCAGGCGGCCACAGCGCCAGGAACGCTCAGCGCGGCTTCGGTCAACCTGGGCAGCGGCAATGGCGAGATCGTGTTCAACCATTCCGGCACGAACTACACTTTCGCCCCCGTCATCACCGGTAGCGGCGCAGGCACACGAACGGTGCGCGTTGAGGCCGGCAAGACGATCCTGAGCGCGGCCAGCACCTACACGGGATCCACCATCGTCAATGGCGGAACACTGTCTGTGAACGGCTCGATCGCCAGTTCGGCTGTCACGGTGAATGCTGGCGGCACGCTTGGCGGCAACGGCATGGTCGGCAACACCACCATCAATGGCGGCAAGCTCGCTCCCGGCAATTCCATCGGCGTGCTGACCGTGAACGGCAGTCTGTCCTTCACCACGGCGGCGTCCTACATGCTTGAGATATCGCCGGCAAGCGCCGACCGCGTCAATGTGACCGGAGCGGCGACACTGGCGGGCGCCACGGTGAATGCGTCGTTTGCGGCCGGAAGCTACGTCGCCAAGCGGTACACCATCGTTAATGCCAGTGGCGGAATCAGCGGCACGTTCGGGGCGGTCGTGAACAGCAATCTGCCGTCGGGATTCAAGTCCCTGAGCTACGACACCAAAAATGCCTATCTCGATCTGGCGCTGGCCTTCATGCCACCGGCCAAGACTGGCCTCACCATCAATCAGACCAACGTCGCCAACGCGCTGACCAATTCCTTCGACAGCCATGGCGGCATTCCGCTGGTCTATGGCGGGATGACCGCGCCGACGCTGACACAAGCCTCCGGCGAGATTGCAACCGCGGTGCGGCCGACCATGGTGCGCGCGATCACGCAGTTCACGATCGCGATGACCGATGTTGCCACCGCCGGCCGCAGCCGCGACCAAACGACGGCAATGGGGGCGGCCGATGAGACCGATCTCGCGAACGCCTATGCCAGCGTTCCGCTCCGCGGCACGGTGGGGCAACCCTTCGGCCCAAGTGCCAGATCTGTTGCCAGATCTGCTGCCAGGTCTGTGCCGCATGCAGAGCGGTTCGAAGCGCGCTGGCGAACTTGGGCCGCTGGCTTCGGCGGTGGCCAGACCACCGACGGCAATGCGGTGGTCGGATCCAGCGCCGCCAGCAGCCGCATGTTTGGCGGCGCGGCGGGGGCCGATCATTGGCTGTCCCCGTCGACAGTCGCCGGCTTTGCGCTGGCGGGCGGGGGCACCAGTTTCAGTGTCGCCGCGGGCGGCAGCGGACGCAGCGACATCTTCCAGGCCGGCGCATACGTCAACCATACGACAGGCTCGGCCTATGTCAGCGCGGCCGCAGCCTATGGCTGGCATGACGTCACGACGGATCGCACGCTCACCATCTCGGGCATCGACCAGATGCGTGCTCACTTCAGCGCCAGCAGTTTCGCGGGCCGTCTCGAAGGCGGCAGCCGCTTTGCGACACCCTGGTTCGAAGCCATCGGCCTGACGCCCTACGCCGCCGCACAGGTGACGACCACGCGCCTTCCCGCCTACGCCGAAACCGTGACCGCCGGCGGCAACACCTTCGCACTGTCCTATCTCGCGAAAACCATGGCGGCGCCGCGGACCGAACTCGGCGTGCGCAGCGATGCGTCTTTCGCGGTGAGCGATGCGCTGCTCACCTTGCGTGGTCGCGCCGCCTGGGCGCGCGACTTCACTCCCTACACCGCCGCTTCGGCCAGCTTCCAGGCCTTGCCCGACGCAGGCTTCGTGGTGAACGGCGCGGCAGGGGCGCGTGATGCGGCACTGACGACAGTGTCTGCCGAAATGAACTGGCGGAAGGGCGTCGCACTCGCCACGACGTTCGAGGGCGAGTTTTCCGCCGTGACCCGCTCTTACACCGGCAAGAGCGTTGCGAGTTACCGCTGGTGAACGGAGCGGTCCGGGCGCATTGCGCGCTTAGTGCCCGATCTCGTCGAGCGCCGCCAGCACCTCGGTGGAGGCGATCTCGACCTTGCCGATCTCGTTCAGCGCCTCTTCGATGCGGCCGGAGCTGAACAGACGCGCTGCTTCCTTGCCGTGGCGGTGCACGGCCTCGTGAGGCCGTTCGAGGCGGCGGAATGCGGAATCGCCGGCGAAGCGCTGGCCGGCCTCGCCGTAGTACCATTTGCCGAGCCGGCAGGTGTGGTGGTCGCTGAGCTCGTCGGCTTTCAGCTGCAGCCTGCCCACGGACATGTCGACCAGCCGCTTCTTCCAGATGACATGATCGGCCTTGGCCAGCCGGATCACCTGGTTGTCGAGCGAGAGCTTGGAAACCTCGGCCAGCATCTTGCCGACCTTCGAATCCGTCCGGCTCATCGTGTCGGCCAGCGACATCACTTCGTTCGCGTTGGCCATCGCCAGGTCGGCGATGATCGTGATGCCCTGCGCCACCTCGTCGGTCGCTGCGGTCTGCTCGGCGAGGATGCTTGAAATCTCGTCCATCTTGGCGCTGACCACGGTCGTGCGTGTTCCCGCCTGGTCGATGGTCTGGGCCAGATCGGTCATCTCGGACATGCCGACCTCGACGGCCTTGGCGCCGCCGGCCATCGCCTCGACGATGCCGTTCATCTCGCCCTGCAGCCGCTCGATGCGGCCCTTGATGTCCTCGGTCGCCTTCGTGGTCTGCTGCGACAAGCTCTTCACCTCGGACGCAACGACGGCGAAGCCCTTGCCGAACTCGCCGGCGCGCGCCGCCTCGATGGTCGCATTCAGCGCCAGCAGGTTGGTCTGGTTGGCGATGGCGTCGATGGTGCTGACGATCGATCCGATCTCCGCCGAAGCCGCGCTGAGGTCGGTGATCTTGGCCGAGGTGTCACGCACCGAGCTCGCAATGCCGTTCATGGTCTGCAGCGTACGCCGCACCGCCGTCACGCTGGTCTCGACCGCCTGGCGGGTTGCCGCGGCCTCGCTTGCCGCCGCGGTCGACGTTGCGCTGATGGTCTGGACCGAGGCCTGCATTTGCACCGAGGCGGAGGCGAGGCTCTGGCAGCGTTCGGACTGATTGTTGGAGGCGCCGATCAGGCGCGCCGCGCTGATCGAGGCTTCGTTGCTGTTGATGCAGAGGTCGACGACCGCATCGAGCTCTGTGGACGCGCGCGCCGCCAGCGTGGTGCCGAGGCGATGGATGGCCGCGATGAGCTCGGGCTTGACCGGCGCGCGCAGCGCCGCTGCATTGACGTCCGCGACATCACGATCGAGCTTGCCGTCGGCCCAGTCCGTGAGACAGCGCGCAAGCGCCTCCTGAAATGCGTCATGCGCCGCGGTGTCGAACTGGGGAGCGGCCTGCGGTTCATGGGTTTTGCGGCTACGGAATCCCAGCATCTGTCCTCTCAAGCCAAGCACGGCGACCACGATGCCGCGACGGGTTCCAACGTCGGTTCCCGATTCAACTTGCTTGCGTTTTGGTTACCAAATGGTTTCGGGCTGCAACTGATGGTTGGTCAGCCCTTCGGAAACTGGCGCAAAACCCGTCGCGAATACCGCTTGACGATTGTGTAAGCCATGACTTACGGTAAGTTATGGCTTACCAAGAAGCTTTAGCAGTGCTCGCAGACCCCACGAGGCGGCAGGTGTTCGAGCGCCTGCGCGGCGGCCCGCGGCCGGTGAATGCGATCGCGGCCGGCCTGCCGGTCTCGCGCCCAGCGGTGTCGCAGCATCTCAAGGTGCTGAAGGACGCCGGCCTGGTCGAGGAACGCAGCGAAGGCGTCCGCCGCATCTACTCGCTACGCCCCGAGGGTCTGGTCGAGCTGCGCGACTGGCTGGACAGCTTCTGGGACGACGCGCTGCTCGCCTTCAAGATCGAGGTGGAGCGTTCGCACCGGCAGATGAAGAGGAAAACCGATGAGTGAGCCCGTGGTGATCGCGCCGGTCCGGAAGCAGGTTCATGTCCGGGTGCCGATCGATCATGCGTTCGCGGTCTTCACCAGCGGTCTGACGCAGTGGTGGCCGCACACGCACGGGGTCGGCCGCAAGCCGATCAAGACGGTGCTGTTGGAGCCCAGGCTCGGCGGGCGCTGGTTCGAGATCGCCGAGGATGGCACGGAAACCCCGGTCGCGACCATCGTCGTTTGGGAGCCTCCGCATCGCTTCGTCCTGCTGTGGCAGGTGAATGCACAGTGGCAGCCGGACGCGACGATGCGTTCGGAGGTCGACGTGCGCTTCTTCGCGGATGGCGACGCGGCGACCCGCGTCGAGCTGCTGCACCACAAGTTCGAGACGATGGGCGGCAAGGCGGGCGCGTCGATGCGCCGGGACGTCGACGGCGGCTGGCCCGGCCTGCTGCAGCGCTTCGTGGCCGAGGCGCAAGGCAGCACCGCGTCGTGAAGTCGTCACCAGAGGAGGAGATCGTGATGTCCGAGTTCGTCGTTCATTCCGTGCCGGGAAGCCCGTTCGGCCGCAGCGTGCTGATTGCGCTGGAGGAGAAGGGCGCGTCGTATCGTCTTGCCGCCATGGCGCCGGGAGAGGCGAAGAACCCGGCACATCTCGCGCGGCATCCCTTCGGGCGCGTGCCGGCGCTCGAGCACGAGGGCTTCATGCTCTACGAGACGCAGGCGATCGTGCGCTACCTCGATCGTCTTCTGCCCGAACCGCTGTTGACGCCTGACGACGTGAAGCGGGCAGCGCGCATGGATCAGGTGATGAACATCAGCGACTGGTACCTGTTTCAGGGCGTGTGCAACGTCATCGTCTTCCAACGGATCGTCGGTCCGCAGTTTTTCGGCACGACTCCCGACGAGGCGGTGATCGAGCGGGCGATGCCGCAGGCGAGAACGGTAGTCGCGGAGCTGTCGCAGCTGCTCGGCGAGCAGCCGTTCATGGCCGGCGATCAGTTGTCGCTCGCGGACCTGCAGGCCGCGCCGCAGGCGAGCTTCCTGGCGCTGACGCCGGAATGGGCGACGCTGACGGCCGCTCATCCCAATCTCGTCGCCTGGATCGAACGGCTGGAAGCGCGTCCGAGCTTCCAGGCGACCACGATGGATCAGCTCGTGGCGCGCGCGCAGGCGGCGTAGGCGCGCGCCTACCAGCCGAGCGGCCGGCCGTCCCGGAAGAAGCCGCCGGTCGGGCCGTCATCGCCGAGCAGCGCGGCCCAGACCACGCTGGCGGCCCCGTCGGCGACGGGGCGCGCGCCCATCGCCGCGCCACCCTCGAAGGTCGCGGTGAAGCCGGGACAGACCGCGTTGATGCGGAGCCCGGGGTTCTCCCGGGCGAGCTTCACCGTCAGCGCATTGAGCGCAGCCTTGGCAACGCCGTAGGAGGCCGGCATCGGCGCCGACGTGGCAAGCCCGAACTCAGGGTCGCCATGCGATCCGGCGCCACTGGAAACGTTGACGAGGCGGCCATGCGCGCTGTTGCGCAACAGCGGCAGGAAGATCTGGGCGACGGACCACGCCCCGAACAGCGTGCTCTCGAAATTGGCGCGGACTTCGCCGAGATCGGCGGTCGACGCGGTCTCGTCATAGCTGCCGAGCGTGGCGGCATTGTTGATCAGCACGTCGAGCCGGCCAAACCTCTCGTCCAGCAGCGCCGCCAGCTTCGCCGCCGCGTCGGGCTCGGTGATGTCCATGCCGTGACCTTCCGCACTCACTCCCGCCGCGCTCAGTTCATCCGCCCGCGCCTGCGCGTCGGCAACTTTGCGCGCGGTCAGCACGATGTGATAGCCGCGCTGGCCCAGCTGCCGCGCCGCCTCGAAGCCGATGCCGGTGGCGCGCCCGGCGCCGGTGATGAGTGCAATGGAAAGAGATGCATCCACGTTTCGCCTCCAGCTCGATGTGGGATGACGTCCACGTAAGAACGGCGCGCCGACGCCTTTAGATCTGGATCGCTCGAGCCGCTTGGAGACTCCGAGCGGGCCGACAGGCGACAAGGAACGAGGCCATGAACGTGACCGTGGCGGCGCCGGCAGTTCTGCGCCATCATTCGCCAATGAACGCGCAAAAGGGGAAGTTCTGGTGCGGATTGATATTCGACCTGCCGATGTCACGGACGCCGAGGCGATCCAGCAGATCTACGCGCCGATCGTTGAGAACACCGCAATCTCGTTCGAATACGTGCCTCCCTCCGTTGCAGAGATGGCCGAGCGCATTACATCGACTTCGCGGACTCATCCGTATCTTGTCGCGGTCGATGGCAGCGGTGTTTGCGGTTACGTCTACGCAAGCGCTCACCGCGAGCGCGCAGCTTACCGGCATTCCGTCGACACCACGGTCTATATTGCCGCGCAAGCGCGAGGTAGGGGTGTCGGTCGGGCTCTTTACTCGGAGCTGCTGCCCGAGCTCCAGCGGCGCGGCTATCACATGGCTTTTGCCGGCATCGCGCTGCCGAACCCGGCAAGCATCGCACTCCACGAGTCCGTCGGCTTTGCGCCGCTCGGCATCTACCGCGAGGTCGGCTTCAAATTCGATCGCTGGCACGATGTCGGCTGGTGGCAACGCCCTCTGGTGAGCGATGACTGCTTTGCGTCATGATGGGCTCGCGGGAGGCGATGGTGAAAGGAGAGGGGCCCGAGACGGGCTCACGAGCCTGGTGCGGACGGTGGGACTCGAACCCACATGACGTTGCCGTCGAGGGATTTTAAGTCCTCTTGTCCAGTGCTAAATGCCTTTGAAACATAAGGAAAATAGGTTGCTCAAACTTTGTGTGCTATTTCCCGTGCTAAAAATGGCTGATTTTCCGCGTTCCTGCATACAGGAGGGCGGCCAATTCGCGATTTGAGCTGAAGGGATTGGCAGACGGCTTGACCAGACGCCCACTGGGACCTGATCGTTGGTAGCGTCGTTCGCAGGAACGCAATGCCGAGACCTGTTGCCCTGATTCGGCAGAGTAGGGAAAGCTCCTTAACGCCACCTTTGCAAGGCCGGGTCTTGGAGAGCTTAGGCGGCAATAAGCCACATATCCTTGATCAACGATGGCGGAGGCGGTTGGCCATTCGCTGCGGGGCCAGCCATTTCCTGTATTGTTGGTCTCCAAGCTCTCGAAGAACCTGAGAAATATTAGCGAGGGTCTCCTTCACCTCAATCAACTGAAGCCGGGTGGAGGCCGCCCCCACGAAGTCTTCGGGCCGCATGCCAACAACAACAGCAAACCCTTCTGCGCGTCCCGGGAACAGGCACCAGAGGACGTTCCTGTACGGGTCGGAGGAATCGCCCGTGCCGTTTCCCCGAAAATCAAAGATGACTGGTACCAAGCTATCCAGCCACATCTTGGGAAGGTACTCGTCAGGGTGTGGCAGTAGAAAATACCCTGGTTTGCCTGCGGACGTGAACCTGTCTCTACCCTTGAGAAAACGCGGATAGTCCCGTTGAAGGCGAGTGCCATCCACGATCCACAGCATGTTCTTGTAGAACCGTTCGCGTGCAGCTCGTTCTTGCGGATCGAGGTGTGAGTGCTGAAATTCAAGCACAAGGCCATGGTTGGTGCGGACATCCGCGATGTGCCGCTCTCCTGTTTCGTCGTGCTGGACGCATTCTTGGTATTCGGCCGGGAATTGGTTCTTCCATGCGCGATGCCACTCGGTTTCCGGCTCCGCCCAGGAGTCGCAGTCCCGAATGCCGCGATGCGCCCAGTGCGGGACTCTGTGGGTGCCGCACTTTGCGATAACCTCACCCCGACAAGAGGGGCATACTCCGCGTCCGCCAGCGAAGGCTTCGACACGTTCACCGGTTGCAAGGGCAAATTTCATTGCATTCAACGGATTATTGCAGCTTCCCAAGCCCGGAGCTTCGCGGTCTCCTCGGCATGGCGCTTTCTGTTCGGGTCTTCGGCGGTGGCCACAGGTGTGATCGACTCCGCAATGTATTGCTCAGGTAATCCATACTCGGTCGCACCGGCCTGCACATAGGCCTTGTACCAGGAGTAGGGCACAAGCCCCTCTCTTATAGCCTGAGGATCAGCTACGTAGGTCTGGACCGTCAACTGGTCACCATTCGAAAGAATGACAGATACCTCCAAGTCGTCATATCCACTCCCAAGCCCTTCAAACCCATCGAGATCGACTTTCTTCGAGACAGGGATGTCGTAGACCACGCCCCAAACGAAATGGGCTTCTTCACCCGTATAGGCGATGTCACACTTCGATGACTGATCCTTACTTCTTTTGCGGAAACGGAGTTGGTAACCTGCCAACTTTGCAATGCTGACGAATTCGCAGGGCACGCGATCGCGCAGTCTTCCGCTGCACATGTTCGAGCCGTAGGCGAAGTATTTGAATCTCAATGTTTCACCTCACTGCTCTAGTCGGCATCAGGATCAAAGTTGTGCTTTCTCAACTGCAAATCCGATTCTGCTCGCCGTTGCTCAGCTGCGATTGACCGATCAAGGCTTCGAATATACCGCTCTGCGAACTTGCGAACGCGAGGGCGCTTATCCTTTAGCCAAGGCTCCATCAATAAGCGCTTTCCCTGATAGGCCTCTACAAAGCCAAACTCTCCGCTCACCACTCCTGTAGATTCCAAAGCCCTTTCGATGCCGAGCAATTGTTCATCCTTCTCTGGGAGCAGATTAACAATGACCTTAAAGGTCTCGTGAAGCGCAGGTTCACCTTCGTAGTTCTGAAGAACTGACATTATGAAATCTATGGCAGCGGGGTCGCGTTTGACCAAAGTTTGAAGGGATTTCCCAAAAGCCTCTGAAAACGAAGGAAATATTAGAGCCAGCAGCCGTCCGCCCTTGTACTCGAACAACTTACTATCTGCCGCGTACCAAGCCTGAATCGTGTGAATTATAACCTTGGGATCCGTCCCGGCTAAAGCGGTGGGTAGCTCATGCAAAGAAAACGGAATCGCGTCATACGATGTTTCTCCCTCATCTTTATGTTCGCTTCTCTTCCTGAACATGTTGAGTAAGGCTAAGGGGTAGGTTTTGGCGATTGGCGTGAGGAAGGCCTCTTCATGGTAATCAATGCGCCGTACGCCGACAAAATCCTCAAGGAGTCGCTCCGCCTGTTCCAGTGTGAGGCCTTCAAGGAATTTCTGCTCTTCCCCGTGATAGATTTGCATGAGCCAATACCAGCGTCTGCTTTTTGCAAGTAGGTGAACCGCGGGTAGAAAGAACGTATCTGTGAGCGCAGCATCCAACCCCGCTGCCCGCCTCATAAAGCTAGGTATAAGCTCTTCAACAGCATCCAAATCTGCAGCCGCAAGTGCGGTGAGGAACAGCGAGGGGAGCCATTCGTCCGGAGAATCGCTTCCGTAGTGCACCACTCGCGCCAGAGGCGCCAAGTAGATGCCCTTGGCAATCCATGCCTCTCCGATTCTAATCGTGGCATCGCGTTCGCTGCTTTTGAGGGCTCCGAATAAAAGGGAGGCACGCAAATGGGTCGGCAAGGCCGCCTCCTGTAACCACTCCATTGCAATTGCAGCATGAACAGCGCCTATCTTATCCAAAAACGCGCCGAGGTGTTGGCTGGAGTCCGGTTCCTTGGAGAGTTCAAGGACCAACCTGAGCCAGTCCGCGGATGTCGCTTGAGTAACCTCTGTTAGATAGTGCGCCATGCGCGCCTCACGGAGATCATTCCTGCGGCGCCAATTGTGTTCCTCGTCTTCCAGGTCTTCTGCGAATACAGCGTCGAAGCCCACAAAGGTCTTATACTTATTGTAGATCTCGTGTTTGTTTATGGTTCTTCGAAACTCAGCAATCACGGGAAGAAGGTTGTCGTATGCGGATACGATTTTCTCATTCACAGGTTTGATATTCTTGGCTCCCTGCGCGTTCTGAAAGGCACGAAAGCAATGCTTTTCCATGTCTTGTAAGATGTCGTAGGGAGGCACTGGGCCCTGCTTCGTGAAGAATTCAAGAATCCGTTTGGTGTCTCGGATGACTAGTAGCCAGAGAGCGTCACCGTACTGCGCCGCGTTTGGCAGGTCCATCGCAGCTGACGCTGCATGATAATCCTGTCTCTTTTCCTTGAGGTTAGATGAATTGGCGTAGAGGCTTAAGAGAATGTCGAGCGACTTCTGCCTGATTTCCGCCAGCAACTCACTGCCGTTAATCGCCCCTGTGTGCAACGATACGGTATCGTAGGTTTCTGAAGAAACGCCTCGAACCTCTGACTTCAGCACATTTTCGCAAACACACCGGACGAGTGGCTCATACTGTTTACGCTCGGCCTCTGCCATCTTGACTATGTCAGCAATCAGGCCGGACTGAATTGCCGGACCGATCTGGCGTAATGCACCCAAGTGATACTCGGTCAGCTTTCTTACAGCTTCGAGAATGTGCTCGCGTTCGACATCGGAAATCGCGCCGCGAAAAAGAGCCTTAAGTACTGAGAATGTCGCAGGCACGTCGACAAAGCGGAGATCTGTAATGATCTTTAGCGCGGATTCGACGACATCCTCTGCAGATTTTCCAGGGAAATAACCGAAGCCAGAACCATACTCGATTGGCTTAGTTTCCGTCGTTCTAGAAAGCTCTACTACTTCGAGCAGAGCGTTTCGCAGGTCGCTCGCGATTGAAATCACGTCGTCGCATTGGGGAAGAACGTCCTTCCGAATACTTTCAATGACTTCACAACGCTCGATATTATCGGCGGCGCCTTGGATGACCTGAACTACCCCTCGATCAAAAAGGGACTTCCCTGACATAAGCCGCTGGAAATCGTGATGTACCTTTTCAAATTCATGTCCCGCAGGCACCAGGTGCTTCTGCATGATTTCCGCCATCCGTTTGTGGATGCGGTTGTACTGTCGGGTCCCGAAACCAGCTGCGCCATCAGGGCGATGGTAGAGGATATCGTGTGCAGTCTCCGACCATGCATGGTTCAGAATTGTTTGAATCTGAATTTCACAACGAAGTCCTGCAAACCGAGAATACTCTGGTAGCTTCAAGCGGTCGTCTTTGAGTGAGATGACGTAGTGAAGGCCGCGGTACTGCTCGTTTACATCCGCCGGCGTACCAACAGGGTGGTGAACCTTTGAAGCATCGTAGTCGACGTGAAAGTTGTCCTGTATAATCCGGGAGTTGAGGAAGCTGCGCTCATCCGAATTTGTGTAGAAGATCAAACGTGCTCCTGCGAGGTCCTTCAGTTCCTTCTCGATCGATCGACTTCGTTCTAAGGCACGCTCCTTGAGTTTACGTGCCAACGATGTGATGGACTTGGCTCTTGTTTGAATTTGTTGAGGTCTGACGACAGAAGGGTTGCTGTCAAGGACCACCTCAATGATCGTCTTGATTGTCGCAGCAAAAGCTTCGTATAGGCTGCGCTTTTCCTCGACGTATTGCTTGAAATTCATGTCGTGAGCTTCTTTAGAATGTGGTGCCGTCGCCCGGACTCGAACCGGGACAGACAATTGTCCTGTTTTTTCGGCTTTCGAGTCTCGTTGCGGTCTATCCTTTTCCCTAGTGGATCGAGCTAGGGGGGGGCGACCGCAGGCCTGCACGCACAAGATGCAAGACGGGCAGAGTCGTGCCAACGGTTTTGTCGCCAAGTTTCAGCGGTTGATGTGGAATTCTGCGCTTTTCAGGAGCACTCCACCTTAGAGGGAGTGCCTGAGGTGGAGGCATGCGTCCCCGCTAGATCATTGTTTTATCTAGTATTCGCCGCCACCAGGAGGGTGTCTGGAACTGCTTGAGCGATATAGCATAAAATGCTATAATGTGCTAAAGGAGTCGCCCCAATGGCCAGCAGCTACACCGTCGGCAAACACTACGAGGATTTCATCAAGGACTTAGTGGACAGCGGCCGCTATTCGACCGCCAGCGAGGTGATGCGCGAGGGCCTGCGGCTGATCGAAGAGAAGGAAGAGCGCCGCAAGGCCAAGCTCGAAGCCCTCCGGGCCTCCATCCAGGAAGGACTCGGCAGCGGCACCGCCGAAGCCTGGGATGTGGAAGAGCTGATCGCCGAGGCGAAGCGCCGGAAGGCGTCGCATGCAAAGTAGCCGCCTGCTTCGCCCGCAGGCACGGGAAGACGCGCTGGAGATCTGGCAATACATCGCAGCCGACAACGAGACGGCAGCCAACGCACTTCTCCACCGCTTCGACCGCGCAATCCGCACCCTTGCCGACAACCCGCTCGCCGGACGTGAACGCCCCGAACTCGGCCGCGACATCCGCAGCTTTCCGGTCGGCAACTACATCCTCTTCTACATTCCCACCACCAACGCCATCGAAGTCGTCCGCATCCTCCACGCGGCACGCGACATCACGACCGAAGAACTGGAGTAGGGCGCTTCCCCGAGGCGAAGCCTCCGGCGCCAATGCCGAGACCTCGGCATTGGCAATGGCCAGCCCCCTGCGCCGGGACCGACCCGCGTCAAGGGCGGCTCTGCCGCTCGTCTCGACCCTTGACGCGGGGCGGGCGCGGTGCACCCCTTCACCTCTAGGAAAAACGCACCCGCAGGAGCGCCAGCATAGCGGCGGCATAGCCGGGCGCGGGACCGAGTGCAGCCCTGAGGCCGATCTTATAGGGCGCCCGCAGGAGTCTCAGCATAGCGCCGCCGCCAGGCGGGAGACGGGACCGAGCGCCCCGGCCGAAGGGCTCCTTATGCCTACCGCGAGGGATTGTCACCAAATGGCCAAGACGCGCAGCGGCTTGGGAAGCACCGCGAGTAGAGCCCGTTAGCGCAACGTGTCATCATCTAGAAAAGAGGCTTCAGGCTCCTGTCGCTGACTGCTTCTTCGCTCCCCAAGTGAAACGCCACACCCTGTGCTATTGTGGTAGCGATCGGATGCAGAGAAAGTCCCATGTTCAAGAACAAGAAATTCGACGTCGAACACGCCCTCAACCTCTATGCGGACAGCTTTTCCTTGCTGCCCGCCCACGCAATCTATGACGAAGAAGCGCTCAAGCCGTTTATGCCGGTTATCGAGCGGTGCCACATCTACTTCGTCGGCCTGGTTCCAAAAGTACACCTGCTGGACGCCAAACAGACCGGTAGGACCTTGATCATTTCGATGGGGATGGCTGGCAAGACGTACGATCTTGACTGGGAACTGCCGGACGGTTTCGATCTGAAGACAGAAGGTGACATCTGGTATGTGCTGGGAGAGAACGGCACGCGAAGCTTCCCCGCCGACGAGGAGGTGTCACGGAGGCTCGCCCTCACGGACGCACCCATGCATTTTGATGTCCAGTACATCGGACAGGCTTACGGCTCCGAAGGTTCGCGCAACGCATTGGATCGTCTCCGCAAGCACGAGACTCTGCAAAAGATTTCGTTGCAGGGCGTGCCAGACGGTTATCGCCTTGAACTGCTCCTCTTCGAGGTGGTACCGGCGCACGCGCGTCATAACTTTCTTCAACCCGAGGGCTGAAGATAAAAGCCAAGGAGCCAAGCGCATCGAGGCTGGCCTTGATAAGCTGTTCGGTACGGATGAGAAAGAGCGCGTGAGCCTCTTCGAGGCGGCTTTCATCCGGTATTTCAGGCCGCCGTTTAATGACAGGTTCAAGGATAGCTTCCCTTCGACAAACATGAAGGTTTTGAAGGAAAGCTACGCTAAGGACTTCTCAGCTGTGATCGCCGAGATCAACTTCGATGAGTTGCCCTATCAACTGTTCTCGGACCACATTCCGGTCGCGCACAGCCACATTGCAAACCACAGCCTGCACACGGAAGAGGAGCGCAACGTCTTCTTTTCAGAAAGTAAGGGGGACGTACCGAAGAAGTAATTTAGCCGAACAGGCAAACCTGCATGTGGCCGCGAGTTGGATTACGTTGGTTTTTGCCAACTAGCCGCTACTTTCCGACCCAGTACTGCCGAATTGCACCGAGTCGCTTACTTCAGCGCCTGCTGCGATCTCCCGAATAGACTCGATCCCCATCGCGTACTTGCGGTACATGACAGAAAGCTGCAGCCAGAGCGGATGTTTGCGGGCTGCATAGATATCTTGGAACATAGCGGCGTTTTGCCGATAGCGGAGCAGAGTAGGCTCGAACGAAGCGGCCGTGGCCCGGATCCCATCAAGAGTAGTAGCGCGATGTTCTAAATTAGCACCACTTGCGCGAAGTCTCTCGACCGCCGATCGCATTTCTAGATGCGCGCCGACGGCCTGAGCAGTGCCCAAGTCGAAGTAGTCGTGCTCCTTGAGGACCGCCAATATCGTGTCCTCAATCCCGAAAGTTTCCTTCTGGTGAGCGAGCACCGCAAAAAGTCCGTAAAGGTCACCAGGCGGAAAAGGAATGTCGGGATTCTTGGGGTCTGTGAGTTTTCCGAGTTCACTGCTGACCGCTTCAAAGGCCGCCTGGGATGCGTGCATCTCCTGCTGCATCATGGTTGTTTTGTAGCCCTTATCGCGGTCCAGAGGCGCCGCGTTCTCCGGGTCCACCTCCTGCAGGGGCAAGTCAATAATCTTCAGTTTAGTGGAGTGTTCCAAAGCCGCCGGGGTTACCTGCTGAGCACTGAGCCCATCTACGATTGATATCCCGGCCTGCGCATAGGCTGCCGCGACAAGCTGAGAGCAGAACAGCTTCGTGGGATCGGGTGTTCGCCTCCCTCCGGCTTTGGTCTGGAGAGCACCCTTCAGGTCGTACTTCCTGTGAGACATATTCCGGGCGAAAGCAGCTGCCTTAGCGGCCGCATCGGGATCTTCGACTAGCCGCAGGAGCCGCCATCGATTAGGCTTGCGGATGACGACGCGTGCAAAGCTGATCACCCGGACACCATCGCCCACGGCCTCAATGAAATCCGTGTTTCCGAGCCAGAGCAGTGCATGGCTGTAATTCCCCCAATCTGCCCAGGCGATACCCTTACTGCGCCAGCCGCTTCCGCGTTCGAGTACGATGTCGCCAGGCAGCAGCCGACTCGGGTCAAAAGTCCACGCCTTCTTCCGCATGGCGTTCACACTCCAGATTCATATGTTTGCATTGCAAAATGCTAAGCCTTCCCGTCGCTTCTGACCAGGATGTCGGGAGAGCGAGGTAGATAGACTGACCAATCGAACACGGCACTTAGACCACGCACTCGGGTAGCAGTGCTTTAACGCACTACTAGGCGGCGTCGCTTAAGCCTTGGACCTCCGACCGATCGCCGTATTCTCCGGCTCTTTCCATTCGATCTGTCCGACCACGAGAAGTGTATCCGAGGACTCGCTGGCGGCTTTTTCAGCAGCTGTGATCGAGCGGTGAATCCGCCCATGGACGTATCGCTCGCCGTTCCCGTGGACGAAGACATTGCAAAAGCCGACATGTGTGATGAGTCTTCCCATAAGTGAACGTCCTCCAAAATCTCTTTAAATTATCAATCCGATATAATCGGCCCTGATGAGATTCGCCACGCTTAACCGTGGCAGTATCGACACAGGGGTGTCCGACAATCGGCTACTGCCAAGCTTGGCCAAACTGTACTGGCGGCTCACCCTCGCACGCATGAGGATGCTGTGGGGGCTCGTCAGATTGTTGTGGTTCGCAACGCGTCTTGCGGTGCGCGTTCTCGTATTCATCCTCGTCCTGCTGTACCGCGCAGTCAGATTACTGAGACGCTGGGGCGGCCTCAACCCCGGCGGTGCGCTCGGCTCCGCCCGGTTTGCCAACTGCTGGGAGATGTTCTGGTCGGGCGTACGACGCGGACAGGGACCAATCGTCGGCCGTATCGGCCGTTCTTTTTTGCGCTTCAACAGGGACGGGATGATCACCGTGTTCGCTCCTATGGGCGCGGGCAAGGGCGTCGGAGTGGTCATTCCCAACCTCCTCGATTATCGGGGTTCGGTGGTCTGCACCGACATTAAGGGGGAGAACAGCGCGATCACGCGACGGCGCCGCCTGTCGTTCGGCGCAGTCCGCATACTCAACACCAGCGACCCGTACGCCTCGGACCATTTCAACCCGCTCGACATGATCCGTGTTGGTGGGTTCGACGAGAAGGATGATGCCGAAGCACTTGCGCGGCTGATGGTCATCCCGGACGGCAAGGAGTCGCACTGGGACAGCAAGGCCGAAGGCCTGCTCGCCTGCCTCATCATGTACGTGGTGCGCCTGGAGCCTGAACTGCGGACCATGGCGCAACTCCGCACACTCTCAACCCTCCAGCCCGAGTCGCTCAAGGCGCTGTTGCACACCATTGCGGTGGAGGGCACCTCCGCCGCCTGCGAGCTGGCAGGCAGCTTCCTGGCGATGGAAGGCAGCGAGGAGTACCGCAGCGTCCTCTCGAACGTCGAGAAGGCGACCAGGGTCTGGTCAGCGGCCAGCCCGGCCGGAGAGATCAGCCGCACCTCCACGTTCCAGCTCTCGGAGTTGATCACCCAAGTGACCACCCTCTATCTCGTGGTCGACGAGGAAAAGCTCTCGGTCTATGCGAGCTTCCTGCGGGTCATGGTCGGCTGCGTCATCAATGCGCTGACCCGCGCCAAGAACCTGCCCAGACCCAAACGCAAGGTCCTGCTGCTCCTCGATGAAGCCGCCGCACTCGGCAGCCTCGAGCCGCTGGAACGCGGGGTAGGGTACCTGCGGGCCTACTGCACCCCCCTTCTCGTCTTCCAGGACATGAGCCAGCTGCGCGAACTCTACCGCCGCTGGGGCTCGTTCCTGGCCAATGCCACCTGCAAGGTGTTCTTCAACGTCGCCGACCTGGAGGCCGCAAGGTTTGTCTCCGAGCTGATCGGACAGGCGACCCTGTTCGCCCGCAACCAGGGCACCTCGCGCTCCAGCACCGACCCGCAGGAGCGTTACTCGATGGGTATGTCGGAGACCAGCCGCTGGCTGCTCGACCCGGCCGAGGTCCTGCGCCTGCCGGGCCGCTGTTCGTTGGTGATCTTTCGCAGCGATATCCTTAGGTTCCCGGTGCTGGCCTGCAAGGTCAACTACCGCGCCTGGCGTCACGTCCGCTGGTGGAATGCCTACGACACTTGGCCCGCAATGGCGTGACCGCTCACATGGTCCGCCCCAGCGACAACTCCCGCCGCTGGCGCCAGAAGTAGAGACGGTTGGCCCATAGCGTACAGCGTACCAACTGGCTCTCCCGCACACCCATCAACTGATAGAACAGGCGATCGAGCTCCGCGACCATCCGCTGGACCGTGGCCGCTCGCTTGCGGGCGTGCAGGGTACGCTCCCATGCGGATGCAGGGTCCTCGCCCCGATACTCAACCCGCTCGGACTCGCGGATACGCTTCGCGTAATAAATCTTTCGCTCTCTCAGCCGCGCAATCCGCAACTGGACAGCCTTGGCCGTCCGCTCCAGCCTGGCCGCATTCAGGCGCAGGCGTCCCGCGTTGAACTGCGCCCGGCTGCCCTGGTCAAAACGCGTGTAAAGGACGCTACGGCGCGCCTGAGACCCATATTCCTTGGGCCGTGTCGGCCCCACAAACTTGTCCCGACTGGCGGGAACACGCCCTTGAGCATTGCGAACCTTGGGTCCGACGTGCACCTCCGGCAAGCGATCGAGCGCATGGGCCCCGCGCCGGTCACCGCGGGCGAGGGCGGAGGCTTTCTGTCCGGCAAGGCTGCGGTGATCAACCCGCGCATTGTGCCCCCTTTCCCGCAGGGCATCGTTCTGCATGCGAGCCCAGGCCTCGCGCCACTTCAACAACATGGCGTCGCTGTTCCACTCCCGCGTCTTGACGCGCCGCAGCCCAAGCGCCGTCGCTTGGCGCAAGGTCAGGAGCAGGTGGGCATGAAAGTTACGGGGATCATCCCCCTTCTCCGGCACGGGTGCGTGGATGGCGAAATCCACGACCATTCCCAAGGACACAAACTGCTTCCGCGCGAACGACCGCACCAGCTCCAGGCGCTCCTCAGGCGCCAGCTCATGCGGCAACGCCACGTTGATCTCACGTGCCAACTGCGCGTCGTGGCGCTTCTCGATCGCTTCGACATGATTCCAGAGGGTCTCGCGATCCTTCAGCCACTCGGCAGCTGCCTCAGGCACGAGGATCTCCTCGTGAACCACGCCGCGTCGCCGACTATAGTCCGCCACGGTCCCACGCCGATGATCGTGCAACACCATCCCCGCACGATAAGCCGCCATTGCCACCACCGAGCGCCCCTCCGAGCGCTTTACCGGTTGAGCGGACAAATGATATGACGCCATGCCTTTCTTCTTCTCTTGGGGTGCAACGCACCCCTTCCGGCCGCTGTGGCGGCCGCGCACCTATGTTGCGCAGCAATGTATAAGTGCGCCATTCCAAGCATTCATAGTTCTATAAAAAGCCTGTTCTGAATTTGGTGCTATTCTTGCTACAGCGCAAAGGCCGATGAGCGGGCCCCGCGGATCATTCAGGCATGGCCGAACTATCGCCTTAGCTTCTTTTTTATTTTTGGCTTTTCGGGCTTCTGAGCGAGGGTGTCGTCCTCTGGGTTAAGGCTTACCGCTTGACGCAATTGTTGTCCTAAGTCGTTAGCGATGGCTTCGAGGCGCGCCAGCTTGATGGAGTCAGTGAGAATACTCTCGTCGGCATCCTTTTCCTTTAGCCGGAGGTACTCGTCCTCCTTAGGATCGACCCCGCGCTCTCTTATGAGCTGAAACCCTTCTTTCTGACGCTGGTAGAAATGAATTCGGTCGCGCAGGTCGTCTATTTCCAGTTGGACCTCTTCGAGCTTAATGTCGTATTCGGCGGCGTCGTCCACAACAGGACTCCTGTTCTAGTCAGCAAGCTTATTGATCTGCTTGAGTATCTCTTCCTTCTCGTCTCTGTGATTCAAGACACTCAGGCAAACTTCGATAGCTTCCTGTACCACGGCTTTGCCGCGCCTCGCGATGTCAAGGACCTGTGTTGCCTGAGGGTGCTTATTCGTTTCGCCGGGGTCGCTCAGTATTGCTTCCCATTCCTCAATTGCGGTTTCGAACTCTGTAAGCTGATCGCGTAGACGCCGCAACTTGGTCAGATCTACCCTGCGTTCGTACTGAAGGAGTTCAATACCATCCACTCAGGCAATCGTACGATGAACATGAGGGACAGCCAAGATTATTTCAACTTGCGCTTGCGCCCCAAGCCTTCATCACCGAAGGCTGGCCTTATCTACATTTTGGGCTTCTTAGGCTTTAGCCACGGCCGCAAATCCTGTTCAGATTCGATGTTCTTGAATTCGCTTTCGCCCCGCCGCATCAGGTAATCTTTTCGTCTCTGCGCAATATCCATCTTCAGATCGCACTGGCCGACGAGGTAACGGAGGCGTTCTATTTCAGCAGGTGGAGCTGTTGCGTCAATTTGGCGTAGCCGCGTGAGAAAACCTTTCTTCCTTTGCTCCGCATCCTTTAGCTCGAAACATACGTCTCGCAACTCACGATCGGTTTGGCTCAAATGGTCAACGGCTTCCTGCTTATCCATCGAAGTCTCCGTAATTAGTCTTCTAGAGCGGCGAGCTGTCTTTCTAGTTCTTTCCTGTCGTCGTGAAGTCCCAAGATCTCCATCTCAACGGCCACCAACTGCTGAAATGTTTCGAGGGCCTTGCGTGCGAGGCCCAATCGCCTTTGCGCATGATGATGGTGTTCTGCGAAGTCGGGGTCTTCCAACACTTGCTCCATGTCAGAAATCTCAACTTCTATGTGACGAAGTTTATCGAGATGACCGCGCAAGCGTAGCAGGTCTTGCTTACGCGTAAATTGAAAGCGGTCTTCGGCGTCTTGCACACCTGAATCGTACGACGATGCTCTTCAACAGCCAAGCTCATTCGATCTTGCGCTTGAACCCGCGCGCTTTGCCATCATCCAGGTCGGGCCGATGAATCCCCCGCAGAACCTCGATCTCTCGCGCTTGCCGGTCCGCGTCGATGGCAGCCCAGCGCGCCTCTTCGGTCTCATGCGCCAATTGAAGCCGCCGATTGTAGGCGGTCCGGCTCATACCCTTGTCGAGCTTGCGGTAGTCCACGACGCGGCTCTTGCTGCGCGACCTCGGCCGGTTGCGGTAGGACCGTCGCCGCGAATGCGGCGTTCGGCCCTCGCGGCTCATGCGCCGGGCCCGCACCCCCTCATGAATGGTCGGCTTGCGCTTGATACCCTGGGCTTCGAGCGTCCGCCTATCAACCCGCGCATCAAACCCTGCAGCTTCCAGCGCCAAGTTGGCGTGCTTCTCCCAAGCCTTTCGGAGCCGCTCAGTCGAGCCCACCTCGCTCATGCCAATGACCCGCTTATTGGTCTTCGGGCACCGATCTCGGATGACGAGATGGCAGTGGGGGTTCTTTGCGTCCTTCCCCTTGTCATGGAAGGCAGCCAGCCAGGGAGCCCGTCCCTCGGTCATGTCCTCGGCGAATGAGCGGACCAACGCCACCCGCTGCTCGGCATTCAACTCCTTTGGCAACGCCAACATCACCTTGTCGATGACGCGGGCGTTCTTACGGCTGGTGTCCTCGGCTTTACGCAGATACCCTATGGCCTCATCGGCCTGAGTCGGCATCCGTGCACCGTCGATGCGGCCCAAGGCGCGGGTCCGGGTAATGTAGCGGATGTGAGCAGCGGCGGTGTATGGCTCGTCCTGCGTGGACTTGCCTATCGAGCTGTGATGCAGGCTGTATATCGCCACGTGCACCTCAGTGAGTGCGCCGGGTTTCCAACGGAAACCCATAAGTGCGCACTACCGAAATTTTAGCCTCGGTGATTCGGATGGCAAGCGCCCCGAAGCTCCACGGACCGCGACATTTTCGCCGATGCCCCGGCCACACCATGGCCTGCCCAGACCGCCACACGGCGCTGCCACGCTCCTCGCCGGGGACACGATCGCGCGATGGCGTCACGTACAGAGGCCGGATAGGGTGCAAACATTGGGAAGCTGGCCGCTCGGGGTCTTGGGGGACCGGGTAAGCCATGCTGGCAGTGCATATTCAGGGGCTGATAAAATGGTGGGCAAGGCGCCTTTGACACTCGGCGTGTTCAAGGAGACTGGTCAGGAATACATCTTCGACGGTGCTGAGAGCCTCATCACCATTGCACGGCCGGGGCGCGGAAAGACCCAAGCCCATGTGGTCCGCAATCTCCTGTACCTGGAAGCGCCCGCCATCGTCCTGGACGTGAAGCCGGAGATAGCTGACCTTACCAGGGAGTGGCGCGACCAGAACGTCGGTCCGGTACAGGTCTTCATGCCCGGTGACGCAGCCAATACCGCGAATTTCAATCCACTCGATGCCGTACCGAATGACCCCATAGCCGCGTACACGGCTATCGGGCGCCTTTTGCCGCTACTCATGGTGCCGACTGACTCCCAGTCGGCAAAAGGCTTTTGGGAGGGGCGGGCGGCCCAGCTCCTCCAGGGCGCACTCTATGACATCTGTCTGCATGGGTATGGGGATCAGGGCCGCCGAGATATGTCGGCCGTCGTGGATTGGTTCTCGCCATCTCCGACGCAACTCAAGCTCCAAATTAAATTTCTTCAGAGTTGTGGGGTAAGAAGCCTGGTGCGCATTGGCAACCAACTTGAAAGTGCGGACGAGGAGACCCGGTCCAACCTCTACGAGACTGTGCTTCGGCACGTCGATGTGTGGGGATCCCCGCAATTGGAGCCGGTCGTAGCGGAGACGACCATCAACTTCGAAGACCTGCGGCGCAAGAATGGCACTCTCTATCTTTGTGTCACCCCCGAAGAATTGTTGATGTACCGGCCGCTGATCCGCACGCTCCTCGGTCAGATCTTCTATGCGATCCGCGATGCGCGGGATCAGTGGGATCTCGCACCCGTTACGTTCTTCCTCGATGAATTCCCGCAGCTCGGCTACATGCAAGAGATTGAGCAGATGCTTGCGCTCGGGCGGCAATCCGGATTGCGCCTGTGGCTCTTTGCGCAGGGGACATCACAATTGCAGAAGGCCTACGGGGATGCGGAGCGGATTCTGGAGTTGATGGCTGCGCGTTGTTACATGGAGCCAACCGCTACGACTGCGCAGGAACTGTCAAAGGAGCTCGGAAGCAGACGCGACCTGCTTAGCGGCACAATGAAGCCGCTGGCTACGGCACAACAACTCATGGGGCCGGAATACGTGGACAGAGTCATTGTCCTGGAAGGCGGGCGTCGTCCGGCGCGCCTGCAGGCCGTGAAGGCCTATGAAGATCCGCAACTTAAAGGGCGCCTCAAGGAAGAGCGCCAAAGCTCGGACACCGAATCCGAAAGTTAACGTGACGTCGCCCAGCCATTCTCGTCGTCTCGGTCTTCGACGAACCATCTCGCCAGTTCGCCGAGAAAGCTCTCTTCATCAATGTACGTTTGGAGGAAGTCGAGCTTGTCCAACCAGTACCTCTCCAGTTTCGTGTCCAAACCCGCGGTAGCCAACGGGAAGAGAGTGAAAGAGGTCTCGTCGGCGAACTCCTTACCGGCGTCACAGTTCAATAGCGCGAACATACAATTTTCCGGATACGATGAATGAGAGTATTTCGCATAATCACCCGAACGGCTTCTCCATAACTCCATCTTTATGCAAGCAAGTTGCTTTGCGCTCATGGATGCGATGGATCTTTCTCCACGAAAACCATCCTTGACCTGATCATGGTGCATGCGAACGCTTCGAGCCTCGGCAAATGCAGCCTGCATGCTTGCGAGTAAACGTTTGAACCCGTCCAGGTCTTCCATGGGCTCAAAGGGGCTAGGGCCTATGTAAAGACATCCGTCTTTAACGTGAAACTTGCATTGCTCTGTAGCTAGCTGATGCTGGATCTCTGCTCGTCGTGCCTCCTCGGCCGCGGCGACGCGTTCCTTCTCTGCCGCCTCCGCGGCCTGCTGTGCAACCTGATCTTTAGTTTTCTGCTGCGCCGCTAGCGCATTCTTCTTCCAGACCGGACGGTGGAGGATGTCAACGTAGTGGCAAACCGAAGGGGGATGCCTGCAATTTACAATGCGCCCCATGTTTTCGGACGCCTGCGCAAGACTGGCATCTGAAAGCCCGGAACAGTAATCGACAAGGGTCTTTAGCAGTTTTTCCCGAAATCCATCGTCGCCGAGATCCACCGGGTCGTATGTCGCCAAGTGGCGCCCCAGTGCTAACAGGAAGAGCCTGCAAAATTTTGCCAGCCAAAGACGTGTTGTGTCGTCGTCCACGCCTGGCAGAAGTTCGATCCGCAGCGCGTTGCCTTCCTTCGTATCGTCGACAAATCCCGTCCTTGACCATTGCTCCCGATCACTATCGATCGCAGCGACAACCTTTCTGAACGTCAGGCTTTCGTCCGCACTGAATTTCGTACGGAAGTAATGCATGGTTCTAAGGCGAGCATACCTCCGTCCCTCGGTAATCAGATAGGCCTGGAACGCTCGGTTGTTGAGTGCCGCTCGCTGTCGCGCGGGGTTCGTCGATTCCAAGTCGGCTATGAGCCCCTGGGGAATTCCAGCAATGTCAGAAAGCAGTCGCCCCTGAGGCTCTCCGGGAAACGGCTTCCTGGTCACCCAGCCTTCCAGCGCGTTCCGCCTGGCCACTTCGAGGGCCCGCTCCTCGTGTTTGGACAAACCCCCGGATAGATACGATAGGAAAGTACTCATTGCGGTGCCCCCCACCAGCTCTCGCCCCAGTTTCCAAGGCACCGAGACTACCGTCAAGCGCTGCAATGGGCAAAAAAGCGGCCTACCGCCTGCGGCGGTAGGCCGGGGACTCGCGGCAATAGCCCGCGAATAATCAAGCTTCTGCAAGCGGCATATTCAGTCGCAGGTCGGCGGTTTGGCAGTGTCTAATGTCTACCTCGATGCCGAGCGCCCCGCGCCCGGCAGAACGGGCTGCGACAAGGGTCGACCCGGACCCGCAGAACGGGTCAAGTACAGTCCCGCCATGAGGACAGAACGCTTCAATGAGCGGACGCAAGACATCGATAGATTTCTGCGTCGGATGCAGACGATTGCCGGTATAGGCCCAATTCCGAACGTCTGCGATGGGGGGCATCGGTCTCGCCGGGTGGCCCTTGGCAAGCAAATAGGCCTGCTCATGCTTGCTCAGCATGAACCGGGACGACGACGCATATTGCTTGGGAAAGACCAGGTGGCCCACCACTCGGAAGCCCGCCGCCTTCCAGGCGGCCATGAACGCGTCGACCGCGTGCCAGCCGTAGAAGCTTACGCAGAACGTGCCGGGCTTCATCAGCCGGTACATCTCGGCAAACGCGGGCGCCAGCCAATCATCCCGATCATCGTTGACGATGGTCTGCCCATCGCGGGACCGGTAACGGCACAGGTAGGGCGGGTCGGTGAGGATGAAATCCACCGAAGCGGACTCCATCCCGGCCATCACGTCGATACAGTCGCCGTGGACGACCGTATTGGTGAGGAGGGCGCTCATGACGGCACCTCCTCGTCAAGGCATCGTGCACGCCAGAGTGCGTCGCCGCGTTCAACCGTCGAGAACTCAGCCAATCCATTGAGGCTGTAAATGGCTTTGGCCTTCGCGATGGCCTCAGTTGCCGTGCTGGCGAACACCGTCGCTTCGTAAACCGTCCAGTCCTCGAACTGGACGGTGTACCGCCGCGTGGCGGCGGGGCTCATCGCCCCGCCTCCGCGTCGGCCTTGGGCTCGCGAATGACGAGGCGGCCATTCAGGGGCAGGCTGCTCAGCTGGATGTTGAAGCCTTTGCCGTCCTGGTGCGCCCAGGCTGCTCCGATCTTGGTCCAGAAGGCGTTGTCGCCTTCGCCTTCGACCACATAAACTCCGTGTGGCGTCTGGTTCTTCTGATTGCGTTTCATCTTGGATACTCCCGTTTGGTTTAACCGGCTGCGCCAATCGCGGCCGGACGGGAAATCTCAAGGGCACGAGGAGATAGCTGGCGGGCAACGGAGGGTCCGGCCGAGGGCTCCCTTCAGGGATACGGTTGGATGCCTTGCGCGACTGCGCCTCGGGTCCAGTTTCCCCGTCCTACTGGCCGTGCATTGGAGATAGACGCACCACGGGAGTATGCCGTGAGACCCAATAGGACCGCGCCAAATGCTTTTTTTGAAAGAGAAACGAAGGGGGGCAAGCACTCCGACTCAAAACGGGCCCGGACAGAGCCCGCAGCGATGCGGCGCCTACATCACGTGATGCAGACGACGGGCCTTGACGGACTGGCTCGGCTCGATGACGATCTGCGAACGAATGGCTGAGGGTGTGAAACTGGTACTGCTCAAGGATGCTCATACGAAAACCGCCACTCGACCCCCGATGTCGCCGATACGGCTCCCACCGACCCGGTTAACGCGGTTAGGCACCTCTGAAACAAGCCTGTTGCATTTCTACACCGCAACGCCATGATGAAGTATTCGTGCTGAAAGCGTTTTTACTTAACTTGATGGATACTGTTCTCAATGCAGCAGCCATTCAACAAACTGACATCTTTCCGTCTTCGCGAGTTGATGACTTTTGTGGTTGTCCTCTCATGGATAATTAGCGCTGCTACTGCAATGGCGCAGGGATCTGCGGCCGTCCCCCAATTCAAGCAATACCTGACGAACGAAGTATTCCGCGGCAAGGCAGTGACTGTGGTCCTCAACACACCGGAGAAGGTTGCCTTTCGCACGCGGCTGCGTGAAGCGGGACGGCAACAGGCTAATTTCGCCGGGCACTATGTTCTGACGACTTGGGGATGCGGTGATACGTGCCTCATGGGCGCCGCCGTCGACCGGCTTTCCGGTCAGGTTACATTCCTGCCAGCGACCACCTGCTGTTGGGGAGAACTGGACCCGAGATACAAGCCAGTGGAATTCCGCTTGGGAAGTCGGTTGCTGGTGTTGTCGGGCCAGCTCAACGAAAAAGGCGTTAAAGGCGATCACTTCTTCGAATTCAAGAACGGTGAATTCACACCCATATCGACCATACCAGATGCTCCGACCGCTCTCCCATCAGGAAACCCCAAAACGGTGGAAGTGCCTTTGAATGCTTTTCAGGTGCGTGACCTGGATGGAGCAACCGCGACCTATGTCCACACGCTCGCACTAAGCGATCAGGACGGTGAAGGCTTCTTGGGAAAATTCAGGAACCTTGTGGCGAACTCCTCATTCAGGGAAACAGACGCCCTCCCGAACGAAATCCTGCTAAGCGGACTAAAGGCGCTTGTGGCCTTGTCGGCCGTTGAGTTCATATCAGCAAGAGAGCATTTGCTGTACAATCCGCAGGCCCAGCTGTTCTTGCACGTCGAGATTTCGCCGGAAGGTCAAATGGCGGTGGACGTCTACTCGCTGGACCGTATCGTGAAGCTTCTAGGCCCCCTGAAGCCCGAATTTAAGTTCGACGACAATCCCCTGAAGAATTCAATCGGATTCGGCGGCCGATACCTCCTCCTGCTCTCGGAAGAATTCCGAAGCAACAGCGGGCGCGTACAAGAACTGCGTAAAGATAATCACACCGAAAACGGCCAGATTTCCGCGAACTTCGCTATTTTCTTGCACAGCCTCCTGTCTACGATTCAAAGATCAAAAGATAACTGTAGTTCAAATGTAAACGCCTTTCTCGCGGACCAACAGAAACTCTGGCGCGGCAAGGAAATACTAAGCGAACAGACGATTAGCTCGCTCAGTCTGACACAGATATTGGATGGCGATAGTGGCTACAGGATTTACACCTTCCTCGACGAAGCCGCTGCCCGCGTTTACGTGCAGATTGCGGTCCAGCTCACGGATACCGGCTCCTGTAAACTCTATGGTCACCCGATAGCATTTGCCGTTCCCGCAATAATAAAGAAATAGTCGTAGAGGCGAGCATGACGAAAAGAAAGATCATACGGCTGGTTGCATCTTTGGCTTTTCTATCTAATGGCACAGCGCAATCGCAGGAAAGTAGACTTGCCGGTGGCGTGCTCGCTCTGGCAGGAAAAGTGCTTAATAATCCTGCCGCGTCTGTAATGGGCGCAGTTACAAAGACGATGTACGATGCGCGCAAGTTCACGAAGGATGTGTCGCATCCTTACGAGTCTGGTCCTCTCACCCTCGGATCGGACGCATACAAGCTATATGGCGACCTAACCGCTCCAACGAAGGTTGGATTCACACAAGGTTTAGGAATGACGTACGAAGCGTTAAAGCTCGCTGGTACTGGATTCAGGCCCGATCCGCCACGACCGGCCGGTGGGGTACACAACGATTGTGTGTCGGCCACGCAACCTGATGGCTCTCGTCGCATTGGCGGCGGCGACAGCGTCACGTATATACCCTGCCCGACGGCGTCCTATCAACGTCCGCCCGAAGGGCTAAATTCTCGACCTGGCCGGCCCTGTCTGGATGAGAACGGAGCACAGGCCAGCTGTTCGGATGGAACGTATACTGCAAATGCAGATCGCGCTCCGGAGACATCATCGGTGCCAGATTTTTCCGGCTTCTTCCGCGGAGCTGGACAGGGACCGGCTTGGATGTCCATAGGCAACAACTAACTACGGATCCTTGGAAGTATAGTTGAGCGTCGTGGATGCAACGTTGACGAAGATTTCGTAGAAGCCACGATTTGCCTCGCCGACGAGACATTGCTCTCCTTCGTGCACCTTGCGCCAAGTTGCACGGTGAGAAACGCACAGGCGGCGGGCTTTACCGTCCCACACGCGTTTACGTCCTTCCTGCTCGGTGTAGATATAGAAATAACCCCTCGGGTAGTCACCGAACTCTTTGCAGCTGTTTGGCTCGACGGTGTACCAGCCGTCCAGAATCCAATTCTTCGACTGTGGGTCCTGAAGATGGAAGAACATGCTTTGGGTTTTTACCGACGTCTTGTTGCAAATAGTTATCTTGAAAACACTTTCTGGGGTCTGCGCAAAAGTGGGGAAACAAGGGCAAGAGCTCGCAAATAACATAGCCAGGAGCGTACCAAGCGGTCTTACGGAGAGCTGCACGATTAGCCCTTTCATCAGCTTCAATAAGGAGATTGCGGATTTCTTGGAGAAACGCGTGTGCTTGAATGGCCACCAGTTTCTATCACATAATCTCACAAGTCTAGGTTTTAGCCGTGGATGACGCAAATTCCTGTGCCTTAGAGGCGATTTCGCGCACGTACTGAATGGAAGACTGACATCATTGGTCCGACAAATCGGCCTGGGGCCAATGCCCGGACCCCGACCGCTGGTGGGACCGCTCATGAACGGACTATCTGCACCAGCGGCTGAGCGCTACAGCCGAAGTCGCTGCGGACAAGTTCGCCTGGTGCAGCCAGGCTGCGCCGATCCTGGTCCAGAAGGCGTTGTCGCCTTCGCCTTCGACCACATAAACTCCGTGTGGCGTCTGGTTCTTCTGATTGCGTTTCATCTTGGATACTCCCGTTTGGTTTAACCGGCTGCGCCATTCGCTGCCGGACGGGAATTCCTGAAGACACGAAGGATGAGCGGCGGGGCAAGGAGGCTCCGACCGAGGGACCCTCCGGGATACGGTTGGATGCCTTGCGCTGACGCGCTTCGGGTCCAGATTCCCAGTCCTGTAGGCAGCGGAGTGGATACAGCCTCCACACGGGAGCAGGCGTGAGACGTAATTGAACCCCGTCAGAATCAGTTTTGTGGTTAGGTTGGGAATGTATTGCTGACTAAGTATCGAGAGGCTCGCAAACCAGGACGGCCAAGTGCGTATATTTCCGCCGCTACCGACCAATAGAATCTACGAAAGCCATTGTGAACCGCGCACCGATAGGCGCCAGAAGCAGCGCGATGCACCTGGATAGCTGGGAGCACACATTCGGGCGTTTGGATTGCGGAGAGGACCGGCACCATCTTATACTTCTTCAGCATCGGTACGCCTGGCTCGACTTCTGTGATGGGCACCACTTCGATGTCGTTGCCAGAATTAAGGGTAGCTACCCCGGTTTTTGATTCTTTTGGAACACTGGATCTACGCTTCCTCCAGCTCAATTTCGTCATCGTCCTTACCTTCATCGGTCGGGCGCTTAGCTCGTGCGAGCAATTCCTTGTAGGACCTCTCAATATGCGTCAAATCGTCCTGGGAGAGGCCATACGCCTCCGCGACTGTCTTTTCGATCTGCGCCTTGCTGTTTCCTAGGGAGCGACTGTGTACCTCGCTTACGTGTTCGTCCAGAGATAGCCTCGCCTTGGTGGCTGCGTCGGCGACGTTGTGAGCTTCGCGAGCGAGTGATTTCCAAGCCGCCCTCCAATTGCTCGGCAAAGGAATGGTTTGAACCTTGAAGCCGCCGACCTCCATGAGAGGACCATACCTTTTGACAAACCACCAATTTGCAATATCCGAATTGAAGAGTGCGAGAACAGCCCACAACACCTCGGAATCCTGTCCCGGAAGGAGAACTAGGTTTGAGAGTGCATGGCGATTAACTAGGCCGGTTTCGTCGATTGCTCCAACGAGCTGACGTGGCAGCTTTTTTCTAAGTCTGTGGAACAAAATCTTCGGCTGTTCGAAAAATCTAGATTCACGCGCTCGGTTAAGCCACCGTCCATAGTGGATGTATGAGGTGGTTGGCGCAACGAAGTATGGTGCCACCTGCGACGCGGACTCGATGAGGGGCTTCCAGTCTAGAGTCTTTTTTGATGGCCCGATGTAGAGGTTCTTTTCCCCATCCGCCTTGGTCAGATAGGGGATCACTCCTTGCGAAAACTCCAGCACCTGTTCAAGCCGTTGCTTTGAGCTTTCCATCGCAAGCATGATGGTTAAGTCTCGCTCATCAGCGTACACGTTATAAATGCGCTCTGGATCAGCCAGCCAAGCACTTTGACTCAACGAAAATTCGTGCGAAATGACGCGGTCATAGCTGACTCGGCTGATATCAGTCTTGCTATCCCGCTTGGGGGCAACATTTTGGACGATCACGATGCAGGTATCGACAGTGGCTTTCTTGAAGACTTTTACAGGCTCTAAGTCCGATATCTCGCGTATTGAAGCGGTCTCAAGTAATTTAGTCCTCATTTGAAGGCCATAGAAGTTGGTCAGCCAAGCATTCGGAACAATGTAGCCAAGAACCCCGCCAGCCTTTAGTAGACTCAAGCCCTGCTCGATAAAGAATAGATACGTTTCAGGTTTGCCCTTCCTGTAAGCAAATTTGCCTTGAAAATACTCCTTCTCTGCATCTGAATAGTCGGCCCCGTAAGGAGGATTTCCGACGACAGCATCAAACTTGAAAGGCAGTTCTCGCTTCCAGTCGAATGCGTTGGTCTTAACCGGGTCAACTTCAGCGAATAACGTGGTTTGAGCCACTGTGAAAAAGTCGTGCTCGACAAGGCTGTTTCCGCATTTGATGTTGCCGCCCAGATCCGGCAAGGCGCGCAAATGGAAGAAGTTCATTTGCGCGGCAATGACGTCTGCCTTCTCGTTCTCAAGAACCTTCAGCAGCAAGGAGAGTTTCGTAACCTCAACCGCTTGAGGGTCAATGTCTACACCATAAATGTGCGCCAGAAGAATCCGTCGCTTTTCGGCTATCGTAAGGCGCCATTCGCCGTTGTCAGCCTTGTATAAAGTCGCGTTTTTCCCCTTGCCATGCTTTTCCGCTCCGTTCGCCACGTACCAATCGCGGTGCCAGTCGAGCAGATGCTGGTACACTTCAATGAGAAACGACCCAGAGCCACAAGCCGGGTCAAGTATTCTTAGCTGGCGATCGCTTTTGCCTGTTTTGCCGCCCGCCATCAGCATTGACGGGCTCTTTCCTTGCAGGAGAGGTGCGAGAACTTTGTCGATGATATGCCTGACGACGAAGGTCGGCGTGTAGAATACGCCACCCGCTTTCTTTACCTCAGGCTTCTCCTCGACAACGGCAGAGCGTCCGCGCAGCCGTATGACCTTACCGAGAAACTGTTCGTATACCTGCCCGAGGATGTCAGCTGGTAAAACGGAAAACTCATACGGACTTTCTGGATAATAGAGGCTGGCAAACACTTGCCGCAGCGGCTTATCTTCAATCTTCAGACCCAGCGTGAATTTGTCGAGCGGTTCCGTGGCTCCTGGCTCAGCTTTGAAGTGGAACAGGCCGGAGTTGTATCGGTCGTCAGCTTGGCGAAAGAGCTGGGTAAGTCGCTTATAGGCATCTGCCCCCTTGATGAGTTCACGCAACCTACCGTAGGGCTCGATCCCCCGATCCTCGGCTATACGCAGAAAGATGATGCGGTCAATCGTGCGTTGAACGGCTGTATTAAGATCGCGGACACTTAGGCCTGGATTGCGCAGCGCTATGTTTTTCGCGAGGATAGAGCGCCATTCCTCAATCTCTTGCAGAAAGGCCGTATCCACCTCAGCCGTGCCACGCTTTCGCGTCGTGTCGTCTGCATAGCGGTCAAACGATCCCTTAAGGACGGCCTCGCGGCCGAAAATGCCTTCAATCTCGGACCATCTGTCTTCATATTCGTCGAAGCGGATGAGATTTGTTCGAGCTACGCTCGCCTTGTCCGAAGGTGTCGGTCTAACTCGGCAATCGTAGACCGCAAATTCCTCAAAATCGGTCAGTACGGAAAGCGGGAGTTTTGCGCTCCATCCGTACCTTCGCAGCTGATAGGGCGGTTCGACATTCTGTTTTAGGTTTAATCCAGGTGCCTTTGTCTCCACGAAGAATTTGCGTGTGCCTCCGATCCGGAAAGCGTAGTCGGGCGCCTTGCTCGCCGTGCCGATTTTTATAGTGTCCTCGTGGATGACATCTTTATAGGCCTCGGCGTAGCCCGCCCTGTTGGATACGTCCCAGCCCAAAGCTTCAAATAGAGGATCTATGAACTCTCGGCGAAGCCTGAATTCTTTGTAGTTGTCGGAAATGTAATCAGACCGATTGTCCTTGTAGCGTTGAACGAGCTCGGAGACTATCGATGGGGCTGGCATGTTCTCGCGCTTCTCTAGTCCTGAATCTTCAGCGTTTGTCGGCTAAGTAGCAAGGTCCTTGCCTCCGAACTGGACAGCGTTAGCATGGCTGTCCTCTTCGCGCTAGTTTAGCGCTTCGACTAGGAATCACCGGCATAGTCGTTGCAGCCCAGCGAGATGTGTAGGGTCTACGGTCTCCATCATCGCGATCAAGGCCGCCGTGGCGGCCTTACTCTCCTCCAGCGTCATTGAGGAAAACCCGATTAGGTCATCAATGTTATCGGAGTGCGATTCGAGCTGCACGAGGCGCTCTAGCGCGGCTACGCGCTCGCCGTCGAGTGTGGCATGATCTTTTCGCAACTGGATCATCTTCGAGGCGAAGCCGGCACTTCCCGGGCACCGGAACGCTAAGAAAACGTCTAGCACTCGCCTAAGCACGTTCGGCATCATGTAGGCGTATTCGTAGTCCGGATCTGCGCTGGCATTGAACTTCAGCACGTGATCCACCAGGTAGTGGTATTCGGAATCATACTCACGGAGCAACTTCGACATCTCAACAATAGCTGTTGAGCGTCCGTCTAGCCCCTTCGGAATCTTAACATCTAAGAACAGAAGGCTTGCGGTAGGCGGAGTCGCTTCGTTGCGCGGTTTGTGGAAACCCTTCCAGGCTTTCTTGAACTCGTTCATGCAGTTTTGGTTGTGCGTCAAAACGAAGACCTGAGCTGCATTCGCAAGCCGACTCAAAAGAAGCGAACAAGCATAGTTCAAGGCTCTGCTGTCAAGGCTCGAAATCGGATCATCCACGACGACTATACGGTCCTTGATCGAACGCCCGTCAGCCTCAAGCGTGGAAAGGAAATAGCAGAGCGCGATCGCTGTTTTCTCTCCTTCGCTGGGGGTGCTGTCTATCGGCCTCCCGCGACGGTGAATTTCATAGCCGTTTTCTACGCTAGCAATAGAAAGTTCTTTGTGGCCAAGGTAGCTCTCGATCAAGCGATTGATTTTCTCCGCAGCCTGACCGTGCTCCTTGATTCGAGATCGCAAGTCGGTGGCTTGCTCTTGAAGTTGATTATAAATAAGCGTCTTTGCGTCAACGTCCGTTTTCGCTTCGCTCACCGCGTCGGACGCGTTCTCAAACTCTTTGGATTTGTCCGCCAAATGGTGGCGCCTCAGAGCAAGACGGGCTTCATCCTGCCGCTGGGTGAATTGTGCGAAGGTCTCGTTGTGTTGTTTGATAGCCCCATTGAGCATGCCCACCCACGCGTTTACCAAGCCTAACGCCGCGGGGATTATCTCGTCGTTGTTCCACGCCAGTTCCTCCCGTAGCGCAATTGTCGGTCGGGCCAACTTTGCATCGATGGCGGCAACCGCCGGGCTGAGAACTGTCTCGACCGCTTCTGTTAAGCTCTGCTTCAGCTTGGTCAAGGCATCGTCATACTTGTGGCGCAGGTCTGCGGAGACGTCCTTTGATGGGGCAAGGTCAAGTACGGTCTTTACGTAGCGCTCGCGCTCTGTGACTAGCGTCTCTCGCACCTCTTCCAGTTGAACGACAAACTGCTGGAAGCCCTCATCTAGAGCGCGTTCCAGCAGCCCCTTGCGTTCATTCGATAGCTCTCCACCGCAGAGGAGACACGTTTCTAGGCCGTGCTCTTGATGGTAGGAACTTCCTTCCTTCACCCAGAGCAGCATCTCCGGGTACTTTTGGAGCTCAGTGATGATGGTTAGGCTCGGTGTTTGCCGGAGCAGGGTCGCCGCGCTTTGCAGAGCGTCGGCCGCAGCACTAGTCTCGAACTTAAGCTCTTCCAATGACGGCATCGCCTCTTCAAGTCGGCACACCTCCCGTTCGGCAGCCAAAGCGTTATCATCTAGCCTCGCGCCAGGGCCAAGGTCGAGAGTGGCGTAATCCGATGTGAGCTGTGGCGCCTCATACTTGCGGTTTCCCTGCCGCAGCTCTGCCGAGACTGTACGAGCATGCGTACGCTTGAAGTTTGCTAGCTGTTGCTCCTTTGCGCGAAAGAGCGCTTCTGCGGCGATCTTGCGTTCGTTGGCAACCGGTAGCGCTGCCTCCTTCTTTGCAAGCTCGGCGGCCAACTCGGCCTGTTCTCGGCCAATGTAGAAGACGGGTTTGGCCCGACCAGCCGACCATTGCAGATTCAGGTCAATGAAATCTTCATTGAAGACTGCAAGGCGATTGCTCAAGCTATTGCCCGCACCCGCCTTCACCGTCGCTCCTTCGCTTGTAACAAACTCGAATTCGCAACCAGCGGGTAGGCGCGCCCGTGGCGGATCACTCTGCATGGCAGCGAGGCAACGTGAAAGCGTGCTCTTACCAGATCCGTTGAACCCGTAGATCAGATTGAACCGCTTGAAATCGATGCTGGGAGATTTTGCGTTTCGGTCCGCCAAAACACCGGCATTTCTCAGCTTGGAAATATTGGCAATAAGCATAGCAATCTAGAATCCCGATCAATGGGAGAAGCAATCATGGGAAGCGTGGGAACACAAGGAGTAATTGCATATTCTACGTGCGCAACCGTAGTCGGATCGGAGAATCAATTATTGGTGCGGGCGGCCGGACTCGAACCGGCACGGGCCTAAGGCCCTACGGATTTTCGTACCACTTCGGCTTTCGCCGCCGCCTCTCGGCGTTTGTGGTCTGGACTATCCCTTCACCCTGGCGATTCGCTTTAGGTGCTGCCCGTCTAGTCTCTACACCTTCCCCCTGGCGGGGGCTTGGCTCGGGATCGCCAGTTAAGGGTTCCCCGACTTTGAGCAGTTCTGCTCCCGGGGTTTCCCCCGGGGCACTCAATGGCTTAAGTCCGATGCGTCTACCAGTTTCGCCACGCCCGCATAGGCCCATCTATACGGCGCAAAACGCATAAGGCCAAGAGAATACAGCCGTTTTCGCACATGCTTTGGGCAGCTCAGCGAAGCGTAGCGAGCTCTCCACGGCGGATTTCCGCCACTTCCTTCTTCGGCGGCTTCTTCTTGCGGACGTTGATGGCGCTGGCGTCCAGCACGTCTTTGAGGTGGGCGGCATAGTACTTTTCGATCATCTCGACGCTGGTCCGACAGTTCTTGGCCAGCATGTAGATGTCGGCCCCCTCCATCAGGCGGAAGCAGATATAGGTGTGCCGCAGGCTGTAGAGTGTCCTCGGACGGCCCTCGCGGTCGAACTTCAACCCCAGCTCGGTCAGGATCGCGTTGAACATCGCATGGTGCGACTTGGGGAAGATCTTGTCGGTAGGCTGGGGCTTATTGCGCCGCTTCAACCGCTCGAACACCGGCACGGCGTTCTGGGTGCTCTTGCAGGGACCATAGCCGCGCTTTCCGCGCACCTCGATTTCCAGGATGGTCTCCTGGGTGCCTTCATCGAAGGCGACGGTCACGTCCCGATACTCCAGGCGAAGGGCCTCGTCCGGCCGTAGACCGGTGTTGCTCATGAACAGAATCAGATCATGGAGTTGCTCGCCCCACCACCGGTAGCGCTCGTTAAGCGGCTTGCGGGCACGCTTGCCGGTCGCGAGGTAGAGTTTCCGGTACTCCTCGCGGGAGAACCAGGCGCGGTGCGAGATCTTGCCGTTCTTGCGGTAGGGCTCGGACAGGTCGGGTAGGGCGGTGAGCCACTGGTAGCGCAGGGCGAGCTTGAGGATTTGCCGCAGGCAGACGATTTCCTGGTGCATCGTGGTCCGGGCCGGGGGCTTTCCCCACTTGGCCTTGGCCAGTTCGATCCGGTGCATACGGTACTCGTTCACGAGACCGCCGGTGATTTCCGAAAGGCCCTTCTTGCCGAAGAAGGGAATGAGGTACTTGCGGACGCGCCGCTCGTGACCCTTGATGTAGATCTCGTTGCGCTGACCTTCCGTCAGCACAGGAAACTCCTCCAGGAATTTCTCTGCGGCGGCCAGGAACGTCTTCTCTTTCTTTCTGGCGGTGACCTTTTCCAGGTCACCGCTCACCACCATCCCGCGTAACTTGAGATACCACTCCTCGGCCACGTTCTCGGCCTGCCGGAGGTCCTCCTTGTTTGTGGCGGCCCTGTATTGCTTCCCTTCAATCGTTGCGGAGCAATGATACTTGCCGCGCTTCCCGCGGCGGTACAGATGGACTTTGCCAGCAAGGATGATGTGGTTTGTCTGCTTTTCGCTCCTCTGCAGTGCATCGTCGCCCATGACGCATGTCTTTCGTTGGCCGACGGCTTCGCGGTCGCTGCCGCAGGCAATTGTGCTAAGTCTGTGCTAAAGAATGAACTCCGTCAATTTCACGTAACTTTTTGTTTTATAGCACGTTTTTCATTCTTCGTGTGCTATTTTACGGATTTTAAGTCCCTTGCGTCTACCGATTCCGCCACGTCCGCTTTTCGGATCAGAGACCTAGCCCAGCCTTCGTGCCCATGGAATGAGGCTGTTCGGTGCTCCGAAGCTCATCCCTTTGCTTAAGCCAACGCGGCCGCCTTGGTAAAGCCTCAATCCGGCCGTCTCCAGCTGGTTCAGATGGTACGTGAGCTGGCTCGAGCCGATCTCGACCGTTTCGCGGGATGGACGAGGCGGCTGTCGCAAGGCGCGGAGAGATCACAGGAAAACGTCTCGCTCCGGCTTTGCATAACGTTGCAAGCGGCCGCGGAATGAACGAAACCTGCGGCTGATGTCGCGAGCCGGCGGCTGGTCCGTCGGTGTGTCGCTGCGGATCGGCCCGGACGTCGGGCGAGACGATGTTTTAAGACGGCTGCTTTATCGAGGCTGCATGACGACTGACTGCCATCGCCCGGCTCATCTGCGCCTCGGGCTCGCTGCGGGACTGCTCGCGCTGGGATCGCTGTTGTCCGGCTGCGCCGGCATGAGCGACAACATGTCGACCGCCTTCGCGGACCCCGCCAAATACGAACTCTATGAGTGCAAGCAACTCGAAGACGAGCGCAAGGCGCTTGCGGCAAAATCCGCCGAGCTGCAGGGCCTTATGGCCAAGGCCGAAACCGGAGCCGGAGGCGCGGTCGTGGCCGAGCTCGCCTATCGCAACGATTATATTGCCGTGCGCGGCCAGTCCCAGTTCGCCGAGGAAGCCTGGCGCCGCAACAACTGCAAGGAGACGCCGCCGGCGCCTGCCATGGCCAAGAGCGGCAAGCCGGCCAAGCCGGGGCGCGCCACGCGTCCGATGGCTTCCAGCCGCGCCGGCGCTGCGTCGACCTCGCCGCGCGACGGTTCGGTTTATTGAGGCGCGCGACCGGCGCCTAGTACAAGCTTTTCTTAGAACGTGAGTCGCGAATTTACGTCACCTTCGTCGCTTATGACGACGTGTCACTTGTCTTTGATTCCGGGTACTACAGCCGCCAATCGTAGATCCAGCTCTGCCGCGCCGACAGCCGCTGCGGCCCCATTGCCTTGATGCTGACGTCGCGCGCCAGCGCCAGCGGGCCGGCCATGTGATAGACGCGGCCTTGATTGCGCGCCGTGCGCTGAACCTGGCCGACGCGGGGGCGGCGCAGTTTGGCGTAGCGCTTCAGCGCCCCCTCGATCGCGGCCGGACCGTCGGACCGCGCCTCGCTCAGCGTCTTCGCCAGCACGGCGGCGTCCTCGATCGCCATTCCGGCGCCCTGCGCGGCAAACGGCAGCATCGCATGCGCGGCATCGCCGAGCAGCGCGATGTTGCCCGCGGTCCATTCGATGCCCTCCGGCACGCCGAACAGCGCCCATTTGCGCCAGCTGTCGACGGCATTGAGCAGCAGCCGCGCGGTCGCCGGCCAGTGCGGCGGGGCGAACGCCGCCTTCAACTCGGACGGATCACCCTCGGTGCTCCAGCCGGGACGATTCCAGGTGCCCGGCACCACCGCCACCACGTTGACCTGGCGGCCCGCGGAGATCGGATAGGCCACCAGATGCGCATTGGCTCCCATCCAGAGCTGAACCCGGGCGCTGGTGTATTCGCGCGGCAATTGCCGCGCGTCCAAGGTGCCGCGCCAGGCAATCAGGCCGGAAAATTCGGCGCGCACCTGCGGGAACAGATGATGCCGGACCGCGGACCAGACGCCGTCGGCGCCGATCAGCGCCAGCACCACGTCCTGGCGGCGTTCGTCGCCGCGCCGATGTACCACGGTGAGGCCCTTGGCATGCGCGGCGACGTCCTCGAACTGGCAGCCGAGCCGCAACTCGACATCCGGATGCGCCATCGCTTCGGCCGCCAGCGCCGCCTGCAGGTCGGCGCGATGGATCACCCAATACGGTGCGCCAGCCGCTTCGCTTGCCGCGGCGCCGAGCGGCAGGCGGGCGATCTCGCCGCCGGCCCGCGCGCTCATGATGCTGATGGCCTCCGGCACCACGGCGCGCGCGGTCAGCCGCGGTCCGAGCCCGAGATCGTTGAGAATGCGGCTGGCATTGGGGGAGAGCTGCAGACCGGCGCCGACTTCCTCGAGCCGCTCGGCCTTTTCCAGCACGACGACGCGGAACCCTTTGGTTGCCAGCGCCAGTGCTGCCGTCAGCCCTCCGATCCCGGCCCCCGCGACGGTGATGGTACGCGACGCCACGACACGCCGATCAGGCGACGTCCTTCAGGACGCATTCCGGCGGCCGCGCTTCGCCTGCGGCGAGATCCGGCGCATGGCGGTACAGCGTCGAGCAGTACGGGCAGATGATTTCCTTGTCGTTGCCGAGATCGAGGAACACATGCGGATGATCGAACGGCGGGTTCGCGCCCACGCACATGAACTCATGCGAGCCGATCTCGATCACCGGGACACCGGCATCGTTGTGGAAATGCGGGACGACGTTATCGGCCATCGGTTTCACCTTGGGTCTCAAGAAGAGCAGAACGAATCAGCGCGGGAAACACGGCCGACAGGACAGGATCGCAGCGCCGACGTCGCGGAACGGCGGCGCACCATACTGAGCCAGTAGGCCAATTCCTAGGGGTTGGGAACCTGCGTTGGGTGTGACGCACGCCGTTATTTTCGCGCTTGTGGATTCGACACAAACCTGCCGCCTGCGAGAAGCCCTTCTTTCGTCGGGGCCGTTGTGTCGGCGGCCGGACATCCTATGTTTGACGTGCATTCCCGCGCGAAAACGTGATGGCAGCGTGATCTCGAAGCGAATCGGTCTGAGGTTCAGCCTGGCTCTGGCCGGCCTTGCAGTCAGCGCTGGCGTCGGCGCTGCGCTGTGGCCGCATGCCACTCGGGCAGGTGCCGTCATCGCTGCGCAGGACGATCCGGCGCGGCTGTCGGAGCTGCAGCTCGCGCCGTTGCTGCAGAACGAACCGGCGCGCATCGCACGCAGCATCGACGATGCGCTGGCCGCCGGTGATCCCGATCTCGCCGAGAGCTTCGTCGCCTTGGCCGGCGATCATCATATCGTGCTGGATCCGGCCTTGGTGCAGCGCGTGAGCGACGCCGTCGCGGCCGAGAAGGCGCCGACGAGTGTCGCCAAGCGATTTGCGACCGGTCTCGTCACCGGACAGGCCGACGATGTCGCGAGCCTGTCTGGCACGGTGGCCGGTGACCTGTTCGTGTTCGGCGACATCCGCGACGCGGTGCGCGAGGGCAAGCATCTGGTGATGGGCGAGGAGACCGACCGGCTGGTGCTCGGTCTCGCCACCGCCGGGCTTGCCGTGACCGCCGCAACATACGTCTCGGCCGGCGGCGCTGCGCCGGTGCGGGCAGGGCTGACCCTGGTGAAGGATGCGCGAAAAGTCGGCCGGCTCGGCGAAGGGCTGGCGGTCTGGGCCGGGCGCTCGGCGCGCGAGGTGGTCGATGCGCCGCTGTTGCAGCAGGCGGTCGCCTCAGGTTCGGTGCTGCGGCCCGGCGAGACGGCGACCGCGATCCGGGCGGCGTTTCGCGCCGAGAAGGCCGGCGCTTTGGTGCGGCTCGGCAAGGATGTCGGCCGCATCACCGAGAAGGCCGGCACCCGCGGCGCGCTGGATTCGCTCAAGCTCGCCGAGGGGCCGAAGGATATCGCGCGTGCCGCCCGCCTGGCCGAAACCAAGGGCGGCCAGACCCGCGCCATCCTTAAGCTGCTCGGCCGCGGCGCGCTGCTGCTGACGGCCGGCGCGTTCAATCTCGTGCTCTGGCTGTTCGGCGCCGCCATGACGCTGCTCGGCTTCGTCGCGTCGCTCAAGTCCATGACCGAGCGCGCCACGCAAGGGCTGATCGATCGCGGCAAGCGGCGGCGTCTGCGCCGGATGCAGGCCGCCACCGTGCGCACCGATCTGGCCGCGGCCGCGCCCTGCGGCTAGAGTTCGCCGAACCATCTCACTCCAGAGTCCCGGGACCTCAGACCGATGCCGAGTTTCTCCAACGGCGCCGTCGACATCGCCTTCATCGACGAGGGGGAGGGCGATCCGATCGTGCTCGTCCACGGCTTCGCCTCGACCAAGAACGTCAACTGGATCTATCCCGGCTGGATCACCGAGCTGCGCAAGGCCGGCCGCCGCGTCATCGCGCTCGACAATCGCGGCCACGGCGACTCCGCCAAACTCTACGATCCGGCGCAGTACGCGATCGCGGCGATGGCGAGCGACGTGACGGCGCTGATGGATCATCTCGACATCGCCAGCGCCGACGTCATGGGCTACTCGCTCGGCGGTCGCATCGCCGGCCACATCGCGCTGACCACGCCGGAGCGCCTGCGCTCGGTGATCTTCGGCGGCATCGGCATGGCGATGATCGACGGCGGCGGTCCCGGCGAGAATGTCGCCGCGGCGCTGGAGGCGCCGTCGCTCGACGACGTCACCGATCCGGTCGGGCGCACCTTCCGCGCCTTCGCCGACCAGACCCGCTCCGATCGCCTGGCGCTCGCCGCCTGCATGCGCGGCTCGCGCGGATTGATGTCGCGCGAGGAGGTCGGGCGGATCGCGGTGCCGGCGCTGGTGGCGGTCGGCACCACCGACGAGGTCTCGGGCTCAGGGCCGGCGCTCGGCGCGCTCATCCCGGGCGCTGAGGTGCTCGACATTCCCAACCGCGACCACATGCGCGCAGTCGGCGACAAGGTCTACAAGGCCGGCGTGGTGGATTTCCTGGCGCGTCGGTGACGTTCGCGTGCGGAACGACCCGTTGCTGTAGGGTGGGCAAAGGCGCGGCCGCGCTCTGTCCGCGCATGCGCTTTCGGTAGCGCCGTGCCCACCATCTCACAACACGATGCGCCGCCCGACGGTGGGCACGCTGCCGCCTGCGGCGGCCGCTTTGCCCACCCTACTGCTGAGCGGGCCGCTCGCTGCCGCTGAACCACCTCGCCGCCGCAATCAGCACCGTGAAGGTCGCTATCCAGACGATACGCGCGCCATAGCGATCGTGCGGTCCGGAGATGACGCCGCAGATCACCGCGTTGCCGAGCAGGGCCAGCGACACGGTCACCGCGAGTAGCGCAACGTCGTCGCGCCGCCGGCGCCACACCGCATGGACGGCGATCGCCGCGGCGATGAGCATCGACAGCAGGGCGACCGGCACGTGCAGCCAGTTCACGACTGCGAAGTTGATCTCCCAATGCTGCTGGTGTGCGGCGCGCATCTGCTTGATCTGAGAGGGGATGTAGCGCTCGATGATGCCATAGGTGTGCGGCACCCAGCCGCTGGTGCCTTCCCCGGTGGCGACATGCGTCAGCTGTTCGGCCGTTGCCACCGCCGCCGCCTTGGCCTGCCACAGCGGATAGGCGGCGAGCGCGCGCTTCACGATGAAGCCCATCTCGTCGTTCATGCCCTCGAAGCGGCCGAGCTTGTTGAACATGCTGTTGCCCCACAGGAAGTCATCGGCCGTGGGCGGCAGCTCGTTGCGGTACGGGCAGAGCTTCAGCTTCTCCTGCGCGCAATGATCCTTCAGATATTGCGTGACGATGCCATCCTGCAGCATGCGGCCGAAGGCGACGCCGGTGCCGCCGGGAGTCCAGGCCAGCTGGCCCGACAGCGCGAAATTGGCGGCGAGCAGCATGGCCGCGCCGGCGACGATCGTCATGCTGGCCTGGATCAGGCCGGATAGCGCGATCTGCCGGCGCATCCACGGATAGGCGATCCAGCCGGCGCAGCACAGGCCGAGCAGCACGCCCAGCGTGGCGCTGTGGGTCGCGGAGGAGAAGGCGACGAAGCCGAACAGCGCGCATTTCTCCAACGCCGAGGTCCGGCGCGTCTGGGTCACCAGGATGAACAGCGCGAGCACCGACAGGCCGGCGAAGATGTCGGTGAGCAGCAGGCTGGCAAGCCAGGGCAGGGCAGTGGTCAGGATCAGCAGCAGGCCGATCCATAACAGGCGCAGCGGCTGGGCCAGGCCGAGCACGCGCAAGGTCAGCTGCAGAATCCATAACGTCGCCAGCGCCTGGAGCCCGAGATTGAGCCAGAAGCTCGATCCCTCGCCCCAGTGCAGATAGAGGCCGAACACCGTCGAGCGGCTGGGCACCAGATAGCCCTCGTACCAGCGCGCGAGATATCCTCCGGTGTCCCATTGCAGCAGTGGGTAACCGTTCCACAACGCCGGCGCGACCAGGAAGAGCGGGAGGACAATGACGGGCAACCAGGCCGTACCGGCCTCGGTCGCGCGTTCGTCCAGGATCTGTGTGTTGCTGATGCCTCGTCCCCCCGTTAGGAGCACCATGGCCAGATATGGTCAGGGGCGATATTCAGCAATAGACGCAGAGGTCTGCACGGTAAAGCCGACCCCGTGATCCAGCGGGGGACGGCCGCCATTCTCGGCCGGACTGGTTCCTTTTTGCCTCACGGCCGGTATCCCGCGGCGCGGGAACTCGCCCTGCTGATGTGAAACAAAGCCCGGGTCGAGGCGGGAGCTCGACTTGAATTCCGGTTCCGGCTGACCAATTTGAGCCGACGCGCAGGGCCGGCCTCGGCCGGTGTCGGCGTCTGTAACGGAATTGTCTCAATCCTTGTGTTCTCTTCAACTTAGATGCGCTGCAAGGAATGAGTCACCTCGACCAGCTCGCGGAGGACACCATTTCATGCTCCGTGCTATAGATCCCGCCTACTGAACGTTGCGAGAAGCAGCCATGGCCATGCATCAGACTCACCACCAGGGCGGAAAGCTTGCTGCGCTTGATCCGATCTGGGACCGGATCCGCCACGAGGCCGAAGAGATCGTGCGGCGCGAGCCGGAACTCGCCACCTTCATCTATTCGACGGTGCTGCATCACAGTCGCCTCGAGGATGCGGTCGTGCATCGCGTGGCCGACCGGCTCGATCATTCAGCGCTGTCCGGCGACCTGATCCGTCAGACCTTCGACGACGCGCTGCGCGACGAGCCGGACCTCGGCCACGCCTTCCGCGCCGATCTCGTCGCCGTCTATGACCGTGATCCCGCGACCGCGCGCTTCATCGATCCCTTGCTCTACTTCAAGGGTTTTCACGCGCTGCAGACGCATCGTCTCGCGCATTGGCTGCATCGCAAGAGCCGCAAGGACTTCTCATTCTATCTGCAGAGCCGCTCGTCCGCGGTGTTTCAGACCGACATCAACCCGGCGGCGCGCATCGGCCGTGGCATCTTCCTCGATCACGCGACCGGCTTCGTGTGCGGCGAGACCGCCATCATCGAGGACAACGTGTCGATCCTGCATGGCGTGACGCTCGGCGGCACCGGCAAGGAGAACGAAGACCGTCATCCCAAGATCCGCCACGGCGTGCTGATCGGCGCCGGCGCCAAGGTGCTCGGCAACATCGAGGTCGGTCATTGCGCGCGCATCGCCGCCGGATCGGTCGTCGTCAAGCCGGTGCCGAACAACGTCACAGTGGCCGGCGTGCCGGCCAAGATCGTCGGCGAAGCCGGTTGCGCCGAGCCGTCGCGCACCATGGACCAGATGATCAACGCGATCGGGATCTGAACCCCGACCGCATGCTCTCAATCTCCGAGTCAAGAGCTTTTCAACCACGGGATTTCGTGCGAACACATCGCTGATCTGTGGATCTGACGATCCGCCATTGAAGCGGCGGACTGAATGTGAGATCCACGGCGTCCCTTTCAGGTCCGTGCGATGATGCTGGCATGAGTGCCGGGACGGACGGACTGAACTAACAAGCTTCGAGGACACGGACGAAACTGCTGTCTCGTTCTCAAGCGACGAACAACCCCGCTGCGATTGGAGATCACCCGTGGACGTACAGGAAGTCAGGAAGCTCGACGCGTATCTGAAGCGCGTGTTCGGCAATCCCAAGATCCGCGTCGTGCCGCGGCCGAAGAAGGAAGACTCCGCCGAGGTCTATATCGGCGAGGAGTTCATCGGCGTGCTGTTCGTGGACGACGAGGACGACGATCGCTCGTTCCAGTTCCAGATGGCCATCCTGGAAGACGATCTGGTGGAGTAAGAAGTAGGGTGGGCAAAGGCGCGTGTGAGCTCTCTCCGCCGTCGAGTTCGCGATGGCGCCGTGCCCACCATCTTGCCGCAGATTTCGATGATTGACGGTGGGCACGCGGCCGCCCTGCGGGCGACCTCTTTGCCCACCCTCCGCGATGACGTCGACGGCCAACGACTTCACCGCGTGCATCTGCCACGAGGCCAGAGTCCGGGCTTCGCCCTTCGAGACGCCCGCTTGCTGCGGGCTCCTCAGGGTGAGGGGTGAAGGTCGTTTCAAGACCTTTGCGAGAACCGCAACACGACGCGAAGCTCTCGACCCTCATGGTGAGGAGCCCGCCTCAAGGCGGGCGTCTCGAACCATGAGGCCGCCGGTTCGGCCCGCTACTTCACCGCGTGCATCTGCGCGGTCAGCCGCTCCATCGCGCTCGCGACGTCCTGCCATTGTGACAGCCAGCTGCGTGGGAATCGAAACACCATGTCGGCGCCGTCGACGCGGCGCTCGCTGAGGCACATGCCGGGCGTGGCGGCGTCGCGGGTGCAGCGCGCGGCGAGCGCGGGCTGCTCGGCCACGAACAGGTCCTCCACGTCATAGGGCGTGCCGGCGCGGAAGCCGCGCATCGTCAATCCGTCCTGCACCGAAACCGCCGCCGGATTGAGATAGCGCGGGTAGATCGTCTTCAACCGCGTCTCGGGAGACATCGCATCGTGATGCGCCGAGATCGACACGAAGATGCGGTCGATCGGATGCGGCGTCTGGTCGATCTGGTCGGCCGAGACGTGGTGCGGCGCCTCGGGCGGCGTCAGCGACGGATAGTCGAAGCCGAGATCGACACGCTCCTGCGGCCCGGTGTGACGCTGGATCTTCACCCGGATGGCCGCGGAAGGCACGTTGAACACGGTGCCGCCGATGCTGACCGGCAGGCGCTCGGGCCCCTTGAACTGACCGGCGCGCCACGTCGGCCACAACAGATAGGCAATGAGCGCGACTGCGGTCACGGCCAGCACGCCGCCGGCCAGGATCGGCACGGCATGGCCGTTCGCTGAGCGGGCACTGCGGACCGAAAACATCGACATGACGGGCAGGGGATCTCTGGATCGAATCACCGTCGACTATGCCACGCCGATGCGCATTTCTGCAGAATCTTACCGGCCGCCGGCCGTGCGCCCGACGCAGCCGGAATTAACCCTTCCTTAAGGATAATGTGGCGCGCGAGCGGGGATTTTGCCAAACCAGCATCGGGCAGTTCTGCAAGTGTGTGGGTGCGTTCGATGTCGGTGGAAGCGTTCAATTCGCTGTTCTCGCTCCTGATCGGTTTCGCCCTGGCCGGGGCCTTGGCCAGCGGCTTTCAGGCCTATGCCGAGCGTCCGCCGGGCTTCGAGCTGCTGCAGGAGGGGCTCACGCCGCGCCGCTTCGCCGCCGTGCCGTTCCTGGTGTTCGCCGCGCCCTTCATCATCATGCGCAACACGCTGCGCGGCGCCCGCATCGAGCGCCGCCGGTTCGAGTTCGTGATGCTGGCGACCGTGATCGCCGGCTTCTGGAGCATGATGTCCGGCACCTTTTTCGTGATGACGCTGCGCGCCGCCGGCGTGCTGACCTGAGTTCCGCAAGCCCGCCGCGTGGCGGTGCGGTTGCTTGAAATCGGCGTCGGGGCTGTGCCAAGGTCATCCGCGAACGGGAGACCTCGATGGCCATCTACGAACTCGACGGGCAGGCGCCCGAGCTGCCTGGAGACGGCAACTACTACATCGCCGAGAACGCGACCGTGATCGGCCGCGTCAAGCTCGCCAAGCAGGTCACCGTCTGGTTCGGCGCCGTCATTCGCGGCGACAATGACTGGATCGAGATCGGCGAAGCCTCCAACATCCAGGACAACGCCACCTGCCACGTTGATCCCGGCTTTCCGTTGCGCGTCGGCCGCAACGTCACGGTCGGCCACAACGTGATCCTGCACGGCTGCACGGTGGAGGACGACGCGCTGATCGGGATGGGCTCGATCGTCATGAATGGCGCCCACATCCGCCGCGGCAGCGTGGTCGGCGCCGGCGCCATCATCACCGAAGGCAAGGACTTTCCGGAATACTCGCTGATCATCGGCGCTCCGGCCCGTGTCGTGCGTACGCTCGAGCCGTCACAGGTCCAGCGGATGGGCATCGCGGCCCAGGCCTACGTCGCCAAGGGCCCGCGCTACACCAAGGGCCTGAAGAAAATCGGCTGAGGCCGGCGCCGAGCGGCGTCCCGGATCATCGCAAATCTCGTCGCTTCAGATTCCTTGGGACTCGCTAGCCTCGCGGGCGCTGGCGACGCGCTCATGGCCGCTCGCCCAGAGCGCATGCTGCTCGCTGCCGTCCTGATAGGGATTGGCCTCGGCCGGAATGTTCTCGCGGGCGGCGCGCTCGCCCTGTTCGAACGGATCGGGGTCGGTGCTCATGCTGCTGTCTTGCTCCTCTTCTTCGCCTTGCGTCCGGGCCGTTCGGCGCGGCCGCCGTCCTCTACCACGCTCCTGCGCAGCGCATCCTTCAGGTCGGCCGGCACGCCGTGCTTCTCGAGCAGATCCATGAAGGCCTCGTCCGCCAGATCCTGCAGGCTGAGCATCTGATCGCGGCCCAGCTGCTTCAGCTTGTCGAACATGTCCTCATCGAAAGCGATCAGCTTGCGCACGGCGCGTTGCTCTCCTCGTCGCATCAATCCCCTCCGATCCACATTCGTTCCGGAACGCGGTCTGCCCCGTCGGGTTGAAGTGTAAAGGGAGAGCGTCCCATGGCCAGGTTTTCATTAGCTACGTTGATCGTGATTGCAGGCCTCACCACGGCCACCGCGGTGTTCGCGCAGAGCAGCGGTGGTGGCGGAGCCGGCGGCTCCGGCGGGGGAGCAAGCGCCGGCGGCGCGGCGAGCGGCACCAGTCCGAGCGCGGCAGGCACGCCCAGTGCCGGAGCCGCCGGCGCCGGCAGCACCGGCGTGAGCGGCGTCCCGGTCGGCCCGGGAAATGCCGCCGGCCTCAACAATTCGCTGAATGATCCGAGCGGGCAGGGCAATGCCTCGCGGCTTTCGCAGCCCAACGCGCCCGGCACGAACAATCTGGGCACCGCGCAATCCTCAGGCTCAGGAGCGAGCGGCGCTGGCTCCGGCGCGGGCAATTCGGGTGTGACGACAGGGACCGGTCGCGGTGCCGTCGGCGGCACGGCGGCAACAGGGCCGAACCGGAGCGGCGATGCGACGGGCGACGCCGAGATCCTGCAGGAGAACAAGAAGGTCGATCAGAAGGTCAAGAGCATCTGCCGCGGCTGCTGATTGTTGCCGCAATCGCGGCTCTGGCGCGAAGTTGCGATGATCGCGCAGATGTGAGTGCGCTGCCCGCACACTGTTCCAAATCAGGTCTTAAGACACCCTCGTGCAATCATGTGATGATTGCATCAGGGGGGTAACGACGCGGTCGTTGCTGCTCAAGTGTGGCTGCCTGGATTGGAGACGGATCGATGCGCAAGACATGGGTGGGATTGCTGGCGTGCGGGGTGATCGCGTTGCTGATGGTCCCAGGCACGGCATCGGCGCGCGGCGGCTTTCATCATGGCGGCTTCTACCACGGCGGCTTTCACCACGGCTTCGGCCCAGGCTTCGCGATCGGATTCGGGTTCGGCTCCCCCTATTACTATGGCTCTCCGTACTACTACCCCTACACCTATGAGGACCTCGGCGGCTGCTATGTCGTCCGCCAGCGCGTACGCACAGCGCACGGCTGGCGCACACGGCCGGTCGAAGTTTGCGAGTGACCCGGTGAACCTTCAGGTGCCGTGACGCGTTGGCCAGTCACTTCGCCTTAACGATATCTCGTCACCATTTGTTGCCGCTGCGATTTACGGAGCGGCAATGGAGAAAGAGCTGGCGCAACGCTTGCATGGGATCCAGGTATGATGAACTCACTCACATCCCCTGAACTCACCTTTGTCTTCATGGGCGTCGTCATCAGTCTCGGAGCGGCGCTGGTCTGGATGGCCTGGGAGATCGAGCAAGGCGCTCGCCAGCCTGCCAAGGTCCGGCGCCGGCGCTGATCGGCAGGTCGCTCTTGTCGTTGAGAATGAGGGGCGCGCCAAACGCGCTCTTCTTCTGCATCTCCGCACGGGAGATTGCGGAACGCCGTGACTACCAAACCACTGATGAGTTCGTGGAGCGATGGTGGGCGCGCTGCCGCCTCGCGGCGGCTGCTTTGCCCCGTCCTACGTCATCGTGCCTTCAGCTCAGCACTCCGTACTTCTTGAACCAGGCCTGCATCTGCGCCCACGCATCCTCGGCGGCATCCTTGCGATAGCTTGGCCGGTAGTCGGCGTGGAAGCCGTGCGGCGCGCCGGGATAGATCTTGAACTCCGCGGTCTTCTTGTTCTCTGCGAGCGCGGCCTTCATGGCATCGACGCTGGCGACGGGAATGCCAGTGTCGGCTTCGCCGTAGAGGCCGAGCACGGGTGCCTTCATTTCGGGCGCGAGCTGCGTCGGACTTTTCGGCCAGACCGGATTGGGCGCATCGGTCAGCGGGCCGTAGAACGCGACGCCGGCCTTAAGTACGGCATTGTGGGCCGCATATTCCCACACCGTGCGGCCGCCCCGGCAGAAGCCGATGATGCCGAGCCGCGAGGTATCGCCGCCCTGTGACTTGGCCCAGGCGACGGTGGCGTCGAGATCCGACACAAGCTCCGCATCGGGCTTCGCATTCACGATCGGCAGCAGCTCCTTGATGTCGGTGATCTTGGTGAGGTCGGTGCCCTTGCGGAAGTAGTAGTCCGGGGCCACGGCGAGCGCGCCGAGCTTGGCGAGACGGCGCGTCACATCCTTGATGTATTCGTGCAGGCCGAAGATCTCCATCGCCACAACAACGACCGGCGGGTTGCTGGCGCTGGCGGGGCGCGCGAAGTAGGCAGGCATCTCGCCGTCGCCGACCTTGATCTTTGCGTCGCCCACATTCAGGCCGCTGGTGTCGGTCGTGATCACCTCCGCCCGGACCGGGCCTGCAGCCAGCGTATAGCCGGCGGTGACCGCCGCGGAGGCCGTCATGAAGCCGCGGCGCGAAAACGGCGCGACTTTGGTCAGTCCGATGACGTCGGGTGTCAGTGCGGTTTCGGCGGACATGGGGAGCTCCTCTGCGTCTTGGGTGCGCATTGAGCCGAGAAGTGCCGGTGAAAAGCAAGTCACCAGCCGGAGAGCCGCGTCCGTGGCGGCCCCTCCGGATTCCGCGCCGCAAAAAGCGAGGTGCTTAAAGAACAAGGCCGTCGGCGCAGTATGACGCCAACGACCTTGCCAGCCCCGGATATTGAAATTGGCCCTGTGCCATCCTGAAATTGGCTCGCCATCCGGTACGATGAAGATGGCCTGAATCGTGGCGGACATCTGTGAAGCACTTCACAAGGGCCCGGGAAATTTCGGCAGGAATTGTACAGCCTCGTGTCAGGACCGGCTGCGGCGATGCCGGTGGCCGCTGCGGCTGGCGTGGGCGCGGGCCCGTATGCTTCGGTTGCGCGGCGGGGCAGAGGCCTGGTCCGATGACTGCGTGCTGGCGAACGATTGGCGCAAGCCGTCGATGGAGTCGCGCAGCGTCGAGACCTGCTCTGACAGCCGCTTGGTGTCGGCCTGCTGCGTGGCGAGCAGCCGCCGCATCGTCTGCAACTCCTCCTGCATGAGCTGCAGCTGATCGATCGATTCCTGCTGCGTGGCTTCGAGACCCCTGGTCTTCTCGACGAGCTGCTCCGACGCCTGCACCGTGCGAGCCTGCAGCTGTCGCGTCACGGCGCCGCGTTCGACCTCCGGAGGCGAGCCGCCATTGGCGCGCCATAACAAAATACCGCCAATGCCGGCGACGAGCACCACGAAGGTGGCCGCCGCGAGCGCGATCGGCTGCGAGCTCCTGAGGGCGACGGGGCTGGACGTGTCGCCATACAGCCTGATGTCGCGGGTCACCGGATTCATCACGAAACCACCCTCAATCGAAAAAAGCTTCTCGATCGCTCCTCCCAAACGGAAGGCGCGGACAAATTCGAGCAAAGAACCTTATCCGCTCGAGGCGCAGGTCGTGCGTCTAGCGGACGAGCACGCCGTCAAGATTTGATTAGGAAATCCGACAAAAGAGAGGCCTGCAAGACTGAAAGGTGGCAGGGCTTTGCCGGGGATGGCGCGGTTCCACATTTCGGAACGCGGCAGACAGGGGCCGGCGCAGGCCGGTCTTTACTGGTTGGGGCCGCAGTTCCGGCAGATCGTGAGCTTCTGCTTCAGGCGGGCCTCGTCGGCAAGATCGGCCGCCTGCTCGTCCTCCCAGCTCATGCGGCCGCGCCCGGTCGATTGCGAGGACATTGCGTCGACCCGGGAATCGCGGCGCTTGCCGCCCTTGCGCGCGCCCCCGACGTCCGGCTCCATCACCATCTCGGTGTCGGTCTCGGAGGAGGCAACCCGGCCATCCCAGTCGGCTTCCGCCGCCACCGGCTGTGCCGTCACCACCTTCGGCGCAGCAGCCATGGCCGGTTCAGCCGCCGGCGCGCTGGCAGACGCCATCGGACCCGAGCAGCCGGTGCCGGACATGCAGCAGTTTGCCAGGGTCAGGGCTGCGGCCAGCAGCGTCGCGCATCGCAGGATGATCATGCCAGCAACCTAAACTGGACAGCCACGGGAAGACAAGCTCGGCCGGACGTGCCTGCCGCTCGGGGACGTACATGGCAAGCAAGGCCAAAACAAGTTTGTCGCGGCGCGCCGCGAGCAATGCCGCCTAGTTCGGCGGCTTTTCCGCGCTCGCCGCATCGTCCGCCGCGAGCAGTCGCGCAAGCACCGGCATGAAGCCGTTCCTGGCGGCGAACTCGGAGGCCCTGGGACGAAGGTGCTCCTTGTCGGAGACCACCAAGCCGGCTTCGAGATCATCGCCCACGAAGACCAGGCAGCCGTCGGCGTTGCAGAACTGGTCCATCATGGAAATGTAGTCGAACGGCTCGTGCGGCCCGATCGACGCGCTGAAGGCACGATCCGTCGCTGCAAACCATTCGGCGGTGAAGCCACGGATACGCTTGGGCACATCGGGCCAGAACCTGCGCATGACGATCTTGTAGAGATCGGCGACGAAGCGGGGCAGTGGCCCGACGACGACGACGTGTTTGACGCCGGATTCGCGCGCCAGCGCCGCCAATTGCCTGGCGACCTCGAGCGGAACCGGCGTCGAGGGGGCAATCAGCAGCACGTCGGGAGGTGTCTGCTTGATGTTCTGCAGGACGAACGAGTTGGTCCGGTCGCAATAGGGCTGCCGCGGACGCTGGGCATCGGGGACATAGACCGAGCAGCCGGATCCGAAGATCAGGAGCGGCGCCACGTCTTTCGGCAGTTCCGCCTGTAGCCCATGCAGATAGGCGGCCGCATGCGAGTCGCCCCACAGCAGAACGGACCGCGTGCCGGGAGGGGGCGTGTAGCAGGACGGCGCGATGCCGGGGCGCGGGACCAGGGTCGGAAAGCCTCCATTGGCGGCCGCGAAATCGTAGAAGTTACATTGGTTCTGGTCGCTTAGTCCGCGGTCCTCGGGAAATTTGGCAGGGTCGGTCGCCAACGCCGTGAAGTAGCTCGCGAAGTGCGAGTCGAACCGCGAGGTGAAGCCGTTGGCGGACAGCACGGTGGTGCCGCCGGTGATGGCGATCAGCACCAGCGCGGAGGCGACCGCGGCGCGATAGGGAATCGCGGAAAACCGGATCGGCGCCTCCACCAGCCGTGTGGTGATCCAGGCCAGCATCAGGCTCGATGCGACGAGCAGCAGCGCGATGCCGAGCGGCGGATGCTGGAAGGTCCAGATCCGGTAGAACGACAGCAGCGGCCAGTGCCAGAGATAAAAGGGGTAGCTCACGGACCCGATCCACCGCATGACGCCGTTGCCGAGAACGTTGCGGCCGATCCAGGTGTCCGGTCCGCTGGCAATGAGGAGGACGGTGCCGACGGTCGGCAGCAGCGGCTGCCAGCCCGGAAAACCGTCACCCGGCCGGGTGTTGACGATCGCGTAGATCAGCAGGATCAGCCCGCCCAGTGCTGCGGCGGGCGTCAGGCGTGCGCTCAGCCGGTGCCCGCGCTGCATGGCGAGGGCGAGCAGAGCGCCCAGCAACAGCTCCCAGGCGCGCGACAGCGGATTGTAGAAGGCGGCCGTCGGGTCGAGTGCGGTCAGATGCAGGCAGTAGGCGAACGAGGCGGCGAGGCAGAGGCCGGTGAACACGAGCGCGCTCAGGCGCAGCCGCCAGGTCGCCCACAGCAGCGCCGGCCACAGCACGTAATATTGCTCCTCGACGCCGAGCGACCAGAGATGCAGCAGCGGCTTGGTTTCCGCGACGACGTCGAAATAGCCGGCCTCGCTCCAGAACATCAGGTTGGCCGCGAAGGCGCCGCCGGCAATCACGTGCTTTCCGACCATCGCGTACTCGCTCGGAAACAGCGCAAACCAGCCGATGGCGAGGCAGAACAGCAGCACGATGCCGAGCGCGGGAAAGATCCGGCGGATGCGGCGCCGGTAGAAGTCCAGGAAGCTGAAGGTCGCGGTCGCGAGGCCTCCGACGATGATGCCGGTGATCAGATAGCCGGAGATGACGAAGAAGATGTCGACGCCCACGAACCCGCCGAGCGGTTTTCGCGGGATCGCGTGGAACAGGACGACGGACACCACCGCGATGGCCCGCAGGCCATCGATGTCCGGGCGATAGCTCTCGGCTTTCACGTCCGGCGTTCCGGCAGGCAAGCGATGACCAGGTCGTCAGCATCCGCCGCTGACCGGCTCCCGACGGATGGAGCGGCCGGATGGCTCGCACGGAGGCTGCGGCGCGAGGTCGGTGGCAGGGGCAGGTGTCCGGCGCGGCGCGCACGGGACGACGGACCTGCTGCGCGAAGCGGATCTCGGGAACGAACAAGGGCCAAGAGGTTCAAACTCTGAACGGGCGAAGCGGTGATCGGGTGCCGACCCAACCTTCGTGCCATTCAGAAGTCAACGCCCGATCTCGGAGCTTGCTTGCCGAATCCGGCAGTCAGCGGTCCTGCGTGGCCATTCAGGCATGTCGCTGTCGTTGCCCTGGCAAGGCGGCGGCCAAGGCCATCGCGCGGATTTCGTGCGCTCCAAAAAGGTGCGGCCAGGCCTTGGGGGAGGCCTGGCCGCGCGCGAACCGGTCTGGGACGGGGAGGGGTGGGGATGTGACCGGGTCGCGTAACTCGAATTCCTGTGTCGCCTCTGTTTCAGCGTTAGCGGGCGCTGGCGGTGGCCACCGCCGGGCGACCGTCGCCGAGCGAGACCCAGACGTTAGGGTCGCTCTGCGACTGCCGCTTGACGAAGCGGTAGCCGGTCTCGGTCCAGGCGACGACGCTCTCGCTCTGATTGTCGAGAACGTATTCGCCCTTGTCGGTCTTCACGGTGAGGATGGCATGTCCCTCACCCTTCTTGTCGCGCACCACCGTGATCAGCAGCGCCTCGCGGGGCCAGCCGGCATCGATCAGCAGCTTGCGCTTCAGCAGCACGTAGTCCTCGCAGTCGCCATAGCCATCGCTCGGCAGCGACCATTTCTCGACCACGCCCCAATGGTCCATGTCGGTGATCGGCTTGACGTTCTCGTTGACCCAACGATTGACCTTTATCAGGTCCCGCCACGCCGTCTGGGACAGCACGATGTCGCGGGGCTGCGACGTGCCGCCGCGGCATTCCTCGGGAGTGTCGGTGCAGAACTCGATCCAGCCGATCGGGGCCCGCGTGACGTCGCCAAGGCTCGCATAGAGCACCCGGTCATCACCGGCATGCGCCATTGCGCCCATCGCCATCAGCATGGCGCCCGCCGCCAGCGCTTTGATCTGTCCCGTCCGCCTGACCATTTTGGCCCCCGTTTTCGTTGGGACCATGTGTCTCACAAAGATTTTTCGCTGCCGCTAAATCGCCACGATGGATTTGACGCAAATCCAAGTAAAACAAAGGGATAATTCGCACTTCTCTTGAATCGAATTCGCTTAAAATTTGAATCAATCGGGTTTGATTCAAAGGCTGTGCATTAAGCCGGGAACCGCTGTGATTGCAGCGTTGGGCGCGCTCTTCAGGTCGATTGTTAACTGCACTGGACGAGCCGTGCGATCGTCGAACGGCACACGGCGCCCGCGGTGGCGGACGCCGTGTGCTCCGTGAAGTTGCGGGATTTGCGCGAGCTGCGGCTTTACCGCGCGGTAACGCTCTCTTCGAGCGTTTCGGCGAGTTGCGCGTGCAGGAACTCGATGGCGAAGCCGCCTTCGAGATTGCGGATCACGCGTGCCTGCACACGGCCGAGCATGACCTGCGATTTCAGCGGCGGCTTGTTCTCCGCCGCGATGGCCGCGCCCGACAGCGACATGTCGATGATGCGGCAGGTCATCTTGGTGCCGTCCTCGAGCGTCATCACCGCGATCGGGTTGCGCGGAATGATACGGTCGTGGCGGCGATCCTCCGGCAGATTGAGGATGTCGCGATTGGCGAGCCAGGTGAGCTGTGCCGCGAGCTTGTCGCGCTTGCGCGCGGTGGCACCGATGGTCATCGCAAAGCCGTTGTCGATGATGCGGGTGATCTTGCCCTCGACGCGGCCGATATGGTCGAGATAGGCGATCACGCGGTCGCCGACATTGCCGATGCCCGGCGCCAGCAACGCCAGCCCGCCCGGCGACATGTTGATCACCTGGCAGGGAAACTCACGCCGGTCCGGCAGCATGTACCGGCCGAGCAGGTGAACCTTGACGCGCTGGAAACGGCGGCGCTCCTCGGCGGCCGGAAGAGACAGTTTTTTGTTCGGCAACGCCATGTTTCGCCACTCAAAGCCGGCTCTTTACAGGACCGGATGATCCGGCAACGAAAGTAAATGCTGCACGGTTAATTCAGCGTTATCGCAGCACCGCCTCGTTGGCCGTGGCAACCACGTGGAGGTTGCCGGCGATGCTGCTACAACGGCTCCCGCGCGAAAGCGCCAATGACAGCTCAGGGAGGGTTCGATGCGGAGCATGGTGGGTGCGGTGCTGGCGATTGCCTGCGCCGCGTTTGGATCGTCGCCGGCGGTTTGCGCCGACCTCAAGGTCACGCTGCTCGGGACCGGGACGCCGACGCCGCGGCTGTCGAGCTTCAGCGCCGCGACGTTGATCGAGGCGGGGCCGGAGCGGCTGCTGTTCGATCTCGGCCGGGGCTCGACCATCCGCCTGTTCCAGAAGGGCATCCCGCTCGGCAGCATCACGGCGCATTTCATCACCCATCTGCACTCCGACCACGTCGTCGGCCTGCCTGACATGTGGCTCAGCGGCTGGATCGGCACGCCGTGGGCGTCGCGCAAGGGACCGATGGTGGTGTTCGGACCGAAGGGGACGGTCGCCATGACCGAGAACCTCACCAAGGCGTTCTCGGAGGACATCCGCATTCGCATCGCGGACGAGAACTATCCGCCGGAGGGCGTCGCCTTCGCCGCGACCGACGTCGGCCCGGGGATCGTCTACGACCGAAATGGCGTGAAGGTCAGTGCAATCGAGGTCAATCACGGCGAGAAGATCAAGCCGGCGCTCGGCTACATCGTCGAGTTCGACGGCAAGCGGGTGGTGTTGTCGGGCGACACCAAGCCGGATCCGCGGGTCGAGAAGGCGGCCGAAGGCGCCGACCTCCTGATCCACGAGGTCGCGGTGATCGAGCCGGATCTGGTCAAGACCTATCCGAGCTACCGGGCGATCGAGGATCACCACACCTCGCCCGAGGAGGCCGGCCAGATCTTCACCCGCGCGAAGCCGAAGCTCGCGGTCTACTCGCACATCGTGTTTGCCACGGCGAAGCCGGTGCAAGACGTGCCCGAGGCCGCGCTCATCGCGCGGACGCGAACGACCTATCAGGGACCGCTGGTGGTCGGACGCGATCTGACGTCCATCGTGGTGTCGGACCGCATCGCCGTGTTCGCGCCGGACGGCAGCCCGGTGACGCCGCTGACCGGCACGCCCTGACGCGTCCGGCTAGCGCAGGCCCTCATAGACCATCAGGCCGCGGGCGAGCGCGAGCTTGCGCAGCGTGCGAGGCACCATCGGCTCGGCCGGCGGATGGATGTAACGCCAGGAGACGATCTCCAGCGGGCCGAGCGCGCCCTGCGGCGTCTCGAACGGCGCGAGCAGGCCGGTCAGGCTGATCGGCTCATGCGCGCGCATGGCGAACGGCAGCAGCAGGAGCTCGAAATGCGCGATGCTGTGGTCCGGCGCTTCGGCTTTGATGCCGGCGATCGCCGGCAACACGTCCTCGGCGACCACCGTGGTGATTTCCTCGATCTCGCGGCGGCTCGAGGCGGTGAAATGCGCCGGGAAGCTCTTGTCCTTGACGTCGCCGCCGAGCAGGGCGCAGAGCCGCGTGCCGGCCATGCGGAACGGGAAGCCCAAGTCGGCGTCGCAGGACAGCACGAAGATGTCGCCGAGCAGCTCGCGCACCGCTGACGGCTCGAAGTCGCAGCGCTCCGGCGCCTTGCCATGGCCGCGCTTCGCGTTCCAATAGGCGAACAGCTCGCGATTGGACGGATGTTTCATGTGGTGACCCCTCGCGTCCTCGACGTCGCCGGGACATCGCTGTCCCGCTTTCGTCCAGGCGCCTCCCTGGTTTGTTTTCGCAGGAGGGGCTGTGCAGCGTCCATGCCGATGGTGCGATCCTGCCAGCCTTGTCAGCAGCTTCCGCGCGTTAAGGTTAAATTAACGATGTGCTTGGCAGCGCCCGGAGGATCGTTAAAGAACCGTTCATCAGGTCGCGGCGGACCATCAAAGCTTCGCCGGGACGCAGGTACACGAAGGCGGCGTCAAACAAGTCCGGTTGTCGCGACGGGGAGGGGTGGGGATCAATCCCGGGCTCCCTGCGGCGGAAAAGACCGGCGGATCTTGCGAGGGAGGGTTTTCTCAGAACCCTCCCTCTTTTTCTTTCTCCTGCGATCCCCGCGACGACCCCGCTCATCAACTCTGCATGTGTGCGCTTGCGCAGGCCGGCTGAAGCCGCCTATCTGACGGGTCTGTTCCTCCGTCGAAAGCGTATGTTCCCTTGGATTCCCCGTCCGACCTCACGCAAGATCCGCCGCTGGTCACGCCGCAGGAACCGATCCTGAACCTTCCTCGCGCGCTGACGGCCTATGTCGTCCTGATCGCGGTGATCCATCTGCGTGTCGTGCTGCCCGACGACTGGGACAATTGGATCGTCAACCTGTTCGCCTTCGTCCCGAAACGGTACGACTCCACCCTCATGGACGGCGCGTTTCCGGGCGGTACGCCGGCCAAGATCTGGACCTTCGTCAGCTACTCGCTGCTGCACGCCAACCTGATGCATATCGGCTTCAACGTGCTGTGGCTGTTGCCGTTCGGCAGCGCGCTGGCGCGCCGCTTCGGAGCTGTCAGGTTCTATCTGTTCATGGCAGTGACGGCGGCGGCCGGCGCGCTGGCGCACCTCGTCACCCATGAGCACGCGCTGGCGCCGATGATCGGCGCCTCGGCGTCGGTGTCGGGCGCGATGGCCGCGGCGATGCGGTTTGCCTTCGTCCGCGGCGGCTTCCTGTCGTTCAACCGCGGTGACGTTGAAGCCGCGGCGCGGGTGCCGGCGTTGTCACTGTCGCGTGCGCTGCGCAATTCGCGGGTGCTCGGCTTCCTCATTGTCTGGTTCGGCATCAACATCCTGTTCGGCGCCTTCGACCTGACGCCCGGCGCCGACGGTGCCAGCGTAGCGTGGCAGGCCCATATCGGCGGCTTCGTTGCCGGCTTGGTCCTGTTCGCGCTGTTCGATCCGATCCCGCATGTGCGTGATGATGTTGCACCTGCGTTGCCTTCCGAGCCGGTCGACAGTTAGTTGCTGCGATCCCGTGCTTGCGAGCGCGGGTGATTTCATTCATCATTTGCGTCCGATGCAACCGGAACACGATTCCGGACAAATAAGGCAGGTGGCCTCGGCCAGTTTCCGGGCGCCTGTCATGAGCACTGCAACCAGAACGTGATGGGTGCATTGCCACCTGATGACGACATCTGATGACGACACCTGATCAAGACTCGCTTGACTGAAGACTGCTGCAAGCATCGGCCGTCACGATGCCTCGATGAGAAGGGCGCACCGGCCTCTCAAGGAGACGAGCAATGACAGTACGTGCGATCCTCGACACCAAGGGCCACAAGGTCGAGAGCGTCGAGCCTCAGACCACACTCGCCGAAGCCGCCAAGCTGCTCGCCGAACGCAAGATCGGCGCGGTGCTGGTGATGTCGGGCTCGCGGATGGAGGGCATCCTCTCCGAGCGCGACATCGTGCGCTCGCTCGGCGAGCGCGGCGCCGGTGTCCTCACCGAGCCGGTGTCGGGCGTGATGACGCGCAGGGTCATCAGCTGCAAGCCGGCGGACACGGTTGCCGCGATCATGGAGATGATGACCAACGGCAAGTTCCGCCATCTGCCGGTGATCGAAGGCGGTCTCGTGGTCGGCCTGATCTCGATCGGCGACGTCGTGAAGTGGCGCGTCAACGAGTACGAGACCGAGCAGGAAGCGCTCCGTCAGTACATCAAGACGGCGTAGCTCCGCCGCCGGTCGGCGCGGCCGCTCCGGTCGTCTGGCCGATCGCTTCGTGGATCGAGTCCAGCGCGCGTTCGGCCGCCCTGGCGCCGAACGCTATGAGATCGGCCGCGCGATGAAAATCGAACCAGCCGATCTGGCCGACGCGCGGCGAGATCAGGAGGTCCGGCGGGTCGCCCGCGAGCCGGGCGCGAGTGATGCGGTCCTGCATGATGTTGAAGGCGTCGACCATCACCGAAGAGATGCCGGGCCGGCCGCCGCCGCCGAAGAACTGCCGCTTCACGGCGCGCTCGGGCGAGAACAGCTTGCCGAAGCGCCGCTTCGGCGGGGTGCTCTCGATCACCGTCTCCGGCACCTCGACGGGCTGGCCATGCGAGTAGATCGTCGTCGAATGCGTGAACACGTCGCTCGACAGATTGGCGGCGATGACGATCTCGGCGCCGAGCGCGCGTGCCGCCGACACCGGCACGGGATTGACCATGGCGCCGTCCACCAGCCAGCGGTCGCCGATCAGGACCGGCGCGAAGATGCCGGGCAGGGCGTAGGAGGCGCGCATCGCATCGACCAGGCTGCCATGGGTCAGCCAGATCTCGTGCCCGGTGCGGATCTCGGTCGCGACGGTCGCGACCTTCATGGGCAGGTCCTCGATGCCGACCCGGCCGAGCGACGCCTCGAGCTGGGCGGCGAGCTTCTCGCCGCCGATCAGGCCGGAACCGTTGAGGCGGATGTCGAGATAGCCGAGCACGTTGCGCATCTGCAGGCTGCGCGCCCATTCTTCCAGCGCATCGAGCTGGCCGGCCGCATAGGCGCCGCCGACCACGGCGCCGATCGAGGTGCCGACCACCACGTCGGGCACGATGCCATGCGCCTGCAGGGTTCTGATCACGCCGATATGGGCAAAGCCGCGCGCCGCGCCGCCGCCGAGCGCAAGTCCGATGACCGGCTTTCGGATTGTGCCGAGACCGACGGCGGAGGCATCGCCTCCGCTCTGGCGGCGTCCCATCAACATGTCCAGCACCGTCATCTCCACGCACTGCAACCAGGCCGGCACGCCGCTTACCGCGGCCGGGCCACCATTCCGCGGCAAGCCTACCAGAAGCATTCTTTATGCCGATTGACGTGGGCAGGCGATGCCGCCGATTTGATCTCTTGCGACCGGCCCGCACCATCGCCGGCCCCGCGGAGAACGCCGCAACGGCGGCCCAGGGCGTTGAATGTTCCCTTCGGACAGGACAGCAGAGGCTTGAATTTGCCCCGTTTTCGGTCAAAAGCAGGATGATGACGACAGGTCGCGGGTTCAGCAGATTCCGGCGCAGCGGGCCACTATGGCTCGTGCTGGCCTTGGCATGCTTGCCGCCCAGCCTCGTCACATCGCCGGCCGCGGCGCAGCTGTTCAGCGATCGTCCGCCGCCGATCCCGCCCGCTCCGGTACCCGATCCCGGGGCCGCCGTCAGCCTGGCACCGCCCTCCGGTCCTGGAGCCGGCCCCGTCGCCCCGCCGCCGGCCGTGCCGCAGGCGCTGCCCGGTCCGCCGATGGCCGCGATTCCGCCGGGGGCGCCGGTCGCGCCTCCAGCGGTCGCCGCGCCTCCCACCGCGGCGCCGAACCAGGGCGTTTTGTCGCTGTCGGCGCGTTACGGCAAGGATCTGCCGGGCATCAATGGCGGTCTGGTCTGGCGCGTCTTCGCCGACCGGCCGGACGAGACCGGCGCCTTCAAGATGCTGCGCGAGGATCGCGGCGCGACGCCGAACATCGTGCTGCCGCCCGGCAACTACGTCGTCCATGTCGCGCTCGGCCTCGTCAGCGCCGTGAGGACGGTGACCTTGAAGGCGGAGACCGACCGCGAATCCTTCCTGCTGCCGGCCGGCGGCCTGCGCCTCGAGGGCCGGGTCGGAACCAGCAAGATCCCGCAGAACCAGATCTCGTTCGCGATCTACAAGGGCAGCCAGTTCGACGGTCGCGAGCGCGCGCCGATCGTTCCCAACGTTGCGGCCGGCGACGTGCTGATGCTGCCGGAGGGGACCTACTACATCGTCTCGAACTATGGCGACGCCAACTCGGTGGTGCGCTCCGACATTCGCGTGCAGGCCAGCAAGCTCACCGACGTCACGGTGACGCATCGCGCCGCCGTCATCACCCTGAAGCTCGTCTCCGACAAGGGCGGCGAGGCGCTCGCCAACACCGCCTGGTCGGTCATCAACCCCGGCGGCGACGTGATCAAGGAATCGATCGGCGCCTTCCCCAAGGTCGTGCTGTCCGAAGGCGACTACCGCGCCATCGCCAAGAACGAAGGCAAGGTGTTCGAGCGCTCCTTCGCCGTCGTCAACGGCGTCGACGGCGAGGTCGAGGTGCTCGCGCGCTGAGCGTGCCGCTGCGCCTGTCGCGCGCGGTGCCGTAGGGTAGGCAAAGCAGCCGCCGCAAAGCGGCGGCTGCGTAGCCTACCGCCGATCAGCAAGCGCATTGGCAGCGGCCCAGTTTAAGCGCCCTTCTAGCTCGCCCGTGCCTATTGACGCGCAAGTCCTTCGTATTGGCTGACGCCGCTTTTCCATCGGCCAGTCTGCATGCATTGGGCGTAAGACGCCGCGCAATGCCCAGGACTTAAGGATTTTTCGCAGGCTATTCGAATGTTCGAGCAAGTGGGACTGTTCGTGAAATCCTTCATCAATTGTGCAGCGGATTTGTTTCGATCTGTTGGAGGCGATGGTCTGGTCGGTTCGGCGGATTTCTGCTCTTGGGGCTTCTGCTCCTTTGAAGCCGTGCGTTCGCACGTATTTTCCGGGGTCAATTGGAAGCCCTTGCTGCAGACGATCTTGGCGCAGCCGTCGGACTCGGCTCTGTAGCCCGGTGCGCAGCTCAACGGACAAGTATGGCGCGGGCGTTCTTTGACGAAATCCTCGGCTTCGACGCTTGCGAGCTTGACGTCCAATTGCGTACCGGCGTGTCGGTTGAACAATCCAAGCGCTTTTTGAGATGCGCTATCCCAATCGCCATTGACTGCGCCGGTATAACAGCCAACTCGTTTTAGTTGAGCTTGTAGAGAACGGGCGAGGTCGGTCGTGCTTCTGCTTGCTTGATCTGTCGCCTTGGCGACTGACGGATCTATGGCCGCACTCTTCATGCGGTCCGGCTCGGAAATTGCGTTGCCATCGACCTTTTGGTCTGCCGTGGAGCCGAGCGGCAATTTCTGGGACTCTGCCCTTTCGGGCAGCTGATTAGGGGCATCTGTCTTCGTGGGCGCGGCAGTGAGGGATGTCTTCTGGTCCGCCTCCTTCGCTCGTCCAGCCGATGCTGCCGTTCCTGACTGTTCAGCTAGTTTGTCGCGACGCTCCTTGGCAAGAACGGCGAAAAAGCCCGAAGGATACGTCTCCAGAAACGCGTCCCATGCTGCCTTGGTATTCACCTGAAGCGCATATTCGTAGAAGCGCTGCACCGCGGCTTCGGGAGGCGATGATGCGCTGCTGGCATCGGCCGGTGTAGCCGGAATCAGCGGCACGTCGTTTCCACCTAGAGATCCATAAACGTACGGCTCTTGTACATTCTTGGTCGCATTCAGGACGTCGTCCCGTACAAAGCCGAATGCCTTTCGCAGATCCAGGCCGGGCTTCGCGATATGCTGCACCAACGCAGCTGTGAATGGGCTGTGACCTGAGTCGCCGTCTGAGGCGGTCGATCCCGCCTTCGACGCAAAAGCGATCAGGGTGTTCGGACTGGCGGGCTCGACTTTGGCCAAGCCACGCCCGACCGCGCGCGACGCAACGGTCCGTTTCATCGACCGCGCAAACGGATTGTCGCGGCAGGCATCCAGGATCACCAGCCGAAGTTGTTTGGCCGGTTCGATCGCAGCCAGCCCGCGGTCCAGCGAAATGGTTTCGTCGTAGACGTCAGAGTCCTGCTCGAGAGTCGCGTCTGTCGGAATGAGATAGTTCGTGCCGTCGACCTCGATGCCGTGGCCGGCGAAGTAGAGGACGGCGACGTGCGCATCCCGTGAGTTGTTCGAGAAGTCCCGAAGCACGCGCCTCATGTCGGAGATGGTCAGATCGCGACGCAAATCGACCGAATCGAATCCAGCACGTTTCAGCGTGTCGGCTACTGCCGTTGCGTCGCTGATGGGGTTTGCAAGCCGTGGTACGTGTTGATAGCTGGAGTTGCCGATGATCAGCGCAATGCGCTTCTCAGCGCGCGCCTCTACGTTGAAGAGGCAGGACAGCAGAATGACGAGACAAAAAAGGGGTGGCAACGGAATATGCATCGGGAAAAGTCCGGATCGGAAAGACCGCAGAATAGCACAGCTGTCGAAAATACGATGGTCCAAACTCATCAACTGTGATGCTGGTCACAAGCTATTCAGCTGTTCACGCGACATCGACCCGGGGGAATATCGCTCGCGGTGGTGATCGGCGGTCCGAGCGCCGGTACGCCAGTGATGGGCGCCCATGCCCGCGGCGTCAAAGGAGGCCATGTGTTCATCGGGAAACCTGATTGCACGTCTCTGACATCATCCGCCGCGCCGTTGAAGTCGGCGGGCGCTAGGGCTGGATCACGTTCGATGAGCGGAACGAGATCTGTCCGGGCACCATGGGGGTCCCGAGGATATCGAGCGGCTCATGAACGCGCTCAGCGATGCCGGAATTCGTGTCGAGGAGGATTTGACGGCGCGGCGATGTCGGACGGACGCCCGACATATGCGGCTAGCCGATCCTTCTCGATCTCGGCTGCGTCGTTCCGCTTTCAATTTCGCCGTGTTGCTGGCAAACCTGCGGGCCATCGCGCTGACACCTGAGATGGCACCATGATGCGTCGACGTCTTCCATGTTGGCTCTGCCTCGTGCTGGCGCTCGGCCTGGTCTCGGCGGGCACGCCGCCCGCTATCGCCGGATGCTACGACCGCGACGACGCCGGCCAGCAGACTCGCTTTCGCGTTTCGGGAGGCGTGGTCGAGGATATCAAGACAGGACTGATCTGGCAGCGCTGCACCTTCGGAACGCAGTGGGACGACAAGGAGGGCTGCGTCGGAGAGGTCGCTACGGTCACCCTGGACCAGGCGCTCGCGGCGGAAGCCGATGGCTGGCGCGTACCGTCGGGCCCGCAACTCGAAACCATCGTGGATATCGATTGCGGCAGCCCTGTCGTCGATCGCGCAGTCTTTGACGACATCAGTCCTGATGAGGAGGGGCACGCGAAGTACTGGACGACCACGCCGATGGGCATGCTCGATCTGTATTGGAATTTCGACTTCACGGACGGGCAGGCGGACGCGAACTCGCGCGGCATCCAGCTGGCCGTGAGGTTCGTTCGCGCGAAACGCTAGAGTGGCATCCCGCGCGGCATTTGCCCGTCGGGTTACTTTGTCGCAGTTATTAGTCCTTGCCTCGTCGGGCAAATCAGATCGATCTTCTCGCACATCCCGTCCTGGGATGAGGGGCGTATCGCGGTCGTCACGGCACGCGGGGCGGGGAGCGGTGGGCGTGGTGGATTGCAGCGCGGGGGTGCTCGCGCCGACGAACAATTCGCTGCGCACGGTCAAGTCGCGCGGTCCTGACATCCCGACGCTGATGTCCCGTGCAGCGCGCGAAAGCGCGTTGTCGCGATATGGTGGCCAGAAAGCACGGCGCACCAGGGAGAACGCGAAGCAGCCGTTAAGCCATCGCGCAGGGAGGGCCGGGTTTCCGGCTGACCTGTGGTACCTGCCGCCTGCATTTTTTTCGCAGGCGGGCCACGGGCCTCAGTCGAGGTCCGGTCCTCCCTGCGCCCTCACGTTGTTCGAGGGCGCCGCATGATGCATCACCCGGGCGATTGTCCGTCGCGGGAACGTAGTTGCGCATCCTTGGCCTCGATCTGCGGAGGACGCGTTGTCGACTTGCGCAGCGATCGAAGGCCTGAATGTGGAGTCGTAGGGTGGGCAAAGGCGCGTGCACCATTGCTTCTTCGTGCAAGATCGCCGTGGCGCCGTGCCCACCATGGCGCAACGAATACGCCGCGCCACGGTGGGCACGCGCCGCCTTCGGCGTCGCTTTGCCCACCCTACTGCAGCGTCGTTGGTGGCGCTCAGAACCTTGTCACGATGTCCGCCAGCGCCGGGCGTGGCCGGTCTTCGCTTGGCTTGGTCGGCTTGCCGATGTGGATCAGCCCCGCAAGCTTCTCGTCGGCCTTCAGGCCGAGCCCGTCCATCACGTCGCGGTCGAACATGAACCAGCCGGACAGCCAGCAACCGCCATAGCCGAGCGCGGTGGCGGCGGTCAGGATGTTCATGGCGCTGGCGCCAGCGGACAGCTCCTGCTCATAGGCGGGCACCTTGGGATGCGGCCTGGTGAAGCTGACGAGGCCGATCACCAGCGGCGCCTCCATGAGGCGGTTCCTCTCGACCTCGAGTTCGGCGGCGCTGGCCTGCGGGTTCTTGCTGGCGAACACGGACGCGATCACCTCGCCGGCGCGGCGGCGGCCGTCGCCCTCGAACACGATGAAGCGCCAGGGCGCGAGCTTGCCGTGATCGGGCACCCGGGCGCCGATGGTCAGGATGGTGTCGAGCTCGGCGGGGGAGGGGCCGGCGCCGCTCATCTCGCGCGGCTTCACGGAGCGGCGGGTCTTCAGGAGTTCAATCGCGTCGGGCACGTGGCGGGATCTCTCAATGGTTATGGCGCGGAGATAGCATGCGCCTCCGCCCGCAACGAGGGTCCGGCACGGCGTTTTGATCGCTTCTATCGCCCGGCGGAGTGCGGGGGAGGGCAACTGCGGCCATCTGTCAGCGGCCGTGTTCTGGGTTGGCAATTGTGGAAATTTGGGCGGATCGGTAAAAAGATGACGATGAGAAGCCTGCCCGGGGGGCCCGGCCCAGACCTGATGGTGCAGGACCCGGTGTTGCAGGACTATGCCGTGGGAATGACAGCGCTGACACCCTCACCCGATGCCGTCGCACGGCTGCGCGGCCAGCCTGGGTTTGACCAGGCGATGCGCGTCTCGACCGCGGCCGCCGTTGCGCTCTATCGGGGCGACCGGATCCTCAATGCGCTGCTGAGCGACCGGGCGCGGGCGCTGTTTCCGCATGTCGCGCTGTACCTGCACTTTGCTCCGCATCGTGAGGGCGAACTCGGGCTCACCGTCGGCGCCATGAAAGAGATGTGCGCGCGGATTGGCCTGTGCAGCGGCGGCCGCTGCGAGGCGATGCTGGTCCTGATGCGCGCCACCGGGCTCGTCGCGTCCGCCTCCAATCTCGACCGGCGCCGGCGTCCGCTGGTGCCGACCGACAAGCTGATCGCGCTGCATCGTGAGCGCTGGGGCGTCCAGTTCGACGCCATGAGTGCGGTGCTTCCGGAAGCCGTGGCCTACCGGGCCGCGCTCAACGACCAAGCCTTTGTGAAGACCTTCGTGCTCGAGCTCGGTCGCCGCTTCATCGCCGGCACGCGCGTGCTCGACGGCGCGCCGGAGCTGGAGCCGTTTGCCGAGCGCACCGCCGGCATGGTGATCCTGTTTAGCCTGGCTCATGGCGGCGCGCCGGATCAGCCGTTCCCGCCCGAAGGGCCGGTGCCGCTCTCCATCAACGGCCTCGCGACGCGGTTCTCGGTGTCGCGCAAGCATGTGCTGACGCTGTTGCGCGATGCCGAGGAGAAGAATCTCCTGGCGCGCGGCGGCGCCGGCAACGACGCCATCACCATCCTGCCGCGCGGACGCGAGGCCATCGAGCAGATGCTCGCGACGATGTTTCTCTACATGGCTGGATGTGCGGAGGTGGCGCTGCAGGCGGCGGGCAGGGAGGGGAGGGGGACGGATGCCGTTGCAAGCTTATCGGCATAGCCGAGTGCGAAGAGTCAGTTCGATACTGGTTGGTGCGGTGGTGCTGCCGCTGTGCAGTCTCAGCCTGACTGACGTCAGACTGGCCGACGCGGCGGGCAGCGGCACGGTGCAGACGGTGGCCGTCCCGGACGCGGCGACAAAGGAGATGGACGTCGGCCGCTACTACTGGAGCAAGCGGGACTACACGGCTGCGATCAACCGGTTCAGGACGGTGGTCACGCAATATCAGGACGCGCCGAGCATTCCGGAAGCGCTGTTCCGCTTGACCGACTCCTATTTGAGCATCGGACTCAAGTTCCAAGCCCAGACGGCCGCCGCCGTTCTGGCCGGGCTCTATCCTGCCGTGCACTGGTCGAGCGACGCGCGCAATCTTTTGCAGGACGCAGGTCTGGAGCCTGTCGAGGATCCCAACTCTTGGCTGTCACGCAGGGTCAAGTAACAGCCGAACTGAAACGGCCCCGGCACGCCTGCCGAGGCCCTCGTCGAGATCGTCTCAGGTCGGCTTGGTCACGCCGCCTCGCGCTGCCTACGCCGCACGTCCGGCGGCGTCGCCTCGTCCACCAGAGCGGCGATCGCCTCCGCGGTCGGCAGCACCGTCTGGCCGTCGCGGCCGAGCCGGCGCACGGAGACCGAATGCGTCTCTGCCTCCTTCTTGCCGACCACGAGCAGCGCCGGGATCTTCTGCAGCGAATGCTCGCGGACCTTGTAGTTGATCTTCTCGTTGCGAAGATCGATCTCGGCCCGCAAGCCGGCCCGGCGCAGCGCCGCCAGCACCTGCTTGGCGTATTCGTCGCCTTCCGAGGTGATGGTGGTCACGACGACCTGGGTCGGCGCCAGCCACAGCGGGAAGCTGCCGGCATAGTGCTCGATCAGGATGCCGATGAAGCGCTCCATCGAGCCGCAGATGGCGCGGTGGACCATCACCGGCGCCTTCTTCGCACCGTCGGCGTCGATGTAGAACGCGCCAAAGCGCTCCGGCAGGTTGAAGTCGACCTGCGTGGTGCCGCACTGCCAGTCACGGCCGATGGCGTCGCGCAGGACGTATTCGAACTTTGGCCCGTAGAACGCGCCTTCGCCCGGATTGATCTCGGTGCGGATGTGGTTGCTCTGCGCCTTGATCTCGTTCAGCACGGTGGCCATCACGCGCTCGGCGTGATCCCACATCTCGTCGGTGCCCACGCGCTTCTCCGGCCGGGTCGACAGCTTGACCGTCAGTTCGCCCTCGAAGCCGAAATCCGAGTAGGTCGACAGGATGAGATCGTTGATCTTCAGGCACTCGTCGGCCAGCTGATCCTCGGTGCAGAACACGTGCGCATCGTCCTGCGTGAAGCCCCGCACGCGCATCAGGCCGTGCATGGCGCCGGAGGCCTCGTAGCGGTGGACGACGCCGAACTCGGCGAGCCGCAGCGGCAGGTCGCGGTAGCTCTTCAGGCCATGCTTGAAGATCTGCACGTGGCCGGGGCAGTTCATCGGCTTGAGCGCGAACCAGCGCTTGTCCTCGGCCTCGTCGCCGGCGGACTGCGCCGCGAACATGTTCTCGCGGTACCAGTTCCAGTGGCCCGAGGTCTCCCACAGCGACTTGTCGAGGATCTGCGGCGCATTGACCTCGTCATAGTCGCCGGTGAGGCGCCGGCGCATATAGGCGATCAGCGCCTGGAATATGCTCCAGCCTTTCGGATGCCAGAACACCACGCCCGGGCCTTCCTCCTGGAAGTGGAACAGGTCGAGCTCGCGGCCGAGCTTGCGGTGGTCGCGCTTTTCAGCCTCCTCGATCTGCTTCAGGTAGGCGTCGAGCTGCTCCTGCTTGGCGAAGGCGGTGCCGTAGATGCGGGTCAGCATCGGGTTGTTGGAATCGCCGCGCCAATATGCGCCCGCCACCTTCATCAGCTTGAAGGCGCTGCCGATCTTGCCGGTCGAGGTCATGTGCGGACCGCGGCACAGGTCGAACCAGTCGCCCTGGTAGTAGATCTTGATCGGCTCGCTGCCCGGAATGGCGTCGACGAGTTCGACCTTGAACGCCTCGCCCTTGTCGCGGAACACCTGCTTGGTCTTCTCGCGCTCCCACACCTCCTTGGTGAAGGGTTTGTCGCGGCCGATGATCTCGCGCATCTTCTTCTCGATTGCGGCGAAGTCCTCGGGCGTGAACGGCTCGTTGCGGAAGAAATCGTAGTAGAAGCCGTTTTCGATCACGGGTCCGATCGTGACCTGAGTGCCCGGCCACAGCGCCTGCACGGCTTCGGCGAGCACGTGCGCGCAATCGTGCCGGATCAGTTCCAGCGCGCGCGGATCATCGCGATCGACGAGCTCGAGTTTGGCGTCGTCATCGATGGGATCGTTGAGGTCGGCGAGGTCGCCATTCAGCGCCATGGCGACGGTTCGCTTGGCGAGCGAGGGCGAGATGCCCTTGGCGATGTCGAAGCCGGTGGTGCCTCTGGGATATTCGCGCTTGGCGCCGTCGGGGAAGCTGATGGTGATCTTCTCGACCGGAGCGGCTGGCTTCAGATTGCTGAGGCTGTACTGGAAGCCGGATTTCTGCTGGTCGGCGGCGGATTTCGAGTCGGGCGATTTGGAGTCGGGCATGGTTTCTCTCCTGGAGCTCACTCCTGCGAACGAGCGCAGGTAAGCGGGAGCAAGGGGTATAGCAGGGGATTTCCAGGCTGCAACCGGGAGAGGCACGGGAAAACTGGCCGTTTCGGATGGCGTGTTGCCATGCGGACATTGCCGGGGCGGGCCGGTATGATACAACTTCAAGTGTTCGGGGCGTGGGGACGCGTTGGCGATGGTGTCTGCAGGGGACACGCCGTTCTCGGTTTTTTTCAAGCGTGGGGCGACGCAGCTTGCGGCCGCGCTGATTGCGCTTGCCGTGACCGGCGCGCCGTCGGCTGCGGCCATTCCGGCTGCGGGCAAACCGGATGCGGCCAAACCGGATGCGGCCAGGCCTGCCGGGCAGCAGAGGCCTGTGCTGCAACCGAGGCCGATGCTGCAACAGAGGCCTGCGGTGCAGGCGAGGCCCGCAACGCCGGTCAAACCTGGGGCGGAGCTGAAGCCTGCGAGGCATCCGGCCAAATCACCGACTCCTGGTGCCGGCATCGCCCCGATCTCGTTCGCGCTCGTCAAGGGCACGCCCGATTCGTGTGGTCCAGGCTGCGACAGCTGGATCGCGGCCGAAGGCAAGATCGACGGCGGCGCCGCGGCGCGGCTGCGCAAGTTCATGAAGCAGATCGGCGACCGCAAGCTGCCGATCTACTTCAATTCTCCGGGCGGCAATCTCGAACAGGCGCTCGCGATGGGCAACTTCCTGCGCGAGAAGAAGGCTGCGGCCCGCGTCGGGCGCACCACTTTGCGCGATTGCGGCTTCGAGCCTCAGGAGGGCGAGGCCTGCACCAGACTGAAATCGTCCGGCCGCGAGCTGCACGGCGAGGTCTGGACCCGCGGCGCGATGTGCAATTCGGCCTGTCCCTACATCATCCTCGGTGCGCCCTCGCGCGAGCTTGCCCCGGACGTGACGCTCGCGGTGCATTCGCCGCGCGTGATCCTGAACTTCACCGGCGGCGTGCCGACCCGCGAAATGCGCGCGCAGGCGATGCAGCGGGCGATGGAGCGCTCCGACAAGATGGTGCTCGACTACATCACCAAGCTTGGCGCCGATCCGGGCCTGCTGACGGCAGCGCGGTCGGTGCCGTTCGAGGGCATGCGCGTGCTGACGCGCGAGGAGATTGCGCGCTTCGCCCTCGACCGCCGCGAGCGGGTCGAGACTCCCTGGATGTTCGAGGCGGCCAGCCGCGGCATCGGCTACAAGACCATCCTGACGCGCAAGGACGGCGAGGCCACGTTCCGCACCACGCGGCTGCAACTCGTCTGCTTCGATCAGGATCGCTTCGAGCTCGATGTCGAGCGCAAGGCCATGCCTTCGATCGGGGCCGCCGCCCTGTCGATTGCGGGCGGCGACGTCAGGCTCAACTTCCTGTCGCCACCGCGCCGCGTGGGCGAGCGCGAAAGCTGGGGCGTCCTGTTGAATGCCGGCCAGATGAAGACGCTGGCTGCGGCGTCGGGCATCGAGCTGAGCGATGCGCTGGCCACCGCCGCGCGTCCCGGCCTCATGGCGTTTCCGGTCGCCAGCGAAGGCCTGCAGAATGTCGTCAAGCGCCTGACGGAGACGTGCCCGCCGTCCAGGGTTGTCGTTCATCCGCCGGGAGCACCGGTTCCCTGGATTCAGATTCCATCGCCGCAGGCCTCGGCCCAGCCGGCCAACTGACGCGCCGACAGGACCGCCGCGACGAACAGAATGTCATGGACGGCATGAGGTATTTTCATGCAAATGCATGAAAAACTCTGCTAATCAGGCCGCATGACATCGGACCAGACTCCCGCTCGCTTCGCCCCGACCGCGCTGATGCTCGGCAACATCGTCACAGGCTGCTCGGTGATGGCCCCGGCCGGCATGCTGCCGGAGCTCGCTGCCGGCCTTGGCGTCGGCGTTCGCACTGCCGGGCTGCTGATCACATTCGGTGCAGTGGTGCTCTGCATCGGCTCGCCGCTGTCGGCGTGGCTGACCAGCCGCTTCGATCGCCGCGCGCTGCTGGCAATCACCTTGCTGGTGCTCACGCTCGGCAACCTCGTTTCCGCGCTGGCGCCGGACTATGCGAGCCTGCTCGCGATCCGGCTCATCATGCTCGCGGTCGGCGCGCTGTACACGCCGCAGGCGGCCGGAACCGCTGCCCTGATCAGTCCGGTGGAGAAGCGCGGCAGCACCATCGCCTACGTCTTCCTCGGCTGGTCGCTCGCCGCCGCGGTCGGACTGCCGCTGATCACCTTCGTCGCCAGCCGTTTTGGCTGGCAGTCGGCCTATGTCACGATCGGCGCCGCCGGGGCGGTCAGCTGCGCGCTGCTGACTTGGCGGCTGCCGTCGGGCTTGAAGGGCGCGGTGGTCGAGCTGCGCACCTGGATCGAACTCGGCCGCAACCGCATGGTGGTGCTGCTGCTCCTGGTGACGACGCTGCAAATGTCCGGGCAGTTCGTGATCTTCACTTTCATGGGGCCGCTGCTGAGGAAGCTGACCGGCGCGGATGCGAACCAGATCGGGCTGGTGTTCGCGCTCTACGGGGCGTGCGGTTTCCTCGGCGTGGTCGTCGCCACCCGGATCGTCGACGGCTGGGGTCCTTATCGCACCTCGCTGCTGTTCACCTGCCTGTTGTTCGCCGGGATCTCGATCTGGACGGTCGGGGCCGGGGTGTATGCCCTGATGGCGGTCGCCGTGGTGATCTGGGGATTGGGGTTTGCATCGACCAACTCGATGCAGCAGGTCCGCCTGGTCGCGGCAGCGCCGCCGCTGGCGTCGGCCTCGGTGTCGCTCAACACCTCCGTGCTCTATATCGGCCAAGCGATCGGTTCCGCGGTCGGCGGCGTGCTGTTCGAGCGCGAGCTGGTCGGCGCCACCGGGTACGTCGCGATGGTCTTCGTCGCCCTGGCACTGCTGGCGATCCTGGCCAGCCGGCCGCGTCTGCCGGTCGCGGCGATGGCCTGAGGTCCACCGCGAACAGCGGCTTGGCGCTTGGCAAAACCGGTCAGACCGGATTAAAGCCGCTGTGGTGGGAGGCTGCAGGGCGGAGATCGCGCCATGTGAGGCGCGTCGTCCCGGCGGGGGCGATCTCGCGCTTGCGGCCTGGATGAAAGAGACATGGCATGAAAAAGACGATACTGAGCCTTGCCGCAGCGCTGTTTTGCACCTCCGCGCTCGCCCAGAGCGCACCGATGGTCGGCGACCGTCCGCTGGTGCAGGTCAAGCCGAAAGCAAGCAAGGGGATGAAGACGGCAGCCGCGGCACCGGCCAAGCCGCAGTCGATGGCCGTCAAGCTGCAGGCCTGCCTGGATATCGACGACGGCACCAAGGAGCGGCTGGACTGCTATGACGCGGTCATCCCGCCGGCCGCCAAGCCGAAGGCCATGAAGGCGAAGGGCGTCGCCGACTGCAAGTACACCAAGGAACAGGACGAGCGGCTCGCCTGCTTCAACGGCTTTGTCGAGAACATGCCGAAGCTGCCGAAGAGCTGAGACCCGGTTGTCTCAGCGCGTCGACGTGCCGCTCGAGGCGGCCTGAGCACCGGCGGCGACCCGGATCGGCGGCTGCGCCGCCGCCATCCTGGCAAGGACGTCGCGGATCGGATGGCGGGTCCACGCCTGGGTGACGTAGTCGCGGTGGGTGATGCCCTCGTCGGTCTCGACGAACACGACGCTGCCGGGACGCAGCGGTCGCTCGATGTCCTCCGAGACCTCGATGCCGCGGTTGCGCAGCATGGTCATCAGCTCCTGGTCATGCCGCGCCGTGTAGCGGGTGTAGGAGCTGATGAAGAAGCCCGAGCGGTTGCGCTCGATCCAGCCGGCAAATTTGTCGAGCTGGCCATAGACAGCATCGAGCAGCACCACGCCGCGCACGCGCTCGCTGATGCCGCCGACGTCGAGGCTCCAGGCGGCGGGCAGGAAGCCGCCGCTGTAGCCGACGATCACGATCGGCATGTCCGCGAAGGTCCTGGCGCTCGCGGGATCGCCGGTCATTCGGGCGAGATTGATCGCTGCCTCGTCCATGAAGCGCTTGAAGCCGCCGGGCTGCCAGAACTTGCCGGCACTGGAATCGGCGGCGTCGACCGCCATCTGCGGCGCGAGCAGCACCGCGTTGACGCCCGATCCCGTGATCTGCTGCGGCACCAATTGGCGGTCGCGCACATCGCGTTCGAGCGTGGCGCCGTTGCCGTGGAAGAACACCACGATTACACCCGGCTTGCGCAGATCGAACTGCTGCGGAACGTGCACCAGAACCCGGCTGTCATTGTAGGTCTGGTCCTGCCAGTACACCCGGCCCGAAAAGCTGCGATGGCCGCGGCGCTCGCCGCTGGAGACGTTGAGAAAAGGAGCGTCGGAGGCCGGATTGTTGCCGAAATAGGGGAACGCCGACGACTTCATGCTGACGAGCGTCGTGAGATCCTCGCGCGGGCGCAGCGTCGGGCTCTGCGGCTCCAAGGACGCGAGCTGAACCGGCGGCGGCTTCGGCGCGAAGTCGGATGGCGCGTGCAGCTGCAGGCTTTCGCTTGCAGTCGGGAACCGGTCGCGAAACTCCGGCGCGGGAAAGCGGTCGTCGAAATTGAGCGCCGGCGCCACGTTGGCTGCCAGGGTTTCTGGCGCAGGCGCCTGATCGCATTGCGCGAGCGACAACGACAAGGCGGCCGCAGCCAGGGCGGAGGCCGTGCGGCGGGGTCTGCGGGATGGTCCGTGCGCCAGCGTCCGCAGCCGCACCCGGCCACGACGACAGCTCCACGATCTCGGACCGGTCCCGATCATAGCTCTCCAACACGGGCCTGAGCCGCCCTGCGGCTCACCACGGCCAACGGTCTTACCTCAAGTTGCGCCGACCATCTTGAGGTCGCGTTAAGGATGGTGGCGGCAGCAGGCGGTCACACCACGCGATCGTGTCGTGAGTGTGAGGCGCTCCGCCGCGCGCGGCAATGCTTCGGTCACCGCAAACGCATATTTCGGTTCTATATTACCGCGAATTCCGGCCATATTTATCCCGCGTTAACTATGATTGAATGCTTTGGCCGGAACATGGGTCTGAAGCAGGGAAGGGGCGTCGTTCGCCCCTGAACGAGATGGCTGCGTCCGAAGCGGATGGCGATCCATTGGCGGCCCGACCGGGCGGCGTCGCCATGCCGTCAGTGTCCTTGCCGGTCGCGATTGCCATCGTGATCGCCGACATGATCGGCGTTGGTGTGTTCACCAGCCTCGGATTTCAGGTCAAGGACCTCCCGTCTGGATTTTCCATCATGGCACTGTGGGCCGTGGGCGGCCTGGTCTCGATCTGCGGTGCGCTCTCCTATGCCGAGCTCGGCGCGATGTTTCCGCGCTCCAGCGGCGAGTACAACTTCCTGACACGGGCGTTTCACCCGGCGATCGGCTTCATGGCCGGCTGGGTCTCGTCCACCGTCGGCTTTGCTGCGCCGGTGGCGCTGGCGGCGATGGCGTTCGGCGAATATGGCCGCCTCGTCCTGCCCGGCGTTCCCCCGCTGCTGCTCGCCGTCGGCGCGGTGTGGCTGGTGACACTGGTGCAACTCGGCGGCATACGGCAATCCAGCCGCTTCCAGTTGCTGTCGACCCTGCTGAAGCTCGGCCTGATCGTCGCGTTCCTGATCGCCGGCGCCACCTTGAAGGTGACACAGCCGGTCTCGTTCCTGCCGGCCGCTGCCGATCTCGGCTACGTCACCAGCGCGGCATTTGCGACCGGTCTCGTGTTCGTGATGTACGCATTCTCCGGCTGGAACGCCGCCACTTACATCATCGGTGAGCTGCACGCGCCGGAGCGGACCTTGCCGCGCGCGTTGTTGGTGGGAACATTGATCGTGCTGGTGCTGTACATGGCGCTGAACGCAGTATTCCTGCTGTCCGCTCCGATGACCGAACTCGCAGGACAGTTGCAGGTCGCGAGCATCGCCGGAGCCCACATCTTTGGTGACGCCGGCGGACGCTTCGTCGCCGCCATGATCTGCGTCGGGCTGGTCCCCTCGATCGCGGCGATGATGTGGATCGGGCCGCGCGTGCTGATGACGATGGGCGAGGACATTCCGGCGTTGTCGCTGTTCGCGCGCCGCTTGCGCAACGGGGCGCCGGCACATGCGGTGCTGTTCCAGCTCACGGTGGCGACGTTGATGCTGTTCACGGAGAGCTTCGAGGCGGTGCTCGATCTCGTCCAGTTCTCCTTGTTGTGCTGCTCGTTTCTGACGGTCCTCGGCCTGTTCAAGCTGCGCATCACCCAGCCCGAGATCAAGCGGCCGTACCGCGCCTGGGGTTACCCGGTCACGCCCTTGATCTTCCTCAGCGTGACCGGCTTCATGATGTACTATCTGCTGACTGCGCGGCCCTGGCAGGCTGGGCTGGGCGCGACGGCGATGCTGTCGGGATTGCTGATCTATTGGTTCGCCCACGGGCGGTCGCGGACCGTCACGGCGGGCGCGACTGGTTCGGAGTGAGAATGCGCCTCCTGTCGAGACTGTCACTGGCGCTTGCCTGTCTCATCGTTGCGATGAGCTGGGGTGCTCGGGCCCAGACCGTCACGCCCGATGACACCGCGCGGGTGCTGGCAGGGATGACGCCGGCAGCCGGTTCGCCGCTGGCGCCACTGGCGCAGGATCCGGCATGGCGGCGGCACGCCGCGTTCCTCGACAATGCATTCAATCAGCTCGAGCAGCGTCAGCTGTCGAAAATCCGGACATGGGGCGACGCCAACCTCGCCGCGCCGCGACCTGCGATGTTCTATTTCTTCTCAGGGCCGGACTTTCTCTATGCCGACGCCTTCTACCCGAAGGCCACGACCTACGTCATGGCCGCTCTCGAGCCGACCGGGTCCATCCCCGACCTCACGAAACTGCCGCGCGGAAGCATCGGTCCCGCTCTGTCCTATGTCGAGCGGTCCTTGCAGTCGATCCTGAGCTTCTCGTTCTTCATCACCAAGGACATGAAGGTCGATCTGCGCGAAGGCGAGATCGAAGGGACATTGCCGATCCTGTATGTGTTCCTTGCGCGCACCGGCAAGACCATTCGCAGCACCAGCCTGATCTGGCTCGACGAGAGCGGCGCGCAGCACGCCGCGAGCGAGCCGCCGACGCGGAACGCGACCAAGGGTGCCCGGATCGTGTTTGCCGGGGCGGACGGCGTCGAAAAGACGCTCTATTATTTCTCGACCGACCTGTCGGATTCGGGCGTGAAGGCGAGCGGCTTCCTCAAATTCTGTGAGCCGCTTGCGCCGGGCAACAGTCTGTTGAAGAGCGCATCCTACCTGATGCATCAACACGGCTTCTCTCAGGTGCGCAGCTGGTTGTTGAAGAACAGCGCGACCATCGTCCAGGACGATTCCGGCATTCCGCTGGCGAGCTTCGATTCCCGCGCGTGGCGGTTCTTTCCGTTCGGACGCTATGCCGGGCCGATCGACAAATTCCCCGACATGTATCAGCCAAGTTACGCGAGGCTGTTCGAGCGCGCGCAGCCGCTGGAGTTCGGGATCGGATATCGCTGGCGTACGCGAGAGTCCAACGTGCTGCTGTCGGTCAGGGCACCCTCGGCGGACACGACAGTCTCGGCCGAGGCGACCGCACCGGCTGAGACGAGCTACCAGCCACAGCGAATCCGCCGCGTGCCGCGACCGCCCGAAGCGATCCCAGTCTATCCGCCGCCACGCCGTGATGACTTCCTGTTCTGGCCGCGCTGGTAGGCGAGGTTCGGCGTCACCAGTGGACGTGCTGGCTCGGCACGATGTAGGAGGTCGTGATCGGGGGCAGGGTGGTGCTGTCGTCCAGATAGCGCCAGGCACCGACGATGATGATCAGCAGCGCGAGAATGCAGAGCAGGTCCACCTGCCGCGGGTCATGACCTGTATCGCCGTGGTCCGATGTGTTGTCGGACCGGTCGGATCTGGGGCTGATTGTCCAGCGCATCGTTGTTCCTCCCAGAAGGAAGCGTCACATCAATGCAAGCTCAATCGGCGGAGTTCCTGTAGGCGCCGCCGTCTCATCTTATCAGCTAATCATAGCTCGGGGGAGCGCCAGAGCTGATTGCGGCAGATCAAGCCGTGAAGTGGGTTGCTGCACCGCAATCAGTTCGGTCCGTTGACGCCGCGCCAGCGCGCGTAGCGCCACGGCAGGTACCAGCGGGCGCGTGGGGGGATTACGCTTGGGACGTTGTCGATCCCCGAGGTGCCGAATGGCTGGCAGCGAAGCAGGCGCGCCAGCGTCATCCAACCGCCGGCCCAGAGCCCGTAGCGTTCGATGGCTTCATCCGCATACACCGAGCAGGTCGGCAGATGCCGGCAATTGTAGCCGACCAGTGGCGATAATGTGTGGCGATAGACCCAGATCAGAGCGTGGGCGCTGCGCCGCGGGATTCGCGACAGTGTGGCTGACCGATCGTGCGCAGAATGGTCGTGATGAGAGCATGAGTGCTTCATGAGCGCGATGCCAAAGCGGTGAGCGAACGTTTGACCGGTTCCCGGGCAAGGAACCGGTGATCGCGGGCATTTGTGGTGACGTGATGCAACAATGGCCGGTTTTCAGCGGCGCCGCAGTACGGCCCGGCTGGACGGTAGGGGGTTGCCCGGATACGTTTCCCGACAAGGATGTGACAGACTAATAACGGATTTGAGGCCAGTTTGTCAGGTCTTGCCGCGAAGGAAACGGGAAACTGCCTACCGAGCTTAACGAGGGGGACAGATTGGGCGTGAAATTGCTGCGGTCGCTTGAATTGCGCTGGATGCTTCTCGGTGTTGCAGCGCTTGGAACGGTGCTCGGTGGCGCCATCCCCACCATGTCCAACACGGCGCGTGCGGGCGCCGCTCTCGAAGAACGCAAGCTGCCGATGCGGTTCGAGTGGGTGGCCTGTGAGCCGAATTGCGGCTGGGTCAGCGCGGTCGGCATCGTCACCGGCGACAGTCCCAAGGACTTCGAGGAGTTCGCCCGGGGGCGCGATCTCAACGGCGCCACCATGGTGCTCGATTCCAGCGGCGGCTCGGTCAATGACGCGATCACGCTGGGACGACGGTTCCGCGGCTTGAAGCTGCGCACCACGGTGGGGACGACGCTGCGCGCCAGCCGCGCCAGCGATCGGCCGCGGGTCGCCTCGGAGGCCTATTGCGAGTCGATGTGCGTGTTCCTGCTGCTCGCCGGCTCGACCCGCTACGTGCCGGACGCAGCTCATGTGCGCGTCCACCAGATCTGGATGGGCGACCGCGCCGACGACGCCAAGGCGGCGAGCTATACCGCGCAGGACCTGATGATCGTGGAGCGCGATATCGGTCGCCTCGCCAAGTACACCTTCGACATGGGTGGGGCCGGCGATCTGCTCTCGCTGGCGCTGAATGTGCCGCCGTGGGAGGACCTCCACGAATTGTCCCGTACGGAGTTGCGGCTGACCAACCTCGTCACCACGGACATGGTCGCCGATGTCCTGCCGCCCGGAAAGGGGGCCGTTGCGGTGGCGATCGCGCCGCGAGGGCAGGACAAGAGCCAGGACCGTTTCTCGGCCGCATCGGCCGACCCCGACAAGGGCTCGCCGTCGCGCTCGACCCGGACGGCCGAGGCGTTGCCGCCGAACACGGTCGCGGCAACGCCGCAGCAGTAAACGCGGCATCTTCCTTCTCCACGGATCGTCCGCGGCGGTCCGTGGGTGTGCCGCCGCGGACTGGCCGATTATCCCTGCGCAGCCGCTGGGGCTTGGCCTGTCCCCGTCTGATCGCCGGCCTTGGGGCCTTGCGCCTTGGCCTCGATCTGGCCGATCGCGTCGACGACGGCGTCGAAGGTCAGCAGGGTCGAGGCGTGCCGGGCTTTGTAATCCCGCACCGGCTCGAGCAGGGCGATATCGGCCCATTTGCCCTCCGGCGGGGCTCCGTTCTCCTTCAGCATCTGCCGGACGGTGTCGCGCAGCTCCCGCAACTCGGAAGCGCTGGAACCGACCACGTGGCGGGCCATGATCGAGGATGAGGCCTGGCCCAGCGCGCAGGCCTTCACGTCATGGGCGAAGTCGGTCACGACCGGGCCGTCCATCTTGAGGTCGACCTTGACCGTCGAGCCGCACAGCTTGGAATGGGCGGTTGCGGTTGCATCCGGGTGATCCAGCCGTCCGAGGCGCGGAATGTTGCCGGCGAGCTCGATGATGCGCTTGTTGTAGATGTCGTTCAGCATGTGGCTTGCGTTCCGGAATTACCGGCGGCTCGGCCTTGGCGGCCGGGTTTCATCGCCCTATATTCAAGATTATATGGAAATGATTGGCAGGAATTCCAGCCACATCCACAGGCATCGGGCGCCGGGAGCGCCAAGCCTGCGGGTCCCACCTCTGCAGGTGACGCCGTCCAAGGTGACGCTCTGCCGGTGACACTCCAGTCGGTTCGCCGACTGGTCGAACGGAGTTGAGATGGACACTTTGATCAAGACGCTGCGCACGAACAAGCCCGAAGGCAAGCCGACCGAGACCAAGCTGGCCGCCGAGCGTTCGGCGGAGCTCGACCCGGCCGAATTCCTTGCTGCCGCGGTGCGCCCTGACCGGCCGCGCCCGTCGCGCGCCGAGGCCGAGGCTGCGGTCTATACGCTGTTGAATTACATCGGTGAGGATCCGACCCGCGAGGGCCTGATCGATACGCCGCGCCGGGTCGTCGAGGCGTATGACGAGCTGTTTCAGGGCTATCACCAGTGCCCGGCCGAGGTGCTCGACCGCACCTTTGGCGAGACCGCGGGCTACGACGATTTCGTGCTGATCCGCGACATCGAATTCACGTCGCAATGCGAGCATCACATGATGCCGTTCTACGGCAAGGCGCACATCGCCTACACGCCGGTCGAGCGGGTCGTGGGCCTCTCCAAGCTGGCTCGCCTGACCGACATCTTCGCCCGCCGGCTGCAGACCCAGGAGCATCTCACCGCCCAGATCGCCGCCGCGATCGACGAGGTGCTGAAGCCGCGCGGCGTGGCCGTGATGATCGAGGCCGAGCACACCTGCATGTCCGTGCGCGGCGTCGCCAAGCACGGCGCCATCACCTTCACCAGCCGCTTCACCGGCATGTTCAGGGACAATCCGGCCGAGCAGTCGCGCTTCCTGTCCATGGTCCGCTCGCCGCTCCGGTAAGCCTGCCCAGGTCCGAGATCCGTGTCGTCATCATCCGTAGAACGCGAGGAAGGCTCGGCCTTCCTGCCCAAATTCGACGCGGCCGGCCTCGTCACCTGCGTGACGACGGACGCCGCGAGCGGCGACGTGCTGATGGTCGCGCACATGAACGACGAGGCGCTGCGCAAGACGCTGGCGACCGGCGAGGCCTGGTATTTCAGCCGCTCGCGCAACGCGTTGTGGCGAAAGGGTGAGAGTTCGGGTCAGACCCAGCGCGTGATCGAGATGCGCACCGATTGCGACCAGGACGCCGTCTGGCTGCGTGTCGAGCAGACCGGAGCCGCCTGCCACACCGGCCGGCATTCCTGCTTCTATCGCAAGGTCGAGACGGCGGAGGATGGCGCCGCGAAGCTGGTGTTCGTCGACGCCGACCGGCTGTTCGATCCCGCCGCGGTCTATCGCAAGTAGGTCAGAGACCAAGTAGGTCAGAGACCCGCCTCCGCAACGATCCGGGGTCGTTCATTGGCCGGGTAGGGGCGGTGAATTAACCGGCCATTAACCATGCCAGCCGCATCTTGCCTGATGTTTCCGGCGCGTTCGTCTGCCAGTGCATCTGCAAACAGCGGGTCTTCTCATGTCGGTCGACGCATCCAACTCCTCGCCCTTGGGGATCCTCGATGGCGTTCGGGCGAAGGTGGCCGGCGCCATCAAGCAGGCGGCTGACAGCGTCGGCACCAGTTTCGAATATCTGCTGTCGACGGCCAAGATGGAGTCGGACTTCAACCCGACCGCCGGCGCGTCGACCTCGTCGGCCCGCGGCCTGTATCAGTTCATCGACCAGACCTGGCTCGGCACCGTGAAGCAGGCCGGCCCCGATCTCGGCTACGGCCAATATGCCGATGCGATCACCCGCAATTCGTCGGGGGACTATACGGTCAGCGATCCCGAGATGCGGCAGGCGATCATGAAGCTGCGCGACGATCCCAAGGCGTCGTCGGCGATGGCTGCGGCGCTGACGCAGTCGAACAGCTTCCAGCTGACCGGCATGATCGGCCGTCGGCCGACCGATGCCGAGCTCTACATGGCGCACTTCATGGGCGTCGGCGGCGCCGCCAAGCTGATCTCCAGCGCCCAGGATACGCCGAGTGCGTCGGCGGCGCGGATCTTTCCCAGCGCAGCGGCCGCCAACCGCTCGATCTTCTACGATCGCGACGGTCAGGCCCGCAGCGTCTCGCAGGTCTATTCGGTGTTGAACACGCGCTATGCCAGCGCAGCGAATTCGTCGGCGACGCGCGGCGCCCTGGCTCTCTATGGTGGATCGTCGCAGCCTGTCGCGGTCGCAAACGCGGCTGGCGGCGGTGCGCTGCCGACGACGGACACCGCGACTTTTCTCTCGATGTTCCCCGATGCGAGGGGCAGCGCGCAGCACACCGCAGCGACCACGGCTGACGCCTCGGCCGCGAGCCGGCCCGCCGATCCGATGTTCCGTTCGCTGTTCCAAGTTGACGGCCAATCGACCCAGGCGGTGTCGCCTGATGTTCGCGCCCTGTGGGGCCGTTCGGTCGCGAGCACCGCGTCCGCTGATCAAGGCGCAGACGATAATGGCCGTGGCCGGACTCAGCCTCGGCTCGACCTGTTCAGCGACCCCAACGGGACATTCTCGGGCTGACGGGGCGGCCACGGCTGGCCCGTTTCGTCCCTGAGTCATTGATAGGACGAAGCTATTTCGAGCGCATGAGGGTGTCTCTCTCGATTGCCGAGAGAGGCGCTTCATCCGTTGGAATACGGAATTTAAGGGTATTTCAATACTCTGTCGAAGATCGCTTAACAAAACATCAACGAAACCAGTCACTTATGGTGAACGCTTTGTTAAGCGTCGTGGTTTATTTTCGGTGCTGTTGAGGCCCTCGTGGCCTTGTTTGCAAGTTGCGTAAGCCGGAAAGACCATGATCGTTCGGCAGTTTCTCAGTTGGGTCAGAACCGCGCCCGCCGGTGAGCGGGCAGAGGCCACCAGGGCACTCGCGCGGGCCTGGTTGTTGTCGGATCTCAGCGACGAGGACCGTGGCGCCGCCGAAGGCGCGCTCCTCATGCTGCTGGACGATTCGTCGCCGCTGGTGCGGCAGGCGATGGCCGAGGTGTTCGCGAGGTCGGAGGAGGCGCCCGCCGCCATCGTCCAGGCGCTCGCCACCGACCAGGCCTCGGTCGCCGTCATCATCCTCGAACATTCGCCGCTGCTGATCGATGCCGATCTCGTCGATATCGTCGCGACCGGCAACTCCGAAACGCAATGCGCCATCGCGCGGCGGATCGGTGTGCCGGCGCCGGTCTGCGCCGCGATCGCCGAGGTCGGCAGCGCCGCAGCGGCGCTCGAACTGATCGAAAACGCCTACGCCGAATTGCCACCCTTCTCCTGGGACCGCATCGTCGAACGCCATGGCCATCTCGCAGCCATTCGCGAAGCCATGCTGGTGCTCGATGATCTGCCGGCAGCGACCCGCGCGGCCCTGGTCGGCAAGCTGTCCGAGACGCTGACGCAGTTCGTCGTTGCCCGGAATTGGCTCAGCGCCGATCGGGCGGAGCGCATCACCAGCGAGGCGCGCGACCGCTCGACCATCACGATCGCGGCCCGCTCGCGCGGCGAGGAGCTGCGGGGCCTGGTCCAGCATCTGCGAATGACGTCGCAACTCACCGCCGGCCTGATCCTGCGCGCGCTGCTCTCCGGCAATGTCGAACTGTTCGAGATCGCGCTCTCCGAACTCGCCGAGATGCCGCGGGCGCGGGTGTCAGCGCTGCTCAACGATCGCGGCCGCGCCAGCCTGCAGGGATTGTTGCGCAAGGCCGGCATTCCGGACACCACTTTCGATGCGTTCGCGATCGCGCTCGAGGTCTGCCGCGAGAACGGCTTTGCCGATACGCTGAGCGGCGCGGCGATCCTGCGCCGCAAGATGGTGGAGCGCGTGCTCACCCATTGCGCGACGGACCGCGATGCCGCCGAGCCGCTGCTGATCCTGTTGCGCCGTTTCGCCACCGAATCCGCCCGCGACGAAGCGCGCGAGTTCTGCGATGAGGTGATGGCGGAGGATTTCGTCGCGGGCTTGGAGTTCGGACTGATCGCGGCATAGGTCGACCTTACAGTCTGTCAGCAACTCCCCTGCGTAAGCTTAGCCATCTCTCTCCACGTCATTCCGGGGCATCGCGCAGCGATGAGCCCGGAATCCATACTCCCGAGCGGTCGGGTGGCGAAGACAAGCGCCGCCGCCATCTCGTGCCTCATTGCTTCCTGTGCGTATGGATTCCGGGCTCGCGCTTCGCGCGCCCCGGAATGACGAACGAGAGAGGCGCGTAAAGCTTCCTGCGCGTGAATTGCTCGAAGGCGCCTTGCCGCCGAGCTCGACCATCAGCAATTACGGCTGATCGCTCGGCACCAGGCTCGGCGCCAGGATCGCTTCGAGATGTTCCGGCCGATTGCGGTTGACCTGGACCAGGTAGTCGTCGGCGACGCGGCGCAGGCGCCGGCTCAGTTCGGCGGCGACCGTCGGGCTGTGGTACTTGGTGTGATCGTGCACGATCGCCTGAATGGCGTTGACGTGATGCTCGAACAGCTCGGCGGGCACCTTGTCGAGATCGGGGGCGTGCTCGATGATTCGGCACAGGCTGTCGGCGACCTCTGCGGCTGCGGGATAACCGAAGGTCGCGGCGTCGCCCTTGATGTCATGCGTGGCGCGGAACAACTCCTCGCAGGCGTCGTCGTCGAAGCCGGTCTTGACCACGGCCGCATAGGCCTTCGTCAGGCGCTCGGCCTCGGTGTCCATCCAGGACTTGAACTCGCCCGAGAGCCCGGCGAGCGCCGCTTCGGCACGCGCGATCGGATCGTCGAGATCCTTCTCGTCGGCGCGGCGCAGCACCTTCTTCAACGGATTGGGCTGGGTAATCACATGGTGCGAGGGGTAGCTCTTGACCTGGATTGCCGGGGCCTTGTCTTTCGCCATCTCGATATCCTCAGGTGATGCCGACCAACGCAACCATGTTGACGTGAAGATTCATAGCCGAGGAACCCGACCTGCTGTGCGGCCATTCCCGGACGGCGTTAACAGAGACTCACTGCTGCGCCGTCAAACTGCGGAGCGCGCTTTATCCAGAAGTGACGGCTGCTGGAAGATCTCAGCCTCGCCACCGATCCGGCGCTCGGGACCGATATAGGCGGTGTTGGTGTTGCGGCGGCGGTCCGGGCCGAAATAGGTCTTGGTCTTGATGAAGGGCCGGGGATTGGCGACCACGTTGAGAATACGCTGGTAGAGGCCCTTCGCCGAAATCGGCTTGGCCAGAAACTCCGTGACCCCGGCATCGCGCGCGACGGTGACGCGGCGCTTCTCCGAATGACCGGTCAGCATGATGATCGGCGCGTAGGGGTTTCCCTTGGCCTCCGGCTGGCGGATCATCTGCGCGAGCTCGAGTCCATCGAAGATCGGCATTGCCCAGTCGGTGATGACGATGTCCGGCGAGAAATGGGTGTACATTTCGAGCGCGGTGGCGCCGTCCTCGGCCTCGTTGACCTCGCGCGCGCCAAACGAGTGCAGCAGCGTCCGCAGGATGCGGCGCATGTGCGGGTTGTCGTCGCAGACGAGAAAACGCAGCTTGTTGAAGTCGATGCGGTACATTTTGGCCGGCCTGAAGGCATCACCAATGAAGGTGGTCAATGCGCATTAACCATACGGAGCACCGGGTTAACAAAGCGTTGCGGGTGGGGTGTTTCAGCGGCGTTTGGGTGGAAGACGCGTCGCTCTTTCGGCTGTCATTCCGGGGCGCGCGGAACGCGCGAGCCCGGAATCCATAGCCACGAAACCCGCTGACGCACACGGGTCGTGGGAATCGTTCAACAACGGCCGCCTGTGGCTATGGATTCCGGGCTCGTCGCTTCGCGCCGCCCCGGAATGACGGGAGGAGAGAGCGGGGGCTACGCTCTGCAGTCGCGTGTCAGTAGCCGAACTGCTCGCTCAGGATCCGCTCTTCGAGGCTGTGGCCGGCGTCGAACAGCATCCGCATCGAGATCGTCTTGTCGGAGAGCACCTCGACACGCTGGACGTTGCGGACCTCGTCATGGTCGGCGACGGCCGCGACCGGCCGCTTGTCGCCTTCGAGCACCTCGACGATCACATAGGCTGTGTTCGGGAGCAGCGCGCCGCGCCAGCGCCGCGGACGAAAGGCGCTGATCGGCGTCAGCGCCAGCAGCGCGGCGTTGATCGGCAGGATTGGGCCCTGCACCGAGAGATTATAGGCCGTCGAGCCAGCCGGCGTCGCCACCAGCACGCCGTCGGCGATCAGCTCGGGCATGCGCTCGCGCTCATCGATCAGGATGCGCAACCGCGCGGTCTGCGCGGTCTGGCGGAACAGATAGACCTCGTTGATGGCGTGATGGATGTGAACCACGCCGTTGGCGTCGGTCGCGCGCATCAGCAGCGGGTGGATCACCGATTCCTGTGCCGCCTCGAGTCGGCCGTGCAGGTCGATGGCCGAGAACTCGTTCATCAGGAAGCCGACCGTGCCGCGATGCATGCCGTAGATCGGCTTGCCGGAGCGCATATGGTCGTGCAGCGTCTGCAGCATCAGGCCGTCGCCGCCGAGCGCCACCACCACGTCGGCGAGGTCCGGATCGGAATTGCCGTACAGCGCCGAGAGCTGCGTCAGTGCGGCCTGGGCCTCGGCACTCGGGCTCGCGACGAAGGCGATCCGCTCATATCGCTTGGGCGTGGTCATGCGTCGCAAGGCTCGCTGGTCGGTTGCCGGATAAGGGCGCCGTGTCGTCTACCCGACCTTGGCCGTGCTTGTCCATCGTCGCCGGTATCATGGTTCAATAGGGCCGGGTTGAGGGCCGATGCCGCCCGGAATCGGGCGCATCGTCGCGCCATCATGTCCGATCATGTCTCTTGCAGACGGGCAGGGGACTTGTCATCGCGACGTCATTTTTCCTGCAGGCTGCGAACGGGGTCCCATGCGGTCGAGTCGTCCTGGAGCGCGGCGGTGGCGCGCTCGGCAAACAGCGCGCTCGGAGCGTCGTTCGCTGCTCGTGGTGCGAAGCAATCGCAGGCCCGTTGCAGCTCGCCTGCGCGCCAGTGCGCAAGCCCGGCCGCATAGCCGTCGAGCAGCGCGCGTTCCGGGGAAGACAGCTCGGCGGCGCGGCCGTGCAACTCGTAGATCTTCAGCGACTGCTCGCGACCCTTGACACGGATCGTGTCGAGCTCGCGCCATGCGAATTCATCGCCGGCGAGCGCCACCGTGCTGTCGGACGCGATGATCGTGGTGCCGTAGAACTTGTTGGCGCCTTCGAGCCGCGAGGCGACGTTCACCGCATCGCTCATGACGGAGTAGTTGAAGCGGCGTTCCGAGCCGAAATTGCCGACCAGCGCAGCACCGCTGTTGATGCCGATGCGCTGCGCCACCTTGATGCCCTGGAAGGCCGTCGAGGTGCGGTTGAGCTCGGCGAGCCGCGCCTTGCAGTCGAGCGCCGCGCGCGCGGCGCTCCTGGCATGATGGGGATCATCGAGCGGGGCGCCGAAGACCGCGACGACGGAGTCGCCGATGTATTTGTCGACGTAACCGTCATGGCTTTCGATGACGTCTGATATCGCCGAGAGATATTCGTTGGTCAGCGCCATCAGCTGCTCCGGCGTCATCTGCTCGGCGATGCGCGAGAAGCCCTCGATGTCGGAGAAGAACACGGTGACCTCGCGGGTCTCGCCACCGAGCTGCGGCAGCCGGTGCGAGGCTAGCATGCGGTCGATTTCGCGCGGCGCGAGATAATAGGCGAAGCTCTTCTGCAGCAGCCGGCGGTCCTTGTCGGTGACCATGAAGCGATAGGCGGTCGTCGCCGTCAGAGCGAGCAGACCGGCAGCGAGCGGCTCTGCGAGGGGCAGCGCATAGGCATGGTTGAAGAGCGTGGCGGCGAGCGCCGTGTAGAGAACGGAGAGTGCGGCGAGCAGCGCGGCCGCAGAGACCGGCCGCAGCAGCCGCGCCAGCAGCGCGCCAAAGAGGGCAAGAACCGCGGCAATGGCGAAGATCGCAGGGCGGCTCAGTTCGATCGTGGCGTCCTGCCGCACCAGATTGTTCACTGCGGTGGCGTGGATATACACGCCGGCGATGGTGCTGCGCGCAAAGGTCTCGGCCACCTTGCGTTCTTCCAGCACGCAACGCGGCCGGCGTGCGCCCTCGGCGCGGGTCGCGAACCGCTTCGACGTCACGCGCCGGTCCTCGATTCCGACGGTGCCGATCAGGACGACCTTGCCGGCGAACTCGCGACGGAAATACTCCTTGTCGCCCTTGAGCGCGCAGGCGCGCAGATCAGCAAAGGAGTAGGTCGGAATGTCCTGGGCGCCGCCGGCGAAATTCAATGTCATGGTGCCGGGCACGCTGCCGGGGACGCGGTAATCCCCGAGTGCCACGCCATCGGCCGATATGGCTGGCGCTGTGCCGATCGCGCGCGCCGCCAGTTCGAGCGCCATGCTCGGCACGGCCTTGCCGTCTGCGCTCAGCGTCAGCGGATGGCGGCGGACCACGTCGTCGCTGTCGGTGTAGGTGTTGAGCGGCCGCAGGTTCTGCTGCTGACGCACCGCAATGCGCTGCCCGGGAGCGGGGAGGATCGGCGGCTCGCCGAAGATCTCGCCCAGCACGACCTTGCTGCCGGCGGCTGCTGACGCGAGCGCGCGCAGAAACTCGCGATCGAAGCCGCGCGTCTTGTCGCCGAGCGTGGAGTCGCCGAGCGGAATCTCCGACTGTTCGATCGAGGTCTGGAACACCATGTCGAAGCCGGCCACCTTGGCGCCGCCCTCGATCACCGCCGACAGAACCCGGCCGATTTCGCCGGTCCAGGTTAGCAGCGGCGCGCCCTTGAACGGCGGCGCCTGATAGCTCTCCTCATCGATCGCGATCACGACCGCCGGGCTCGTCACGGCGTCCCAGCGATTGCCGAACAGCTCGAAGCGCAGCCAGGTCAGCGCATCCAGCGACAGGCCGCGGCCGCGCTCGAACGCCGGCGAGACGAACAGCCCGGCGCAGCTCAGCGCAATGGCGATCACGGCAAGCGCGTCGCGCGTCCGGCGTCCGATCGCCACCTCTCTCGGCTCTCAGTTTCAGTTGAGCCGGATCAGTCGACCGACCGCGGGGCCGGGCCCCGCCTTGGCCTGCGCGTCGACCTTGAACACCAGTCGCGCAGCGCCGAAGCTCGCAACATAGATCCCGCCTGGCGTCAGCGGATGGCTGGTGCCTGCAAAGTCGTAGAACCGGCCCTTGTACTGCCGGCCCGACAGTTCGATCTGCTGGCGCTCGCCAGGCTGATCGAGCCGCTCGACGACCAGGGTGCCGCTCCCCTTGGCCTCGACGATTGGCGAGGCGCCATAGATGACGGCTTGCGCCACCGGCGGGTTGTCCGACCCGAGGCTACGCACGATGGTCGCTGCCACCTCGCTGGTCTCGCGCGTCGTCGCCTGGGCATGGCTGGCGTCGCAATTGACGATGTCGCTCTTGAGCGTCGCGCCGTCGACCTTGCTCTCGGCCGGGCCCACCGTCACGTTGCCGGAGCCGCTGACCGTCTCGCGGCGGCATGATTTCAGGTAGCTCATGACCACAGCGCCGTCGGGCCCGAGCTTGATCACCTGGCCGGGCGCGACATAGTCCATCAGCTCGGCGCCGGCGACCTCGCCCTGGACGTCTTCGACCAGCGCGGCCGGAGGCCCGGCCCAGGCTGCCGTCGGCCCAAGGAGAGCCGGTGCGGCGAGCCCGGTGAGGGCCGCGACGATGAACGTCGGGTACTTCATGATGAACTCCGTGATCGCAACCGGCGGCGCGGCTGTTGTCCCAAGATTGGGACGTCGGACGGGACCGAGAGGTTCGAGCGCATATCACAACTGCAGGGAACAGGCACTCGCCCCGACGTGACCTGGATCACGGAAGAGTTGGTTGAGCTTAATCCGCAGCCGCGGTTCATGCGGCGGGAAAAGAGCGGTAGCTTTCGACCGCTTGTGTCGCACGCGGCCAGAGGAGTGGTTTGGATGAGCGGTTCGAAAGCTTGCTTGATGCGGAATGCCCTGCTGGCCGCGACAATGACTGCGTTTGTCGCCGTCCAGGCCGTGCGCGCCCAGGACGCTCCGCCGGCGGCTCCGGCTCATGCCGAGTCCAGCACCCCGCGCACCGGCTCGGCGGGGGATCGGTCGGCCAACGCGCCCGGGTCGTCAGCTGCCGCCGAGCAGCACAAGCTGCCAGCCGATTCGACCACCACGCACACTCTGGAACTGCGCGGCCGTACGCTGTCGTTTGCTGCCACCGCCGGCTCGATCCGCCTGTTCAACGAGAAGGGCGAGCCGCAGGCGGACATCGCCTACACCTCCTATCAGCTCGACGGCACCGACCGCGCCAGCCGTCCCGTCACCTTCTTTTTCAATGGCGGACCGGGGGCGTCGTCGGCCTATCTGCAGCTCGGCAATGCCGGCCCGTGGCGGATCGGGATCGATGCGGCCAGCGTGACGCCGTCCGCGAAGCCGGATCTCATGCCCAATGCCGAGACCTGGCTCGACTTCACCGATCTCGTTTTCGTCGATCCCGTCGGTACCGGTTACAGCCGCTTTGTGGCATCCGGCGAAGAGGTGCGCAGGCGCTTCTACTCGGTCGATGGTGACGTCCGCTCGCTGTCGCTGGTGGTGCGCCGCTGGCTGGAGAAGCACGACCGGCTGGCGTCGCCGAAGTTCATTGCGGCCGAGAGCTATGGCGGCATTCGCGGTCCGAAGATCGTCTATAACCTGCAACACGATCAGGGCGTCGGCGTGAGCGGTCTGATCCTGCTCTCGCCGCTGATGGACTTCCGCGACTATTCCGGCTCCAGTCTGATGCAATATGTCGCGAGCCTGCCGAGCTATGCGGCCGTCGCCAGGCAGATCAAGGGGCCGGTGAGCCGCGCCGATCTCGCAGATGTCGAGCGGTACGCCAGCGGTGACTTCCTGCTCGATCTCGTGAAGGGCGAGGCCGACGTCGAGGCGACCAACCGGCTCGCGGACAGGGTCGCGAGCCTGACCGGAATCGACCAGGCGGTCAGCCGGCGCCTGGCCGGCCGTTTCGACATCTCGGAGTTTCGCCGCGAGTTCGACCGCAAGAATGGGCGCATCACCGGCCGCTATGATGCCTCGGTGCTGGGCATCGACCCAAATCCGGATTCGAGCCGCTCGCGTAGCGGCGATCCCTCAGGTGACGTGCTCACCGCACCGCTCACCAGCGCTGCGGTCGAGCTGACCACGCACAAGCTCAACTGGCGGCCCGACGGGTCGTATGAGTTGCTGAACGGCGCCGTCAACAGCTCGTGGGATTTCGGCCGCGGCATCAGCCCGCCGGAATCGGCCGGCGACATCCGGCAGATCATGGCGCTCGATTCGAAGCTGAAGCTCCTGATCGGCCACGGCCTGTTCGACCTCGCCACGCCCTATTACGGCTCGAAGATCCTGCTCGACCAGTTGCCGGCCTTCGCCCGCCCGCCGCGGCTCAAGCTCGTGGTCTATCCAGGCGGCCACATGTTCTATTCCCGCGACGACGCGCGCAAGGCGTTCCGCGGCGAAGCCGAGGCGCTGATGAAGTAGGGCAGCGTCAGGCATCCTTCTTCCGGCGGCCCTTCGGGTATGTCCGCTCCATCTCCGCCCTGACCACGCGCTCGGGCCGCACCCGCGCGCCGGCGAGCCAGATCTCACTGACGCCGGTCTTGGTGCGCACGCGCCGGACTGGTTCGCCATGGCTCGCATAGCCGGCGGCCTGCACGATTCGCCCGGTGTCGCGGCCGGTCGGCTCGATTCGCGCGGCGTCGATGAACGGATTGATGAAGTTCGGATTGGCGACCATGACCTGGGTGCCGAAGGGGACAAGGTCGACCGCGCCCCACAGCGTCCACCAGCGCCCCGTCCAGTCCCGCGTCTTGCGCGAAGGCGCGCCATGCTGGGCAAAGGCCTGCAGGATGAACTTGGCGCCATTGGCCCATGCCGGCGCCCAGCCGTCGATGGCATTGGTCAGAACGGTGATCGCAAGTTCGCGGGCGGGGATGACCGACGTGCGCGAGATATAGCCCTGGAAGCCGCCGCCATGGCCGAACCAGTCGAAGCCTGCGGTGGTGCCGCTCATCAATGCAAGACCGTAATAGGCCTCCTCGATGTCCTGCGGGACGCGCCATTGCCGCCGGACCATCTCGCGCCGGCTCGCGACCGAGAGCAGGCTCTTCTTTGCGTTGGGCGCGAGCTGGGCAAAGAAGCGGGCGGTATCGGCTGCGGTCGCGACGACCCCGGCGGCCGCCATGATCGCGTTGGTCGGATTGTCGCCGGAAATCACCGCGCGCCGCCCGAGCGGCTGCTTGCGTGAATGGCCCCGCGCGAATGGCACGGACTTGCCGAGCAGCGCCATGTCCGGCGCGCTGTCGCGCAAGCCCAGTGGGGTCATGATTTCGCGCTGCAGCCAGACGGCGTAGGGCTCGCCGGTGATGGCCTCGATCACCAGCCCGAGCAGGCCGTAGCCATGGTTGGAGTATTTGAAGCGGCTGTTCGGCTCGATCGCCGGTGCGAGTCGCAGCTCGGCGAGCAGTTCGTCCTTGTCGAGATAAGGCCGCCCGTTGGTGAATTGGCTGGAATCCTTGCCGTCCCGGATCAGTCCCGCCGTGTGCGACAGCAGCTGGCTGAGCGTGGCGGTCGCGACGTCGGAATGCAGATCACCGACATGGTCGCCGACCGCATCGTCCAGCTTCAGCCGCTTCTGCTCGCGCAGGCGCATGATCCCGGCGGCGGTGAACGCCTTGGTGTGCGAGGCGATGCGGAAACGATGCCGCGGCGTCAGCTTCTCGCCGCTGTCGAGATTGGCGGACCCATAGGCTGCTTCCATGACGATCTCGCCGCGATGGGCGATCGCGAGGATGCAGCCGGGCTGTTCGGAGACCTCGACCTGAAAGGCCAGCCAGTCCTTGATGTAACCGAGTGCTGCGCCAAGCCAGGGCTCCACGAGGCAATCTCCCGTTCAAAAGGCATGATCAATATTCAAAGATGCAAGCTCTCATCCATAACGGACGAATGGCCGCGGACAAACGAAAATGGCGCAACCCTTTCGGGTTGCGCCACTGTCGTGACCGGGGCTGGAACGATCGCGTCTTAGTAGACGAGGCCGGTGCCCGGCTGCTTCTCGAGCGCGTCGGCCAGCGAGCGATATTCAGCGCTGTTGGTGCCGGCGAGCTGTGCCACCTTGTCGAGGTGATACTTGGCCTGTTCGCGGTTGCCCTGTTCGAGCTGCCACAGGCCGTAATACTGCCAGGTGCGCACGTGGTTCGGATCGTCCGCCAGGGCCTGCTCGTAATACTGCTTCGAAGCCTGGTAGTTGCCGAGCTTGCGGTAGGAGTAGCCGATCAGGTTGGCGACGTCGGCGACGTCCTCACGGTTCATCGCCTTGAGCTGCTGGATCGCGGTGGCGTAGTCGCCACGATCATAGATCGAGGTGTAGGCCGTGCGATAAGCCGCCAGGAACTTCGGATCTTCGATGCTCGAGCTCTTGTCCTTCTTCTTCTTGGACGAATCCGACGCCGGCGGCGGAGACGGGGTGTCGCTGCCAGCGGCATAGGCCTTCGACAGAAGCAGCGGCCCGGAGGCCACGGCCATCGAGAACAGCGCCAGCGTGGCAATCCTGATCGCAGACTTTTTCATTCGTATCTCCCGAGTTGTCGATCCAACAGGTGGTGACTGCATGCGGAGAAGAACTTCCGCAGCTGCGAAATATTCCCGGTCGTTTGCGCGGATTTTGCGCCGCGATCGGTTCATTATACTGGCCACATAATGACAGGCTAGTCATCTCGATGACTATCCCTTCATGTCCATGAACTGAATTCGTCGCTTTACTTCACGGCAGGTTCAGTGCCGGTTCCCTATCGTCGTTTCCATGATCACGAGCCCATCCAGACTGGATGGTGCCTCCAGATCTTCACATCACGGAGACGACCATGCTGAAGACAATGTCCGTTGCGCTGCTCGCCGCTTCGATCCTGGCTGCGCCTGCGTTCGCCGCTGGTCCTGCAAAAACCGATGCATCCGCGAAGTCCACGCAGACCACCGGAGCCGCCACCATCAAGACGGATGCGCCAAAGGCGGGCGCCAAGACTGATGTCAAATCCGATGCCAAGACCGATGCCAAGACCGGCTCCGTCACGCAGGCCGGCGACAAGGTCAACGAGACGAAGCCGACGGTCGACAAGCCCAAGGGCAAGCCGCATGCATCGCTGCTCCGCCACAAGCATCGTCACGTCGCGCATCTCCGCCATCACCACAACGTGAAGGTATCGCACGCTGCGGTGAAGACGTCGGCGGTCGCCAAGGCGGGCATCGACAAGACGGGCATTGAGACGGCCAGCCACAAGAAGGTGAGCTTCAAGCGCGTCACTCCGGCGACCCGCCGCGGCTGATCCCTGCGCATGCCGTGACGTCAATCAGTTTGTCGCCGGAGCGCCGAGAGGTGTTTCCGGCGACAGTCGTTTGACCAGCCGGGACGCGGCGCTGATTTCACTCGCCGCCGGCTTGGGCTAGAAGCTCGGGCGACGGGGATCGTTGAGAGTTGGACGCCGTGGCGATGGGGACGATGAACTGGTGGCCGGCGGCGATGCTGGCGCTGCTGCTGACGGGGTGTGCCAGCGGCGGGCCCGCGGCATTCGTCGCCGAGGACAATCGCGGCATCTCCTATACCGATGATCGCGGCGTCTCGAACCAGCCGTTTCCGGCCAACTACCGCAGCGAGTTGCTGGCGTACCTCAAGACCTACATCAACAATCCGGTGGGCGTGCGGGACGGGGCGCTGGCCGAGCCGGTGCAGCGGACGGTCGGTGGCCGGCTCCGATACGTGACCTGCCTGCGTTTCGCGGCCCGCAACTCCGATGGCAGCTATCCGCCGCCGCGAGAACGCGCAGCGGTCTATGTCGACGGCCGGTTCGATCGCCTGATCGAGGATGCCGCTGAGCTCTGCGGGGGCGCGACTTACACCTCGTTCCCGGAGCTGGCGGCTCTGACGCGGTAGCCGCCCTTTTTGCAGGTCTGGCACGTCGTCGCAGGGGCTTGTCGCAGCGCTGCGCCATCACAAGTACGAGACAGGTTCAAACGCTTTGCCGCCTCACCGCGACCAAATGTCGGGCGAGGCGTGCAGCTTCACGGAATCTTCGGGAAGCCTATGGAACAAAAGGCCTTTGTTGCTCCCTGGTGACACGCGCTGAGCAATCACAGCTGCGTCACCGCCATCGCGCAACCCAAATGCGGCCATGATGTTCGATAGATGTCGCAAACGAATAACGGGGACGTCCCATGAAACGGTTTTTTTTGAGTGCAGTGGCTTTGACTGCTTTGGCCGTGCCGGCCTTCGCCGCCGACATGCCCGCGCGGACCTACACCAAGGCGCCGGTCTACACGCCGCCGCAGGCGATCTATAACTGGACTGGCTTCTATATCGGCGGTCATCTCGGCGGCGCCTTCGCCGGCGCCAACAGCCTCGATGGTAACAACGGCCGCTTCCTTGGTGGTGTCCAAGGCGGTTTTGACTACCAGTTTGCCCCGAACTGGGTGCTGGGTATCGAAGCCCAGTACAGCTGGATGGACCGGAATACGACCAATTTCGGCTTCCCCGGCGCGACGCTCGTGACGGCCACCGGCGCGAACCAGCTCGGCTCCGTGACCGGCCGCCTCGGCTACACCTGGGGTCCGGCGCTGCTCTACGCCAAGGGCGGTTACGCTTGGCGTGACGGCAACGGCCTCGGCGTCAGCGTGGCGGGTGTGCCGGCCGGCTTCACCACCAGCGGTAACAGCAAGGATGGCTACACCGTCGGCGCCGGCCTGGAGTACATGTTTGCGCCCAACTGGTCGGCCAAAGCCGAGTATCAGTACTATAATTTCGGCAACACCACCTTTACGAGTGGTCCGGCCCCTGTCGTGGGCAGCCGGTTCAACAACGATGAGCACACCGTCAAGGTCGGGGTGAACTACCGCTTTGGCTGGGGCGGACCGGTCGCCAGCAAGTACTGATCGCATCGCCGGGACGGCGACCAATACGGCCAGATGAGGCAGCGCCCGCGTTTCGACGCGGGCGTTTGGCTGTCTGGGGGCCGGGAGGGTCGGGTTCTCGAAGGCGTTCACGCAGTGCAAAAAAAATTTCACACCTCCGTGAAACTTTCGTCACCAATTGCTATTATGAGTGCGCCGGTTTGATGGATCATCCCACATGCGTATCTTGGTGTCCCTGCTGTTGCTGTCGGCGGCTACTTTGCCGTGCTCCGCCCAAACCGTCCTGAAGTCCGAACCGTTGATGCTGGCCCCTTACGAGGTGGCGCTGGTGCAAGCCGCGTCGTGCCCGTCGGGGAAGGTGCTGAAGGTGACCGGTGCAATCCGCGGCGTCAGCCGCAAGCGCGCCTGCGTCGCCCTTCCATCCGAAACCGCATCTCTGGCTACGGCGACGCCGTAGAGCCGGATTTCATGGCGACCTCGCAGCGGGCAGCTCTGGCTGCCCGCTGATCGCGGCCTCGTCTGCCGCAAGCTTCCCTGAGACAAGTCTCTCCAAGACAAGCCAGCCCCGTAACGAGAGCGGTCGGCCCGCTCGTCCGGTCCTGCCGACGCCGCCCGGATCAGGACGCGAATGGGATGTTGAATTCCTGCTCCGCCTCGGCGCGGTTCCGCCAGGGATCTTCCTCCGGCTCGGCAGCGCAGGCCCTGATCTCGTAATCATTGTCGAGTTGTAGCTGGGCCGTCGACCGGCCGGCGCTGATCGTCACGTCCACCACAAGCCCGCTCTGCCGCGCCAGCCGCCACACGTCGGCCTCGGTCGGGTACGCCTTGCTCATCTGGGCGTCATTGCAGAACAGGGCATAGGGCATTCCAAGCAACTCCAGGTCGGTGGAGAATGAACCGAGGATGAACAGGGGTTGTAGCGACACCCGGGCATGTTTTGGGCCGGAAAACGGCCTTTTCGGTCCCGGCGAGTCGTAAACGAGTCCTAAATTTTTGGAAAAAGAATCCGTGGGACTCCGGGGCTAGAATCGCCGGATGGTTAAGCCATGGGAACCGATCTCCACATCTTCTGCGGGCGGATCCAGCTCACGCTCACCTTTGGGCTGCTGCTTGCCTGCGTCGCCAATCTGGCGCTTCTGTGCGCGTGGCTGTAGCGCCAGCGCGTCGGTTTCCGGCTTCATTCGAAGGGTTTTTTGCTCAGTGATGATAGGGCGAGGGCTCGCGTGGATCTCGATCCCCGGGGGAGATTCTTGTGGGTCTCAATCCTCAGGGATCACGGTCCCGGCGGCCGAGGCCTTCAGACGCGCCAAGGTTGTGCTGAAATACTCTTGCCGCTCTCGATTGAAGCGCTCCTGGTGGGCTCGAAACCGGGCCACGCGGGCGCGGATTTCCGTTTGCATGTCGCGCTGCAGATCCAGCTGCGAAGCGATGCTGGTGAAGTGCTCCGATGCCGGCTTGGCCGGGCGCATCGGGCTGGCTTGTCGCGCGCCGGCTTCGCCGCCGATGGTCCTGACGGGCTCGGATGGGGTCGCTCCGGACGACAAGGTGTCGGAACGCGCGGCCAAGGCTGCACCGGTGGGAGCCCGCTCTGCCACCGGCGGAGTGGTGCGCGCCAGCGCGGTCTGTTGCGGTGTCACCGGCGTGCCGACCGGCACGGACGGCAGTTCGAACTGCGCGAAATCGGCCGGCTTGCCGGTCACCGACTGCACGAACGCCATCGTCTGCGCGATCAAAGCGTCGCGCTCTTCCTTCCAGCTCATGACGCCCGTTCCCCCGTCGCTGCCACAATTGCAGCAAAGCATCGGTTGCAAATCAAGCTGGAACACCAGCAGCTTCTGGGGACAAGTGAGAGTCGTGCATGAGTTGTGACAACATTGTTGCCACAGTTGAGGCGCGCGATGCCCACGCGCACAGCCCGACAGGCTCAAGTCGGAGCGGACAAGGGTGGTACCTAACGGCGCTTGCCGTGCATTGGTCGCCAGCAAGAGGGCCATCGCCGGCCACGTTGCGTCGGATGGTGCCGGCTGAGGGGATTGAACCCCCGACCTTCGGTTTACAAAACCGCTGCTCTACCGCTGAGCTAAGCCGGCGAATGCGCCCGGAGACGTCGATATCGGGTGCAGTGGAGGTCTCGCAGGCCAAGCCTGACGACGGGCTCCGAAGCGCGGTGTTCGTACCAGAGTTGATGAAGCGAGGCTACTGCCATGGGCATGTCCCGCACTCTCGTCCTGGCACGCAAAAAGGGCGGCCGTTCGGCCGCCCCTGACGCTGCGCCGCTTGCGGCGTTACTGGCAAATGTGCATCGCGCCGTCGCTGCCTTTGAACAGCGTGCCGGGGCGGCAGACGAGGCCGTTGCGGGCGGCGTAGCTGTTCCAGTCGCCGTAATAGCCGTTCTGGCCGCGATCATAGCTCTGCTGACCGAAGCGGTACGGACCTGGATCGTAGGCGTAGGCATCGGCGGTACGGAAGGGCGCCGTGGCGACCGCGCCCGCGGTGCCGATGGCGGCGCCAGCCACGCCGGCGGCTGCGCCCACGGCGCCTGCGGCGACATCCGCCGGCCAGAAGCCGGTGCCGCGGCGATTCCAATCGTTATTCCAGCCATTATTCCAGCCGCCATCCGCGCGCTGCTGCATCATTGCGGCGTCATGGCGGGCCATGTGGCGGTGGTGCATGTCGCGCGCCATCGCCGGGCCGGCCAGCGCGGTCGCGAGAACAGCAGCCCCGAGAATTGCAGATCTGATCATGGAATACTCCGTCGTTGAGCCCCATCTCCTAAGTACGATCCGGCTGCGGTGTTCCGCCGCCGCCCTCAATGTTTTTGCATGAGCTACGCGCTTCTCCTGCCGTGTCGCGCCATGAGAGATCGGGAGGCTCGCTGCTGCGTGCCGCGCGCTCTTCGCCACCACGCTTTAACCCTGCCGAGCAAAGCATCCTGGGCTCATTAACCCGGACGAATGGCCGACGCGTTAGGCTTACCTGCAGATCGAGCCGCGCGCTTAACCCATGGCGGCGCGCGTTGCGGTATTGATAGTGCGGCAACCAGGGCGTGAATTCATGCGTTTTGCACCGGCTCTTGCGATTCTGATCGGCACGGCATCGCCCGTGCTCGCCAGCGAAGGCTTTGAGATCGTGATCCCGCAGCGGCCGGGCGTGCCCGTGGTCATCAACGGCGTCGATGCGTCCTATGCCGTTGTCGAAGGCCAGTTCGGCCTCGGCAAGGGTCATCACATCCAGCCGCGGGTCTATGGCGGCCGGCCGTACGATCCGGAGCCCTATGTCGGCCATTACTATCCGTCGCTCGGCTCGAAGCCGGGCTATGGCCGCATGGAGATCGAACCGCCGGCCGATCGCAAGCTGCCGAAGCCTGCGGAGAGCTATTCCCGCTCATGGGGCGCCGAATCGAGGATGCAGCCGGCCGAGCCGGAGGTGCCGATGTATCCGCCGCCCGTGATCCTGGCGCCGCGCGAGGGCCCGCGCGATGACGGCAATCGACCACCGGCCTATCTCCGCTGAGCCGGTCCGGAACAGTTCGAAGATCAAGAAAACAGATCAAGAGGAGAGAGTCATGCGTCCTACGATTTCTGCACTTGTCGGCTTTGCCGGCCTTGCCCTCGCCGGCAGCGCGCCCGCCATGGCCTGCGGCTATTCGTCATGTGCGCCCTGCGGCTATGCCAGCCCGTGTGCGCCGACCGTCAGCTATCAGCCGACCTACACCTATCATCACGATCACGGCTACGGCTCTTCTGCTTGCGGCAACTGCGGTGGGCAGTACGAGCGCCTGGCGGAGCCGACCCGGCAGTACTACTACGTGAACCAGGGCCCGACCTACAGCGGCCCAGGCGCGTTCGCGCCGTATCCGGCCTACCAGGAGAATGCGATCCCGGTCTACCGCTACCACCATCGCCACCATGCCTATGAGGTCACGCGGGTTGCGCCGGCGATGGTCTACGGCCATCCCCACACCGCCTATCGCTGGGGTGCCTCGTCTTATTATCACGGTCAGCGCGTGCTGCGCCGCTACTACTGACCAACACGATCGGCTCGATCACGCAACGCCCGTGCGCCTCACGCGCGCGGGCGTTTCTCATTTCGGCATCAGGCCGAGCCGGCTCGCGCCGACATAGAGCGCGAGCACCGCGGCATTGGAGACGTTGAGGCTCTTGATGGCGCCGGGCATGTCGAGCCGCGCCACCACGCTGCAGGTCTCGCGCGTCAGCTGGCGCAGGCCCTTGCCTTCGGCGCCGAGCACGAGCGCCAGCGGCTGGCGCAATTCCACCGCGGCGATGTCGATGCCGCCGGCGCTGTCGAGCCCGACCGTCTGGAAGCCGCGCTCGTTGAGCCGGGTCAGCGCGCGGGCGAGATTCTGCACCGTGATGATCGGCACCAGCTCGAGCGCGCCGGATGCGGACTTGGCCAGCACGCCGGTCGCCTCCGGGCTGTGCCGGGCGGTGGTGACGATCGCCCTGACGTCGAACGCCGCCGCCGAGCGGAGAATGGCGCCGACATTGTGCGGATCGGTGATCTGGTCGAGCACCAGGATCATGCCTTCGGGGGACAGCGTGTCGATGTCGGGTGAGGGCAGGGGATCGGCCTCGGCGAGCAGCCCCTGATGCACGGCATCCGGGCCGAGCCGCTGGTCGATCTGGCTCGGCCGCACGATCTCTGGCGTCACCCGCGTCTCGATCCGCTCGTCGGCCAGCCGGCGCGCCGCGTTCTCGGTCAGGTACAGCTTGCGAACCTTCCGCTTCGGATTGCCCAGCGCCAGGGTCACGGTGTGCCAGCCGTACAGGATCACCGGGCCGTCCGGGCCGGATTCGCGCTCCCGCCAGGCTTGCGGCCGCTCGAAACCGCGCGGTTTGCCGGGGAATTTGCCGCCCTGACGGCGGAAAGGGGGCTTTCGATCGCGTTCGCTCATGCCACGAGCTTCTGTCACGGCCCGCGGATTCTGGCAATTTGGCACCGCGCGCTTGGGAAAATTCGTCGTCCCTTGGTTGACTTTACGGCCCCGCTTCGATCATAAGGGCCCCGGCCGCGCAGCGCCCCTCATCCGGGCCCCGCGGTCTTACCGTCTCCATGGCGCTGATGGTCGCTCAACCGCTTGTTCCGCGGTCCGCCGTCAACTGCCGTCGATACGGGGGAGTGTCCCGAGTGGCAAAGGGAGCTGACTGTAAATCAGCCGCCTCATGGCTTCGCAGGTTCGAGTCCTGCCTCCCCCACCATCGGCTACTGATTGCGATGAAATCTTGATCCCTGTCGGTCGTGGTTGCGGCCGTGAATCTGATTCACCTGCTGGTGAAAATACCTCATTTGTCAAAATCCATCTGCGTGGTCAGAGCTAACGGGTTGGAGTCCGCAGCGCGCGCTGACGTCGATGCCTCGCCGCCGCCAACCACATCAAATGACCGAGGCTTGCCATGCTCGAAGACCATCACGATCGGCCGGCTGTCATTGATCTTCCGCCGGATAGCGCTGGCCGGAAGCGAATCTCGATCTATCAGCCGGAGACGGCGGGGCAGATTTTCCCGGAGATCCCGGAATTTGCGAACCATGCGGAAGAGCGGGCCTATCGCAAACAGCATCTCGTCGCGGCATGCCGCGCGTTCGCGATGCACGGCTTCGACTACGGTTTCGCCGGCCATTTGACCGTGCGTGATCCCGAGCGTCCGGAACTCTACTGGACCAACCCGATGTGCGTGCACTTTTCACAGGTGAAGGTGTCCAATCTCATCCTGGCAGATCACAAGGGCAACGTCATCGAAGGGCGTCACGCGATCAATCGCGCGGGCTTTGTCCTGCATGGTGCGGTCCATGAGGAATACCCGGAGGTGATGGCGATGTGCCATGCACACACGGTGTATGGCACCGCGTGGTGCGCGACCGGCCGGCCCTTGGACATGATCAGTCAGGATGCCGCCGCGTTCTATAAGAGCCATGCCGTCATCGGCGCATCTGCAGGCGCCGTTGCGGTCGAACAGAAAAGCGGCGTGTCGGTGGCCAAGGAGATCGGCCGCAATCGCGGCGTCCTGCATCAGAACCATGGGCTCCTGACGACCAGTCACCACAGCATCGACGACGCTGCGTTCTGGTTCATTGCCCTCGAACGCGCCTGCAAGCAGCAATTGCTGATCGAGGCTACCGGCATCAAGCCGAAGCTTCTGTCGGAGAAGACCGCAAAGTACAGCCGCGAGCACGTCGGCAGCGACTACATCGGTTGGCTGCACTTCCAGACCCTCTACGGTCAGATTGCCGAGACCCAGCCGGACATGTTCGAATAACGAATATGTTCGCGACGGGCGCCGGTCGCGCCTGAGGACGATCTTCAACTTCACACGAGATAACGTACGAAGAAAAGTCGAGATCATGGATACACGTGCGTTCGAAGCGTCACTCACGGCGGACGGCTACACGGAGATAGAAACAAAGACCCTTGCTCCCACCCCCGCAAATGGCGAGCATGTCCATCATTTCTCCGTTCGAGGTCTCGTGCTCGACGGAATCTTCACGGTCATTCGTGGTGGGGATGCCGTGTCTTACCGCACCGGGGAGGTCTTCGCCGTACCCGAAGGTTGTCTTCACTGCGAAGAGATCGGTCCCGCCGGCGCGCGTGTCGTTGTTGGCCGCAAGTATTAAGAAGGAAGGCGAGCTTGCCCTTCGTCATGAGCCTGTCCGGTGATTTCGGAGATCGACGTATAGCTCTTCATCTCGCGCCAGGCTGAAGTCCATGCCAGACTTGTTCTCACCGTACACACTCAAGAGTGTGACCGTGCGCAATCGCATCGCCATGTCGCCAATGACGATGTATCGATCCACCAACGGCCAGGTTTCAGACTTTCATCTGATGCTCCTGGGGTCGCGCGCCGCTGGCGGGTTCGGCCTCGTCTTTGCCGAGCAGATCGCAATTCAACCCGATGGCCGCACCAGCATGAGCTGCGCCGGCCTCTGGGACGATGCACAGATGGACGGCTTGTCGAGGATCGTGCGCCTCGTCAAGGACATGGGGGCGGTGCCGGCGATCCAGCTCGGTCATACGGGTCGCCGTGGCAGCGAGACAAAGCCATGGCAAGGCAGGACACAGCTGCCGCCGAGCGATCCGGACGGCTGGCAGGTCCGCGGTCCATCTCCGATACCGCATGGGCGGCGGTATACACTGCCGGTTCAGGAACTGAGCGTCGAAGACATTCGACACATCATGCGCGCCTATGCGGATGCAGCGCGCCGCGCAGCGGAGTGCGGTTTCGAGTGGCTCGAAATGCACTTTGCCCACGGTTATCTCGGCTCGAGCTTCTTTTCGCCACTCGGCAATCAGCGCACGGATCAATATGGCGGCTCGCGCGACAAGCGTCTGCGCTTCCACCGGGAGGCGCTCGACGCGGTACGCGAGGTCTGGCCTTCGCAGCTCCCGCTGACGGTGCGCCTGGGATCCGATGACTTCAACGAGAATGGGATCCGCTTCGATGACGCGATCTGGGCAATTGCGGAATTGAAGAAGCATGGTCTTGATTTCGCAGATATCAGCCTCGGCCTGAACACCGACGACATGAAGGATGTCCCGTTCGATCAGGTTGGCTTCATGGTGGAGCGCGCGGCGCGCGTGCGCCGCGAAGCCGCAGTCCCGGTGGGCGTCAGCTGGAATCTCGGCATTCCCGCTGCGGCCGATCGGGTCATTCGCGAGGAGCTGGCGGATATCGTGTTTCTCGGCCGGCCTGCTCTTGCCAACCCGCATTGGCCTTTTTGGGCGGCCCAAGAGCTTGCTCACAGCGATCCCGTTTCACTCCTGCCGGAGGACTGGAGCTGGTGGCTGCGAAACAGGCCCGGGCCTGAGGGCTCGATCGGCTGGCCGCCCGTCGCTTCGCGAACGGGGCGATGATGACCAGACCGTCGGAATTCCGCGTGCTCGGAGTTGCCGAGCAGGGCGCCGCCATCGCCCGCGGTTTGATTCAATTCGGCCACGCTGCCGCCAGCGCGCGGTCATCGGATGGATCCGATGACGTCATCGATGTTTCCCGCTGTTGCCACGGGTGTCTGCGCATCTCGTTCGCCTCGGACATCAGGCGGGATGAACCACGTTGGAACGCAGTCATCGTGCAGACATCGACGCGCTCAGGGCGGTCGCCGTCGTCATCGTCGTTCTCTTCCATCTGAAAATCGCTGGTTTCGAGGCCGGCTTCGCCGGTGTCGACATCTTCTTCGTCATCTCCGGCTATCTGATCATCGGCCAGATCCTGCGCGACGTCGCGGCGGGGCGTTTCTCGCTGTCGGACTTCTATCTGCGCCGGGCGCGGCGGCTGCTGCCCGCGCTGATTGCGACGATTGCTGCGTGCTTCGCCGTCGGCTGGCTGTTTCTGTCGCCCGATGCGCTGCGGCAGCTCGCCAAGGAGGCGACGCACGGACTGCTGTCGATCTCCAACGTCCAGTATTGGCGCGAGGCGAGCGCCTATTTCGCGCCGAGCGCCGATCAGCTGCCGCTCTTGCATCTGTGGTCGCTATCGCTCGAGGTGCAGTTCTATGCCCTGGCGCCGTTGCTGCTGATCTGGGCCGGCCGCAGCCGTTTTTTTCGCGTCATCGCTGCCATCGGCGCGCTGTCCTTCGTCGCGGCGGTGCTGTGGCTGCCGCAGGACGCGGACGCGGTGTTCTTCCTGACGCCGTTCCGGGTGTTCGAATTCGGGCTCGGCGCGCTCGCCATTCCGCTCGAGGCGCGGCTTTCGTCTTTGCCGCGCGCGCGAACGATCATGGCGGCGTGGGGAGACATCGTCCTGCTCGGCAGTCTCCTCCTGATCGGCCGCGCCCAGGCCTATGCGGGCGTCGCCGCGCTCGTGCCATGCGTCGCCGCCGCGATCATCATCGCCGCCAATGCGCCGACATCGCTGGTGATGGCGCGCCCGGTCCGGGCGGTCGGCGCCGCGTCCTATTCGCTCTATCTCGTGCATTGGCCGGTGATCTTCTTCGTCCGCTTCATCATTGGCGATGCGGCAGAGACGGTGGCCGGACTGGCCGTGCAGCTCGCGCTGATTGCGGCGCTGACGACGCTGCTCTACACGGGCGTCGAGCGCCCGATGCGTCGGCTCGCCTGGCCGCGCTGGGCGCAGGCGGCGAGCTTCGCCAGCGTCGTCGTGGTCTGCGCTGGGCTCGCGCACATGACCTTCCGCGCCAACGGCATCGTCTCGCGGCTGGCCGACGACCAGCTCGCGCTATCGGAGCTTCAAGGCTTCGGCCTCAACAAATGCGGCCGGACTCTCGGCCGCCTCTGTGCGTTCGGCGATCTCGACGGCACCCGCGGCGTCGAAATGCTCGGCGATTCCTATGTCCAGCAATATGTCGCGGTGCTCGATGCGTCCCTGAAGACGCGCGGCATGATCGGTCATGTCTCGACCCTCATGGACTGTCCGACGCTCGCAGGCCTGACCGCGCGAGGGCCGCGCGCACGCGTCTGCGCTGAAAACCGAGACAGCGAATTGCCGCGGATCCAGCAGTCGCAGGCCGATTTCGTCATCATCGGACAGGCGTGGCACAAATATCTCGATCTCAGCGGCGGCCCCGAGGCGGAGGCGCGCAACGCCGACGTGGCCGCGCATCTCGTCGAGACCGTCCGGCTGCTCGATCGTCCGGGCCGGCACTTCCTCGTCATCGGCGGCCAGGTCCGGCCGGTCAATTGCGGCTTCGATCAGTTGCGCATGCTGCCCGGGCCGCTGTGGCACGCTCCGGCAAAGCCGTGCGATGCGGTGCCTCGGAGCGAGGCGATCGCAGCGAACCGCACCATCGATGCGGTCCTGGCGCAGGCGATCGCGCCGCTGCCCAAGGTGGCGCTGTTGAAGCCCTCGGAAGTGTATTGTGACCAACGCTGTCCGGTGGTGCAGGATGGCGTCTGGCTGTTCCAGGATGCCGGCCATTTCACCGTGGCGGGGGCGCTGCGCATGGGCGAGCGTGCCGCTCCGATCTTTGCGGCGTTCCTGGCGGATGATTAGAGCATGATCCGGAAAAGTGGAATCCGGTTTTCCGACAAGATCATGCTCAAACAAAGAGATGAGATCATGTTGTGTTTCCAACGAAACGCAACATGATCTAGGACGGCTGGCGAGGCCGCTCAGTCGCTCCTGCGCGCGGCGGCGGACAAGACCTGAGAGGCCGCGACGATGCGCGCGGCCACGAGCTCGGATCCCTGCGCGGTGAAATGACCCTCGTCCCAGGCCAGCGGCGCGCCGTCTTCGGCCTGCAGCACGCAATGATTGCCGGGGCAGAGCAGCGTCAGAAGCGGAACGTAGTCGGTCTGCGACACGTCTTTTAGTAGCCCCCGCAGGAAGTCGTCGGTCTCGCGCGGTAACTCCACCATGTGTCCGTCCGCCCGAACGCCGAATCGCGCGGTCGCGATCAGCAGGCTCGGCAGCGGACGATCGAATTGCGGGCTCGGGCCAACCACCATCACACGGCTGCCTGCCGCGGTGAGCGCCCCGATCGTGGTGAGCAGGCCTGCCCGCGCGGCCGGTCCCATCACCGTGCGCGACCAATTGGCCGAGAGGATCACGATGTCGGGTGCGAGATCGCGCACCAGGCCGGGGAGGCGGCCGTTGAAGTCGGCGCACGCGGTCGACTGACCCGGTTCGACATAGGGGACGCATCCCGCCATCGTCGCGCGCAGCAGCGTCGATTGCGGCAGTGCCCGCATCAGCCCGTGCGCGAGGTGCGCGGCATGGCTGTCGCCCCACAGCAGGATGTTGCGGCGCGGACCCTTGGCCAGGCAGGCCGGCTGCAGCGCTGCGAATGTCTGGGGCGAACTGAGGAAGCAGGTGCCGTCCTCATAGACACGGCTGTGGTCATAGCGGATGTATTCCGCGATCGCCTGCTGCTGCGGCGACAGGCGCGCCGGAAAGCCGGACCAGACGATCATGACCGCGCTGGCCGCCAGCGCGACGGCGCCGGTCGCGGCCAGCGCCCGCGCCGTCACCGGCCATGCGGCGCGTCGCGCGGGCTGCTCGATGAGATAGAAGCTTGCAAGCGCTAGACTCGTGCAGGCGCCAAGCAGCGCAAGCTTGTCCATCGCCGAGCTTGGCGGCCCCCACACCGCCGTGGTCAGCGACACGACCGGCCAATGCCAGAGATAGAGCGAGTAGGACCACAGCCCGACCGCGATCATCGGCCGCGTCAGCGTCAGCACGGTCCTGTTCACGGCCGGATTGCCCCAGATCACCGCGGCCGTGCCGAGGCAGGGCAGCAAGGCGGCGATGCCGGGGTAGGGCGTGCGCGGCGAGTAGATGTTGGTGGAAATGCCGAGCGCGATCCATCCGAGCGTCGTTGCCGCGATCCGCAGCCGCTGATCCCGCAGCGCGGGCACCGCTTCAACCGCAAGCAGCGCGCCGAGCGCGAGCTGCCAGGCGCGTGCCGGCAGCAAATAGAACGCGGCCGCCGGCTGGGTCCGCGTCTGGATCACGCAGAGCAGGAACGAGACCGCACAGATCGCGCCGAGACTCGCGAGCATCAGCGCACGCCGCTGCCTGAAGACGGCGAGCGCCAGCGCCGGAAATAGCAGGTAATACTGCTCCTCGACGCCGAGCGACCAGGTGTGCAGCAGCGGCTTGGTGATCGCAGCCGCGTCGAAATAGCCCTGTTGCAGCCAGAACAGGATGTTGGAGGCGAAGGCCAGCACCGCCAGCGCCTGCTGCGCGACGGACACCGTCTCAGGCGGCAGCAGAATGATGCTCGCGCCGAGCAGCGTGGCGCACAGCATGGCGAAGGCCGCCGGCAGGATGCGTCTGGCGCGGCGCCGGTAGAAGGCGGCGAACGAGAACGTGCCGTCGCTGACCTCGTCGCGGATGATGCGCGTGATCAGGAAGCCGGAGATGACGAAGAACACATCGACACCGACATAGCCGCTGCGGAACGGCGGGATGTCGTAGTGGAACGCGATCACCGAGAGGACCGCGAAGGCGCGCAGGCAGTCGATGTCGGGACGGTAGTCAGATGAACTCAAGATGGCTGTCCGAAGGCTCGCTTGCGGTTGCCGCCACCTGCGAGGCGGTCAGCGCGCGCGGCGCGACCCTGGCACGCGCCGATTGCAATCGCAACGCAAGGCGCCGCGCTGGAGGTCGGGATCGTGCAGACATGACACAACGCCATCGAATTGACATCCCGCCGCGGCTTTGCGGCTTGCCTTCACAGACTTGCCTCAATGACGTGATGGCCTGCCGGCAGTCTGTGCGTCAAGCGAGCGTGTCATGCGTACATTGGGGCGGAAGACCGGCCATGCCGGTTTGTTGTGTGGAATTATTCTATTTGAGGTTGTTGCAGGCGTCGGTCTTGCGCACAGCGCAGAGCCGGGCGGATCGCCGGCGGGTGAGCAGGCCAAGGAGGTCGGCAAGGACAGCGGGCCGTTCGGTGGCTGCGAGCCGATCGGGCTCACGGCGTCGGGCGAACTGGTGTTCCCGCTCGAATGCAAGAAGATGATCAAGAAGCCGGCCGAATCGCCGGTTGCCGAGGACAAGCCGCCGGCCGATGAGACGACCGCCTCGACGGATGCAAAGCCGCCCGCCCAGGGCCAGGCTGTCGGCGCCGACAAGGCGGCCGCCGCGGCCAAGCCGCCTGCGGCCGACACCGCTACAGCTCCGCCGGTCGCCGCCGCGCCGAAACACGCGGCTGTTACCGGCAAGCCGTCTGCGGGCACCGCGTCCACGACCAAGCTCATGAGCAAGCCGGTCTCCAGCAAGTCGGCGTCCGGCAAGACGGTGGCGGCCAACCCGGCGGCAACCAGCGCCGCACCGGGCAGGACGCTCGCAAGCGCTGGGCCGGGCAAGCCGTCGGGCAGCAGGACCATGGTGGTTGTGGCGAAGGATGCCGGGCAGGCCGACCCGAAGGCGGTCACCAAGGAGGCCAGCAGGCCGAGCCCGATGGCGGCGATCAGATCGATGATCGTGATGGCGAAGCCCTCCGGAGCCGCGACGGCGGTGCCCGCCCGGTCGCAGATCGAGGAGAGGCCGCGGCTGCTGCGCACCGCCAGCATGCCGGCCTGCGTGCAGTTTCGCAGCTACAATCCGGCGACGCGGAGCTATCGCGGCTATGACGGCCACATCTATGCCTGCCGTTGACCGGTGGGCATGAGCCGGTAGACGCCGCGAGGTGCGAAACGACGGCGCCCGGCGCGCCGTCGCCAGATGGTCGGGCGCGGGCGCGCGGGACCTGCTATAGAGCGCGCGCAATCTTGCCCGTCTGGTCCCGTCCGTCCCCTGAAATGACCGAGCCCCAAACCGACCTGTTCGAGATGCGCCGGCTGGAATCGCTGTCCAACACCATCTTCGGTGTGGCGATGACGCTGCTGGCCTACGATCTGCCGAAGCCGAATTTTGCCCACATGCCGGGCTGGCCGGAGCTGCTCCACACCTATGCCGGCCACCTCGCGGGGCTCGTGCTGAGCTTCATCATCGCCGGCGTGTTCTGGATCAGCCATCACCGCCGGTTGGCACGCCAGCCGTTCGGCAGCCGTCCGGTCGTGCTGCTCAACCTGTTTTTCCTGCTGTCGATCGTGCTGCTGCCGGTCACCAACAATCTCTACGGCAGCTATCGCCTGAGCAGCGCCGTCGCCGTGCTCTATGGCGCGCATCTGGCGGTCATCGCCGCGCTGAACGCCGCTTTGTGGTGGCTGGTGTTCGGCGGCGGGCGCCATGCCGAAATCGCGGGCGCGATCTTTCCGGTCGTCGTGTTCGTGCCGGGAATCGCGCTGGCGGCATTGGCGCCGGAGTATGTGCAGTATTTCTGGATGCTCGGCTTCGGCGGCATGGTGGTGCGGCGTTTCGTGCGCGCGAAGCCGGCAAGCGCCACGGACGATCTCGCCTGACACAAAAAACGCGGCGGGCCGTCCGACCCGCCGCGCCTCCGATCTTGAACTCGCTGGTCCAGGGCTGAGAGCGCCCCGTTGCCGAGCCGCGATGGGCACGATCCGCTGACGAATCACGCGCTCATCGAACGTTGCTCACGAAGAGCCGCTCAGCGGGCGATCCCAGCGAGGTGACAGCGCTTGGTGAAAGACACTGGATCACCTCCTTTCGTTGTTGATGGAGATCTCAATATAGGGCTGTCCGAGCCCGAGGGGTAGGGGGGCCGAATACGGAACCTGATCGGCCGCGCCGTCTGCTGCGTTGCAGTCCGCGGCGCGCGGCGGCATCTGATTCGGGGCCTGCCCACCTCCAGCCCGCCCGCATCGGGATCTCGCCCGAAGAGGTTGAGACCGGCTCCGGACCATGTTAGGGAACGCGCGAGATGCGGGTGTAGCTCAATGGTAGAGCAGCAGCCTTCCAAGCTGAATACGAGGGTTCGATTCCCTTCACCCGCTCCATCCGCCTCAATGGCGGTCCGCTGCGTCGCTCCGTTCGCGCGGCGCTAATCGCAGTTGACGCGGTTGCCCAGTCGCCGGCACGTCCGCCCATCGCTGAAATGGGTGGTATTCCCGATCCTCTGCGATGACGTGCCATCGCTGAAATAAGTATGGTTGCCGACCTGCTGCGAGCTGGTGCCGTCGCTGTTGTAGGTGAAGCGGCCGACCTGCTGCGACGAGGAGCCGTCGCTCCAATACACGTTGTTGCCGATGCGCTGACCGGAAACGCCGTCGTGGCAGACGATCTGGCTGCCGATGAGTTGGCAGCTCTCCGCCCGGGCTGCGGTTGCCGCGCCCAGGACCAACGCGATCACGATGATCTTGCGCATGATGGCCTCTCGTCCTTCCTCACCCGGCTTCGAATGCGCGAGCTTAACACGAACGATCCGGCACGATCAGTGCCGTCAGCGGCCGCTGGCGCGCGCTCTGGGTGGGCGTTGCGCCGCTCCCGCCCGGAACGCCCGCATCTGGCCGCTCAGGAAGCGCAGCAGGTGGCCTGCCGCGTGCGGCAGCTCGCGGCCGCGCCGGGTGATCACGCAGGCTTCGCTCGTGGCGAGCAGGCGATTGTCGATCGGCAACGCGGCGAGCGAGCCGTCGGCGAGATCGGCGGTGATCGAGAAGGCCGGCAGCAGCGTCAGGCCGAGGCCGCTCTTGACGAAGTGCCGCAGCACGTTGATCGAGCTCGTCGTCAGCTTCGGCGACAATGGGACGCGCTCGGCCGCTTCGGCCATCGCCACGATCTGGCGCGTGCCGTAGCTCGGGTGCATCAGGCCGAGCGGATGATCGGCAAGCTCGCGCAGGCGCACCGGGCGGCCGAGACGCGCGAGCTCATGATCCGGCGGCACGATCGCGCACAGCGGCTGGCGGCTCGCGGTCGCGACGCGGATGCGCGGGTCGGCTGACGGGTTGAACACCAGGCCGATGTGATAGCGGTCCTCCGCCACGGCGTTGACGACGTCGTTGGTGCCGGCGAGATCGAACGACATGGTCAGGTCGGGGTGGCGCTGCCAGAAGCGGCCGAGCGGGCCCGTCATCAGGTCGCTGACGAAGCCCTCGCCGAGCACGATGTCGACATGGCCGCGCTTGAGGTCGGTGAGCTCGCGCAGCTTGGCGACGGTATCGGCCTGGTCCGCCTGCCAGTGCCGGAAGCGCTCGACCAGGAGCGCGCCGGCCTCGGTGGCGCGGATGCCGCGGCTCAGCCGTTCGACAAGCGTGAGGCCGAGCTCCTTCTCCAACAGCGCGATCTGCCGGCTGATCACCGAGGCGTTGATGTCGAGCGCCTCGGCGGCGGCGCGGACCGAGCCGAGCCGGATCGTCTCCTGCAGGTAGTGCAGGCGGTGGTGGTCGAGCAAGGCGGCCCTCGCGGCGGATTTCGACTGTTGACCAGAGGTCAACAGTAGCGGCAGGAGCCGCTGATGTCTGCCGCGAAATCGGGCGGCTAGGCTGCTTGCCGCAATCTTGGCAGGAGGCGTCGTGACCGCCGTCGGCATCATTGGACTCGGCAACATGGGACGCGGCATGGCGCTGACGCTCAAGGGCGCGGGCTTTGCCGTGACGGGCTACGATGCGCTCGCGGCGACGCGCGAGGCATTGGTGGCCGAGGGCATCGCGATCGCCGACGGCATTGGCACCGTCGTTGCTGCCGCTGATGTCGTCATCCTCTCGCTGCCCACCGCCGAGATCGTCGAGCGGGTCGTGGCCGGTCCCGGCGGCATCGTCGCCCATGCGCGGCCCGGCGTCGTCATCGTTGACACCTCGACGTCGCATCCGGAGACCTCGCGCCATCTGGCCGAACTCGTCAGGTCGCACGGCATGGGCTTCGTCGACGCGCCGGTCAGCGGCGGGCCGAAGGGCGCCGCGACGGGCACCATGACGATGGTCATCGGTGCTGAGGATGCCGATCTCGCCCGCGTGCTGCCGGTGCTGGAGCGCATGAGCGCCAAGCGTGTGCATGTCGGGGGCGTCGGCGCCGGCAACGTCGCCAAGATCGTCAACAATCTGCTCTGCGCCGCGCATCTGCTCACCGCCGCCGAGGCGCTGCGCATCGCTGCTGCTGCCGGCGTCGATGCCGGGCGGCTGCTCGAAGGTCTCAACGCCGGCTCCGGCCGCTCCGGCGTCACGCTGGTCAACGTGCCCACCTGGATCCTCAACGGCGCCTTCGATTCCGGCTTCACCATGCAGCTGATGCGCAAGGACGTGAGGCTCGCGGCGCAGTTCATCGGCGAGCTCGGCCTCGCGCTGCCGATGGCCGCGGACACCGCGCGCATCTGGGCGGACAGCGCCGGCAGCATCGCCGACACCGAGGATTTCAACCGCATCGTCGAGCTGCAGCTCGGCCCGATCGCGAAGGCATGAGAGCGCAGCCATGACCCACTTCATCGATCCGCGCCTGCGCGCGTCCATCAGGCCATTCTGGCCCGCGTTCGAGACCATCGGCTCGCACGTCGGCGGCGAGCAGATCGTCGGCAACGGCGCGACGGTGTCGATCAACGATCCCGCGACCGGCAAATTGCTGTTCAGCTATTCCGATGCCGGCACCGACGTCGCAGCCAAGGCAGCCGCGGCCGCGGTTGCCGGCCAGGCGGAATGGGCGCGAGCCACGGCGGCGGGCCGTGGCCGCGTGATGCAGGCGGTGGCGCGCGCGATCCTCGCCGCCGCCGAGCCGCTGGCGCATCTGGAATCGCTGTCCGCCGGCAAGCCGATCCGTGACACCAGGGGCGAGGTCGCCAAGGTCGCGGAGATGTTCGAGTACTATGCAGGCTGGGCCGACAAATTCCACGGCGACGTCATTCCTGTGCCGTCGAGCCATCTCAACTACACGCGCCGCGAGCCGATGGGCGTGGTGCTGCAGATCACGCCGTGGAATGCGCCGATCTTCACCGCGGGTTGGCAGATTGCGCCTGCGATCAGCATGGGCAATGCCGTGCTTCTCAAGCCGTCCGAGCTGACGCCGCTGACGTCATTGGCGCTCGCTGTCATCGCCGAGCGCGCCGGATTGCCGAAGGGCGTCGTCAACGTGCTCGCCGGCTTCGGCCACACCACCGGGCAGGCCGCGCTCGAACAGCCTGCCGTGAAGAAGGTCGTGTTCGTCGGCTCAGTGCCGACGGGACGGCTGATCGGCGAGGCCGCGGCGCGGCGGCTGCTGCCCGCGGTGCTCGAGCTCGGCGGCAAGTCGGCCAACATCGTATTCGCCGACGCCGATCTCGAACGCGCCGCGATCGGCGCGCAGGCCGCGATCTTCGGCGGCGCGGGGCAGAGCTGCGTCGCTGGCTCGCGGCTCCTGGTGCAGAGCGCGATCTACGACCGCTTCGTCGATCTGGTCGCGCAGGGCGCGGCGAAGATCCGATGCGGCGATCCGTTGTCGGCGGAGACGGAGATCGGGCCGATCAACAACGCCAGGCAATATGATCACGTGCTGTCCTTGATCCGCGCCGGCGCGGACGAGGGGGCCGAGATCGTGGCCGGCAGCAAGGGTGAGCGCGCGCCCAGCGGCTATTTCGTCAGCCCCACCGTGCTCAAGAACGTCACCAACGACATGGCCATTGCGCGCAAGGAGGTGTTCGGTCCCGTCGTCGCCGCGATCCGGTTCGACACCGAGGAGGAGGCGATCGCGATCGCCAATGACAGCGAGTTCGGACTTGCCGGTGCGGTGTGGACGAAGGACGTCGCGCGCGCGCATCGCGTTGCCGCGCAGGTGAAGGCCGGAACGTTCTGGATCAACGCCTACAAGACCATCAACGTCGCCTCGCCGTTCGGCGGCTACAACAACAGCGGCCATGGCCGCTCCTCCGGCGTCGAGGCGCTCTACGAATACACGCAGGTGAAGAGCGTGTGGGTCGAGACCGCGGCCGACCCGACCGTCTCCTTTGGCTACGCGCCGGGCTTGCGCGATTGAACCTGCATGGCATGATGAGTGCAGGAGCAGCGCACCCCGAGAACGAAACAGTTCCGGAATAAGGAACAGCATCATGTCGCGCTTCGTCAATGTCGCCATCGGCCAGCTCGGCCCCATCGCCAGGAGCGAGCAGCGCCCTGCGGTGGTCGCACGGCTGATGGCGCTGATGCGCCAGGCGCACGCCAATGGCTGCGACCTCATCGTCTATCCCGAGCTCGCGCTGACGACGTTCTTCCCGCGCTGGTACATGGCCGATCAGGCCGAGATCGACACGTTCTTCGAGCGCGAGATGCCGGGACCGGAGACGCAGCCGTTGTTTGCACTGGCGAAGGATCTGCGCATCGGCTTCTGCCTGGGGTATGCCGAACTCGCGGTCGAGGACGGCATCGTGCACCGCTACAACACCGCTGTTCTCGTCGACAAGCAGGGCAGCATCGTTTCGAAATACCGCAAGGTGCATCTGCCGGGGCATGCCGAGCACGAGCCGTGGCGCAAATTCCAGCATCTGGAAAAACGCTATTTCGAGCCGGGCAGGAGCTTCGGCGTCACCAACGCGTTCGGCGGCGTGATCGGCATGGCGATCTGCAACGATCGGCGCTGGCCCGAGACCTATCGTGTCATGGGGCTGCAGGGCGTCGAGATGGTGCTGATCGGCTACAACACGCCGGTGCATAATCCGCCCGCGCCCGAGCATGACGACCTCTCGCTGTTCCACAACCGCCTCGTGATGCAGTCCGGTGCCTATCAGAACGGCACCTGGGTGATCGGCGTCGCCAAGGGCGGCATCGAGGAGGGCGTCGACTCCATCGCGGGCAGCTGCATCATCGCACCCTCAGGCGAGATCGTGGCGGCGTGCGCCACCAAGGGCGACGAGATCGCGCTGGCGCGCTGCGACCTCGATCTGTGCAGCTCCTACAAGCAGACGATCTTCAATTTCGACGTCCATCGCCAGCCCGCGGCTTACGGCATGATCGTGGAGCGCAAGGGCGAGCGGCTGATGGCGGATGGTTCGCCGGTGCGGAAGCAATGATTGGCCCGCATCTCTCCTCTCGTCATTCCGGGGCATCGCGCAGCGATGAGCCACGATGCGCAATTGCGCATCGGGGAATCCATAGCCACAGGCGGACGTGCGAGGCACGCTGGTGGTGACATCTCGCTCTTCCGAGGCCCGCCTGTGGCTATGGATTCCGGGCTCGTACCGCTGCGCGGTACGCCCCGGAATGACGAGAGGAGAGAGGCGGGCCCTTGCGTCCCATGCCTCATTTGCGTTCAAATGAATGCACTCGACGTGCATGGCATGGGCCTTGCTTACAAAACTGGCAAATGAACTCAGGCAGATTGCATCAGGAGCAAACATGGATCGCAGAACGGTATTGAAGGGTTTGGCGGGCGCGGGTGGTCTGGCGCTGACGGGTCTTGCGGCGCCGGCGATCGCGCAGGGCGCTGCTGCGCGCACCTTGCGGTTCGTCCCGCAGGCCAATCTCGCCAATTTCGATCCGATCTGGGGCACGCAATACGTCGTGCGCAATGCGGCGGCGATGGTGTGGGACACGCTGTACGGCATCGACGATCAGTTCGTGCCGCAACGTCAGATGGTGGAATCAGAGGAAGTCTCGTCCGACGGCCTGACCTGGACCTTCAAGCTGCGTCCGGGCCTGAAATTCCATGACGGAACGCCGGTGCTCGCCAAGGACGTCGTCGCCAGCCTGACGCGCTGGTCGGCGCGCGACCCGATGGGCCTGATGCTCAAGGCGATCCAGAACGAGCTCACCGCGGTCGACGACAAGACTTTCAAGTGGGTGCTGAAGCAGCCCTATCCGAAGATGCTGTTCGCGCTCGGCAAGGGCAACGCGCCCTGCGCCTTCATCATGCCCGAGCGCATCGCGCAGACCGATCCGTTCAAGCAGATGTCGGAATACATCGGCTCCGGCCCGTTCAAGTTCGCCAAGGGCGAATGGGTGCCGGGCGCCAAGGCGGTGTTCGAGAAGTTCACCGACTACGTGCCGCGCGAGGAGAAGCCGGTGTGGCTCGCCGGCGGCAAGAAGGTGCTCGTCGATCGCGTCGAATGGGTGATCATGCCGGATCCGGCAACGGCCGCCGCGGCGCTGCAGAACGGTGAGGTCGACTGGTGGGAGAACCCGATCACCGATCTCGTGCCGGTCTTGAAAGGCAACAAGAACATCGGCGTCGACATCGGCGACCCGCTCGGCAATGTCGGCTCGTTCCGCATGAACCATCTGCATGCGCCGTTCAATAACGTGAAGGCGCGCCAGGCGATCCTGATGGCGCTGAGCCAGGAAGACTACATGCGCGCGCTGGTCGGCGACGAGAACGCGCTGTGGAAGCCGCTGCCCGGCTTCTTCACGCCGGACACGCCGCTCTACACCGAGGCCGGCGGCGAGATTCTGAAGGGCAAGCGCGACTTCGCGGCCGCCAAGAAGCTGCTCGAGGAAGCCGGCTACAAGGGCGAGCCGATCACCTGCGTGGTGGCGCAGGACCAGCCGATCACCAAGGCGTTCGGCGACGTCACCGCGGATCTTCTGAAGAAGCTCGGCATGACCGTCGACTTCGTCGCCACCGATTGGGGCACCGTCGGCGCCCGTCGCGCGCAGAAGACCCCGCCGTCGCAGGGCGGCTGGCACATGTTCCACACCTGGCACGCGGGCGCTGACTGTATCAACCCGGCCGCCTACACCGCGCTGCGCGCCAATGGCGACAAGGCCTGGTTCGGCTGGCCGACCAGCGAGAAGGTCGAGACGGAGATCACCAACTGGTTCGACGCCAAGTCGCTCGACGAGGAGAAGACGGTGGCGGCCCGCATCAACAAGGCGGCCCTGGATGACGTGGTGTTCGCACCGACCGGCTTCTTCCTCGGCTACACCGCCTGGCGCAAGAACGTCTCCGGCGTGACCAAGGGGCCGATTCCGCTGTTCTGGGGCGTGTCGAAGACCGCATGAGGCGCTGACATCTCATGCTCGCTTATGCGCTCCGACGCGTGCTGTCGACGCTTCCCGTGATGGCGATCGTCGCGCTGTTCGTCTTCAGCCTGCTGTACATCGCGCCGGGCGATCCGGCCGTTGTCATCGCCGGCGACCAGGCGAGCCCGGCGGACGTCGAGCGCATCAGAGCCAATCTCGGACTGGACCAGCCCTTCCTGGTCCAGTTCGGCAGTTGGGTGTGGCGTCTCCTGCACTTCGATCTGGGCACCTCGATCTTCACCAATCTTCCGGTGTCGGCGCTGATCGCCCAGCGCATCGAGCCGACCTTGTCGCTGATGATGGTGACGCTGTTCCTCACCATCCTCATTGCGGTGCCGCTCGGCGTCATCGCGGCGTGGAAGGCGGGCACCTGGATCGACCGCGTGATCATGGCCTTCGCCGTGTTCGGCTTCTCCGTGCCGGTGTTCGTGGTCGGCTACATCCTCGCTTACGTGTTCGCGCTGAAGTTCGATCTCTTGCCGGTGCAGGGCTATACGCCGCTGTCGCAGGGCGTGTGGCCGTGGCTGCAGAACCTCATTCTCCCGTCGGTCGCGCTCGGCTGCGTCTACATCGCGCTGATCGCGCGCATCACCCGCGCCGCGATGCTCGAAGTGCTGCAGCAGGACTACATCCGCACCGCGCGTGCAAAGGGGCTCGGGCAGGGCGGCATCCTGTTCATCCACGCGCTGAAGAACGCCGCGGTGCCGATCGTCACCGTGGTCGGCATCGGCATTGCGCTGCTGATCGGCGGCGCCGTCGTCACCGAGAGCGTGTTCGCGATTCCCGGCCTCGGCCGGCTGACAATCGATGCCATCCTGCGCCGTGACTATCCTGTCATCCAGGGCATCGTACTGTTGTTCAGCTTCGTCTACGTGCTCGTCAATCTCCTGATCGACATCACCTACACCCTGGTCGACCCGAGGATCCGCTATTGACCGCCACGACCACCACGTCTCCTCCCGCCGGGCTCGTCGTCGCGCCGCGTCTGCCCGACCTGATGGCGGCGCCAAAGATCCGGCGCGGCGCCATCGGCTTCCTGCGCAACCATCCGACGGTCGCGTTCGGCGGCGCGCTGCTGCTGCTGCTCGTGATCATCGGCGTGTTCGCGCCGTTCCTTTTCACTGTCGATCCCACTGCGATCGCGCCGGCCAAGCGGACGCGGCTGCCGTCGGCGGATTTCTGGTTCGGCACCGATGCGCTTGGCCGCGACATCTATTCGCGTGTGCTCTACGGCACCCGGGTGTCGCTGACCGTCGGCCTGTCGGTGGCGTTGGCGGCGTCACTGATCGGGCTCACGATCGGCCTCGTCGCCGGCTTCATTCGCTGGGCCGACGGCGTGCTGATGCGCTGCATGGACGGGCTGATGTCGATCCCGCCGATTTTGCTGGCGGTCGCGCTGATGGCGCTGACGCGCGGCAGCGTCGGCAACGTCATCCTCGCCATCACCATCGCCGAGATTCCGCGCGTCGCCCGCCTCATCCGCAGCGTCGTGCTGTCGTTGCGCGAGCAGCCTTACGTCGACGGCGCGGTCGCTTCGGGCACGCGCACGCCGATGGTGATCCTGCGCCACATCCTGCCCAACACCATGGCGCCGATGCTGGTGCAGGCGACCTACATCTGCGCCAGCGCCATGATCACCGAGGCCATCCTGTCCTTCATCGGCGCCGGCACGCCGCCGACCATTCCGTCGTGGGGCAACATCATGGCCGAGGGCCGCGCGCTGTGGCAGGTGAAGCCCTACATCGTGTTCTTCCCGGCGGCGTTCTTGTCGGTCACCGTGCTCGCCGTGAATCTGGTGGGCGACGGTCTCCGCGACGCGCTCGACCCGCGCATGGCGAAGAGCCCATGAGCGGGATGGTGGGAAGAATGTCAGTGCGCGCCATCGCAGAATCCGCGTCGCAACTTCCTATGATGCGCTCCATTCTCTCCGCCCGTCATTCCGGGGCAGCCCGCAGGGCTGAGCCCGGAATCCATAACCACAGGACGATGATGTGGAGCGAGATCCCACAACGGGTGTGCCTCACACACCTCCCTGTGGGTATGGGTTCCGGGCTCGCGCTGACGCGCGCCCCGGAACGACGTGGGGAGAGAGCGGGGCATGCCACTGACTCAACGAGACTGAGCGAGCTCATCTGCGACCACGAGTCCAACGTCCCGGAGCTCACCTGATGCCGCTGCTCGAGGTCGAGAATCTCCAGGTCCATTTCCGCACGCCGACCGGCATCAACCGTGCCGTCGACGGCGTATCGTTCCACGTCAATCCCGGCGAGACGCTGGCGATCGTCGGTGAATCCGGCTGCGGCAAGTCGGTCACCTCGATGTCGATGATGCGCCTGATCCCGGAGCCGCCCGGCAAGATCGCCGGCTCCATCAAGCTCGAGGGCAGGGAGCTGCTGAAGCTGTCCGATCGCGAGATGCGCGCGCTCCGCGGCAACGACATCTCGATGATCTTCCAGGAGCCGATGACGAGCCTCAATCCTGTGCTGACGGTCGGCCGTCAGATCGGCGAGACGCTGCGGCTGCATCAGGGCCTCGACCGCGACGCGGCCGAGAATCGCGCGGTCGAGATGCTCTCCCTCGTCGGCATTCCTGAGCCTGCGCGCCGCGTCCGCGAATATCCGCATCAGCTGTCCGGCGGCATGCGCCAGCGCGTGATGATCGCGATGGCGCTGGCCTGCAATCCAAAGCTCCTGATCGCCGACGAGCCGACCACCGCGCTCGACGTCACCATCCAGGCGCAGATCCTCAAGCTGATGCTCGAACTGAAGCAGCGCGTCGGCGCCGCGATCATCCTGATCACGCACGACCTTGGCGTCGTCGCCGAGGTCGCCGAGCGCGTGATGGTGATGTATGCCGGACGTAAGGTCGAGGAAGCGCCGGTGAAGGAGCTGTTCCGCTCGCCGCGGCATCCCTATACGCAGGGCCTGCTCGGCGCGCTGCCCAAGCTCGGCTCGTCGCTCTCGGGCGAAACCAAGCGCCTCGCCGAAATCCCCGGCCAGGTGCCTGACCTCAAGCAGCGCATTGACGGCTGCGTGTTCGCCGGCCGTTGCGCGCTGGCGACTGACCTCTGCCGGCAGTATGCACCGGGGCTGGAGCAGAAGGCCGCGCATCACATCGCCGCTTGTCATTTCGCCGCCAAGGAGCAGGCCGCCGCATGACCATGCCGCTGCTCCAGGTCAACGACCTCAAGAAGCATTTTCCGATTCGCAGCGGCCTGTTCGGGCGCAGCAAGAGCCGCGTCCACGCAGTCGACGGCGTGTCGTTCGAGATCGCGCGCGGCGAGACGCTGTCGTTGGTCGGCGAATCCGGCTGCGGCAAGTCGACCGTCGGCCGCGCCATTCTCAGGCTGTTCGACGTCACCGCCGGGCAGATCGTGCTCGACGGCCAGCGCATCGACGATCTCCCCCCGGGCTCCCTCCGCGAGATGCGCCGCCGCGTCCAGGTCGTGTTCCAGGACCCGTTCTCCAGCCTCAACCCGCGCATGCGGATCCGCGACATCCTCGCCGAGCCGATCCGAAATTTCGGTCTCGCCAAGGACAACGCCGAGCTCGACGCGCGCATCGGCGAGCTGATGGAGATCGTCCGCCTGCCGCGCGACGCCGTGAACCGCCGGCCGCACGAATTCTCTGGCGGCCAGCGCCAGCGCATCGGCATCGCGCGGGCGCTCGCCGCCAAGCCCGAGCTGATTGTCTGCGACGAGGCGGTGTCGGCGCTCGACGTTTCCGTCAAGGCGCAGATCGTCAATCTGCTGCAGGATTTGCAGCGCGAGTTCGGCCTCGCGCTACTGTTCATCAGCCACGACCTCGCCATCGTCGAGCACATGACGCACCGCGTCGCCGTGATGTATCTCGGCCGCATCGTCGAGATCGCCCCACGCCGCCAGATCTTCGCATCACCGGGGCACCCCTACACCAAGGCGCTACTCTCGGCCGTCCCGATCCCCGAGCCCGGCGCCGAACGCTCGCCGATCATTTTGAAGGGCGACGTGCCGAGCCCGGTGAACCCGCCGAAGGGCTGCCGCTTCCACACGCGATGCCCGCTCGCTTTCGATCGCTGCCGCAGCGAGGTGCCCGAGCTCAGGCTCAAGGGCGAGGAGCAGTGGGTGGCGTGTCATTTGGAGAATGCGTGAACTCCACGATGGAGCGCACCTAGATCATCCGCAACAATCCTCACATTCCAACGAGAGGATGCACGTATTGAACAATGAACGCTGCGCAAACATAACACACAGCAAACACGCAAACTGAGATCAACACTCGCATTCGAGCTCGGTTGCCCTCTTCGCTCCACAGCGACGGCAAAAACAAAATGAGTGGCCCGAGCATTGGCAACTGTCTTTTCGTCTCGGGCCGGGCACACCCCAGCATGAAGATAAAGCTGTAGACCATCACCAACGTCGATGCCACGCCGCCCAGGATGCAGATCAATCCTGAAATCTGAGTGAGCAGTTTCACTATTCGCTCCGATTGCCGAGGATCATTTGGCGAAGAAATTTCCGGTATGACCTACCGAAACGACTGTCGCCTGTCTCCTGGCTGGTCCTTCGAATTCTGCCGATCAGCCATGTATAGCGATGGGCATACCATCGCCCGGCCTACTCCGAGCGCCGTCATGTACACGCTATGAAGCGTCGCCGTGGTGCCGTTCCCATGGGCCATCTTCAGAGCCGCGTATAGACCTGAACCACCGGACAACCCAGCAGCTCCTCGAACTGCGCGAGTTCATCGCACGTCAACAGGCGCGCGAATGCTGTCCTGATCCGGCATCGGCCGAACCCGACGCTGCGTGCGGGACGCCACTCGGATTTCGGCTTCGCCTCGTCTCCGGCCAATGGAAAGCAGATCAGATCGAGGCTCGTTCGCCGCCCGCAGCAGGGGAGTACGATCGTCAGATCCGTAAAGCAGGACGTCTCAGCATCCCACAGTTCATCCAGCCGGCTGAAGACCCATTGCGTTTTGAAAGCATGCGTGCAGGACGGGCAGATCGCGGTTTGCACCGAGGACGCGCCGATTTCGAGCTGCGGCCCATCGAACACATTGATGGCAATCTCGGCATCACCGTAGTCGGGCAGCTGCTGCCAGTGTCGACGCGCCGCTTCGCAGCCATCGGCGTGGGGAACGTGCCAGGGGTCGATCGGCAAGAGCGCGATCTGGCTGGTGGACATGCTGGTTTCCCTGCGGCCTCGGCGATCAATCGGGCATGCGTGCCGTGAAAATGCGGACCTAAGTTGATCGATGACCGTGTTTCATTGGAGGTAGCAACCCTTGCGCTCTGTCAAGCAACGGCAGCGTCATTTTGAAGGCGAGATGGTCACCCCCGGCGTCATTGCGAGCGCAGCGAAGCAATCCAGGGCCAGGGATGCCGCCCTGGATTGCTTCGTCGCTTCGCTCCTCGCAATGACGGGGGAGAGAGCGGGCATGGTCTCGAAGAGCCTGACTGAGGATGCACGTGCGGAGCACTGAGGATGCATGTGCGGAGAGTGGTCGGCTGGACCTCAGTGCGCCCGCTACCCTCCGCCGTCTTCCCGGGCAAGCCGCGACGGCGCGAAGCAGCGGCGGGGCGCCGACCCGGGACCTATAATCCGTGACGGCCGTTGGCTTGCGCAAGTCCGGCGATCTCGCGTCACGACATCGTCCTGTGGTTATGGATCCCGGCGTTCGCCGGGATGACGGCGGGGGGGTGGAGGCAGCGAGTTTCTGCTGAGAAAGCTGCGTTCATGCCATGCGTCCTGCGACCCATCCGCCACACCGTCCCGGCCAATCGCCGGCGGCAGCCCGCCGTCCCCAGGGGGGTGCATTGTCAGCGCTCAACCCGGCGACTAGAAATTGATCTGGTTGAGGAATCTCCAATTCGCCGTGCTGGGACCCGTGCTCCGGCGCGGCCCCGTCCCGCGTTCGATGAGGCCGCCATGCATCTTGCCCATGATCCCACGGCACCCCCGGCGGACCCGATCAGCTTCGACCAGTTTCTCGCGGTCGACATCCGCGTCGGCACCATCGTCGCCGCCGAGCCGTATCCGGAGGCGCGCAAGCCGTCGCTGAAGCTGACGATTGATTTCGGCGAGGGGATCGGCACCCGGCGTTCCAGCGCGCAGATCGCCTCGCTGTATGACCCGGCCACCCTGGTCGGCCGCCAGGTCGCGGGTGTCGTCAACTTCCCGCCGCGCCAGATCGGCAAGTTCATGTCGGAGGTGCTGACGCTCGGCTTTCCCGATGAACAGGGCAATGTCGTGCTGTTCCAGCCCGACAAGCGCGTGCCGAACGGCGCGCGGCTGTTCTGAGCGGGGGGCGATACCGTGGATATGCTGCTGGAACCTGTTACGCTGCCGCCATTCCCCGAAGGATTGAGGATTTCGCTGCGGCAGATGCATCTTCTCCAGGCTCCCATGGGCGGCACCCTGGTGACCGGCGGCGCCACGTTCCGCGTGTTCGCGCCGCATGCCAAGGCGGTCTACGTCTCCGGTCCGTTCAACGACTGGGCGCAGGATGCGAGCTGCCGCCTGGCGCCGATCGGCAACGGCCATTGGGCGGTGTTCATCCCCGGCCTGAAGGACGGCGATGCCTACATGTATTTCGTCGAGGGCGAGGGCACCTCGGGCTACAAGCGCGATCCGCATGCGCGGCTGCTCACCGTCGACCCGCCGTTTCCCCAGGCGCACTCGGTGCTGCGCAATCCCGCTGCGTTTCCCTGGCATGATGCGGACTACACGCCGCCGCCCAACAACGAGCTGGTGATCTACCAGCTCCACGTCGGGACCTTCGACATGAAGGCGGGCAATCCCGACGGCTGCTTTTTCGATGTGATCGAACGCGTGCCGCATCTGGCAAAGCTCGGCATCAACGCCATCGAGCTGCTGCCGGTGCAGGAATTCCCGTCCATGTTCAGCATGGGCTACAACGGTACCGACCTGTTCAGCCCGGAGACCGACTACGGCGAGGCCGAAGCTGCACATCTTTCGGCCTACTTCGCGCGCACCAACGAGATCCTCGCGGCTGCTGGCGCCATGCCTTACGCCGATGTCGGCGTGGTCAGGCACTGCGACGACCAGCTGCGCGCGCTGATCGATGTCTGCCATGTCCATGGCATCGCCGTGCTGTTCGACGTCGTCTACAACCACGCCGGCGGCGGTTTCGACGAGAACAGCATCTGGTTCTTCGACCGCCAGGCCTATGGCGATCCCAACCGCAGCCTGTATTTCACCGACCAGGGCTGGGCCGGCGGCCAGGTGTTCGCCTATTGGAACGCCGACGTGCGGCAGTACCTCGTCGACAACGCCATCATGCTCTATCGCGAGTATCATGCCGACGGCCTGCGCTTCGACGAGGTCAGCGTGATGGACCGCTTCGGCGGCTGGGCGACCTGCCAGCAGCTCACCGAGGCGCTGCGCGCCGAGAAGCCGGACGCGATCCAGATCGCGGAATTCTGGCCGGTCAACCCATGGGTCGTTAAGGACATCGCCACGGGCGGCGCCGGCTTCGATGCCACCTGGAGCGACGGTCTGCGGCTCGCCGTGCGCGGCGCGATCGCCAGTGCGGCCGGCGGGGCGGGAGCGCTTGTGGCGATGCAGCCGATCGCCGCGGCGCTCGCCGATCTCAGCCTCAGCAATCGCTGGCGCGCGGTCAACTCGATCGAGAACCACGATATCGTCTATGCCGGTCGCGAGCCCCGCATCTCGCGTCTCGCCGATCCCATCGACAGCCGCTGCTGGTACGCGCGCAGCCGCTGCCGGGTCGCCACCGGCCTTCTGCTCACCGCGCCGGGCATCCCGATGCTGTTCATGGGCCAGGAGCTGTTCGAGGACCGGCCATGGAGCGACACGCCGAGTCTGGACACCACGATCCAATGGGCGCTGCTCGACGGCGACGACAAGATCACCGCCGATGCGATGCGCTTCACGTCGGAACTGATCGCGATTCGCCGCACCCATCCGGCGCTGACCGCCGAGGGCTGCGCCATCGTCCACGTCCATGACGCCAATCGCGTGCTCGCCTTCCACCGCTGGGACGGCCAGGGCGACGACGTCATGGTGATCGTCAGCCTGAACGAAACGCCCTGGCACGACTACGCGATCGGCTTTCCGGCCGGCGGCACGTGGCACGAGGTGTTCAACAGCGACGTCTACGACAATTGGGTCAATCCGGGCGTGGTGGGCAACAACGGCGCGGTGACCGCCGGCGGGCCGCCGCTGCACGGCCAGCCCAGCTCGGCGGCGGTGACGATCCCGGCGAATGGCGTGCTGGTGTTTGCGAGGAAATAATGGGTGCGCTGCGCTCTCTCGGCCCGTCATTCCGGGGCGCCCGAAGGGCGAGCCCGGAATCCATAGCCACGAAACGACATGTGGCGCGAGATGGTCGTGGCGTCTGTTATCGACAAACGACCGGTCGTGGTTATGGATTCCGGGCTCATCCGCGCTGCTTCAAAATGGCTTCGCCATTTTGCGCGCGAATGCCCCGGAATGACCGCTTGAAAAAACAGCCGTAGGGTGGGCAAAGGCGCAGCCGTGCCCACCATCTCGCCGACGCGCTCGCAGATCCACGGTGGGCACGCTGCCGCCTTCGGCGGCCGCTTTGCCCACCCTACGGCAGCGTCGTTGCGGGGCGAACGGCGCCCGGTCCGATGGCGAGGGTCTTCACAGGCTTACGATCGCTGGAGGTGTCACCGAACAAGCCATGGGCTGCCGTCCAGGACAGATCGGAAGCATCCGATCGACCCCCAGAATTTGAGGGGACGACGGTCAAGAGGCGTATGGTTGGCACCGGCTCGCCTTCGTGCTTCCAGGCCTTCGTCGGCCTGTCCACCGCAGGCCATATCAAGACGCCCCAAAGCGAAGCCAGCGCGAGCCCCGCCACCGCGAGAATGCCTCTGTGAGAAAGTGATGTCACGGCCGCGACTCCGCACTGAAATACTCGTGCTTCCTTCGAGCCTAGCAGACCAGGCTCGACAAGTCCCGCGCTGCGGGGTGGCGACCGTCTCTCCACCGTCATTGCGAGCGCAGCGAAGCAATCCAGGGTGGTGGGCGGGACTCTGGATTGCTTCGCTGCGCTCGCAATGACGCTGTGAGAGCATGGTGCGCCATGGGGGAAGCACCTGCAGGGAGGGACTATACGATCAATCGCCCCTGACGCTCCGCAATCCCAATCACGGCCTCCGTCCCCGCATTGAAATCGAGATTGTCCGCCTCGATGCCATCCGAGAAGATCAAACCGTTCTCGGGCATCAGCGAACGCAGCCGCAGCGTCTCGGCGCCGGCGAGGCCGCCGCAGACCAGCGAGACCTGCGACGTCCGGCTCGGGAACGGTTCGCGCACGGCGAAGCGCAAGGCGCGGGCGTCCCAGGGCAGGGCGGTGTAGTCGGCATCGCCATGGCTGCCATAGCTGCCGGCGATGGCGAGCGCGCCGGTGACGATGCTCTTGAACCAGGCGGTCGAGCCGAGGCCGGTTGCCACGATCAGTCCGCTGGAGGATTGCCGCTCATGGACGTCGCGCGTCGCGATCTCGTAGCGCGCCGACACATGCGTGCGCGCGCCGATGAAGAGGTCGTTGACGGCATGCAGCACCTGGCCGTCGGCGAGGCTCGCGCGCGCCATGGTCACCGCCTTCGCCGCGCGCTTGTCGGCGGCGACCTCGGGCAGGAGCGACGCAAGATCGGCCGGCGCGAACGGCAGCAGCACGCCGTCATGGCGCTGGGCATCCGGGTTGAGCCCGAGCAGCGGCTGACCGTCGAGATATTTCATGGTGTTGGCGACGAGGCCGTCGGGGCCGAGCGCGGCGACGATGTCGGCCGGGCCGAAGATGAAGTTCGGCAGGAAGCCGCGGTCGACGATCTGGTAGCGGCCCAAGCGCTCCAGCGTCTGCGTCGCCGTTGCGCGCGCGGCCCGGTAGGCCGCGTGCTCGCGTTCGTAGTCGGAGAAGTCGGCGCCGAGATGCTCGACATAGAAGCGGGCCTGGTCCGCGGTGAGGAATTTTGCGATCAACTCTTCCAGCCGCGTTCTCCTGACGACCAGCACCACCTTGCGGTCATTGCCGGACACGGGCGGCCTCCGCGGGCTTCTGCATCAGGCTGTTCAGCAGCTCCGGCGAGACGTTGAGCTGCCCGATCTTCTCGGCCTTTTCGGCGAGGCCGGAGAACGCCTGCGCGATCAACTGGCCCGGCTGCATGCCGGTCGCGGCCAGCGCCTGGATGACGCGGGTGTCGACGCCCTCGAAGATCTTCATCAGCGCGCCGACGCGATAGGCTTCCGCATCGGCGAGTGTGCGGGTGTTGGCTGCATTCAGCGCCACGAAATCCTTGCGCTTGGCCTCCAGCCCGATGTCGGCGACCATGCCGGCCTCGCGCAGCTCATTCTTTTTCGCCGCGACGCTGGCCTCCGCATCCATCTGCGTCTCGCGGATCGAACGCTTCTTCTGCTCGACCGCGATCTCGGTATCCAGTTCGCTCTCGCGGATGGCGCGCTCGCGCTCGACCGCAAAATTGCGCCGCGCGAAGATGGCCTCGTCAGCCGTCTTCAGGATCGCCTCGCGCGCTTCGGCCTCCAGCGCCTTGGCGGTCTCCGGCGTCGGCTTCACCGCGCGCACGGCGACGCCCAGGATCTCCAGGCCCAGCGCATCGATGTCGGCGCGGCGCTGCATTCCGGTCGCGATCGCCTCAGCAATGCGGTCGGAGGCGCGCAGCGCTTCCTTCAGCGTCATGTCCTTGACCGCCTGCTGCGCCAGCACCTCGACGGCGCCGAGCACGCGCTGCGGCAGCTCCTCCGGGTCATCGGATTCGTAGGTCTTGCCGTCTCGCTTGAGCGTGAAGTTCAGCATCGCCGCCGCCTTCTTCGGCTCGCCGATGCGGTAGGTGACCTGGCCCTGGATCGTCAGCGTCTGAAAGTCGCGGGCGATCTGCTGGAAGATGAAGCTGGCGTCGCGGCTGCCGATGGGGATCGCGACCAGCGAGGTGGCCGGCCCATAATAGAAGGTCGAGAGACCAGCGCCTTCCTCGACCACGCTGCCGGCGCGGTACTTCAACAGATAGGTGGTGGGCTGAGCCTTGATGAAGCGAATGCCGAACATGGCGGCCTCCTGTCGTTCTGGTCTATAAGTGTGTCACGCCAACTAAGTAAGTTGGACAGTACAACTAAGTGTGCTAGTGTCAAGGGGCAAAATCGGCAGGGACGGGGCAGAGGGCGGACGGTATGGCAGGACGGCAGGGACAGGGCGTCGGCGCGGGGGGCAGGGCCGCGTTGAAGCGGAGCGGGCTGGATTTCCCGCGGCCCCTGACAACGGTCGACATCGTCATCTTCACGATCCGGCAGGAGGCGTTGCACGTGCTGCTGGTGCGCCGGGGTCACGGCGAAGGCGAGCCGTTCCCGGACGCGTTCGCGCTCCCGGGCGGCTTCGTCGACGTCGACAAGGATGCCGATCTCGCAGCCTGCGCCCGCCGCAAGCTCGCCGAGAAGACCGGCGTGGTCAGTCCCTATCTCGAGCAGCTCGGCAGCTGGGGCAGTGCCACGCGCGATCCGCGTGGCTGGTCGGCGACGCATGCTTATTTCGCGCTGGTGTCAGCGTCAGGCGCTGACGCGTCGCTCGCGGCCGATGCGCAATGGTTTCCACTCGAAGGCCCCAGTGTGAAGCCGAAGCTTGCCTTCGACCATCAGGAGATCCTGCAGGCGGCCGTGCAGCGGCTGCGCAACAAGGTCGAGTACACCTCGCTGCCGGCCTATCTCATGCCCGCGGAGTTCACCTTGCCCGAGCTGCAGCGGACCTATGAGATCGTGCTCGATCGTCCGCTGGAGAAGAGCGCCTTCCGTACCCGCATGCTGTCGGCCGACCTGATCGAGCCAACCGACAGGATGCGCAAGGGCCCGAACCGGCCGGCGCAGCTCTATCGTCTCAAGCCGGCGGCGGCACCGGTGTATTTCGCCCGGACGTTCAACGCGCCGGAGTGAGAATGAGCGCCCGGCCGGGGGCTGGGAAGCATGCCGGCCGGACGCTTCGGTGCCGCGGCAGGGGACCACGGCACCAATTCAAGGACGTCAGGATCAGGCCGAGAAATCCACCACCAGCGACTTGCTGCTCGAGCTCGATGAGCTGCTGCCGCTGGCGCTGTAGGACGACGTCGTGCTGTTCGAGCTCTGCAGCGCCTCGAGCAGCTTCTTCAGCAACTCCTCCACTTGCGACGCGGAGGACGACGATGATGACGACGACGAGGTGCTCGAGGTGGTGTCGCTGCTCGAGTCGTCGCTCGGCGGCGGACCGGGCGGTGGACCGCCGGCGCCACCCGCGCCACCGGGGCCGCCGGAGAAGGCGTTGGCGAATACGTTCTTCAGCTCGCTCGCTTGGTCGGAGGTGAGCTTGCCGCTGTCGACCTCGCTCTGGATCAGATCGTCGATCTTCGACTGCATCTCCTTGGGCGAGGGCGGCGTGCTGGCGCTCGACGAAGACGACGAGCTGCTGCCGCCGCCCTTCAATGCTGAGTCGATGTCGTCGAGCGCCGATGACAGCGCGGTCTGGTCGGTCGCGCTGACCTTGCCGGCCGAGACTTCCTTGGTCAGTTCCTGCTTGAGCAGGTCGAGCGGCGAAAAGCCGCTCATGGAGGAGGCAGAGATCGACGTCATGGCATGCTCCGGTGTTGCGACATCAAACCTGCCTCCAGGTGCGATCGTGATGCTTAACGGCTGCTTGTTCCCTGTTTCCGGATGTGTCTGGAGTCCGGCCGCACACAAAACGAAGCAAGAAAGTCGGCGCTCATGCCGGCGGAACTGGCGGCCATCGCCGCCCGCCCCACCACCGCTGTCATTCCGGGGCGCGCGTAAGCGCGAGCCCGGAATCCATTGCTCCGCGCGTTCTGTCGCCCGATGGATTCCGGGCTCGTGCTGCGCACGCCCCGGAATGACGCCGTCATTTGGAGCGGCAGCCGCGTGCTCCGGCCTCCCGGGCCGCTACGGCAAGGCGGCATGCCGCCAGCGCAGTGCTCGAAGCCGCGAAATGGTGTACGCGGGTGACAGGCGGCGCCCTCGTTAGGCACAATCCGCCACAAGGAATAAGCCCCCGGAGGAACTCCATGTCGGCCCTGCCGCTGTCTGGCATCAAGATTCTCGACCTCACCCGCGTGCTGGCCGGACCGTTGTCCGCCCAGATGCTGGCCGATCTCGGCGCCGAGGTGATCAAGATCGAGCGCCCGGGCACCGGCGACGATGCGCGCGCCTTCGGGCCGCCCTACCTCAAGGACCCAGACGGCAAGGCCAACAACAACAATTCGTTCTACATCTGCGCCAACCGCAATAAGAAGTCGGTCACGGTCAACATCGCGAGCCCCGAAGGGCAGGAGATCATCCGCGCGCTGGCCAAGGACTGCGACGTCTTCATGGAGAACTACAAGGTCGGCGATCTCAAGCGCTATGGCCTGGATTACGAGGCCATCAAGGCGGTCAATCCGGATGTGATCTATTGCTCGGTCACCGGCTTCGGCCAGACCGGCCCGTATTCACCGCGCGCCGGCTATGACGCGATCTTCCAGGCGATGGGCGGCTTGATGAGCGTCACCGGCCACATGGACGGCGAGCCGGGGGCGGGGCCGATGAAGGTCGGCCCGTCGATCGTCGACTACATGACCGGCATGAACACCTCGATCGGCATCCTGTCGGCGCTGTATCACCGCGACGTCAATGGCGGCGGCGGCCAGCACGTCGACGTCTGCCTGTTCGATACCGTGATCGCCTCGCTGTCGCACTACGCCCAGATCTTCCTGGTCAACGGCAAGTCGCCGCCGCGCCGCGGCACCTGGGGCAATGGCGGCATGCCGGCCGGCGTGTTCCGCTGCACCGACGGCGAATTGATGCTGGTGGTCGGCAACGACGCGCAGTTCGCGCGCACCTGCGCCGTTTTAGGGGCGCCGGAGCTCGCCACCGATCCGAAGTTCCTCAAGAACAACGACCGCGTCGTCAACGGCAAGGAGATCATGGCTGTTTTCGCCGGCCTGTTCCTGAAGAACTCGGTCGCGCATTGGCTGGAGGAGCTGGAGAAGGCGGGCGTGCCTTGCGGCCCCGTCAACGATTTCGCCCATGTCTTCGCCGATCCGCACGTCCGCTCGCGCGGCATGGAGGTCAAGGTCGAGCACCCGTTCGAGCCGCAGCTGTCGGTGATCCGCAACGCGCTGACCTTCTCGGGCACGCCGATCACCGACTACCGCGCCCCGCCGCTGCTCGGCGAGCATACGCAGGACGTGCTGTCGGGGCTGGGCTATGACGCGGCGAAGATCGCGGCGCTGAAGCAGCAGGGCGTGGTGTAGCGCACCATCGGTTGCGACACTCTCCAGTGTCGTCCCGGCGAACGCCGGGACCCATAACCACCGGCCGCAGTATTGAGTCTCGATCTCTCCCCGCGTGCCTCAAGACGGATCACGCGGTATGGGTCCAGGCGTTCGCCGGGACGACTCGTGGAGAGAGTGTGCCTCTAGTTGTGGCGGCGATGGTGCCGCTTCGCTTTGGGGCGGTGATGCCGAGGCTCTGCCACCAACGGCGCAGGCGGCGGCGCCCCCAGTTGCTGCCGCGATTCCTGCAGGCGGCGCTGATAGCCGGGCGAGTTCATGATATTGGCGGCGGCGCCGCGCGCCAGCGCAGACTCGCTGGCCGTCAGCAGCGCGAGCGCTGCGGCGGCGAAGGCGAGGGCGAATTGCGGACGCTGCGTCATCTGCCGGCTCCGTCTCCGATGCGAAGGCTAGCGCGCCGCGCGCGCGCCGACCCTGGCCGGTGACTTTGCCGCCTGATCGCGCGTGGTCAAGCCGAGCACGGCCCCGCGCACCACGCGGTCGATCACATCCTCGACATCGTCGAGATCGCATTGGCCATCCGAGAGCTTGGTCAGCCGCTCGCTCTCGCGGATCGTGTGATGCGCCATCGCCAGCGCAAAATGCAGCCCCCAGAACAGGTCGACCTCCGAGCTGTCCGGCAATGCGCGCGCCATCGCCGCGGCGAATTTGCGCAGATGGTCGATCTCCTTGTTCTTGATGCGGCGGATCGGCGGCACCGATTCGATCGAGGCGCGGATCATGAACTGCGCCACCGGCGAGCGCTGGTTCTCCGGCCCGAGGCAGCCGCGCAGGATCGGCGCGACGAGCGCGCGCAGGATGGCGCCGATCTCGGCGCTGCCGCCGCCTTTATCCTCCGCCGCGCGCAGCGCGTGCAGCCGCTCGCGGTTCAGCGCGATCGAGCGCGTCACGAACAATTCGGCGATCAGCTCGTCCTTGGAGCCGAAATGGTAGTTGACCGCGGCGAGGTTGACGTTGGCCTCGGCCACGATGTCGCGCAGCGTGACATCGGAAAAGCCGCGCTCGGCGTAGAGCCGCTCGGCGGCGACGAGGATCGCAGTCCGGGTCTGATCGGTGGCCATGCCGTCCCCAGGGGAGTTGCGTTTCAAACAATTGTATGAAACTATTGTTTGAGACGGCCGGAATGTCAATCGTGGTGCTTCCGCGGGGCGACATTTCGGCGCTGCAGCGACGGGGCCCGCGAAATCGTGCCGCGCAAGATCACTCTTGCGCTGACGCGGCGGGTGGATCGACACTGCGGCCAAAACACGTTCGAGGAAACGCTCAAGGAGAGTCCCATGGACTTCACGATGTCGGCGAAGCAGCAGGAATGGCTGGAGCGCGTTCGCAGCTTCATGACCAAGCATGTCCGCCCGGCGGTGCCGATCTACAAGCAGCAGGACGCCGAGGGCGATCGCTGGAAGGTGATCCCGATCCTCGAGGACCTGAAGGCGAAGGCGAAGGCGGAAGGCCTTTGGAACATGTTCATGCCGCCGTCACCGCACGAGGACGACGAGTTCCGCGGCGCCGGCCTGAGCAATCTCGAATACGCGCTGCTGTCGGAGGAGATGGGCCGCATCTCCTGGGCCTCCGAAGTGTTCAACTGCTCGGCGCCGGATACCGGCAACATGGAGGTGTTCATCCGCTACGGCACCAAGGAGCAGAAGCGCAAATGGCTGCGCCCCTTGATGGACGGCGAGATCCGCTCGGCCTTCCTGATGACCGAGCCGGCTGTGGCCTCCTCCGACGCCACCAACATCGAGACCCGCATCGATCGCGACGGTGATCACTACGTCATCAACGGCCGCAAATGGTGGTCGTCGGGCGTCGGCGATCCCCGCTGCAAGATCGCGATCCTGATGGGCAAGACCGATTTCGCAGCCGCCAAGCATCAGCAGCAGTCGCAGATCCTGGTGCCGCTCGACACCCCCGGCATCAAGGTCGAGAAGATGCTGCCGGTGTTCGGCTTCGACGACGCGCCGCACGGCCACGCCCAGGTGCTGCTCGAGAACGTCCGCGTGCCGAAGGAGAACATCCTGCTCGGCGAGGGCCGCGGCTTCGAGATCGCGCAGGGCCGTCTCGGTCCGGGCCGTATCCATCACTGCATGCGCACCATCGGCAAGGCCGAGGAGTCGCTGGAGAAGATGGTGCGCCGGCTGATGACGCGCTCCGCCTTCGGCAAGAAGATCATCGAGCATTCGGTGTGGGAGCAGCGCATCGGAGAGGCCCGCACCAATATCGAGATGTGCCGGCTGCTGTGCCTCAAGGCCGCCGACATGATGGACAAGGTGGGCAACAAGACCGCGCAGGGCGAGATCGCCATGATCAAGGTCGCAGCGCCGAACATGGCGCTGAAGATCATCGACGACGCCATCCAGGCCTACGGCGGCGCCGGCGTGTCGGATGATGCGGGTCTTGCCAAGGACTACGCCGGCATACGCACGCTCAGGCTTGCCGACGGCCCGGACGAGGTGCACAACCGTGCCATCGCCCGGCTCGAGATGAAGAAATACGCCAACGAGCCGCGCCACTGAGCGTAGGTTCGTAGGGTGGGCAAAGCATCCGGCTGTGCGCGAAGCGCGCAGTCGGTTGCGTGCCCACCATTCTTGATCTCGCAGCAAGACGGTGGGCACGCTGCGCTTTGCCCACCCTACGCATTCAATACGACCAAAGGAGCCTCGTCGTGGCCGACGGCGTGAGAAAAGACGAAGACTTTTCCGGCACCAAGCCGGTCGAGGAGCGGCATCGCCTGGACGAGGCCAAGCTTGCCGCCTGGATGGCCGAGCATGTCGAGGGCTATGCCGGCCCGCTGACGGTGCTGCAGTTCAAGGGCGGCCAGTCCAACCCGACCTACCGGCTAAACACGCCATCGCGCTCCTATGTGCTCAGGCGAAAACCGTTCGGCAAGCTGCTGCCCTCGGCGCATGCGGTCGATCGCGAATTCCGCGTCATCGCCGCGCTCGGCAAGCAGGGCTTTCCGGTCGCCAAGGCTTACGCGCTGTGCACCGACGACGGCGTCATCGGCTCGGCTTTCTACATCATGTCGATGGAGGAGGGCCGGGTGTTCTGGGATCCGACCCTGCCAAATGTCGTAGCCCCCGAGCGCCGCGCCATCTTCACCAGCAAGATCGAGACGCTGGCGAAGCTGCACGCCTACGATCCCGCCGCCATTGGCCTTGCGGATTTCGGCAAGCCCGGCAACTACTTTGCCCGCCAGGTCGACCGCTGGACCAAGCAGTACCGCGCCTCGGAAACCGAGCACCTGCCGGAGATGGAAAAGCTGATCGAATGGCTGCCGCGCACCTTGCCGACGCAGCAGCGCGTCTCGATCGTGCATGGCGACTACCGGCTCGACAACATGATCTTCCATGCATCAGAGCCGCGCGTCATCGCGGTGCTCGACTGGGAGCTGTCGACGCTCGGCGATCCCATGGCCGATTTCACCTATCTCTTGATGCAGTGGATCATGCCCGGCCTCGACGGTGTCGACCTCAAGGCGCTGAACATTCCGACCCTCGACGAGGCCGCGGCGATCTACGGCGGCGTCACCGGCACTGACATGCCCGACCTCAACTGGTACTTCGCCTACAATCTGTTCCGCCTCGCCGGCATTCTCCAGGGCATCATCGGCCGCATCCGCGACGGCACCGCCGCCAACGACAAGGCGATCGAGTCGGTCAAGCGCATGGTGCCGATGACCAAGCAGGCCTGGGCCTACGCGCAGAAGGCGGGCGCGGTGTAGCCGCGCCGTCGCCGGCATGAGCGACTTGTGCGCCGGCGGAAACGACTTGCGGGGGCAGCCGTCCCGCCAGCGAAGAAGCCCGGATGTCGTTTGCGCCCATCCGGGCAAGTCGTGAGGCATTCCGCCACCGTCGTGGCTCAGCGGCCGCCGCCGCCACCACCGCCTCCACCGCCGCCGCCTCCACCCGCCATGGTCATCGCGCTGTTATAGCGCGGATCGCTCTGCTTCATGTAGGTGGGCGAGGTGTCCCGATGGCGACGCGCGACCTGTTGCGGCGTTTCGATCGTTCCGCACGCCCCCCACGACACGACCTCACAACGCCACAACTGCATCTCGCGCGCGCCGGCGCTGGTCACGGCCGCGGCGGTGGCTGCGGCTCCGACCAAGGCGAGCAGGGCCAGTTTCGATAGTCCTGACATGTCTTCCATCCTTCGTTTGGCGAAGCCGGAATGGTCCGCTTGCGAGGTTCGACGAGGCCTCGGAGCAGCTGGTTCGAAGAATGGCAGCCGAAAAATCCCGCTCCGCACGGACCGCACGCTTGAACCGGATCGTCGCCCGCTGCGACGTGCCGCGCCCCGTCGGCCGGCCGGGCACAGATCGGCGGTGGTTGTTGGGTGCGGAGCTCTTGAGCGAGGCGCTCTTCGGCGACGTTCGATGACGGCCGTCGATCAGCCGCCGATATTGCCGCGGGCTGGACCGAGCTGCAGATAAGCGATCGACAGGAAACTGGCCGCGAGCGGGACGATCAGCAGGTGAATGACGTTGGTGGCGCCCTGCAGCAGGAGGAGCGTCTGCATCGACGGCAACACGGGGACGGAGTCCTGGATGAGGATGGCGCGATAGATCATGGTCTGGACGTGGCCGAGCACCGTGTATGGCAGCAGCACGCAGGCTGCGATGCACAGCATGATGCGCAGGAGGGGGCCGCGGGTGGCTCGCCATGATGCCGTCAGGCCGAAGCCGTGGGCATTGATGGCGTTCATTGGCATCGCCAGACATAGGCGGCAGATCAGCGCAACGATCACCAGCCTGACCAGCAGGGCAGGTAGCGCGAACGTGATCCACTCTTCTCCTGTTAAAGAAACCGGGACGCGGGGCTCCGGGAGCAGAGCCGTCAGCAGCATGGGGAGCCACGCCAACAGGCCCATGAGCACGGCCGCCGCCGTGAAGCGCCAGAGATTGCTGCTGAGGACGTTGCCGACGCTCGCGGCCGCTGCCTGGTCCAGGATCAGATGGCGATGCCAGGCAACGGCGATGCTGAATCCCGCAAAAACCACCACGAGGTGCTCTGCGACAGTGACGGCAGTCGTGCCCGCCGGTCCGAACAGCCCGGCCATCCGCAACGCCATGGCCGGTGCCGGCAGCAGCGCGCACACCACGAGCCACGGCCAGGCGATCCGCAGGATCGCGCCGAAGCCGAACACATAGCTCGCATAGCTGCGGCGGATCGTGGGCCACAGCGGCAGGCGGGAAGTGGAATTCTGATCCGATGTCATCGTGTGAGTTCGGGCGGGGCGTCTCGTCACGATACGATGGCGGTGGCACCAGCGCCAGCAACCGCGAGACGTGGCTCAGAATGGGCATCGACGACTTGGCCATCTCTCGCGATGTTGCCCGACGCTGGCCAGGCTGGCGCTTCGCGATGGCCGCTTCGCGAAGTCGATGGCGCCCGTCGGGCAAATCGGTATGTCCTGGTGAATGCGTCGTCGTTGTCGCGTCGAGGGACCGCGATGCCTGAAAACCGTGGTCGCCAGGAAAAATCTTCGCCAGCGTGATCAATGGGATCATCCGATCCACCCCATGCGGACGGAAGATTTGTCTTTCGTTTTTTCGGCATTCATGATTTGCTTGCGCCATCCCGTCTCACCGAAGAGAGGCGTTGCGCGCGATCGTCACGACACGCGAGGCGGGGAGGCGGTGGCCGCGGATTGCCGCAGCATGCCCTTCGGGTGTGCGGACGAACGGCGATGCGTGGACGCGAAGTCGTGTGGTCCTGACCTCCCGGTGCCGAGGTCAAGTTGACGCGAGCGCTCCTGCGCTGTGTCGATGACGGGGGCAATCAAGCCGGTCCCCGGGGAGAGCGCGAAGTAAGCGTTAAGACCATCGCGCAGGGAAGGCCGGGCGTTTCTCGGCTGCACCTGTGGTACCTGCCGCCTGCATTTTCTTCGCAGGCGGGCCGCAGGCGTCAGCCGACGCCTGGCCTTCCCTGCGCTCTCTGATTGGAGAGAGCGGTGAATTCAGCAGCACTCGGACGTAGATGCGCCGCGGGAATGAATACGCATGTTTGGACTCCGTCATTTCGAGCGCTGCAGCTTGTCCACCATGGCCCGAAGGGCGACGGTGGAGGTAATCCAGGAAGAAGGCGACGACTCTGGATCGCGCCGCTGTGCTCGCGATGACGGTCACAACAAACACTGTCATCCCGGCCAAGCATCGACAGCGCGAACGCGCTGGCGGTGCGCAGAGCCGGGATCCATACGCCGCAGCAGATGTGTTGGGCAAAAAGCCAATTGTCAGCCTGCCTCAAACCGCTCCCTGGGGGTATGGATCCCGGCGTTCGCCGGGACGACACCGGAGGGGGTGGCGCGCAGTCGTGGTCAAGGAGCCGGAGTCGCGCGGCAACAACAGCTGTCGTCCCGGCGAACGCCGGGACCCATACCGCGTGATCTCGCGGGGGACGTTGCTGTCAGTTGCCTGCCTCTTTCCGGCCGGTGGTTATGGGTCCCGGCGTTCGCCGGGACGACACCGGTGTTTGGTGCGGCGGTCCGCCTAAATCGGCTTCCCCGCATACGGCATCGACGCCGTCAGGCCACCATCCACTGGAAACGCCTGGCCGTTGACGTAGGAGGCTTCGTCGCTGGCGAGGAACAGGGCCATGGCGGCGATCTCGTGCGGCTGGCCGGCGCGCTTCAGCGGGTTGAGCTGGCCGATCTTGCCTTCGGTGCCGCGCTCCTTGGCGCCGTCGAAGATCGGCTTGGTCATGCCGGTCTCGATCAGGCCGGGACAGACGGCGTTGATGCGCACGCCGGTGCCGGACAGCGAGTAGGCCGTCGTCTGCACCAGGCTGATCACGCCGGCCTTGCTGGCCGCATAGGGATGGCCCGAGGCGCCGGATTTCAGCCCGGCGACAGAGGCCGTGCAGACGATGGCGCCGCGCTGCTGCCGCACCATGTGCGGCATCGCGTGCTTCACCGCGAGGAACGGGCCGATCAGGTTGATGCGCAGGATCTCCTGCCAGTGCTCGACAGTCTGCTCGGCGATCGGCTTCAGCCCGCCGGAGATGCCGGCATTGGCCCAGATCACGTCGAGCTTGCCGTAGGTCGCGACCGCGCGATCGATGAAGCCCGAGACGTCGGCCTCGGAGCCGGCATCGGCGATGACCGCTTCGGCAATGCCGCCCTGCTGCTTCACCATCTCGACCGTCTCCTTGACGGCCTCGCTGCGATCGACTGCAATCAGTCGCGCGCCTTCTTTCGTGAACATCAAGGAAGCGGCGCGGCCGATGCCGCTGCCGGCGCCGGTGATGATGACGGATTTGCCTTCGAGGCGGCCCATGTTTCCTCCTGTTCGATTTGTGATCAGCTGCGTGCCGCGGAACGGAATTCAAACGTCGTTTCAAACGTGCTGAACGTGCGGAGCTGCTTGAGACGGGCTGGCTCCTCACGTACAGCGAGACAGCTGCGGAGGGAAGGGTTACGCGATGTCAGCTGATGCAACGAAGCCTCCGGTCGTCACCACGCGCTGGTGGTGGGTGCGCCATGCGCCGGTCCGCAACGACGGCGGCAACATCTACGGCCAGTCCGACATCGCCTGCGACACTGGGGATCGCGAGGTGTTCGAGGCGGTGGCCAAGATCCTGCCGCGCAGCGCGGTGTGGTATGCGAGCAGCCTGATGCGCACGCACCAGACCGCGGAGGCGATCTGGGAGGCCGGTTTCCCGCGCCCTGCTGACATGATCAAGGAGGCCGCCTTTGCCGAGCAGCATCTCGGGCAATGGCAGGGCATGAACCGTGCCGCGTTCCTGGCGAGCCGTCCCGCCGGCAGCAACTGGTTCGCCGACATCGACGTGCCGGCGCCGGGCGGCGAGAGCTACATGGATCTTTACACCCGCGTCACGGCGGCGATCGCGCGCATCACGATGGCGGAAGCCGGCCGCGACGTGATCGCGGTCGGCCATGGCGGCACCATCAAGGCCGCGGTTGGGCTCGCGCTCGGCGGCCTCGTCGAGAAGGGCCTGGCCTTCGACATCGACAATTGCTCGGTGACCCGGCTCGATCACATCGTGAGCGGAGATGTCAGCTCATGGCGCCTGCCGATGGTCAATCAGCAGCCCTGGATCGCCGACGCCGCCCACCAGGCGATGCATCAGCCGGCCGGGCCGGAGGTGACGACGAGCAAGCTGGCGTGAAAGTGGGGCGGGTTGGTCGATGTTCTCTAGACATGATCTGATGACATCTCGCCACACGGGCGGTGCACCCTCTCCCCTTGTGGGAGAGGGGGGTATGACCGCCCACAGCGCGGTCATACCGGGTGAGGGGTCTCTCTCCGCGAAGATGGTGCCTGTGGAGACATACCCCTCACCCAACCGGGTTTGCGGCGCTGTCCTGCATGCCCTCTCCCACAAGGGGAGAGGGCGCAAATATTGGCACCGTAGAGACGCGTCACCGACCTTGCCGTGCGAATTTCGAGTCAATGACAACTAATAGCTAGGAGGAACTCCCCATGACCCTGTTCGACATGACCGGCAAGGTGGCCGTCATCACCGGATCGACCCGCGGCATCGGGCTGGCCATTGCCGAGCGCATGGCCGAGCACGGCGCCAAGGTGGTGATCTCGTCGCGCAAGGCTGATGTCTGCGAGGCCGTTGCCAAGGAGATCAACGAGCGGTTCGGCAAGGGCACGGCGGCCGCCGTTGCGGCCAACATCTCCAGCAAGGAGAACCTGCAGAACCTCGTCGACGAGGCCAACCGCATCTACGGCCAGATCGACGTTCTCGTCTGCAACGCCGCGTCGAACCCGTATTACGGGCCGCTCGCCGGCATCTCTGACGATCAGTTCCGGAAAATCCTGGACAACAACATCGTCGCCAACAACTGGCTGATCAGCATGGTGGTGCCGCAGATGATCGCGCGCAAGGATGGCTCTGTTATCATCGTCTCGTCGATCGGCGGCCTGAAGGGCTCGACCATCCTCGGCGCCTACGCGATCTCCAAGGCCGCCGACATGCAGCTGGCGCGCAACCTCGCCTGTGAATACGGCCCGCACAATGTGCGCGTGAACTGCATCGCGCCCGGCCTGATCAAGACCGACTTTGCCAAGGCGCTGTGGGACAATCCGGACAACCTGAAAGCCTCGACCGCGCGCTCGCCGCTGCTGCGCATCGGCATCCCCGATGAGATCGCCGGCGCCGCGGTGTTCCTGGGGTCCGCCGCCGGCAACTTCATGACCGGCCAGACCATGGTGATCGACGGCGGCGCGACGATCAGTTGAGGTCGATGCCGTCTCCCAGTTCTCCGTCATGGCCGGGCTTGTCCCGGCCATCCACGTCGAGCGGCATATGCGGAACGACGTGGATGCCCGGGTCAAGCCCGGGCATGACGACGGAGAGAGTATGCGCCCTCACTCCACCGCCGCGTACACCACGTCACGCACCAAAGTGCGGAGGTAGTCGCGTTGCCCCGGGGCCTGGGCCATGAACACGCAGAACAGTTCCTCCTTCGGATCGATCCAGAAGAAGGTGCCGGCGATGCCGCTCCAGAAGAAGGTGCCGGGCGAGCCGGGGAAGGGGGCGATGCCGGCGTCGCGGCGCACGGCGAAGCCGAGGCCGAAGCCGTGGCCGGGCGACAGCAGCGTGCCCTGCGTCTTGACGTGAGGACCGAGATGGTCGGAGGCCATCAGCTCGAGCGTCTTGCGGCCGACCAGCCGGTTGCCATCGAGGCTGCCCTTGTTGAGCAGCATGGCGCAGAACCGGGCGTAATCCATCGTGGTCGCCACCAGGCCGCCGCCGCCGGATTCCATCACCGGCTGCTCGGTCATCTTGAACAGGTTGACCGCCTCGCCGGTCCACGGATCCTTGGCGAACGGCTCGGCGAGCCGACCGGCATTGGCCTCGCTGGTGAAGAAGGCGGTCTCGTTCATGCCGAGCGGCGACAGGATGCGCTCGGCGAGGAAGGCGCCGAGCGCCTGACCCGCGACGACCTCGATGATTCGCCCGAGGATGTCGGTCGAGCGGCTGTAGTTGAATTCGGCGCCGGGCTGGCAGATCAACGGCAGGCCGGCCACGATGGTCGCGTGCTCTGCGTTCGTGATCTTGCGGCTGCGCACCCGCGACTGCTGGTACAACTGGTGCACCGGCCCGGTGCCGGTGTGCTCATACGCAAGGCCCGAGGTGTGGCGCAGCAGGTCCTGCACCGTCATCGGCTGGACGACCGGGACGAGCTCGAGCTTGCCACCGTTGTCGACTCCGACCTTCTGGTCGGCGAATTCCGGGATGAACTTGGCGACCGGATCGGACAGCAGCAGGTCGCCGTCCTCGACCAGCATCATGATCCCGAGCGAGACGATCGGCTTGGTCATCGAGAAGATGCGGAAGATCGAATCGGGCCGCATCGGGGTGTCGGCATCGGGCGCCTGGCGGCCGATGGCGTCGAACCAGCCGATCCGGCCGCGCCGGCCGACCAGCAGGGTGGCGCCCGGGATCGTTCCCTTGTCGGCCTCGCGCTTGAAGGCGTCCGACGCCCGCTGCAGCCGCGACGCGGAAAGGCCGAGCGCTTCCGGCCGGTCGTCTGGCAACGGCGGGCTCAGGGAGCGGAGGGCGGCAAGCGGGGCGCTGGAGGCGGCGGTCGGCGGGGTCATGGGCTCTCCCTGAAGTCCTGTTGTCGGTTTGCATCAAGTCTGGCGCGGAAGTTGTGCCCTGACCAGTCGATTTGCCCCATTGCACCCTTGCAATGGAGGGGAGGTCTATGCTTGAAAGCGCCCGAACCGGCGACGCAGTCCCGGCTCGCTAGGAGTGTAGCTCAATTGGTAGAGCACCGGTCTCCAAAACCGGGGGTTGGGAGTTCGAGCCTCTCCACTCCTGCCAGCGAGATAGCTGCCAGCGAGATCAAGCACTTAAGCCACACATCGACGAAGACTGTTCAGCCGGGGCCCGCGACATGCGAGCCCCGAACGCGTTTTGACGGACCCTTACGGTTTCACCAGCGGACACCCGCCGTCCTTCAGCGGCCGGAACACCTGGTCGCCGGGGACCTCCGCCAGCACCTTGTAATAGTCCCACGCAGCCTTCGATTCCTCCGGCTTCTTGACCTCGAACAGGAACATCGAGTGCACCATGCGGCCGTCCTCGCGCAGCACGCCGTTGTCGGTAAAGGCGTCGCGCACCGGGGTCTCGCGCATCTTGGCGAGTACCGGCTTGGTGTCGCGCGTGCCGGCGGCTTTCACCGCGTTGAGATAGTGCAGGGTGGCGCTGTAGGTCGCCGCCTGGTTCATGGTCGGCATCCGCTTCATCTTGTCAAAGAAGCGCTTGCCGAAGGCGCGGGTGCGGTCGTTGAGGTCCCAGTAGTAGGCCTCGGTGATGATCAGGCCCTGCGCCAGCTTCAAGCCGAGGCTGTGGATGTCGGAGATGAACATCACGATGCCGGCGAGGTTCTGGCCGCCGGCGACGATGCCGAACTCGGCGGCCTGCTTGATGGTGGTGATGGTGTCGCCGCCGCCATTGGCCATGCCGATGATCTTGGCCTTGCTGGCCTGCGCCTGCAGCAGGAAGGACGAGAAGTCCTGGTTGTTGAGCGGATGCCTGGCGCTGCCGATCACCTTGCCGCCGGCCGCGCGCACGACGTCGCCGGTGTCGCGCTCGATCGAATGGCCGAACAGGTAGTCCGCGGTGATGAAGAACCAGGTGTCGCCGCCGTTCTTGACGATCGCCTGGCCGACGGTGTGCGCATTGCCGTAGGTGTCGTAGGTCCAGTGCACGGTGTAGGGCGAGCAGGACTTGCCGGTGATATCGGAGCTCGCGGCATCCGTCACGATCATCAGCTTCTCGAATTGCTTCGACATCTCCATGCCGGCCAGCGCGGTGGCCGAGGTCGGCATGTCGATGACCATGTCGACGGCCTCGTTCTCGTACCATTTGCGCACGATCGAGGCGGCGATGTCGGCCTTGTTCTGCGGATCGGCACTGATGACCTCGATCGGCTTGCCGAACATCGTGCCGCCGAACTCCTCGATCGCGAGCTTGGTCGCCTCGAGATTGCCCTGGCCGCCGATGTCCGAATAGACCGACGAGAAGTCGCTGAGCACGCCGATCTTGAGCGGCGCCTGGGCGCGGGCAGGGGCGGCGGTGAGGGCGGCAAGACTGAGAGCAGCAAGGCTGAGAGCAGCAAGGCTGACCGCGGCAGCGCGTGTCAGTCCCTTGCCCAGGGCAAAGGTCATGGGTTTCCTCCTGATTGTTCTTGTGAAGCCGAGAATGAGCGGCCGCCGCAGGCCCGGCAAGAGCAGGAACTCCCCCGTCACGGGCATTTCGTCGCGGCAAGTGCTCGACCTGCCGTAGTGCGGAAATGGCCTGCCGCGGCACGAAAATCCGGTGTGAGACAGGGCGGGCCCGGCGCTGCCAAGGGAATGACCGGGACACCCCGGCCTGCCCATATCTTGACCTTTGGCCGTTCGGACAGTAGATATCGACGACCTGCAGCCGGCCCGCGACATGCGGATATCCGGCGCGGCTTTTCACTCCCCGAACAAGCGAGGCCGTGGATTCGGCTCATCTCTCCGACAAGAGGATGGGCCAAGGTCGGCTGTTCGGTTTTCCCTGTAAACTCTTCAACCGTCTGATGACGGACGCGGACCCCTGACGATGGCCACAAGCCCGTTCAAATTCCTGCAGGAAGTGCGCTCGGAGACCACGAAGGTCACCTGGCCGACCCGTCGCGAGGTCACCATCACCACGATCATGGTGTTCGTGATGGTGGCGCTGGCCTCGATCTTCTTCTTCGCCGCCGATCAGATCATCCGTTATCTCATCACTCTCGTGCTGGGCATCCACTGATGGCAACCGCAACGCAAAGCTCCGATAAGCGCTGGTACATCGTCCACGCCTACTCGAACTTCGAGAAGAAGGTCGCCGAGTCGATCCGCGAGCAGGCCAAGCAGCGCAATCTCGAGGACCTGTTCGAGCAGGTGCTGGTGCCGATCGAGAAGGTCACCGAGGTGCGCCGCGGCCGCAAGATTGACGCCGAGCGCAAGTTCTTCCCCGGCTATGTGCTGGTGAAGATGAAGCTGACCGACGAGGCGTTTCACCTGATCAAGAACACGCCCAAGGTGACCGGCTTCCTCGGCGCCGAGAACAAGCCGATGCCGATCTCCGAAGGCGAGGCGATGCGCATCCTGAACCAGATGCAGGAGGGCGTGGAGCGGCCGAAATCGTCGGTGTCGTTCGAGATCGGCGAGAACGTCCGCGTCGCCGACGGCCCGTTCGCCTCGTTCTCCGGCGTGGTCGAGGAAATCGACGAGGGCCGTTCGCGCCTCAAGGTCGCGGTCTCGATCTTCGGCCGCGCCACCCCGGTCGAGCTGGAGTTCAACCAGGTCGAGAAGGTGGTCGGTTAAGGTCAAAGGCTCTCGCCGTCATTCCGGGGCAGCCCGCAGGGCTGAGCTCGGAATCCATAACCCCAGGCGCGAATGGGACGGCGAACTGCCAGCTCCAGCGTGCCCCACACGGCATCCTGTGGCTATGGATTCCGGGCTCGCCCTCGCGGGCGCCCCGGAATGACGGGGAGGAGGGAGCTCGGCTCTCAACTCTTTCCTTTTCGTCCGATCTCGTGTATCGGGCGCCCTTCGCTCCCCAATCGGGGGGCGATTTCGTTCGTGGGAGGCGCGACCGGCTTTGCCAGCCGGAGAAAGCGCGCCGGACCACGGTCCCAAACCTCGCCCGACGGGTTTTGTCGCCCAGAGGGCGGTGCGTTCGCATTAGGCAAAAGCGCGAACGCGTTGGAGAATCAGAATGGCAAAGAAAGTAACCGGTTACCTGAAGCTTCAGGTCCCGGCCGGCGCGGCGAACCCGTCGCCTCCGATCGGCCCCGCGCTCGGTCAGCGCGGTCTGAACATCATGGAGTTCTGCAAGGCGTTCAACGCGCAGACCCAGAAGGAAGAGAAGAACACCCCGATCCCGGTGGTCATCACCATTTACGCGGACCGGTCCTTCACCTTCGAGATGAAGACCCCGCCGATGTCCTTCTTCCTCAAGCAGGCCGCCAAGATCCAGTCGGGCTCCAAGGCCCCGGGTCGTGACAAGGCCGGCGCGGTGACCAAGGCGCAGGTGCGCGAGATCGCCGAGAAGAAGATGAAGGACCTGAATTGCGACTCGATCGAGTCGGCCATGAAGATGGTCGAGGGCTCCGCCCGCTCGATGGGTCTGGAAGTTGCGGGGTAAGCTGCCATGGCTATCGGAAAGCGTTTGAAGAAGGCCCGCGAGGGCGTCGACCGCACCAAGCTCTACCCGCTTGCTGATGCGATCAAGATGGTCAAGGAACGCGCCACCTCGAAGTTCGACGAGACCATCGAGGTCGCGATCAACCTCGGCGTCGATCCGCGTCACGCCGACCAGATGGTCCGTGGCGTTGTCATGCTGCCGAACGGCACCGGCCGTACGCTGCGCGTCGGCGTGTTCGCCCGCGGTGCCAAGGCCGACGAGGCCAAGGCCGCCGGAGCCGACGTGGTCGGCGCGGAGGACCTGGTCGAGAAGGTGCAGAACGGCAACATCGATTTCGACCGCTGTATCGCCACCCCCGACATGATGCCGCTGGTCGGCCGTCTCGGTAAGGTGCTCGGTCCGCGCGGCATGATGCCGAACCCGAAGATCGGCACCGTGACCATGGACGTCGCCGGCGCCGTGAAGGGTGCCAAGGGCGGCTCGGTCGAGTTCCGCGTCGAGAAGGCCGGCATCATCCAGGCCGGCGTCGGCAAGGCCTCGTTCGGCGAGGACAAGCTGGTCGAGAACATCAAGGCGCTGGCGGATGCGGTCGTGAAGGCCAAGCCGGCAGGCGCCAAGGGCACCTATGTCCAGCGCGTCGCCGTGTCGTCGACGATGGGCCCGGGCGTCAAGGTCGAGCCGGGCACCGTGCTCGCGTAAGCGGCCAAGCATGCGATAGAATTAGAAGGGCGGGATCGTTCATCGATCCCGCCCTTCGCATTTTGGAGTCCCCGCCGACATGCCCGACAAGGTCCTGATCTACTCCCGCCTGCCAAAATCCCTGACCCAGCGCTTTGCCGACCGCTTCGACCTGCTCGACACCGCCGGTAAGCCGGCGCACGAGGTGTTTCCGGCGGACGAGGTGGCGCAGGTGCGGGCGCTGATCACGGCGGGCGGCACGCCGCTCGGCGCGGCGGAGATGGATCAATTGCCGGCGCTGGGGGCGATCGTCTGCTATGGCACCGGCTATGACGGTGTCGACCTGAAGGCGGCAGCGGCGCGCAACATTGTGGTCGGCAATAGCCCGGGAGCGAACGCGGCTGCGGTCGCCGATGTCGCCGTCATGCTGATGCTGGCGAGCACGCGGCGGCTGATGGTGGCCGACGCTTACGTCCGCGATGGCGGCTGGGCCGGGGCCAAGCCGTCACCGCTGATGAAACCGCCGCCGAGCCTCGCCGGCTGCAAGGTCGGCGTCTACGGCATGGGCGAGATCGGCCGCAAGATCGCCGCGCGCGTCGCCGCGTTCGAGACCGAGGTCGGCTATTTCAACCGCACCCGCTACGACGAACTGCCTTATCAATACTTCCCAAGCCTCGATGCGCTCGCCGAATGGTGCACCGTGCTGATGATCGCCGTCCGCGCCAGCGCCGAGACCACGCATGTCGTCGATGCGGAGCTGCTCAAGAAGCTCGGTTCCGACGGCCATATCGTCAACATCTCGCGTGGCTCCGTGATCGACGAACAGGCGCTGCTGGCTGCGCTGAAGGAAGGCGTCATCGCAGGCGCCGGGCTCGACGTGTTCGAGACCGAACCTCATGTTCCGGATGAACTGACCGCGCTACCCAATGTGGTGGTGACGCCCCATATCGGGGGCAACACGCGGGAATCGCATGTCGCGATGCAGGCCTGCGTGGTGGCCAATCTCACGGCCTTCTTCGCGGGTGAGAAGCTGCCTTATGCGGTATCGGGGTCTCGGCAGACCTCATAAGCTACATTAAGGGCCTGCACCCGAGGCGCGGGCCACCTAATTGGTGCGAAAATTGCTCTCGGGGGTCTTGGCAAGTCGTCATCGACCCGTTAAAGAACCGGCTTCCGGGCGGGCTGGCTGTTGCTGGCGCGTCCGTGCGCGCATTCCGAAAGCCTAGGGAGCCAGCATTCCTTTTGAGGATATCCGTTTGGATTTCTCGGAAGGAAGAAGGATCTTTCTGCTCTCGAAAATGCCGCAGGGGAGGTCGGTCCGCCGATCCCTCGAATCCTGTCCGAGACTGCAGGCGCCGGCGCGGAAGTTCAACTTCCTCAATGGCTTAATCGTATGGCCTGCATAGACGGGTGAAAACCGGATTTCGGCATGTCCACTGCGCTGGCCGCACTGGCATGCAGGTTTGGTTCGAACCTCGACACTCCCCGGGCCGAGAGGCCTTGGGAAGGGCAGGCTATTCATCGTCGCGCTGCCTGACGTGTCCTCATGGGTTCTAGCGTCCAGAGGTCGGGTTTGGTGGGGCGGCGGGTTTAACCCGGCGGTCCCGCTTTCGGGCGAAGGCCGCCAACCGGAGAGAGCTTGCTGTGGAACGAGCGGCAAAGAAAGAGGCGGTCGAGGAACTGCACGAGGTCTTCAAGACCACGGGCGTCGCGGTCGTCGCTCACTATTCCGGCCTTACCGTGGCCCAGATGCAGAAGCTGCGCATGCAGATGAAGCAGGCTGGCGCGTCGGTGAAGGTCTCGAAGAACCGTCTCGCCAAAATTGCTCTTGAAGGCACGGACGTCGTCGGCATCGGCCCCCTGTTGAAGGGGCCGACCGTGATCGCAACTTCAAACGATCCTGTCGCGGCGCCCAAGGTTGCCATGGAATTCGCCAAGGCGAACGAGAAGTTCGTCATCCTCGGCGGCTCCATGGGTAAAACCGTCCTGAATGTCGACAGCGTCAAGGCGCTCGCCTCGCTGCCGTCGTTGGACGAACTGCGCGGCAAGCTCGTCGGCCTGATCCAGGCTCCGGCGACCAAGCTGGCCCAGCTCGCCAACGCACCCGCGGCCAAGGTCGCGCGCGTCATTCAGGCTCATGCCTCAAAGGGCGAAGCGGCCTGACGCCCTTCGCAAACACTCACAACCTGGTTTCGAACCGAACCACACTAAAGGACTACATCAATGGCTGACCTGCAGAAGATCGTCGACGACCTCTCGGCCCTCACCGTTCTCGAGGCCGCTGAGCTCGCCAAGCTCCTGGAAGAGAAGTGGGGCGTGTCCGCCGCTGCCGCCGTCGCGGTTGCTGGCCCTGCCGCTGCCGCTGCCGCTCCGGCGGAAGAGAAGACCGAGTTCACCGTTGTCCTGGCTTCGGCCGGCGACAAGAAGATCGAGGTCATCAAGGAAGTCCGCGCCATCACCGGCCTGGGCCTGAAGGAAGCCAAGGACCTGGTCGAGGGTGCTCCGAAGCCGGTCAAGGAAGGCGTCAACAAGGACGAGGCCGAGAAGATCAAGGCTCAGCTCGAGAAGGCTGGCGCCAAGATCGACCTCAAGTAATCGTTCCGATTACGTGCGGAGCCTCGGTCGGCCACCGGGCCGGCTGGGAGCTTTCGAGAGAGATCGGTGACCGGGCGGTAACATTGCCCGGTCATCATGCCGACAAGGAGTTTTGCAGGGGTAGCGGGCGGGCTCGCGAATGCTGCAAAAGGCGTGCAACAGGATCGCCCGTTGCGGGCCGAACACGGAAAAGTGTGGAGATTGTGGGGCTTGCCCCTCGAATCTCGGTTATCGTCGGCCCATATTGGGCCGGTAGCACGAAAAGCCGGTTATCGGTGGAGCACCATCTCCGTCGTGGACCGTTGGGAGACAGGCAATTTCGGGCTTTTGCAGTCCGTGACGAGATGGTTCTGACGAGCGGGTGCGCCCTCGCGCCTCGCGCGTCGTTTTGCGTTTTGGTGTTCTGAAGAACAGATCTGGGACGTTTCCGTTCCGCGTTCTGTGCCTCAGACCTTCGAAATGGATCGAAATTCAACCCGGGACGGTGGTGGCAGCCGCTGTTTCGGAAGGTTCGCCCCTCCGGCGACGACATGAGAGGCCACGATGGCGCAGCAGACATTCACCGGTCGCAAACGCGTTCGCAAGTTCTTTGGACACATCAAGGAAGTCGCGGAGATGCCGAACCTCATCGAGGTTCAGAAGGCGTCCTACGACCAGTTTTTGATGGTCGACGAGCCCACGGGCGGCCGGCCGGACGAGGGCCTGCAGGCGGTATTCCGCTCGGTGTTCCCGATCTCCGACTTCTCGGGCACCTCGATGCTGGAATTCGTCCGCTACGAGTTCGAGCCGCCGAAGTATGACGTCGACGAGTGCCGCCAGCGCGGCATGACCTTCGCTGCGCCGCTCAAGGTGACGCTCCGCCTCATCGTGTTCGATATCGACGAGGAAACCGGCGCCAAGTCGGTCAAGGACATCAAGGAGCAGGACGTGTACATGGGCGACATCCCGCTCATGACCATGAACGGCACCTTCATCGTCAACGGCACCGAGCGCGTAATCGTCTCGCAGATGCACCGTTCGCCGGGCGTGTTCTTCGACCACGACAAGGGCAAGACTCATTCGTCGGGCAAGCTGTTGTTCGCTGCTCGCGTCATCCCGTATCGCGGCTCCTGGCTCGACATCGAGTTCGACGCCAAGGACATCGTGTTCGCGCGCATCGACCGCCGCCGCAAGTTGCCGGTGACGTCGCTGATGTTCGCGCTCGGCCTCGACGGCGAGACCATCCTGTCGACCTTCTACAAGAAGCTGATCTACAAGCGCATCAAGGAAGGCTGGCGCGTTCCGTTCGACGCCAACCGCTTCCGCGGCTATTCGACCGTCAACGACCTGATCGACGCCGACACCGGCAAGGTCGTGCTCGAGGCCGGCAAGAAGCTCACCGTCCGTGCCGCCCGCCAGCTCCAGGAGAAGGGGCTGAAGGCGCTGCGCATGTCGGATGAGGAGCTGCTCGGCAACTACATCGCCGAGGATCTCGTCAACCCGAAGACCGGCGAGATCTACGCCGAGGCCGGCGAGGAGATCACCGACAAGCTGTTCAAGGTGCTGAACGAGCAGGGCTACAAGGACCTGCCGCTGCTCGACATCGACCACGTCAATGTCGGCCCCTACATCCGCAACACGCTGTCGGCCGACAAGAACATGACGCGTGAGGACGCGCTGTTCGACATCTACCGCGTGATGCGTCCGGGTGAGCCGCCGACGCTCGATTCCGCGCAGGCGATGTTCCAGTCGCTGTTCTTCGACGCCGAGCGTTACGACCTGTCCGCGGTCGGCCGCGTCAAGATGAACATGCGCCTCGAGCTTGATGCGCCGGACACACAGCGCACGCTGCGCAAGGAAGACATCCTGGCGGTCATCAAGACCCTGGTCGACCTGCGCGATGGCAAGGGCGAGATCGACGACATCGACCATCTCGGCAACCGCCGCGTCCGCTCGGTCGGCGAGCTGATGGAGAACCAGTACCGCATCGGTCTGCTCCGCATGGAGCGCGCCATCAAGGAGCGCATGTCGAGCGTCGACATCGACACCGTGATGCCGCAGGACCTGATCAACGCCAAGCCTGCAGCTGCTGCGGTGCGCGAGTTCTTCGGCTCGTCGCAGCTGTCGCAGTTCATGGACCAGACCAACCCGCTGTCGGAGATCACCCACAAGCGCCGCCTGTCGGCGCTTGGACCGGGCGGTCTGACCCGCGAGCGCGCCGGCTTCGAGGTGCGCGACGTGCATCCGACGCATTACGGCCGCATCTGCCCGATCGAGACGCCGGAAGGTCCGAACATCGGCCTGATCAACTCGCTGGCGACGTTCGCCCGCGTCAACAAGTATGGCTTCGTCGAGACGCCGTACCGCAAGGTCAAGGACGGCCGCGTCACCGACGAGGTGGTGTATCTGTCCGCGATGGAGGAAGGGCGCTACCGCGTCGCGCAGGCCAACGTGCCGCTCGATGCCAAGGGCCGCTTCACCGAGGACCTGGTGGTCTGCCGTCACGCCGGCGAAGTCGTGCCGATGACGCCGGACAAGGTCGACTACATGGACGTGTCGCCGAAGCAGCTCGTTTCGGTCGCAGCGGCCCTGATCCCGTTCCTCGAGAACGACGACGCCAACCGCGCGCTGATGGGCTCGAACATGCAGCGCCAGGCGGTGCCGCTGGTTCGCGCCGAGGCGCCGTTCGTCGGTACCGGCATGGAAGGCGTGGTCGCCCGTGACTCGGGCGCTGCGATCGCGGCGCGCCGCTCGGGTGTGATCGACCAGATCGACGCCACCCGCGTCGTCATCCGCGCCACCGAAGATCTCGATCCGACCAAGTCGGGCGTCGACATCTACCGGCTGATGAAGTTCCAGCGCTCCAACCAGTCGACCTGCATCAACCAGCGTCCGCTGGTGAAGGTCGGCGATATCGTCAAGAAGGGCGACATCATCGCCGACGGTCCGTCGACCGATCTCGGCGAGCTCGCGCTCGGCCGCAACGTGCTGGTCGCGTTCATGCCTTGGAATGGCTACAACTTCGAAGACTCGATCCTGCTCTCCGAGCGGATCGTGAAGGAAGATGTCTTCACCTCGATCCACATCGAGGAGTTCGAGGTGATGGCCCGCGATACCAAGCTGGGTCCGGAGGAAATCACGCGCGACATTCCGAACGTGTCGGAAGAGGCGCTGAAGAACCTCGACGAAGCCGGCATCGTCTACATCGGCGCGGAAGTGCGCGCCGGCGACATCCTGGTCGGCAAGATCACGCCGAAGGGCGAGAGCCCGATGACGCCGGAAGAGAAGCTGCTGCGCGCCATCTTCGGCGAGAAGGCCTCGGACGTGCGCGACACCTCGCTGCGGGTGCCGCCGGGCGTGCAGGGCACGATCGTCGAGGTCCGCGTGTTCAACCGCCACGGCGTCGACAAGGACGAGCGTGCGCTGGCGATCGAGCGGGAAGAGATCGAGCGTCTGGCCAAGGACCGCGACGACGAGCAGGCGATCCTGGACCGCAACGTCTACAGCCGTCTCGCCGACATGCTGGATGGCCGCCAGGGCATTTCCGGCCCGAAGGGCTTCAAGAAGGACACCAAGATCACCCGCGCGGTGCTCGACGAGTATCCGAAGTCGCAGTGGTGGCTGTTCGCCTCCGCCAACGACAAGCTGATGGCCGAGATCGAGGCCATGCGGAAGCAGTACGACGAGTCGAAGAAGGGCCTCGAGCAGCGCTTCCTCGACAAGGTCGAGAAGCTGCAGCGTGGCGACGAACTGCCGCCCGGCGTGATGAAGATGGTCAAGGTCTTCGTCGCGGTGAAGCGCAAGATTCAGCCGGGCGACAAGATGGCCGGCCGTCACGGCAACAAGGGCGTCGTCTCCAAGATCGTGCCGATCGAGGACATGCCGTTCCTCGAGGACGGTACCCATGCGGACATCGTGTTGAACCCGCTGGGCGTGCCGTCGCGCATGAACGTCGGTCAGATCCTCGAGACGCATCTCGGCTGGGCTTGCGCCGGCCTCGGCAGGCGCATCGCCCAGACGGTCGATGCCTATCTGTCGAAGCAGGACGTCAAGCCGCTGAAGGAGACCTTGAAGCGGATCTACGGCGAGGACGAGACCATCAAGTCGCTCAACGACAATGAGCTGCTGGAGCTGGGTCACAATCTGAGCCGCGGCGTGCCGATCGCCACCCCGGTGTTCGACGGCGCCAAGGAAGCCGACATCGAGGAGATGCTGAAGCTCGCTGGCATGGACGCGTCGGGCCAGTCGACCGTCTATGACGGCCGCACCGGCGATGCGTTCGACCGCAAGGTCACCGTCGGCTACATCTACATGCTCAAGCTGCACCATCTCGTCGACGACAAGATCCATGCCCGTTCGATCGGCCCGTACTCGCTGGTCACTCAGCAGCCGCTGGGCGGCAAGGCCCAGTTCGGCGGCCAGCGCTTCGGCGAAATGGAGGTGTGGGCGCTCGAGGCTTATGGCGCGGCCTACACGCTGCAGGAGATGCTGACGGTGAAGTCGGACGACGTCGCCGGCCGCACCAAGGTCTACGAGGCGATCGTGCGCGGCGACGACACGTTCGAGGCCGGTATTCCGGAATCGTTCAACGTGCTGGTCAAGGAAATGCGCTCGCTCGGCCTCAACGTCGACCTGCACAACTCCAAGCTCGGACCGGCGCCGACGTCGGAAGCCGCCGAGTAGTTCAAGAGATCCGGCCCGGCCGCTCGCGGCCGGGTGCCGGCGTCTTCCTCCCGCGGGTCGGGGCAGGGCGCCGTCTGCTGAGAGATTTTCGAATTTGCGGCTGACCCCCGATCGGTCCGCGAGGAGAATGCGATGAACCAAGAAATTATGAATCTCTTCAATCCGACGACGCCGGCTCAGGTCTTCGACCAGATCCGCATCTCGATCGCGTCGCCAGAGAAGATTCTGTCCTGGTCCTACGGCGAGATCAAGAAGCCGGAAACGATCAACTACCGCACCTTCAAGCCGGAGCGCGACGGCCTGTTCTGCGCCCGCATCTTCGGGCCGATCAAGGACTACGAGTGCTTGTGCGGCAAGTACAAGCGGATGAAGTACAAGGGCATCATCTGCGAAAAGTGCTCGGTCGAGGTGACCTTGTCGCGCGTCCGGCGCGAGCGCATGGGCCACATCGAGCTCGCCGCTCCCGTCGCGCACATCTGGTTCCTGAAGTCGCTGCCGTCGCGCATCGGCCTGCTGCTCGACATGACGCTGAAGGATCTCGAGCGGATCCTGTACTTCGAATACTACGTCGTCCTCGAGCCGGGTCTGACCGCGCTCAAGGATCGTCAGCTGCTGTCCGAGGACGAGTACCTCAAGGCGCAGGACGAGTACGGCCAGGACAGCTTCACCGCCATGATCGGCGCCGAGGCCATCCGTGAGCTCTTGCGCGGCCTCGAGCTCGAGAAGCTCGAGCAGACGCTGCGTGCCGAGATGCAGGAGACCGACTCCGACATCAAGCACAAGAAGCTCGCCAAGCGCCTGAAGATCGTCGAAGCGTTCCGCCACTCCGGCAACAAGCCGGAATGGATGATCATGACCGTGGTGCCGGTGATCCCGCCGGACCTGCGGCCGCTGGTGCCGCTCGATGGCGGCCGCTTCGCGACCTCCGACCTCAACGACCTCTACCGCCGCGTCATCAACCGCAACAACCGCTTGAAGCGGCTGATGGAGCTGCGCGCGCCCGACATCATCATCCGCAATGAGAAGCGCATGCTTCAGGAAGCGGTGGATGCGCTGTTCGACAACGGCCGCCGCGGCCGCGTCATCACCGGCGCCAACAAGCGTCCGTTGAAGTCGCTCGCCGACATGCTGAAGGGCAAGCAGGGCCGCTTCCGTCAGAACCTGCTCGGCAAGCGCGTTGACTACTCCGGCCGTTCGGTCATCGTCGTCGGTCCGGAGCTGCGCCTGCATCAGTGCGGCCTGCCGAAGAAGATGGCGCTCGAGCTGTTCAAGCCGTTCATCTACTCGCGGCTCGACGCCAAGGGCCTGTCGACGACCGTCAAGCAGGCCAAGAAGCTGGTCGAGAAGGAGCGTCCGGAGGTCTGGGACATCCTGGACGAGGTCATCCGCGAGCATCCGGTGCTGCTGAACCGCGCGCCGACCCTGCATCGTCTCGGCATTCAGGCGTTCGAGCCGGTGCTGATCGAGGGCAAGGCGATCCAGCTGCATCCGCTGGTCTGCTCGGCGTTCAACGCCGACTTCGACGGCGACCAGATGGCCGTGCACGTTCCGCTGTCGCTGGAAGCGCAGCTGGAAGCGCGCGTCCTGATGATGTCGACCAACAACATCCTGCATCCGGCCAATGGTCAGCCGATCATCGTGCCGTCGCAGGACATCGTGCTCGGCCTCTACTACGTCTCGATCATGCGCGAGGGCATGAACGGGCAGGGCATGACGTTCGGCAACATGGCCGAGCTGGAGCACGCGCTGCACGCCAAGGCGATCCATCTCCACACCAAGATCAAGTATCGCTGGGAGGGGATGAACGAGGACGGCAAGATCTCCAAGCGCTGGATCGAGACCACCGCGGGCCGCGTCATGCTCGGCAACCTGCTGCCGAAGCATCCGCGCGTGACCTTCGAGGTCATCAACAAGCTGATGACCAAGCGCGAGATCTCGGGCGTCATCGATCAGGTCTATCGTCACTGCGGCCAGAAGGAGACGGTGATCTTCTGCGACCGCATCATGGCGCTCGGCTTCTACAACGCCTTCAAGGCGGGCATCTCGTTCGGCAAGGACGACATGGTCGTGCCGGCGGGCAAGTGGAAGATCGTCGACACGACGCGTACGCTGGCGAAGGATTTCGAGCAGCAGTACAATGACGGCCTGATCACTCATGGCGAGAAGTACAACAAGGTCGTCGACGCCTGGTCGAAGGCCTCGGAAGAAATCGCCAAGGAGATGATGAAGGAGATCTCCGTCACCAAGAAGACGGCGACGGGCGCGGATGCCGACATCAACTCGATCTATATGATGTCGCACTCCGGTGCGCGTGGTTCGCCGGCCCAGATGCGTCAGCTCGCCGGCATGCGCGGCCTGATGGCCAAGCCGTCGGGTGAGATCATCGAGACGCCGATCATCTCGAACTTCAAGGAAGGTCTTTCGGTTCTCGAGTACTTCAACTCGACCCACGGCGCCCGCAAGGGTCTCGCGGACACCGCGTTGAAGACCGCGAACTCGGGCTACCTGACCCGTCGTCTGGTCGACGTCGCGCAGGACTGCATCATCACGCAGGACGATTGCGGCACCCATCTCGGCATCAAGATGCGCGCCATCGTCGACGCCGGCACGGTCGTGGCCTCGCTCGGCTCGCGCATCCTGGGCCGCGTGCCCTGCGATGACGTGCGTGATCCGGCCACCGGCAACGTGCTGATCAAGGCCGGCACGCTGATGGAGGAGAGCCATATCGACGCCATCCAGCAGGCCGGCGTGCAGGAGGTGAAGATCCGTTCGGCGCTCACCTGCGAGCTCGTCAACGGCATCTGCAAGATGTGCTACGGCCGCGACCTCGCGCGCGGTACGCCGGTCAACCACGGTGAAGCTGTCGGCGTCATCGCCGCTCAGTCGATCGGTGAGCCGGGCACCCAGCTGACGATGCGCACGTTCCACATCGGCGGCGCCGCGCAGCTCAACGAGCAGTCCTTCGTCGAATCGAACTTCGAAGGCAAGGTTGTGATCCGCAACAAGGCGATCGCCCGCAACAGCGAGGGTCACCTGGTCGCGATGGTCCGCAACATGGTCGTTGCGATCGTCGATGCCGACGGCTCGGAGCGTGCGACTCATCGTATCCAGTACGGTGCGCGCATGCACATCGACGAAGGCGACACGATCAAGCGCGGCCAGCGCATCGCCGAGTGGGATCCCTACACCCGCCCGATCCTCACGGAAGCCGAGGGCACGATCGGGTTCGAGGACCTCACCGAAGGCCTCTCGATCTCGGAAACGCTCGACGAGTCCACCGGTATCGCCAAGCGCGTGGTCATCGACTGGCGCGGAACGCGCGGTGGCGCGGACCTGCGTCCGGCCATCGTGATCAAGGGCAAGGACGGCAAGGTCCTCAAGCTCGCTCGTGGCGGTGATGCCCGCTACATGCTGTCGGTCGACGCGATTCTGTCGGTCGACGTCGGTGCGACGGTCAAGCCGGGCGACATCCTGGCGCGTATCTCGACCGAGAGCGCCAAGACGCGCGACATCACCGGCGGTCTGCCGCGGGTGGCGGAGCTGTTCGAAGCGCGCAAGCCGAAGGATGCCGCGATCATCGCCGAGATCGCCGGCACCATCCGGTTCGGGCGCGACTACAAGAACAAGCGTCGCATCTCGATCGAGCCTGTCGACAAGACCGAGGAAGCTCGCGAGTACCTGATCCCGAAGGGCAAGCACATCCATCTGCAGGATGGCGACATCGTCGAGAAGGGTGACTTCATCGTCGAAGGCAACCCGGCGCCGCACGACATCCTGGCGATCAAGGGCATCGAGGAACTCGCGGCCTATCTGGTCAACGAGATCCAGGAGGTCTACCGGCTGCAGGGCGTGCTCATCAACGACAAGCACATCGAGGTGATTGTCCGCCAGATGCTGCAGAAGATCGAGGTCACCGACCAGGGCGACACCGACATGATCTCGGGCGAACAGGTCGACAAGATCGAGTTCGACCTGCTCAACGCGAAGGCGGCGGAGGAGGGCAAGAAGCCCGCCACCGGCAACCCGGTTCTGCTCGGCATCACCAAGGCGAGCCTGCAGACCCGGTCGTTCTTCTCGGCGGCCTCGTTCCAGGAGACCACCCGCGTCCTCACCGAGGCGGCAGTCAACGGCAAGATCGATCCGCTCGAGGGTCTCAAGGAGAACGTCATCGTCGGCCGCCTGATTCCGGCCGGCACCGGCGCCTCCATGGCCCGCATCCGCGAAGTCGCTCTCAAGCGCGACAAGCTGATTCTCGACGAGCGCGAAAAGCAGGCGGCGATCGTGCCGTCGCAGCCCGAGCCGCAGCCGCTGGCGCTGCCGCCGGCCGAGTAACGAACGGCGCGGAAGACCCTGGCGGTGTCAGGGTCTTCCCTCGTTCATCAAGCGTAGAAAAGGCCGGCGTTTGCCGGCCTTTTTTTGACATGATCTTCTCCGGTTGCCATCGTCCGGGCGGGTTGTTCATCTTCCCTTCAGGCGAAAAGGCGCTTCTGAGAACATCTGATCCGCTGACGTGATTTCCGTCGACCGCGATGGCGATGCGCCGATTTGCTCGGGCGCAAATCCTGTGCGGACCGGTTACGCTATGGCTGATCGGGCCCCGAGGGTGGCAGGACCCGTGGTGATCTGGACGACCGGCGACGTCACCGACAGCCGGAGATGGCGGAACTTCGATGCTTGATCTTGCGATTGTGGGTGGCGGTCCGGGTGGCTTGATGAGCGCCTGGTACTTGAGGCGGAAGCTCGGCGATCTCTGCAAGGTGACGATCTTCGAGGCGTCCGACCGGCTCGGCGGCAAGATCGTCACGCGCAAGTTCGACACGGCGCCTGCGATGTACGAGGCGGGCGTCGCCGAGATCTACGATTACTCGATGACCGGCCCCGATCCGCTGCGCGAGCTGATCCAGCATTTCGGCCTGCAGACGATTCCGATGGACGCGATGCAGGTGCAGCTCGACGGCGAGCTGCTCGACGACGTGCCGGGCCTGCGCCGCAAATACGGACCGAAGACCGCCGCCGCCGTCGAGGCGTTTCGCAAGCGTTGTACCGACGTGATTTCGCCGGTCGAGTATTACGAAGGCGTCGGCGCCCACGACAACGAGCACCCGTGGGCCTACAAGACCTGCGAGCAGCTGCTCGACGAGGAGGTCGAGGACGCCACGGCCAAGCGCTTCTTCAAGGTGATGGCGCGCTCCGACCTCGCGACCGAGGCCCACAACACCAACGGCCTCAACGCGCTCAAGAATTTCGTGATGGATATCGACGACTACATCGGTCTGTACTCGATCCAGAACGGCAATGAGCAGCTGATCGAGTGCCTGCGCTCGGAGGTCGATGCCGACATCCAGCTCAACCATCGTGTGCTGCGCATCGGCAAGACCGAGCAGGGCCGCTACCGGCTCAACATGATGAACGGCAAAGGACCTGAGACGCGCGAGTTCGATCTCGTGCTGGTGTGCCTGCCGCACTCCTGGCTGTCGACGGTCGGCTGGGAGGGCGAGAAGCTGCGCCAGTCGATGGTCAAGCACGTCGCCTATTTCGACCGCCCCGCGCATTATCTGCGCGTCTCGATCCTGTTCGACGAGCCGTTCTGGGGCGACAGGATCCCGGGCTCCTGGTTCATGTCGGAGGCGTTCGGCGGCTGCTGCATCTACAACGAGGGCTCGCGCCACGACGTCGGCAAGCACGGCGTGCTCAACTGGCTGATCGCCGGCTCCGATGCGCTGGCCTTCGCCAATCTCTCTGACCAGGAGCTGATCGACGCCGCGTTGAAGTCGCTGCCGGCTGCGCTGGGCGATGCGCGGGCGCATTTCATGGAAGGCAAGATCCATCGCTGGCTGTCGTCGGTGAACGCGCTGCCCGGCGGCCTGCCGGTGCGCGACGTGATGACGAATCACCGCCCCGAGCCGAAGGAGCATCCGGGGATCGTGGTGGTCGGCGACTACCTGTTCGACTCGACCCTCAACGGTCTGCTCGATTCCTCCGATGCCGCGACCGACATCATCCTCACCGAGATGATGCGGCTGCGCCGGGTCAAGTCGCAGGCGGAGACGCCGCTGTCGGACAAGATCGACCGCGACTATTTTGACAATTACCGCGGGCAGGGGCCGTATGGCGAAGCCTGGTCGCACTTCACCGACCCCGACTATCTGCTCAGCCTGATCAAGATCGTCTGGAACAAGAGCAAGGGCAAAGGCTACAAGCTGCTCGTGGCCGGCTCGGCCAGCGGCGAGCTGGTCGGCGCGCTGCGCGATCGCGGCATCGATGCCTGGGGCATCGAGAACAACCGCTACATCCACGGCAAGACGCCGAAGGCGCTGAAGAAGTACAACAAGCTCGGCTCGATCGCGGACATGCCGTTCAAGTCTGGCGAGTTCGACTTCGTGTTCGAGACCAGCCTCTGCCATCTCGGCGACAAGCAGGTCGCGCGCGCGATTCGCGAGCTCAACCGCGTCGTCAAGACCGGGCTGGTGTTCGGCTCGATCACCTCGGACATGGCGCCGGCGCTCGTCGACCGCTACGACCTCCTGCGCGGCGTCAAGAAGCTCGGCACCTGGTGGGAGTGGTCGGAGCTGTTCTTCGGCAACGGCTTCGATCTCGCCATGCACCGCCGCGATTGCACCGACGAGGTGTGGGCCGCGACGCTCGCCGCCAACAAGGGGCCGGGCCAGTGGTATGCGGACGCGGACAGCCTGCGCTATTCGTTCTTCGACAAGGTCGATGACGAGGATTGAGGACGCTGGCCGCGGCGTCGTGCAGATGATAAAGGCCTGACGCGCAGGGCTGGCGCGTCGTCGGCCACGCTGCTTCGGTTGGTTGCATGGCGCCCAAGAAACCAGAGTCCACGTCAGGGTCGAAGCCGGCCTCCAAATCAGGCTCGAAGCGAGGTTCGAAATCCGGTTCGGCCGCGGCTGCGCCCGGTCAGACCGCAGACGATAGAATCGCCGGCAAACGAATTGCGGCAGCCGCCGGTGCCGCTGCCGAGATCGCAAAGCGGCTTTCTGGAGCCACCGCGCCGGGAGCGCCAACAACACCCGAATCGCCGCCGGTAACTCAAGCACCTGTAGCCGCCACCTCGCCGACGACGACCGAAGCGCCGCCGCCCCCCGAGCCGTTGCCGGCCTCCAAGCCGGAGGCAGCAAAGTCCGACCAGCCTCCCAAGCCGGCGCAGCCCTCGAAGCCGGCGCAGCCCTCCAAGCCGGCGCAGCCCGCAAAGCCGCCACAGGCCAGCAAGCCAGCGCCGCCGCCCTCCGACGAGGATGGCGACGAAGACGACGAGGACGAGGACAACGATCTCGACGACGATGATGATGACGAGGATCTCGTCGTCTATAGCGCGCGCGAGGCCGCCGGCGCGCTGGCGACGATCTACGGCTTCGTCAGGCCGCTGCTGTCCCAATACAAGAAGATGCTGGCCTTCGTGACGATCGGCGTTCTCATCGAGACGCTGTTCAACGTCATCATGCCGCTCAGCCTTAAGTTTCTGATCGACGACGCGCTCGGCGAGGAGGATTTCGAGGCGCTGTACCGGATCCTCGGCGTGCTCGCCGCCGCCGGAATCTTCACCTCGATCGTGGCCGTGCTCTACGAGCGCTGGGACGCGCGCCTCGCGGCAGGCATCATTTCCGATGTCCGCACCCGGCTGTTCGACCACGTGCAGAACCTGCCGGCGGCCTATTTCCAGCGCACCAAACGCGGCGAGATCCTGTCGCGTTTCTCGGTCGACATGTCGGCGTTCGAGGGGGTGGTCAAGACCTTCGTCAACAGCGCCGCGCTGCCGCTGCTCGAGCTCATCGCCGGCATCATCCTGATGCTGTTCCTCAACTGGCAGCTCGCCGCGATCGCGCTCCTGGTGTTCCCGATCACCTTGATAGGCCCGCGCATCCTGACGCCCAAGGCGGTGCAGGCCAATTACGAGCAGAAGCTCAACGAGGCGTCGCTGCTCGGCGTCATTCAGGAAAACATCGCGGCGCAGGCGGTGATCAAGGCCTTCAGCCTGCATCGCAAGGTGTTCGGCTGGTTTTCCTTCCGCAACGACGCCGCACGGCGGAAGATCGCGGACGCGATGTTCCTGTCGACGATGGTCGAGCGCACGGTGACCATCGCGGTGCTGCTGCTGCACCTGTTCGTGCTCGCCATCGGCGCCTATCTCGCCACCAAGGGCCAGATCACGATCGGCACCTTCGTCACCTTCGAGAGCGCGTTCTGGGAGGTGTCCTACAACATCGCCCATGTCATGCACTTCATCCCGGTGTCGATCTCCTCGGCGGCCGCGATCCGCCATATGCAGGAGCTCCTCGACGAGCCCACGCGCGGCGCCGACCGGCCGGGGGCGCCGGATCTGCCGCGCATCAGCCATGACATCACTTTCGAGCGCGTCGGCTTCCAGTACGAGGGCAGCCAGACGCCGGTGCTCGACAATCTCAGCCTCAAGCTCGACGTCGGCAAGCGCATCGCCATCGTCGGCCCGTCCGGCTCCGGCAAGAGCACGCTGCTCAACCTCATCCTGCGGCTCTATGTGCCCGATGAAGGCCGGGTCACCATCGACGGCGTCGACATCCGCAAGGTGACGCGCGACTCGCTGCGCGGCAGCATGGCGGTGGTGTTCCAGGAGAACATGCTGTTCAACATGTCGCTGCGCGAGAACATCCGCCTCGGCAAGGAGGGCGCGACCGACGAGGAGGTGGAGGAGGCGGCCAAGAAGGCCGAGATCCACCGCTACATCATGAGTCTGCCGCAGAAGTACGACACCCTGGTCGGCGAGCGCGGCGACACGCTGTCCGGCGGCCAGCGCCAGCGCATCGCCATCGCTCGCGCCATCATCCGCAATCCCTCCGTGCTGCTGCTCGACGAGGCGACCTCGGCGCTCGACCAGACCACTGAAGCCGCGATCAACCGCACCTTGCTCAAGGTTTCCAAGGGCCGCACCATGATCTGGTCGACCCACCGCCTCACCTCAGTGGTCGAGATGGACGAGATCATCGTGATCTCCGGCGGCCGCGCCATCGAGCGCGGCAGCCATGCCGAGCTGCTCGCCAAGAACGGCACCTATCGCAAGCTCTGGGACGACCAGGGCCATCAGCCGAGCCGGCTCGACCAGGCCCCCGACGACGATGATGAGGATGAAGACGACGACCTCGAGGATGACGAGGAATAGCCGAAGCACGCATCCGCGCAGCGAGATGCGGGACCGTACGACGGACCTCTCCTCCGTCATTGCGAGCGCAGCGAAGCAATCCAGAGTGGTGGGCGGGACCCTGGATTGCTTCGCTGCGCTCGCAATGACGCGGAGAGAGGCAGGGCCTAAGTGCAAATCCGACTTGCGGCGGCTTACGAGCTTTCGGTGAGACCCCGGATATCGCCGCGCTCATTCGGGCTAAGCGATCGCGTCGCCAGCAGGGGGCTAGCCAACCGGTGCCGCAGCCCGCGGCCCAGCGACACCGCAAATCTCGCCCAGCGCTGCGCCAGCCAATAGGGGCCGCGGCCGATCGAGACCTCGCGGAACTCCCAGGCCTTCTGCAGCGACCAGGCATCGCAGGCTCTCTTGACCGGATCGTCGTAGAACGCCGCGATCTTGCCGTCGCTCATGCCCTCGGTCGCCAGCCAGCGCGGGATGTGGACGTTGCAGAGACGCTCGACGTCGGTGAACACCTTGTCGGAGCCGGTGCCGGTGACCGGGCAGGTGGTGCAAAAAGCGTCGCCGACCAGGACGACGCCGGGCATGCGGGTGCCGCTGTTGACGATGAGGTCGGCCGGCCGGACCTTGACCTCGCCGCCGACCGTGTAGTCGCCGGTGATCCGCTTGAGGCCGGGCAGGGCGGCCTCCAGGGTCTCGGCCGGATGGTGCCGGACCGACCGCAGCCAGGGATCGTCGACCGCGCGGTAGGCGAACAGGTTGGCGCGCATGCGGTCGCCGATCGGAAACAGCGTGATGTAGGGAACGCGGCTGCTGGCGCGCTCCTGGAAATAGGTCATGGCCGGGAATGGGAAACCGGGGCGGCCGACAGGTACCAGATCGAAGCCGACCGAGATCGAATGCGCGGGGCTGGTGATCGTGCGGGTGATTCCCAGCATGTGCCGCAAGCCGACGTTCAGCCCATTGGCGAGCACGACCAGCCGCGCCGAGATCGTGTCGCCATTGGAGAGCACGACGGACTGGCGATCCTCGCTGGGGGTGATCGCCACCGCCTTGGCCAGGATCCGCTGCACGGAACCGGGAATCTCTTCCCGCACCGCCGCCACCAGCGCGTCGTACAGGATGCCGTATTGATGTACCGGCGCGTGATCGAGGACGTAACCGAATCGGGCGATCCAGTTCTCGGAGGCCAGGGTCGCGCGGCGCAGCGCCAGGTCTGCGACCCCCGTGCGCCGGAAACGCCCGATCTGCTCGGCGCCGGAAATTTTTTCGATTCGGAAGTCCGGCGGGTAGACCGCGTGCGGGTCGACCAGAATCGCAGCAACGCCGGCGCGTCCGAGCATGGCAGCCGCGGTCGCTCCGGCCAGCCCGCCGCCAATGATCGCGATGTCGGTATAGTGGGTCACCGGGCGCCTCGTCGAAGCGCCATCCTTGCCCGCCAAAGCCGAACAAAGCCTTAGCCGCGATGTTTCAGATTGTTGCGGAGGGTGAAGGGAATCGCGGCCGGCGGTGTGTAGGGTGGGCAAAGGCGCGGCCGTGCTGCATCTACGCAGGAGCTGGCAGTGGCGCCGTGCCCACCGTCGGACGGCATACTCCGCGGTGAGACGGTGGGCACGCTGCCGCCCCTTCGGGCCGGCTGCTTTGCCCACCCTACGGCACCCAATTTCGTAGCGGCATCAAGGACTTGAAGGCGCAGCCTGAATGAATAGGTAAGCTCCTCCGGTATCCGCTGACCGGCGCTGGCCCAGCGCGCCAGGCATCGACACGGAAACGACTGCTTTGCGCATCCTGCGGCGTCGTTTTGCTTGACTTGGGTATTTACCGCTTATAAAAGGCCGGCACTCAACGACAGGCGGTGAGCTTCGCCAGCGTCGGTACGGATCACCCGGACCGCCCCTAACAGGGCACGATGGGCACCAACCTCGACGAATGCCGCTCAAACGCTGTCGATCATAGCTAGGCAATGCCAGAACGATTTTAGATCTCTCGAGCTCGTTCTCTTGAGACCAATTTCGGATGCATGACCTCGGTAGGCCGCCGCCAGCGCAAGCGGGTAGGTGGTTATCGCGGTCCTCTGTGGCGTCAAGCGCTTTCCGTTCAGCGATGAACGGTTGGCGCGATTTCGTTTTGCGCGGATTTCGTCGCGCGAAGCGGCCGGGTGAGGCGGGGAACCTCAAACAGAATTTGCGGAAATCCATCGTGGTTTCCGTGCGAACGTTGAGAAGGGTGAAGGCCAAGATGCCGACGATCAACCAGCTGATCGCAAATCCGCGCGAAGTGCAGAAGTCGCGCAAGAAGGTGCCGGCGCTGCAGCAGTCGCCGCAGAAGCGTGGCGTTTGCACGCGCGTCTACACCACGACCCCGAAGAAGCCGAACTCGGCGCTTCGTAAGGTCGCCAAGGTGCGCCTGACCAACGGCTTCGAGGTGATCGGCTACATCCCGGGTGAGGGCCATAACCTGCAGGAGCACTCGGTGGTCATGATCCGCGGCGGCCGCGTCAAGGACTTGCCGGGCGTGCGCTACCACATCCTCCGCGGCGTGCTGGATACCCAGGGCGTCAAGAACCGTAAGCAGCGCCGGTCGAAGTACGGCGCGAAGCGTCCGAAGTAAGACGTTCGAGAAAAGCGGGAACAGATCAGATGTCGCGTCGCCATTCAGCCGAAAAGCGTGAAGTGCTTCCGGATCCGAAGTTCGGGAACATCATCGTCACCAAGTTCATGAATTCGGTGATGTACGCCGGCAAGAAGTCGGTTGCCGAAGGGATCGTCTATGGGGCGTTCGGCCTCATCGAATCCAAGACCAAGCAGAGCCCGCTGACGGTGTTCGAGCAGGCGCTCGAGAACGTCATGCCGACGATCGAAGTGCGCTCGCGCCGCGTCGGTGGTGCGACCTACCAGGTGCCGGTCGAGGTGCGCTCCACCCGCCGTCAGGCGCTGGGCATTCGCTGGCTGATCTCGGCTGCGCGTGACCGCAACGAGAAGACCATGACCGAGCGGCTTTCGGCGGAGCTGCTCGACGCCTCGAACAACCGGGGGAACGCCGTGAAGAAGCGTGAAGACGTGCACCGGATGGCGGAAGCCAACCGCGCCTTCTCGCACTATCGCTGGTAACGGCGACCCGAACGGAAATTAGGGAACACACCCATGCCCCGCCAACACGCCATCGAAGACTATCGTAACTTCGGTATCATGGCGCACATAGACGCCGGTAAGACCACGACCACCGAGCGCATCCTGTACTACACGGGCAAGAGCCACAAGATCGGCGAAGTGCACGAAGGTGCCGCGACGATGGACTGGATGGAGCAGGAGCAGGAGCGTGGCATCACGATTACCTCGGCTGCCACCACCGCGTTCTGGAACGGCAAGCGCCTGAACATCATCGACACCCCTGGCCACGTCGACTTCACCATCGAAGTCGAGCGCAGCTTGCGCGTGCTCGACGGCGCCGTGTGCGTGCTCGATTCCAACCAGGGCGTCGAGCCGCAGACCGAGACCGTCTGGCGCCAAGGCGACAAGTACAAGGTGCCGCGGATCGTCTTCGCCAACAAGATGGACAAGACCGGCGCCGACTTCTTCAAGTGCCTGGCCGACATCGTCGATCGCCTGGGCGCGAAGCCGGTTGCGATTCAGCTGCCGATCGGCTCTGAGAACAACTTCAAGGGCTGTATCGACCTCGTGACCATGAAGGCGATCGTCTGGAACGATGAATCGCTCGGCGCGAAGTTCGACTACGTCGAGATCCCGGACGATCTGGCCGACCAGGCTGCCGAATATCGTGAGAAGCTGGTCGAAGCCGCCGTCGAGCTCGACGATGACGCTCTCGCAGCCTTCTTGGACGGCAAGGAGCCGGACGAGGCGACCCTGAAGCGCCTGATCCGCAAGGCGGTGCTGACCGGTGCATTCTATCCGGTGCTGTGCGGCTCGGCCTTCAAGAACAAGGGCGTGCAGCCCTTGCTCGACGCCGTCGTCGACTATCTGCCGTCGCCGCTCGACGTGCCCGCGATCAAGGGCACCGACGACAAGGGCAACGAGGTTCTGCGCAAGGCGGACGACAAGGAGCCGCTGTCGCTGCTGGCGTTCAAGATCATGGACGACCCGTTCGTCGGCACGATCACGTTCTGCCGCATCTATTCGGGCATCCTGACCTCGGGCACCGGCGTCGTGAACTCGACCCGCGAGAAGAAGGAGCGCATCGGCCGCATGCTGCTGATGCACGCCAACAACCGCGAGGACATCAAGGAAGCCTATGCGGGCGACATCGTCGCTCTCGCCGGCCTCAAGGAAGCGCGCACCGGTGACACGCTGTGCGATTCGAACAACCAGGTGATCCTGGAAAAGATGGAATTCCCGGAGCCGGTCATCGAGATCGCGATCGAGCCGAAGTCGAAGGCCGACCAGGAGAAGCTGGGCATCGCGCTCGCGAAGCTCGCTGCCGAGGATCCGTCCTTCCGCGTGTCGACCGATCACGAGTCGGGCCAGACCATCCTCAAGGGCATGGGCGAGCTCCATCTCGACATCAAGGTCGACATCCTGAAGCGTACTTACAAGGTCGATGCGAATATTGGCGCGCCGCAGGTGGCGTTCCGTGAGCGCATCACCAAGCCGGCCAATGTGGACTACACCCACAAGAAGCAGACCGGTGGTACCGGCCAGTTCGCGGCCGTGAGCATCGTGGTCGAGCCGAACGAGCCGGGCGGCGGCTACGTGTTCGAGTCCAAGATCGTCGGTGGTGCGGTTCCGAAGGAATACATCCCCGGCGTCGAAAAGGGCATCGAAAGTGTGCTCGGCGCGGGCGTGGTCGCCGGCTTCCCGGTGGTCGACGTCAAGGTGTCGCTGGTCGACGGCAAGTATCACGACGTCGACTCGTCGGCCCTGGCCTTCGAAATCGCGTCGCGCGCGGCCTTCCGTGAGGCGCTGCAGAAGGGCAAGTCCGTTCTGCTCGAGCCGATCATGAAGGTCGAGGTCGTGACCCCGGAAGACTACACCGGTTCGGTCATCGGCGACCTGAACTCCCGTCGTGGCCAGATCCAGGGCCAGGACATGCGCGGCAACGCCAACGTCATCAACGCGATGGTGCCGCTCATGAACATGTTCGGTTACGTGAATAACCTGCGCTCGATGAGCCAGGGGCGCGCGACCTTCACGATGCAGTTCTCGCACTACGCTGAAGCGCCGGCCAACGTGTCGGCTGAAGTCCAGAAGAAGTTTGCCTGATTGTCGTTAGCTCAAGTTAGCGACTGAACGGAGAGTCAAATGGCCAAAGCTAAGTTTGAACGTAACAAGCCCCACTGCAACATCGGCACCATCGGTCACGTCGACCACGGCAAGACCTCGCTGACCGCTGCAATCACCAAGATCCTGGCCGAGACGGGCGGTGCGACGTTCACTGCCTACGACCAGATCGACAAGGCGCCGGAAGAGAAGGCCCGCGGCATCACCATCTCGACCGCGCACGTCGAGTACGAGACCAAGAACCGCCACTACGCGCACGTCGACTGCCCCGGCCACGCCGACTACGTGAAGAACATGATCACCGGCGCCGCCCAGATGGACGGTGCGATCCTGGTCGTGTCGGCTGCTGACGGCCCGATGCCGCAGACCCGCGAGCACATCCTGCTCGCCCGCCAGGTCGGCGTTCCCGCGCTGGTCGTGTTCCTCAACAAGTGCGACATGGTCGACGATCCGGAGCTGCTCGAACTGGTCGAGCTCGAGGTTCGTGAGCTGCTCTCGAAGTACGAATTCCCGGGCGACAAGATCCCGATCATTAAGGGCTCGGCGCTGGCCGCTCTCGAAGATTCGGACAAGAAGCTCGGCCACGACGCCATCCTCGAGCTGATGCGCAATGTCGACGAGTACATTCCGCAGCCGGAGCGTCCGATCGACCAGCCCTTCCTGATGCCGGTCGAAGACGTGTTCTCGATCTCGGGCCGCGGCACCGTCGTGACCGGCCGTGTCGAGCGCGGCATCATCAAGGTCGGTGAGGAAATCGAGATCGTCGGCATCCGTCCGACCCAGAAGACCACCGTCACCGGCGTCGAAATGTTCCGCAAGCTGCTCGATCAGGGCCAGGCCGGCGACAACATCGGTGCGCTGCTCCGCGGCACCAAGCGCGAAGACGTCGAGCGCGGCCAGGTTCTCTGCAAGCCGGGTTCGGTCAAGCCGCACACCAAGTTCAAGGCTGAGGCGTACATCCTCACCAAGGAAGAGGGCGGTCGTCACACTCCGTTCTTCACCAACTATCGTCCGCAGTTCTACTTCCGCACGACCGACGTGACCGGCGTCGTTCACCTGCCGGAAGGCACCGAGATGGTGATGCCGGGCGACAACATCGCGATGGAAGTGCACCTGATCGTGCCGATCGCGATGGAAGAGAAGCTGCGCTTCGCCATCCGTGAAGGCGGCCGCACCGTCGGCGCCGGCGTCGTCGCCTCGATCATCGAGTAACAACACGAATAGGGAATGGCGGGTGGCGAATGGAGATCCATTCGCCGTTCGCTACTCGCCACTCACTACTCAAAGAAAGATACGGCAATGAACGGCCAAAATATCCGCATCCGTCTCAAGGCGTTTGACCATCGTATCCTCGATACGTCGACGCGCGAGATCGTCAACACGGCGAAACGGACCGGCGCGCAGGTTCGCGGACCCATTCCGCTGCCGACCCGCATCGAGAAGTTCACCGTCAACCGTTCGCCGCACGTCGACAAGAAGAGCCGCGAGCAGTTCGAGATGCGCACCCACAAGCGCCTCCTCGACATCGTCGATCCGACCCCCCAGACCGTCGATGCTCTCATGAAGCTCGACCTGGCTGCCGGCGTCGACGTCGAGATCAAGCTCTAAGTTTTTGGATTCACGTTCGCCCCATCGCGGACATAGAGAAGAACAGGAAGCACGCCGATGCGCTCCGGAGTGATCGCACAAAAGGTCGGGATGACGCGGGTCTTCACGGAGACCGGCGAACATATCCCCGTGACCGTGCTGAAGCTCGGCAATTGCCAGGTGGTCGGTCACCGCACCACCGAGAAGAACGGCTACGTCGCGCTGCAGCTCGGCAGCGGCAGCCGCAAGACGGTCTACATGCCGAAGGCGGAGCGCGGCCAGTTCGCGGTCGCCAAGGTCGAGCCGAAGCGCAAGCTCGCCGAATTCCGTGTCAGCGAGGACTCGCTGATTCCGGTCGGCGCCGAGATCCAGGCCGACCATTTCGTCGTCGGCCAGTTCGTCGACGTCACCGGCACCTCGGTCGGTAAGGGCTTCGCGGGCGGCATGAAGCGCTGGAACTTCGGCGGTCTGCGCGCCACGCACGGTGTGTCGGTCTCGCACCGTTCGATCGGTTCGACCGGTGGCCGTCAGGACCCCGGCAAGACCTGGAAGAACAAGAAGATGCCCGGTCACATGGGTGTCGATCGCATCACCACGCTGAACCTGCGTGTGGTGCAGACGGATGTCGAGCGCGGCCTGATCCTGGTGGAAGGCGCGGTGCCCGGCTCCAAGGGGGGCTGGATCTCGGTGCGCGACGCCGTCAAGAAGCCGCTGCCGAAGGAAGCGCCGAAGCCCGGCAAGTTCAAGGTCGCGGGTGAGCAGGCTGCCGAAGCGCCGGCCGTGCAGGAGGGCGCATAAATGGAACTGAAAGTCACCACGCTCGAGGGCAAGGAAGCCGGCTCCGTCCAGCTGTCCGACGCCATCTTCGGCCTGGAGCCGCGCGCCGACATCATTCAGCGTTGCGTCCAGTGGCAGCTGAACAAGCGCCAGGCCGGCACTCACAAGGCCAAGGGCCGCGCCGAGATCTGGCGCACCGGCAAGAAGATGTACAAGCAGAAGGGCACCGGCGGTGCTCGTCACGGCTCGGCCCGCGTGCCGCAGTTCCGTGGCGGTGGCCGCGCCTTCGGTCCGGTCGTTCGCTCGCATGCGACCGACTTGCCGAAGAAGGTCCGCGCGATGGCGCTGAAGCATGCGCTGTCGGCCAAGGCCAAGGACGGTGATCTGGTCGTGTTGGAGAACGCCACCCTCGAGGCGGCGAAGACCAAGGCGCTGATCGGACACTTCTCCGGTCTCGGCCTGACCAATGCGCTGATCATCGACGGCGCCGAGCTGCACACCGGCTTCGCCAACGCCGCCCGCAACATCCCGAACATGGACGTGCTGCCGATCCAGGGCATCAACGTCTATGACATCCTGCGCCGTCAGAAGCTCGTGCTGACCAAGGCGGCGATCGATGCGCTGGAGGCGCGCTTCAAATGAAGACCATCGATCCGCGCCACTACGACATCATCATCGCGCCGGTCGTGACCGAGAAGGCGACGTTTGCCTCCGAGCAGAACAAGGTTCTGTTCAAGGTGGCCGCCAAGGCGACCAAGCCGCAGATCAAGGAAGCGATCGAGAAGCTGTTCGACGTCAAGGTCAAGAGCGTGAACACGCTCGTCCGCAAGGGCAAGACCAAGGTGTTCCGCGGCAATTTCGGTTCGCAATCGGACAGCAAGCGCGCGATCGTGACCCTCGAAGAGGGCCACCGTATCGACGTGACCACCGGACTGTAAGGCTGAGCTGCCATGGCACTGAAGACATTCAATCCCACGACGCCGGGCCAGCGCCAGCTGGTGATGGTCGATCGTTCGGCCCTGTACAAGGGCAAGCCGGTCAAGGCTCTGACCGAGGGCAAGCAGTCGAGCGGCGGCCGCAACAACACCGGCCGCATCACGGTTCGCTTCCTCGGCGGTGGCCACAAGCAGTCGTACCGCACGGTCGACTTCAAGCGTGACAAGGTCGACGTTCCCGCGACCGTCGAGCGCCTGGAGTACGATCCGAACCGCACGGCCTTCATCGCCCTGATCAAGTATCAGGACGGCGAGCTCGCCTACATCCTGGCGCCGCAGCGCCTGGCGGTTGGCGACACCATCGTCGCCGGCAACTATGTCGACGTGAAGCCGGGCAACGTCATGCCGCTCGGCAACATGCCGGTCGGCACGATCGTGCACAACATCGAGGTCAAGATCGGGAAGGGCGGCCAGCTCGCGCGTTCGGCCGGCACCTACGCCCAGATCGTCGGCCGCGACCAGGACTACGTGATCGTCCGCCTGAACTCGGGCGAGCAGCGCCTGGTGCATGGCCGTTGCCGCGGCACCATCGGTGCGGTGTCGAACCCGGACCACATGAACACCTCGATCGGCAAGGCCGGCCGCAAGCGTTGGATGGGCCGCCGCCCGCACAACCGCGGTGTCGCGATGAACCCGATCGACCATCCGCACGGCGGCGGCGAAGGCCGTACCTCGGGCGGTCGTCACCCGGTCACTCCATGGGGCAAGCCCACCAAGGGCAAGAAGACCCGCACCAACAAGTCGACCGACAAATTCATTCTCTTGAGCCGCCACAAGCGGAAGAAGTAAGGAACGACGGACATGGTTCGTTCAGTCTGGAAAGGCCCGTTCGTCGAGGCGTCGCTGCTCAAGAAGGCAGATGCGGCGCGCGCGTCCGGCCGGCACGACGTCATCAAGATCTGGAGCCGCCGCTCGACCATCCTGCCGCAGTTCGTCGGCCTGACGTTCGGCGTCTACAACGGCCAGAAGCACGTGCCGGTGGCCATCAACGAAGAGATGGTCGGCCACAAGTTCGGCGAGTTCTCGCCGACCCGCACCTTCCACGGCCATTCGGGCGATAAGAAAGCCAAGAAGGCTTGAGGATTAAGCGATGAGCAAACCAAAGCGCGAACGGAGCCTCCCCGACAACGAGGCCAAGGCTGTGGCCCGGATGCTTCGGGTGAGCCCGCAGAAGCTGAACCTGGTGGCGCAGATGATCCGCGGCCGCAAGGCGTCGGCAGCCCTCGCCGACCTGCAGTTCTCGCGCAAGCGGATTGCGGTCGACGTAAAGAAGTGCCTGGAATCGGCGATCGCCAATGCCGAGAACAATCACGAGCTCGAAGTCGACGATCTCGTCGTCTCGCAGGCTTTCGTCGGCAAGGGAATCGTGATGAAGCGTTTCTCTCCGCGCGGCCGTGGCCGTTCGGGCCGAGTTTTCAAACCTTTTTCGCAGCTGACGATCATTGTTCGTCAGGTCGAGGCGAGCGCTTAAAGCAGGCGCTGGGAGAATACGATGGGTCAAAAGATCAATCCGATCGGTCTGCGTCTCGGCATCAACCGGACCTGGGATTCGCGCTGGTTCGCCGGCAAGGCCGAGTACGGCAAGCTGCTGCATGAAGACGTCAAGATCCGCGAGATCCTGCACAAGGAGCTCAAGCAGGCGGCCGTCGCCCGCATCGTGATCGAGCGTCCGCACAAGAAGTGCCGCGTCACGATCCACTCGGCCCGTCCGGGCGTCGTGATCGGCAAGAAGGGCGCCGACATCGACAAGCTGCGCAAGCGCGTCGCCGACATCACCTCGTCGGACGTCGTCATCAACATCGTCGAGATCCGCAAGCCGGAGCTCGATGCTACGCTGGTCGCCGAATCGATCGCGCAGCAGCTCGAGCGCCGCGTTGCTTTCCGCCGCGCCATGAAGCGCGCCGTTCAGTCGGCGATGCGTCTGGGCGCCGAGGGCATCCGCATCAACTGCTCGGGTCGTCTGGGCGGTGCGGAAATCGCCCGCATGGAGTGGTATCGTGAGGGCCGGGTGCCGCTGCACACGCTGCGCGCCGACATCGACTACGGTGTGGCCACCGCGTTCACCACCTTCGGCACCTGCGGCGTGAAGGTCTGGATCTTCAAGGGCGAGATCCTCGAGCACGATCCGATGGCACAGGACAAGCGGATGAACGAAGGCGGCGGCGAGAGCTCGCAGCCGCGCTCGCGCCGCGACGCGGCCTGATCGATCAGCCGCGACAAGACAGGTTTGAGGGCTCAAAGCCATGATGCAACCAAAGAAGACCAAGTTCCGAAAGGCGCATAAGGGCCGTATCCACGGCGTTGCGTCCTCGGGCGCGACTCTGGCCTTCGGCCAGTTCGGGCTGAAGGCGATGGAGCCGGATCGTATCACGGCACGCCAGATCGAGGCCGCTCGTCGTGCACTGACCCGTCACATGAAGCGCGCCGGCCGCGTCTGGATCCGCGTGTTCCCGGACCTGCCGGTGTCGAAGAAGCCGGCCGAAGTCCGCATGGGCTCCGGCAAGGGCTCGCCGGAATTGTGGGTGGCCCGCGTCAAGCCGGGCCGGGTGATGTTCGAGATCGACGGCGTGAGCAACCAGATCGCGCGCGAGGCGCTGCTGCTGGCGGCCGCCAAGCTGCCGATCAAGACGCGCTTCGTCGAACGCATTGCGGAGTAATGGTCATGGCCGAGATGAAGATTGCCGACATTCGCGCGATGAGCCCCGACCAGATGGACGATGCGATCGTCAATCTGAAGAAGGAGCGCTTCAACCTGCGCTTCCAGCGTGCCACCGGGCAGCTGGAGAACACCGCCCGCCTGCGTGAGGCGCGCCGCGACATCGCCCGTATCAAGACCATCGCCGCGCAGCAGCGCGCCAAGACGAAGTAAGAGGCTCGACATGCCGAAACGGACCCTCCAGGGCGTTGTCGTCAGCGACAAGCAGGCCAAGACGGTGGTCGTGCGCGTCGACCGGCGCTTCACCCACCCGATCTACAAGAAGACGATCCGCCGCTCGAAGAACTACCACGCCCACGACGAGAACAACGAGTTCAAGCCGGGCGACATGGTGTGGATCGAGGAGAGCAAGCCGATCTCGAAGCTGAAGCGCTGGACCGTGGTCCGGGGCGAGCACAAGAAAACCGCCTGAGGCGCGTGACGCGGCCCTGATCGAAGGGGCCGGTTTCGCTTTCGGGATCAAACAAGGCGCAGCTTTCCTGCGCAGCAGATGAAGAGGACGAGGTGCATCAATGATTCAGATGCAGACCAACCTCGACGTGGCCGATAATTCCGGCGCACGCCGTGTTATGTGTATCAAGGTGCTGGGCGGCTCGAAGCGTCGCTATGCCACCGTCGGCGACATCATCGTGGTGTCGATCAAGGAAGCCATTCCGCGTGGCAAGGTGAAGAAGGGCGACGTCATGAAGGCCGTCGTGGTGCGCGTCCGCAAGGACATCCGCCGCGCCGACGGTTCGGTGATCCGCTTCGACCGCAACGCCGCCGTCCTGATCAACAACCAGTCGGAGCCGGTCGGCACCCGTATCTTCGGGCCGGTGCCGCGCGAGCTGCGCGCCAAGAACCACATGAAGATCATTTCGCTCGCGCCGGAGGTGCTGTGATGGCTGCCAAGATCCGCAAGGGCGACAAGGTGATCGTCCTGACCGGTCGCGACAAGGGGCGCACCGGCGAGGTATTCGAGGTGCGTCCGGACGCCGGCACGGCGCTGGTGCGCGGCATCAACCTGGTGAAGCGTCACCAGAAGCAGACGCAGAACCAGGAGGGCGGCATCATCACCAAGGAAGCCCCCATCAACCTGTCGAACGTCGCTTACGTCGGCAAGGACGGCAAGCCGACGCGCATCGGATTCAAGATTCAGGCGGACGGCAAGAAGGTCCGCGTTGCCAAGAGCTCGGGAGTTGAGATCGATGGCTGAGACCGCTTACACCCCGCGCCTCCGCACGGAATACGACAGCAAGATCAAGAGCGCGCTGACCGAGAAGTTCGGCTACGCCAACGTCATGCAGGTGCCGCGGCTCGACAAGGTCGTGCTGAACATGGGCATCGGCGAGGCGGTCAACGACCGCAAGAAAGCGGAGACGGCTGCGGCCGACCTGTCGCTGATCGCCGGTCAGAAGGCCGTCGTGACGTATTCGCGCGTCGCCATCGCGACCTTCAAGCTGCGCGAAAACCAGCCGATCGGCTGCAAGGTCACGCTGCGCAAGACGAAGATGTACGAGTTCATCGACCGCCTGATCAACGTCGCGCTGCCGCGCGTCCGCGACTTCCGCGGCCTGAACCCGAAGAGCTTCGACGGCCGCGGCAACTACTCGCTCGGCATCAAGGAGCACATCATTTTCCCGGAGATCGATTTCGACAAGGCCGGGGAGAGCTGGGGCATGGACATCACGGTGTGCACCACCGCGACGACCGACGACGAGGCCCGTGCGCTTTTGACCGCATTCAATTTCCCGTTCCGGCAGTGAGCAGCTGAGTTCAAGCTTCTCAAACGCGGATACCCAGGAGCCAAGCATGGCAAAGAAGAGTTCAGTCGAGAAGAACAACCGGCGCAAGCGGATGGCGAAGAACGCCGCCCCGAAGCGTGCCCGGTTGAAGGCGATCATCGCCGACAAGGAAAAGCCGATGGAGGAGCGCTTCGCCGCGACCCTGAAGCTTGCCGAAATGCCGCGCAACTCGTCGACCACCCGCATCCGCAACCGGTGCGAGCTGACGGGCCGTCCGCGGTCGAACTACCGCAAGAACAAGCTGAGCCGCATCGCGCTGCGCGAGCTCGGATCCAAGGGCCTGGTTCCGGGCCTGGTGAAGTCGAGCTGGTAAGGAGGGTCGAACATGTCAACGCACGATCCCATCAGCGATCTGATCACCCGCATCCGCAACGCGCAGATGCGCTCGAAGTCGAAGGTCTCGACCCCCGGCTCGAAGATGCGCGCCAGTGTGCTCGAGGTGCTGAAGTCCGAGGGCTACATCCGCGGCTATGCCACGGTGGAGCATCCCTCCGGCCGCAGCGAGCTCGAGATCGAGCTGAAGTATTTCGACGGCGAGCCCGTGATCCGCGAGATCGAGCGCGTCTCCAAGCCCGGCCGGCGCGTCTACACCTCGGTGAAGAACCTGCCGCGCGTGAACAACGGGCTCGGAATTTCTGTTTTGTCGACGCCGAAGGGAATCATGGCCGACCATAGCGCGCGTGACGCGAATGTCGGCGGTGAAGTTCTCTTCACGGTGTTCTAAGAAGGATTGAGCCATGTCACGTATTGGCAAGAAGCCTGTGACGGTCCCGTCCGGTGTGACCGCCACCGTCGACGGTCAGACCGTCAAGATGAAGGGCCCGAAGGGCCAGCTTCAGTTCCTCGTCCATGATGACGTCGAGGTGAAGTTCGAGAACGGCCAGGTCAAGGTTGCCCCGCGCAGCGAGACCAAGCGCGCCCGCTCGCTCTACGGCACCGCTCGCGCCCAGATCGCCAATCTGGTCGAAGGCGTCACCAAGGGCTTCGAGAAGAAGCTCGAGATCACCGGCGTCGGCTACCGCGCCGCGATGCAGGGTAAGAACCTGCAGCTCGCGCTCGGCTACAGCCATGACGTCGTCTACCAGATCCCGGAAGGCATCACGATCGCGGTGCCGAAGCCGACCGAGATCACGGTCACGGGCATCGACCCGCAGCGCGTCGGCCAGGTGGCCGCCGAAATCCGCGCCTACCGGCCGCCGGAGCCCTACAAGGGCAAGGGTGTGAAGTACGCGGGTGAATTCATCTTCCGCAAGGAAGGCAAGAAGAAGTAACGGAGCCGGACATGTCGAGAGCAAAGGTTACGAATGCCCGGCGCAAGCAGCGCGTGAGGCTGTCGCTGCGCCGCTCCGCCGGCGGCCGGCCGCGTCTGTCGGTGTTCCGTTCGTCGAAGCACATCTACGCCCAGGTCATCGACGATCAGAAGGGCGAGACGCTCGCCTCTGCGTCGTCGATGGAGAAGGAGATGCGTTCGGCCGGCAACACCGGCGCCGACATCGACGCGGCCAAGGCGGTGGGCAAGCTGCTCGCCGAGCGCGCGGTGAAGGCAGGCATCAAGGAAGTCGTGTTCGATCGCGGCGGCTATCTCTATCACGGGCGCGTCAAGGCGCTGGCCGACGCGGCGCGCGAGAGCGGGCTGAGCTTCTAACATCAATGGATATGGGCGCGAGAGCCCCTCAGAAGATTGGATAGCACCATGGCAGGTGAACGGGAACGAGGCGGTCGCGATCGCAAGGAGCGCGAGGAGCGCGACAGCGAGTTCGTCGACAAGCTCGTCCACATCAACCGAGTCGCGAAGGTCGTGAAGGGCGGTAAGCGCTTCGGCTTTGCGGCGCTCGTCGTGATCGGCGATCAGAAGGGCCGGGTCGGTTTCGGCCACGGCAAGGCGCGCGAAGTGCCGGAGGCGATCCGCAAGGCGACCGACTCCGCCAAGCGCAACCTGACCCGCGTCGCGCTGCGCGAGGGCCGCACCCTGCACCACGACATCTTCGGTCGTCACGGTGCGGGCCGCGTCTATCTGCGTGCCGCTCCGGCCGGTACCGGCATCATCGCCGGCGGCCCGATGCGCGCCGTGTTCGAGACGCTGGGCATCCAGGACGTGGTGGCGAAGTCGATCGGCTCGTCCAACCCGTACAACATGGTGCGCGCGACCTTCAACGCGCTGAAGCACCAGGATAGCCCGCGCTCGGTTGCCGCGCGCCGCAACATCAAGGTGTCGACCCTGCAGGCCCGCCGCGTCGGTGGCGATGCCGAGGCAGCCGCCGACTAACGAACGCGCGCCGCCTTTCGGCCGGCGCATCTCGGAGTGAGGACAATGGCTAGCGCCAAGACGATCAAGATCGAGCAGATCGGCAGCCCGATCCGCCGGCATCACTCGCAGCGCGAGACGCTGATCGGGTTGAAGCTGAACAAGATCGGCCGCGTGACCGAGCTGCCGGATACCCCGGCGGTCCGCGGCATGATCACCAAGGTTCATCATCTCGTCCGCATCGTCGACGAGAAGTAAGGAGAAGGGCGATGAAGCTCAGCGATATCGCCGACAACGCCGGCGCGCGCAAGAAGCGCATGCGCGTCGGCCGCGGCATCGGCTCCGGCAAGGGCAAGACATCCGGCCGTGGCGGCAAGGGCCAGACCGCGCGCTCCGGCGTGCGCATCAAGGGCTTCGAAGGCGGTCAGATGCCGATGCATCGCCGTCTGCCGAAGCGCGGCTTCAACAACATCTTCGCGCTCGATTTCGTCGAGATCAATCTCGACCGGATCCAGCAGGCGATCGATGCCAAGAAGCTCGACGCTGGCAGCGTCATCAACGCCGAGGCGCTGGTGAAGTCGGGCGCGCTGCGCCGCTCCAAGGACGGCGTGCGTCTGCTCGGCCGCGGCGAGCTCAAGGCCAAGATCAACATCGAGGTGTATGGCGCCTCGAAGTCGGCCGTCGCGGCGGTCGAGAAGGCCGGCGGCACGGTCAAGATCCTGGCGCCCGCCAAGGACGAAGGCGAAGCGGCGTAACTTCTGCGTCATCGCCCCGCCACAGGCTCAGGCTTGGTGGGGCAGGGCGATGGACAGAATGCGTCTGCGCACCAGATAATATCCGACGTCTGCCCAAGCCCCGCGAGCCCTCGCGGGGCTGATGCGGTCAAGAACGGGCGGCGGGAGAAAGCTAGATATGGCCTCAGCAGCGGAACAACTTGCGGCAAACCTCAATTTCGGCGCGCTTGCAAAAGCCGATGAGCTGAAGAAGCGCATCTGGTTCACCCTTGGCGCGCTGCTGGTCTACCGCCTCGGCACCTACATCCCGCTGCCGGGCATCGATCCCAACATCTGGGAGCAGGTGTTCCGCACCCAGGCCGGGGGCATCCTCGGCATGTTCAACATGTTCGCCGGCGGCGGCATCCACCGCATGGCGATCTTCGCGTTGAACATCATGCCGTACATCTCGGCATCGATCATCATTCAGCTCCTGACCACCGTCTCGCCGCAGCTCGAGGCCCTCAAGAAAGAGGGCGAGTCCGGCCGCAAGATGCTGAACCAGTACACCCGCTATCTGACGGTGATCCTGGCCGCCGTACAGTCCTACGGCATCGCCGTCGGCCTCGAGGGCGCCGGCAACGTCGTGGCGGAGCCCGGCCTGTTCTTCCGCCTGTCGACCGCGATCACGCTGACCGGCGGCACCATGTTCCTGATGTGGCTGGGCGAGCAGATCACCTCGCGCGGCATCGGCAACGGCATCTCGCTGATCATCCTGTCCGGTATCGTCGCGGAGCTGCCGTCGGCGCTCGCCAACATGCTTGAACTGGGCCGTCAGGGCGCGCTGTCGACCGGCCTGATCCTGATCGTCATCGTGATGGCGGTCGCCGTGATCGCCTTCATCGTGTTCATGGAGCGCGCCCAGCGCCGGCTGCTGATCCAGTATCCGAAGCGCCAGGTCGGCAACAAGATGTTCGAGGGCCAGTCCTCGCATCTGCCGCTGAAGCTGAACACCTCGGGCGTCATCCCGCCGATCTTCGCCTCGTCGCTGCTGCTGTTGCCGACCACGGTCGCGAACTTCAACGCGGGCAAGGGCCCGGAGTGGTTCCAGTGGATCACAACCCAGCTCGGCCACGGCCGGCCCCTGTTCCTGGTGATGTATCTGGCGCTGATCCTGTTCTTCGCCTTCTTCTACACCGCGATCGTGTTCAACCCGACCGAGACCGCCGACAACCTGAAGAAGCATGGCGGCTTCATCCCGGGCATCCGGCCGGGCGAGCGCACCGCGGAATATATCGATTACGTGCTGTCGCGCATCACCGTGCTCGGCGCCATCTACCTGGCGATCGTGTGTCTGATCCCGGAAATTCTGATTTCCTACGCTTCCGTCCCATTCTACTTTGGTGGCACTTCGCTTCTGATCGTGGTCAGCGTTACGATGGATACCGTGGCGCAGGTTCAGGGTTATCTGCTCGCCCATCAGTATGAGGGGCTGATCAGGAAGTCGAAGCTGCGGGGTCGCCGCCGCTAATCAGCGGCGGATCGCGGCCCGGGAACCAAAAAGCCAAAAACAAGGTGTGCGGGAGGGTCGCTCACCGTGTGCCGGGGGGCGAAATTCGTATGAGACTCATTCTTCTGGGACCGCCCGGCTCGGGCAAGGGAACGCAGGCGCAGCGTCTGGTGCAGCGTCACGGCATCGTCCAGCTCTCGACCGGTGACATGCTGCGCGCCGCCGTTGCGGCGCAAACTCCGATCGGGCTGCGGGCCAAGGACATCATGGCCGCCGGCGGGCTGGTCCCGGACGAGGTCGTGGTGGGCATCATCGCCGACCGGATCGAGCAGCCGGACGCCGCCAACGGCTTCATCCTCGACGGCTTCCCGCGGACTGTGCCGCAGGCCGAGGCGCTGGATGCGCTGCTCAAGCAGAAGCAGATGAAGCTCGATGCCGTCATCGAGCTCCGGGTCAACGAGGGCGTGCTGCTGGAGCGGGTCGAGCGCCGGGCCGCCGAGACGCGGGCGCGCGGCGAGGCCGTGCGGGCTGACGACACTCCCGAGGTGCTGACCAAGCGCCTCGCCAGCTACCGCGACCAGACCGAGCCGCTGATCCACTATTATTCCGACCACCGGATGCTCGCGACCGTCGACGGCATGATGCCGATCGAGGAGGTGACCGAGGAGATCGGCCGGATCCTGGCTGCGGTCGGCAAGAGCGGCGGCAGCCGCGCGGCCAAGACGGCGAGCCCGGCCAAGCGGAGCAAGAAGGCGGCGGTCAAGGCCGCAGCGAAGACCCCCGCCAAGGCGCCGAAAGCGGCCAAGAAGGCCGCGAAGAAGGCCGCCAAGCCGGCTGCACCAGCCAAAAAGGCCGGCAAGACCGCCAAGAAGGCTGCCAAGACGGCCAAAACTGCGAAAAAGCCCGCCAAGGCCGCCAAGAAGGCGCCGAAGAAGGCCTCCAAGGCCGCCGTCAAGGCGGCCAAGGGAACCCGGAAAACCTCTGCAAAATCTGCAAAAAAGCACGCCAAGAGGTGACCGAATCCGCTAGGAGCGGTTGACGACCGCTCCATGAATCCATTAATAAGCCCGCATCCAAGTCGGATAGTTTTCGAAAGATGCCGGGCCCCGTGAATCGAGGGGTTGGCGTCTTGTTCGCGTTTGCGGACACCTGCCCGAGATAGCGACAGAGAAGACCGGTCCGACCTCGGATCGGTGACAGGAGAGAAGTCCGTGGCCCGTATTGCCGGTGTCAACATCCCGACCAACAAGCGCGTCCTGATCGCGCTCCAGTATATCCATGGCATCGGCCCGAAGATCGCGGGCGAGATCGTCGAAAAGGTGAAGATCGCCGAGGATCGCCGCGTCAATCAGCTGAGCGACCAGGAAGTCCTGCAGATCCGCGAAATCATCGACCGCGACTACGTCGTCGAGGGTGACCTTCGCCGTGAGACCGGTATCAACATCAAGCGGCTGATGGACCTCGGCTGCTATCGCGGCCTGCGTCATCGCCGCGGCCTGCCGGTGCGCGGCCAGCGCACCCACACCAATGCGCGCACGCGCAAGGGTCCGGCCAAGGCGATCGCCGGCAAGAAGAAGTAATTGGCGAATTGCAAATGAGCGGGTAGCGGGTAGGGGAAGCCCTTCTCGCTATTCGCCATTTACCATTCGCTTGTTTGGTGTAGCCGCTGGCATTACGGCGGCGTTGAGATCTCGAGAAAGGTACTTATATGGCCAAGGAAGCCGCACGTGTCCGCCGTCGTGAGCGCAAGAACATCGCCTCCGGCGTCGCGCATGTGAATTCGTCGTTCAACAACACCACCATCACCATCACCGACGCGCAGGGCAACACCATTGCCTGGTCGTCGGCCGGCACGATGGGTTTCAAGGGATCGCGCAAGTCGACCCCGTATGCTGCGCAGGTGGCGGCGGAGGACGTGTCCAAGAAGGCCCAGGAACACGGCATGCGCACCCTCGAGGTCGAGGTCGCCGGCCCTGGTTCTGGCCGTGAATCGGCGCTTCGCGCGCTGCAGGCTGCGGGCTTCACCGTCACCTCGATCCGCGACGTGACGACGATCCCGCACAATGGTTGCCGTCCGCGCAAGCGCCGGCGCGTCTGATGTGAAGGAGGCGGACAGCATGTCCGCCTCGTCTTGCTTTTGAACCATTTCGATTGCCGCGATCTGATGCGCGGTTCTCCAACGCCAGTCAGTCGTCCCCCAGACGGACTGGCCCATGGGTGAAACAGTGACGATCCAGAAGAATTGGCAAGAATTGATTCGGCCGAACAAGCTCCAGGTCACGCCGGGCTCCGACGCGACCCGTTTCGCCACCGTGGTCGCCGAGCCGCTGGAGCGCGGCTTCGGCCAGACGCTGGGCAATGCGCTGCGCCGCATCCTGCTGTCGTCGCTGCAGGGCGCCGCCGTGCAGTCGGTGCACATCGACGGCGTGCTGCACGAGTTCTCCTCGATTGCCGGTGTCCGCGAGGACGTCACCGACATCGTGCTGAACATCAAGGACATCGCGATCAAGATGCAGGGCGAAGGCCCGAAGCGCATGGTCGTGAAGAAGCAGGGCCCGGGCGCGGTGGTGGCTGGCGACATCCAGACCGTCGGCGACATCGTCGTGCTCAACCCCGACCTGCCGCTCTGCACCCTGGACGAGGGCGCCGAGATCCGCATGGAGTTCACGGTCGCGACCGGCAAGGGCTACGTCGCCGCCGATCGCAACCGGCCCGAGGACGCGCCGATCGGCCTGATCCCGGTCGACAGCCTGTTCTCCCCGGTCCGCAAGGTCTCCTACAAGGTCGAGAACACCCGCGAGGGCCAGATCCTCGACTACGACAAGCTGACCATGACGATCGAGACCAACGGCGCGATCTCGCCGGAGGACGCGGTGGCCTACGCCGCCCGTATCCTGCAGGATCAGCTCAACGTGTTCGTCAACTTCGAAGAGCCGCGCAAGGAAGTCGCCCAGGAGATCATCCCGGACCTCGCCTTCAACCCGGCCTTCCTCAAGAAGGTGGACGAGCTCGAGCTGTCGGTGCGTTCGGCGAACTGCCTGAAGAACGACAACATCGTCTACATCGGCGACCTCGTGCAGAAGTCGGAAGCGGAGATGCTGCGCACCCCGAACTTCGGCCGCAAGTCGCTGAACGAGATCAAGGAAGTGCTGGCCCAGATGGGTCTGCATCTCGGCATGGAAGTGCCCGGCTGGCCGCCGGAGAACATCGACGAGCTGGCCAAGCGCTTCGAGGATCACTACTGAGCGGATAGGGAGTGGCGAATAGCGAATAGGGGGTGGCGAACTATTCGCTACTCGCCATTCGCTACTCGCTTCTCTGGGCGAACGCAGGCAGCCCACCTGAGCAACATGTCCGACGAACCGTCGCGGCAGATTGAAATGAAGGACTAACACAATGCGTCACGGCAAGGTTCATCGGAAGCTCAACCGCACCGCCGAGCATCGCAAGGCGATGTTCGCCAACATGTGCGCCGCGCTGATCAAGCACGAGCAGATCGTCACCACGCTGCCGAAGGCCAAGGAGCTGCGGCCGATCGTCGAGAAGCTGGTCACCCTCGGCAAGAAGGGCGGCCTCGCCCTGCGCCGCCAGGCCATCTCCGAGATGCGCGACGTCGACCAGGTCAAGAAGCTGTTCGACGTGCTCGCCCCCCGCTACAAGGACCGCAACGGCGGCTACACCCGCATCATCAAGGCCGGCTTCCGCTACGGCGACAACGCCGCGATGGCCGTGATCGAGTTCGTCGATCGCGACGTCGATGCCAAGGGCTTGGATTCCGGCCCGGTGCAGGAGACCTCGGAAGCCGCGTAAGCAGCGATCCGATCTTTGGTTTTGCAAAACGGCGCCTTCGGGCGCCGTTTTCGTTTCGAGTTGCCCGGAGAACCGCCATGACCACGGCCGAGTTGCACATCGCCTACGAGCCGGACGAGGATCGCACCGGCAAGATCATCGCGACCGCCAGGGCTGGCGCGTTTGCCGGGCGCGGCGAGGCGTGGTTCGGCAGCCACCTGGATGACTTCGTGAAGGATCTGGGCTGCTATCCGCTGTCGCGGGACAAGCCGCCGATGATCGAAGGCGGATACTTCGATGGAAAGGGAGCGCTTGAGCAATGCTTCGTCCGGATCGTCGTCAAGCCGCATGATTTTCGCGGGCATCTGTTGGTGCAGGCGGATTTGGCCACGCTCGTTCAGAGCACACAGGATGCCGACGTGCAGAACAGCGCCTCGATCCGCTTCCTGACCGAATACGCGATCCTCGAGCGCTTTGCCGTGGAGCTTGGGGACATGCTGAAAGGGCGGCGCCAGGTCGCAATCCTGATGGGCACCACAGGCTAGGTCGGCCCCGCTCGCCCGCGGAGAAGGATCGGCTCATCATCGTCGAGTTCCCGTCGATGGTGCGGCTGCGCGAATGGTATGCGTCGCCCTAATAGGCCGAAGCCCTCTGCGAGCGCTGGCAGGCGCTGGACCGCCGGCTGATTTTCGTCAAGGATGCTGCACCTGCGTAAAGACCGGACCGGCGACGACCGATGCTTAAGATGACTCCCCGCCGCAAGCGCTGGCTGAAGCTGACCTCGGCACGCTGGCAGCGGCGGGTGCTGTTCGTGGCCGGCGGCCTCGTGGTCGGCGCCGCCGCCGTGGTGCTGGCGGAGCTCGCCGACCGGGCCCAACTCGCCTTCAACTGGCTGCTGGCGCAATCGCGCTATGCTTCGTTGATCGTGACGCCCGCAGGCTTCGCGCTCTCGGTCTATCTGACCCAGCGCTACTTTCCGAATGCGCAGGGCAGCGGCATCCCGCAGGCGATCGCCGCGCGGCACCTGACGGACACGCGGGCGCGCAGCCCGCTGGTGTCGATCCGCATCGCCCTCGGCAAGATCGTGCTGACGCTGCTCGGATTGCTGTGCGGCGGCTCGGTCGGACGTGAGGGACCCACCGTGCAGGTCGGCGCCTCCATCATGTTCGCGTTCGGCCGTCTATCGCCGCGTCGTCAGCCCGGCTTGATCCTTGCCGGCGCCGCAGCTGGGGTCGCCGCCGCGTTCAACACGCCGCTCGCCGGCATCGTGTTCGGCATCGAGGAGATGAGCCGCGCCTTCGAGACGCGCACCTCCAGCCTCGTCATCGCCACCGTGATCGCGGCCGGCCTGACCTCGCTGGCGCTGATGGGCAACTACGCCTATTTCGGCACCACGCCGATCGCGCTGGCGAAGGGCATCGACTGGCTGGCGGTGCCGATCTGCGGCGTCGTGGGCGGCGCGGCCGGCGGCCTGTTCAGCCGCATCCTGATCACCATGGCACGCGGCCTGCCCGGCGCGGTCGGACGGTTCATCAAGGGCCGGCCGCTGCTGTTCGCACTCGGCTGCGGCTTTGCTGTCGCGATCTGCGGGCTGGCCTCGGGCGATACGATCTACGGCACCGGCTACGCGCAGGTGAAGAGCGCGCTGGAGACCGGCACGCCGTTGCCGCACGATTTCGGCGTGTTGAAATTCCTCGCCACGACTTTTGCGGCGATCAGCGGCATGCCCGGCGGCATCTTCGCGCCGTCGCTCGCGGTCGGCGCCGGCATCGGCGCCAACGTCGCGAGCCTGTTCCAGCAGGCGCCGCTGGCGCCGATCATGCTGCTCGGCATGGTGGCCTATTTCGCCGGCGTGGTGCAGGCGCCGATCACCGCCTTCGTCATCGTCACCGAGATGACCGACAACCACGCCATGGTGGTGCCGCTGATGATGGCCTCGCTGATCGCCTACGGCACCTCCAAGCTGGTCTGCGAGGAGGGCCTCTATCACGCGCTTGCGAAGGGTTTTGTGGCGAAGGCGGAGACGAGTTCCGCAGCGTAGCGCTGCGCTCGTCCGGGGCTACGCACCCGTTGGCACCGCGCGCGCGATGATGCCGCGCTCATGGGCAGGCTGATGCCCGATTGAGCGCGTGCGCTGCGTGCGCGGCCGCATCATCACAAATTCCGCTGTCCGTTCAACATCAGACCTTTGGCACACGGTTTGCGTAGTTAGGCTCAGCGCAGAGCTTCGCTCTCTCGGGTTGGCGTGCCCATCGTCGGGATCCCGTGGGATCGGTGGGACGATGCAGGTCGCGCCCACCGTCGGTGGAGCCTTACGGCTCGTCGCCACCATGGGGTCCATCCCGTCGTCTGGATGGAGACTCGCATGTGCGATCGTGACGGAACCTTCTATCGCAGCTTCTCTCGCCGCAACTTCCTCAAGTCCACGGTGGCCGCCACAGCCGCCACCGTCGCCATTCCCGCTCATCTCGCCACGCTGCTGGCGCCGACGCCGGCGATGGCCGCAGGGACTGTCATCAAGGCCACCCATGGCTCCGGCTTCTGCAACATGGGCATCTTCCTCGCCAAGGAGCGTAACCTCACGGTTGCCGACGGCGTCGAGCTCGAATTCGTGGTGACGCCGTCGAACACCGAGATCACCACGATGTTCGGCGCCGGCCTCGTCGACATCTCGATGATCCCGTACTCCAACTTCATGACGCTCTACGACGCCGGCGCGCCGGTGAAGATCGTCGCCGGCGGCGGTGTGCAGGGCTGCATCATCGTCGCCAAGGAGGGCATCAAGTCCGCCGCCGACCTCAAGGGCAAGACCTTCGGCACGTTCCAGGCCGATACGCTGGAAGTGCTGCCCTACGACTACCTCAAGAAGGCGGGGCTGTCGTTCAAGGACGTCGACATCAAATATCTCGACACCTCGCCGGAGCTGGCGCAAGCCTTCATGGCCGGCGCGCTCGACGCGATCTGCCACATCGAGCCCTATGCAACGCAATGCGTGCAGCAGCGCAAGGGCGCGACCGTGCTGTCCGACGGCACCGACCTCTACGGCAAGGGATATTCGGACTGCGTGCTGGCGGCGCGTACGCCCTTGATCGAGAAGAACCCGGCGGCGGTGAAGGCCGTCATCAAGGCCTTGATGGTGGCGCAGAGCCAGGCCGAGGCCGACAAGGCCGCCGCGCTGAAGGACACCGTCGGCAAGTACTACAAGACCTCGATGGAGGCGGCGACCGATGCGTCGTCCAAGCAGCCGATCGTGGTCGATCAGCGCAGCCAGACCCAGTTCATCATCGACCGCGGCGTGTCGATGAAGGAGCTCGGCTACGTCAAGAAGCTGCCCGACCAGGGCGCCTTCGACTGGTCGCTGCTGGAGTCCGTCATCGCCGACAACAAGGCGCTGTATGACGGGCTGAAGCTGAAATCGGCTTAGGTGCTTGTGGCCATCCTTCGAGACGCCGGCCTTCGGGCCGGCTCCTCAGGATGAGGGCTGCCACGCGGCGCAACTGCCGATCCTCATGGTGAGGAGCGTCGCCCTTGCGACGCGTCTCGAACCATGAGGCCCGTCACTCCCCCGACATCGTGGATCACACGCATGCGAACTGAATCCGTCGCCGTTGCCGCGCCTGCCGTGGAGGTGCCGGCTCCCGCCGTTCCCTCGCGCAACTGGCGCAAGGCCCAGCGCCGCATCGCTGCGCTCGCCTGGGCCGCGCTGTCGATCGGCCTGTTCGCCGCGATCTGGGAGGCGCTGTGGTACTTCGAAAAGCTCAATCCGCTGCTGCTGCCGCCGCCGCATCTGTTCCTGCAGGACATCCCGGGCACGCTGAAATTCTTCGACCGCTCCAACCGCGTCGGCTCGGTCGCCTCCGGCGGTGGCGTCGGCGCGCTGGCGATCACGATGGTCTGGACGACGTTCCGCGTCTTCACCGGATTGGCGCTCGGCTTTGTCAGCGGCGTCGCCGTCGGCGCCACGCTGCATTACGTGCGCTGGCTGCGCAATCTCTTGATGCCGACCGTGCTGCTGCTGGCGCCGATCTCGCCGGTGGCGTGGCTGCCGGTGGCGATCTTCGTGTTCGGCATCGGCGACGTGCCGGCGATCTTCCTGGTCTTCATCACCGTGTTCTTCACCATCGTGCTGTCGACGTCGGCGCAGATCGAAAGCGTGCCGGTCAACTACATCCATGTCGCCCGCATCATGGGGGCGACGCAGACGCAATTGTTCTGGCGCGTCATCCTGCCGTCGATCCTGCCGAGCCTGTTCATGACCTTGCGGCTCAACCTGTTCGGCGCCTGGATGGTGGTCCTGATCGCCGAAACCGTCGGCGTCGGCACCGGGCTCGGCCAGATCATCTCGATGGCGCGCGCGACCTTCAATGCCAAGCTGGTGTTCTTCACCATGGCCGTGATCGGCGCGCTCGGCTTCCTCAGCGACTGGGGCCTGCGCCAGATCCAGCGCCGCATGCTGTGGTGGGTGGCGCCTAACCGGGGAGGGGTGTGATGGTGCAACCGGCCGTCTCCATTCGCAACGTCGGCAAGACCTGGGACGTCGAGGGGCGCCCGCCGCTGCGCGCGATCGATGATCTGTCCTTCGATGTCGCGCCCGGCGAATTCGTCGTGCTGCTCGGCCCCTCCGGCTGCGGCAAGTCCTCGCTGCTCTACATGATCGCGGGCCTCGAGAGCGTCAGCAACGGCGTCATCGAGGACGATGGCCTGGCGATATCAGGCACATCCCCGGAGCGTGGCCTGATCTTCCAGGAAGCCTCACTGTTTCCCTGGCTCACGATCCTGGACAACGTCGCCTTCGGCCTCGCCATCCGCGCCGAGCTGCCGGAGCGCCGCAAGGAGAAGGCGCGTGAGATCCTGCGCCGGGTCGGGCTCGGCGATGCGCTCGACAAGAAGCCGGACGAACTGTCCGGCGGCATGCGCCAGCGCGCCGCGTTCGCGCGCGCTTTGGTGATGCAGCCGCGCGTGCTGATGATGGACGAGCCGTTCGCCGCGCTCGATGTCCAGACCCGCGCCAAGCTGCAGGATTTCCTGCTGCAGATCTGGCAGGACAGCGGCGCCTCGGTGCTGCTCGTGACGCATTCGATCGACGAGGCGATCAGCCTCGCCGACCGCGTGATCGTGTTCACGGCGCGGCCGGGCCGGGTGAAGGAGATCGTGCCGATCGACCTGCCACGGCCGCGCCCGACGCGCTCGCCGCGCTACCACGAATACCGTGACTATTTCACCGAGCTGCTCGCCGCCGAGGTCGACAAGGCTTTTGCGGAGCAGTCGGGCCTGTAATCCGAACAACCGGGAGGAAGAACGAGATGGCTGACATATTGGTCGGGGCGAAGTGGGTCGTCTCCGGAATCCAGGATCGGCACACGCCCGTCGTGATCGAGAACGGCGCCGTGCTTGCCCGCGATGGCGTGATCGTTGCGGTGGGACCGCTCGCCGAGCTCGAAAAGCTCGCGCCGCAGGCCACCGTGACGCGCCATCCGAACCACGTGATGCTGCCGGGCTTCGTCAACAGCCATCATCATGTCGGCTTGACGCCGCTGCAGCTCGGCTCGCCGGATCATGCGCTGGAGTTGTGGTTCGCCAGCCGCCTGCCGGCGCGCCGCATCGATCTCTATCTCGACACGCTGTATTCAGCCTTCGAGATGATCGCCTCCGGCGTCACCACCGTGCAGCACATTCATGGCTGGATGGCCGGCGGCTTCGACGCCATCCATGGCGCCGCCACCAAGGTGCTGCAGGCCTATCGCGCCATCGGCATGCGCGCCTCCTATTGCTACGCGGTGCGCGAGCAGAACCGGCTGGTCTATGAGGCCGACGAAGAATTCTGCGCCCGGCTGCCCGCGCCCTGGAACGAGCGGCTGTCCGCGCACCTCAAGGCGCAGCAGGTGCCGTTTGACGATTACATGAAGCTGTTCGACGTGCTCACGGCCGAGAACGCCGGCCAGAGCCTGACCCGCATCCAGCTCGCGCCGGCCAATCTGCACTGGTGCACCGATGATGGCCTCGTCGCGCTGCACGAGAAGTCGCGCGCCGCCAAGGTGCCGATGCACATGCACCTGCTCGAGACCGCCTATCAGAAGGAATATGCGCGGCGGCGCACCGGCAAGACCGCCGTGCGTCATCTGCACGATCTCGGCGTGCTCGGCCCGCACATGACGCTCGGCCACGGCGTCTGGCTGACCGAGGAGGACATCGACATCGTCGCCCACACCGGCACCTGCATCTGCCACAACTGCTCGTCGAACTTCCGGCTGCGCTCGGGGCTCGCGCCGCTCAACGTCTGGGAGAAGAAGGGCATCACCATCGGCATGGGTCTCGACGAAGCCGGGATCAACGAAGACCGCGACATGCTGCAGGAATTGAAGCTGGCGCTGCGCGTCCACCGGACGCCCGGCATGGACGACGAGGTGCCGACGTCGCCGCAGATCGTGCGCATGGCAACCGAGGGCGGCGCCAAGACGACCGCGTTCGGCGAGAGCATCGGCAAACTGGAGCAGGGGCGGCTGTTCGATGCCGTGCTGATCGACTGGAACGCCGCGACCTATCCGTTCCAGGATCCCGACATTCCGATGCTGGATGCCCTGGTGCAACGCGCCAAGTCGCAGCACGTGTCCGCCGTGTATGTCGGCGGCGACATCGTCTACGCCGACGGCCGCTTCACCCGTGTCAACCGCGACGAGGTGCTGGCCGAGATCGCCGACATCCTCGCCAAGCCGCGCAGCGAGGACGAGGTCGCCCGCCGCGAACTCGGCCTCGCGGTGTTCCCGCACGTCAAGCAGTTCTACGACGGCTATTTCGACGGCACCGAACACACGCCGTTCTATCGGACCTCGACGCGGACGTAATGAGTTGATCCGTAGGGTGGGCAAAGCGGCCGCCGAAGGTGGCTGCGTGCCCACCGTCGATCGGCATACTCACGAGCCAGATGGTGGGCACGGCGCCACCCAGATGTCGTTGTGACGAGCTAGTCTAGCGCGACCTCGCCTTTGCCCAGCCCACGATCTCTCTCCACACGTCATTCCGGGGCATCGCGCAGCGATGAGCCCGGAATCCATAACCACAGGCCGATGTGAGGGAGCGAGACGCAACGAGCTGCGTGCCTCACAACGGATTCCGGGAGTATGGATTCCGGGCTCGTGCTGCGCACGCCCCGGAATGACGACGTTGCGGCATGGTGTGCTCACCATGCTGTTCGGCATAGGGTGAGCATGGCACTTCTGCTTCCCTACTTCCGGAACGGATCGGGCCGCATCAGCAGCTTGCCGGAGATCGAGTTTGGCACCTCGTAGGGCGAACCGACCGACAGCACGTGGCTCAGTGCGATCAGCCGGTTCGGCAGCTTCGCCGGCGGCGGGTCCTGGAACGAATAGGACGTCGGGTTGTGGCACAGGAAGCAGTTCAGCACGTTCTTGATCGGCGTGTTGTCGGCCTGCTGCACGAAGGTCTCGGCGGTGGCGTTGGCGAGGTTGACGGAGCCGACCGCGCTGGTCTGGTCGCTTTTCAGATTGTACGAGTTCGGCAGCATCCAGACGGTGCCGTCGAGGCTGTAGCTCGCAAACGTCGATTGCGGGCTCTTCAGCTTGGTCAGGAAGCCTTGCGCCTGCGCCGTGATGGCGAAGATGTTGCCGACGCCGTTCGGCTGGTTCTCGCCGCCGGTCTGGTTCTCCAGCACGACATTGGTCACCGGCGTCAGCTTCTGGGTCGCGGGATCGAGCCGCAACTGCGGACGGTTGGCTCCGGGGACAGCCGCGACGTTGACCTGGGAGAACGGCGTGCCGCCCTTGTAGAGCGTGGAGGTCTTCGGGTCGGAGCGGCTCGCCGACGGCACGAACGTGTTGTCCGGTGTCTGCGGTGAATTGTTCTTCAGCTCGAACGTGCCCCACAGGAATTCCGGATGGTTCTCGGTGTAGCCGACCACGTGCAGGCCGATCAGCGCCACGGTCACGGTGACGAACTTGCCGTCGACCGGCTGGATCGCGATCTGGCCGGGCGTGATCTTGTTCTCCAGCACCGGCACCTGCGCCTGCGTCGTGTAGGCGCCGGCCGGCGGTGATTGTCCCTGATCGAGCCGCAGCCAGGTCGCCTTGAATACGGCGTCGCCCACCGCGAACGACGAGTCCGCCGGCTGGCTCTGGTAGCCGCCCGTCACGATCAGGTTCTTGCGCGCCGTGTTGAAGTAGGTCTGGTTCATGTGCACCGAGGCGTAGACCGGGTAGCCGTTCTGGGCCACCAGCATGTGGCCGTCGGCCTGGACGATCGCGCCTGCGCCTTCGGTGAAGCCGGGCATGCCGTGGAAGACCTGCGCACGCGCCGCGAGCGTCAGCGGGCGCAGTTTTGGCGCGCCGGCATTCTCGGCGTTGCCGAGCAGCTCGTCGGGCGTCGCCAAGGTCATGAAGCGCGGCACGATGGTGCCTGACCCTTGGTCTTTCACCAGCGCGGTCGCCCAGACGAAGGCCTCCCAGGACCATTGATGGAAGGCGCAGTCCGGCGTCGGGATGGTCCTGGTGTCCGAGGTCGGGAAGGCGGCGTCCGGCTTCAGATATTGGCCCAGCCCCTCCGACCACCCGAAGGCCGGGCAGTTCTTCGCAGGCGGCGGCGGTGCTGCGCGGCTGGCGGTGACTGCCCCGGCAACGACGGTGGCGGTGATCGTCGTCGCAACTGTCATCATGAGCCAATGATTTGTCTTCATGGCCAATCTCCACTTTATGTGTGCGCCGGGCGGACTGACCTGCGACCGCGATGCGCAGCAAATGATGTTAAATATGATTCATTCAAAGGTAGTGAGCCGAGAACATGCACCCAAAGGTGAGATTTGCAAGACCGGCATCTCACGGTCGCGGGATTTTTTTCACGAGCTCGACCACGCCATCGATCAGATCAGCGTGAGCTGCGGCACAGTCGGCTCCCGGCAATGTGTGCAGGCTGCGGTCGTTCGCTGGACGAGTGCGGACAATGACGTCTTCACACCAGTGGACATCAGCCACAGGAGAGTGAAATGAAATCCATCATTGCCGGTGCCATCGTGCTGGTCTTCACGTCCGGAGCGAGCTTCGCGGGCACGCCGCTGATCGATGCCCGGCAGAGCGTCCAGTCGCATCGCATCTATAACGGCGTCGCGTCGGGACGGCTGACCTACCCGGAGACGCAGCAGCTCGTACGTGGCCAGATCCACGTGCAGAAGCTGAAGAACCAGGCCAACGCCGACGGCGTGGTGACGCCGTACGAGCGCGCCCGCATCAACGTCGCGCAATCCGTGCAGGGCGCGCGCATCTTCTGGAAGAAGCATAACTAGGCGCGCAAGCGGCAGGGTGGGCACGGCGCTGTCGTCCGGGCCCACCATGTCGCAAGCGACGTGTCCAACCCGCCGGACGCGAGTCCATCCTGCGCCAGCGCGATGAACTGGTTTGTGGTCATCGCCTGCAGCGCGTCATAGCCGGCAAATTCGGGATGAAAACCGAAGAGGAGCCTGTTCAGGAGATCGCTGCTGTCGCCATCATGGACGCTGACCTCGACTGCGCTCCCCCATGAACGGTCGCGTATCATTCATGGGCATGGCAGCGAAGCAAGGGTTCGATCCCTCGCACTTTGGATGCAGCGGCCTGAAAAGCAAAGCGCGCATTGCAGACGGTGTATGGAGCAGGCACTCGCCAATTCCGCGCAATCGATCGATCGCCACGAAGGCATTTGCATTTCCCACATGGTGGGCTACGGTTTCATTCGGATGTCGTGGAGATGCGCTTGTTCCCTGATCCCTCCATCAGATGGAGGCCTTATGCCTCGATGATCGATGGCATCGAGCGACCGCCATGGACCTTGGTTCAGGGTCTTTGGCTCGGCGTGCTCTACCTGATCGTTCTCGCCCCGCCGCCGGGTCGTCGTGCTTACGGCATCGAAATCAGTTGCGAGATTTTCGCCGGGTTCGAAGAGATGATCTACTCGGTCTCGGATCAGGGAAATGCAACGTCAGCATACGATGGCGGTGTTTATGTGAAGGAGGCGGAGGCTTCCGCGTTGTTGACTAACTACGCCGCGAACGATCCCGTTGGACGGATGCCGCGACATTTCCTGTTTGTCGGAAGCGACTACTGCTACGAGGTGCTCGGCTTCTCGGAACCGATCATCCGGAGCTTTGAAAACGCCGGCGAGGCGTACGGCTGGGGGCCGCCGAGAGCGGGCTAGACACCCAGCGCCACGTGTCGCCAATTCCGTGGGCTCGGACATCGTCGGGATCGCCTCGTGCTCATTTGCCTGAACGGTGGTCGTGCGGCACGGCTGCCGCACCGTCTGGCCACCGTGTGTGGCTGATCGGACACGTCGGGCAAATCAGTGCCATGCGTTGCAGCTTGGCGAGTGCAAGCAGAGTGCTCGCGGGCTCGTTGGACGCCGCACGGCCGCTGAATTTTCTCAGTGCTTTCAATCGCCTCTCACATCCTGCTCGTCAGGGTGAATTTTCATGTTTCGTTTTTTCAAAAATCATGCTTCACTCCGCGCATCCCGCCTCATGCAGAGGGGCGTACGCGTCGTCACGATACGTGGAGTGTGGGATGCGGTGGCCGGGGTGGCAGCGTGCGCATTCGTGCGTGGACGAGCGCTGTATCCCGGACGTGAAGTCGCGTGGTCCTGGCGCCCCGAAGCTGGCGTCAAGTTCGCATGTGCTTTTGACGAAGCGCGCGGGCGACGGTGGCTAACAAGCCGGACACCGGGGAGATCGCGAAGTAAGCGTGAAAACCATCGCGCAGGGAAGGCCGGGATGTCTCGGCTGCACCTGTGGTTCCTGCCGCCTGCATTCTTTTCGCAGGCGGGCCATGGGGGCGGCGAGCTCCCGGCCTTCCCTGCGCCCTCTCGTATTCGAGACGGGCGAGACTGCCGCATCACTCGGGCGCATCGCGCCGCGAGGGGAGAGAGGCATGTCTGTAAAAGGCTGTTTGAATACGTGGAACTGACGAGATGAGCCGCAGGCGCGGTGCCCGTGACTGCGCCCTCTCCCCTTGTGGGAGAGGGCATGTAGGAAGGTGCGGCGAACTCGGTTGGGTGAGGGGTATGCTTCCACGAGCGTTGTCTGCGGAGAGATACCCCTCACCCAATCGTCTTTGTGGATGGGCCGGCGATGCCCTCTCCCACAAGGGGAGAGGGCACTGCATCGCGCAGCCGCTGGGCACTACAAATGCTGTAGCTTAGCCCCACCCCTCCAGCACGATCTTGCCGCGCGAGGTGTTGCTCTCGATCAGGGCGTGGGCGCGCTTGAGGTTGGCCGCGTTGATGGTGCCGTAGTTGTCGCCGAGGGTGGTGCGGATGACGCCTTTGTCGATCAGGTCGGAGACGTCGTTGAGCAGATTGTGCTGGGCGATGATATCAGGCGTTGTGAACGAGGAGCGCGTGAACATCGATTCCCAGTGGATCGAGATCGCCTTGCCCTTGAACGCGGCGAGCGAGAACTCGGCGGGATCGTCGATCAGGCCGAACTTGCCCTGCGGCGCGAGGAATTCGGCGATCGACTTGTAGTGCTGCTCGGTATGGGTGAGGCTGGCGACGAGGCCGACCGGCGGCAGCTTCAGCGCATCGATCTGCGCCTGCATCGGCTTGGCGTGATCGATCACGGCATGGGCGCCGAGCGACAGGCACCAGTCGCGCGACTCCGGCCGCGTCGCGGTGGCAAGTACGGTGAGCCCGGTGAGCCGGCGCGCGAGCTGGATCAGGATCGAGCCGACGCCGCCGGCAGCACCTGTGATCAGCAAAGTGCGATCGTCGAGGCTCTTGCCGGGAACGGCGCCGAGCCGGTCGAACAGCAATTCCCAGGCGGTGATCGAGGTCAGGGGCAGGGCGGCGGCCTGTGCGAACGACAGGCTCTTGGGCTTGGCCCCGACGATGCGCTCGTCGACGAGATGGAATTCGGCGTTGGTGCCCTGGCGCAGGATCGAGCCGGCGTAGAACACCTCGTCGCCTGCCTTGAACAGCGTCACATCGGGGCCTACCGCCTCGACCACGCCGGCGGCGTCGTAGCCGAGGATCTTGGTCTCGCCGGCCGGCGGGGCGGCCCGCTTGCGGACCTTGGTGTCGACCGGATTGACCGACACCGCCTTCACCGCGACGCGGATGTCACGTCCCCTGGGCTCGGGCTTGTCCGCCTCGAAATCGAACAGCGCGCGCTCCTCGGTGATGGGGAGCGACTGCTGGTAGCCGACGGCCTTCATGACAACCTCCTGGTTGGCCTTCCAATGGGGCCTGTTTGTCCTGCTGGCGTCATTTCGACAAGTACTGTAAAAATGGGGAACTAGTCCCCGTTTGGATACTATTGGGCGAAGACACGATGAAACGGAAGAATTTCACCCGCCGGCCGGGTTGCGCGGTTGAAGCCACGCTCGATCTGATCGACGGCAAGTGGAAGGGCGTCATTCTCTACCACCTGCAGGGCGGCAGTCAGCGCTTCGGCGAGCTCAGGCGACTGATGCCGGGCATCACCCAGCGCATGCTGACCAAGCAGTTGCGGGCGCTGGAGGACGACGGGCTCGTCGTTCGCAAGGTCTACGCCGAGGTGCCGCCGCGGGTCGATTATACCCTGTCCGAGGTCGGCGAGAGCCTGCGGCCTGTGATCGATGTCCTGAGGAACTGGGGCGAGCGGCACCAGGAACGGCTGTCCTGCGGCCCCGTTGCAGACACCATCAAAACGCCGCATCAGACCGCCTGAGCTTGGCCGCACCGGCCGTTCCGCCTATATCGAAGCCGTCAATTTCCCAGGATTGTTCGCATGACGTTGATTCGCACCACCGTGATCCTGCTGCTGTCCCTGCTGGCCGCCACTCCGCTCGCGGCGCAGGAGCGGCGCGTGCCACAATCCGGGGCCGAGTTGCGGCTGTCCTATGCGCCGATCGTGCAGCGCGTGCAGCCGGCGGTCGTCAACGTCTACGCCGCCAAGATGGTGCAGAACCGCAATCCCTTCCTCGACGATCCGGTGTTCCGCCGCTTCTTCGGCCTGCAGGGCGGCCCGCAGGAGCAGATGCAGCGCTCGCTCGGCTCCGGCGTGATGATCGATGCGTCGGGCCTCGTCGTCACCAACGTGCACGTCATCGAGGGCGCCGACGAGGTGAAGGTGTCGCTGTCCGACAAGCGCGAGTTCGAGGCCGAGATCGTGCTGAAGGACAGCCGCACTGATCTCGCCGTGCTCAAGCTGAAGGGCACGCGCGAGCAGTTTCCGACGCTCGAGCTCGCCAACTCCGACGATCTGCTGGTCGGTGACGTCGTGCTGGCGATCGGCAACCCGTTTGGCGTCGGCCAGACCGTGACCCACGGCATCGTCTCGGCGCTGGCGCGCACCCAGGTCGGCATCACCGACTATCAGTTCTTCATCCAGACCGACGCCGCCATCAACCCCGGCAATTCCGGCGGCGCGCTGGTCGACATGACCGGACGGCTCGCCGGCATCAACACCGCGATCTACTCGAAGTCCGGCGGCTCGCAGGGCATCGGCTTTGCGATCCCCGCCAACATGGTCCGCGTCGTCGTCGCCTCGGCCAAGAGCGGCGGCAAGGCGGTGAAGCGTCCCTGGCTCGGCGCGCGGCTGCAGGCGGTGACGCCGGAGATCGCCGAGAGCCTGGGCCTGCGCTCGCCGACCGGAGCCCTGGTCGCCAGCGTCACGCCGAACAGCCCGGCGGCACGCGCCGGCATCAAGTCATCTGACCTGATCGTCTCGATCGATGGCCAGACCGTCGATGATCCGAACGCCTTCGACTATCGCTTTGCCACGCGGCCGCTCGGCGGCAGCGCGCAGATCGAGGTGCAACGCGGCGGCAAGCCGGTGAAGGTCGCGGTCGCGCTGGAACTGGCGCCGGACACCGGTCGCAACGAGATGGTCATCAACGGCCGCTCGCCGTTCCAGGGCGCCAAGGTCGCCAACATCTCGCCGGCGGTGGCCGACGAGCTGCATCTCGACGCCGACACCGAGGGCGTGGTCGTGCTCGAACCGGGCGACGGCACCACCGCCGCCAATGTCGGCTTCCAGAAGGGCGACATCATCATGGCCGTCAACAACCAGAAGATCGCCAAGACCGCCGATCTCGACAAGGCCGCGCGTGAGACCGCCCGCGTCTGGCGCATCACCGTGCTGCGCGGCGGCCAGCAGATCAACGTTACGCTCGGCGGATGAGTCCGAAACGTCCCCAGCAGGGAGGCCCAAGCCTCTTCGCCGCGGCGGGGATGGAGCACGACGCGCCACGGCCGCTGCCGGAGCGGTTGCGCCCGCACAAGCTGTCGGATGTGGTCGGACAGGATCACATCTTAGGCCCCGACGGTGCGCTGACGCGCATGCTTGAGACGCGCACGCTGGGCTCCTTGATCTTCTGGGGCCCGCCGGGCACCGGCAAGACCACGGTGGCCCGCCTTTTGGCAGACGCCACCGAGCTGCATTTCGAGCAGATCTCGGCGGTGTTCTCCGGCGTCGCCGACCTGAAGAAGGTGTTCGACGCCGCGCGTGCGCGCCGCGAGACCGGGCAGGGCACGCTGCTGTTCGTCGACGAGGTGCACAGGTTCAATCGCGCGCAGCAGGATTCCTTCCTGCCCGTGATGGAGGACGGCACCGTCGTGCTGGTCGGCGCGACCACGGAGAACCCGTCCTTCGAGCTCAACGCCGCTCTGCTGTCACGCTCGCGCGTGCTGGTGTTCCACTCGCTCGATGCCGCCGCAATCGAGAAGCTCTACAGCCACGCCGAGGCGATCGAGGGCCGCAAGCTGCCGCTCGACGAGGACGCGCGCAACGTCCTGATCCGCATGGCCGACGGCGACGGCAGGGCGTCGCTGACGCTGGCTGAGGAAGTCTGGCGCTCGGCGCGCAAGGGCGAGATCTTCAACGCGGTGCAGCTGCAGGAGATCCTGCAGCGTCGCGCGCCGATCTACGACAAGTCGGCCGACGGCCACTACAACCTGATCTCGGCCATGCACAAATCGGTGCGTGGCTCCGATCCCGATGCCGCGCTGTACTACTTCGCCCGCATGCTCGACGCCGGCGAGGACCCGCTGTTCCTCGCCCGCCGCATCGTGCGCATGGCCGTGGAGGACATCGGCCTCGCCGACCCGCAAGCGCTGGTCATCGCCAACGCCGCCAAGGACGCCTATGATTTCCTCGGATCGCCCGAAGGCGAGCTGGCGATCGCACAAGCCGTGATCTACGTTGCGACCGCGCCGAAATCCAACGCCGCCTACAAGGCCTTCGGCGCCGCCAAGCGCGTCGCGAAAGAGGGCGGCTCGCTGCTGCCGCCGAAGCACATCCTCAATGCCCCGACCAAGCTGATGCAGAGCGAAGGCTACGGCTCGGGCTATCAATACGACCACGACGCGCCCGACGCGTTTTCAGGCCAGGACTACTTCCCCGAAGCCCTGGGCCGCCAGCAGTTCTATGATCCCCCAGAACGCGGCTTCGAACGCGAGATCCGGAAGCGCCTGGACTACTGGGCCAAGCTGCGGAAGGAGCGGGGCGGGTAGCCGGCCATGTCACCGGGAGCGGACACCGGAAGGATTGCATCAGGCGTTGAACGTGACGCGGGTCCCGGTGTTGATCCGAATGAGCTTGCCCGGCATGTCCCTTTCGACAAGCCTTCCGAACAGATCACCAGTGCAATGCATCGGCAGGACGAAGTCGGGATTGAGTTCCTTGAGCGCTGCGACGGTGTCTTGAACGTAGCCGTCCTTCTCCGGGGCAAGATGAAAGCCGCCCATGACGGCATGAATCTTGTCGATGCCGCTGACGGCCATGGCTTGTTTCAGCGTGTTCACTATTCCGCGGTGGCCACAGCCGGTAAATACAATGAGGCCATGCCCGCGCAGGTTTGCGCAAGGCGCGATCTCATGGCTGAAGTCGTCCGGAATCGACTGGGCGCTCCGCTTGGCCTCCGGCATCTGCTGCGGAAAGCAACCGTAGCCGTCGGTCACGCCAACGCTCATGCGCGTCGGCGCGGTCACATGCTCGAAGCTGCGTCGGCCGATAGCGCCCGTCGTGATCAGCTGGCCGGCAACCAGTGTTGGCTGATCGGCGAACACGACCTTCACGCCGGCGCTCTCGAGCGAGCTCCGGTCAAGTGCGCCGAAATTGTACGATTGCGGCGGCGATGTTGGCACAACGATCTCTCGGGTACAGAATGCCTCCTCGCCGCCGAGATAGAGCGAAAGACCCGGCTTGAAGCGGCCTTTGCTGGCGCCGAGAAATCCGGCCATCCCTCCAAAATGGTCGTAGTGACCATGCGTCAGAACCATGGCGTCGAGCATGTCCGGTTGAACCCGGAGAAAGGCCATGTTGTTCATCAAGGTCTCGGGCGTGTAGCCGAAATCCACCAGGACAGATCGACGCTCGGTTCCGGACTGCGTCTGCATCAGGGCGGAAACGCCCCACTCGCTCTCCAGGACATGGCGCGGAGGCTTGTCCGTGAGCCCCAGCGAAAACGGCTGCACCTCGACATTCGCCAAGCGCATCGGCGGCGCGAACACCTGCTGGAAACTGTCCGTGATCACTTGAATGGTGAGCGAGTCGACTTCCGGCATCGGTACGGAGAGCTTCTGCGCACGGGCGGGCGCTGCGCTCCCCAGCAATCCGCCGATGGTGGTCCACAGAGCCGCGGCGCCGATGCCGCAGAGCGCATGTCGCCGGTCGACACTGCTGCTGGAGCGGTTCGGGAGGGAAGCGTCATCGGCACGGAACTGTCCGTGTGGAGACAACAATTCAGGGCCAAGACTACAAGTGCAGCTGCGGAAGAGCATGTCACCCTCCTTGCAAGAAGGCTGTCGCTACCCACGTCCGAACTCAGGATATGGCTCAACCTCGACGAGAACTTTGACTTGCATCAAGCGGGCAAGATTTGCCACGATGCGTCACGCAGAATTGGTCTGCGCGACTCCGATCATCTCGCGGTCGTAGAGATCTGCGTCGGCGCGCCAGGTGACTGCGAGCTACTTCCCCGTCTGCACGAACTCCGCGATCTCCCGCGTCAACCGGTCGTCGTCGGTGTTGATCGCATACACCTCCGACATGTGACTGTGTTGCGGCAGCATCACCGCGCGAGCGCAGCCGGAGGGGCGCTTGCAGGCGGCCTGCTTCAGCAGGTCGAACTGCTCGACGAAGCGCGGCGGGTCGAGTTCGGCGGAGGCGATCATGAGCGGAAGGGCAGAGGACTGCAGGCCGGCCAGCGCGGAGCGCTCCTTGAAGCGGGAGGGGTCGGTGCCGAAATAGGCCATCTCCTGGTCGCCGAGCGGCGTTGCCGTGAGGTCGTAGACGCCGGAGGCCATGATCGCGCCGGCAAGCCCGCCGCCGCCGACCTTGTGGAATTCCGGATGCGACACGTAGGTCGCGACGTGCACGGCGCCGGCCGAATGTCCCATCAAGAAGATGCGGGCGGGATCGCCGCCGTTCTCGGCGGCGTGGGCGGCGACCCATTGCACGGCGCTGGCGACATCCTCGACGCCGGCTGGCCAGGGGAATTTCGGTGCCAGGCGGTAGGTGATGTTGACGCCGACGAAGCCGCTCCTAGCCGCCCACAGCATGATGTTGTCGTAGAACGGGCTGTCCGGCGTGGTGCGCTTGTTGCCGCCGATGAAGGCGCCGCCATGCACGAAGATCAGGACCGGGCGTGGGGCAGCCGCGCTGTCCGGCGTGAACACGTCGAGCAGGTTACGCTCGGCCGTGCCATAGCGGACGTCGCGCTGCACCTTGACGCCGGCATAGGGTTCCCTGGCCTGCAACGGCGCGTAGATCGCGGCGGTCTTCGGTGGATCGATCGTCCGGCCGATCTCGACCAGCTTCCAGGCAATGTCGTCGGACATCGGGCTCTGCTGCGCATGCGCGGAGTTCAGCGCCAGCATGGCTGCAAGGATCGTCAAAGCCAGTCTCGTCAGCTTCATCAGGTCAGCTCCGATCACATCCGATTCGCGGGGGCGGGGCCTCGCGCGGCCGATTTATCGCGATTTCGCCGTGACTGGCAGGGCCTTTTACGATAGGCACCTGCGCATGAGCCGCCGCATCAAGCGAACCCAGACCCGATCCGATCGTCCCGCCGACCGCCGCAAGAGCGAGCGGCCGAAGGCCGAGGCTGCGCGCAGCGCAGGCGCGCCCCCCAAGCGCGAAGCAACAAAGCGAGCGGCGGAGCGGGATGGCGAGCGTCCGCGGCGCGAACGTTTTGCCGGTGAGCGCGAGACGGCGCCGCGAAGCGAGTTCGGGCGCGGCAAAGGCGATCGTGGCAAGGCTGATCGCGTTCGTGCCCCGCGCGCCGAGCGCGAGGAGCGCCGCGACACGTTCGAGCCGCGTGAGCGGCCGCCGGCCAAGCGCGCCAGTGCTGGCAAGCCCGTGCGCTTCGGCGCCGAGCGCAAGCCGGCCGCCGAGCCGCCGCCGAAGAAGCCGGAGCCTGAGGCGGTGCTGCTGCCCACCAAGGTGCAGACCGTGGTGGTCACCGCCGACGAGAACAACATGCGCGTCGACCGTTTCCTGGAGGCGCGCTTTCCAGGCCTGTCGTTCTCCCACATCCAGCGCATCGTCCGCAAAGGCGAGCTGCGCGTGAACGGCAAGCGCGCCGACTCCAAGGACCGCCTTGAGGAAGGCCAGACCGTCCGCATTCCGCCGCTCAAGCTCGATGCGCCGAAGGTGTCGGGCGTGCTGTCTGACGCCGAGCAGAAGACGCTCGATAGCCTGAAGGCGATGACGCTGTACGAGGACGACGATGTGCTCGTCCTCAACAAGCCGGCCGGCCTCGCAGTGCAGGGCGGCTCCGGCATGACGCGGCACATCGACCAGATGCTGGAGGTGATGCGCGATGCCAAGGGGCAGAAGCCGCGGCTCGTGCACCGCATCGACCGCGAGACCTCCGGCTGTCTGCTGATCGCCAAGACGCGCTTCGCGGCGACGCATCTGACCGGCGCCTTCCGCAGCCGCTCGGCGCGCAAGATCTACTGGGCGCTGGTGGCCGGCGTGCCGAAGCCGAAGCAGGGCCGCATCTCGACTTATCTCGCGAAGGAGGAGAGCGAGGACGACACCATCATGCGCGTCGCCGCGCACGGCGACGAGGGTGCCAGCCACGCGGTGACCTATTATGCCGTCGTCGAGGCCTCGGCGAACAAGCTCGCCTGGGTGTCGCTGAAGCCGGTGACGGGGCGCACCCATCAGCTGCGCGCGCACATGGCGCATATCGGCCATCCCATCGTCGGCGATCCCAAATATTTCAACATCGAGAACTGGGCGCTGCCCGGCGGTCTGCAGAACCGGCTGCATCTTCTCGCGCGCCGCATCGTCATCCCGCATCCCCGCGGTGGCTTCATCGATGCGACGGCGCCGCTGCCCGCGCATATGCTGCAGTCCTGGAACCTGCTTGGCCTCGAGCACGACCGCTTCGACCCGATCGAGAACGCGCCGGAGGAGTAGCCTCGCTCAGTTGCGAAACTGCTCCAGGAATAGCGTGAGCGAATCGTGCGGCGTCTCGACGTCGAGGATGACCCAGCCGTCCGGGCCCTTGACGACGATGAAGTTGAGAGTCACGCGGCGGCCCTGGTTGTCGAAGCTGGCGGCGACATAGGTCTTGTCGAACTGCTTGCGCAGGATCGAGATCGCCACCGGGCCGAGCTTCCAGCGCGGGCTCTGCACCAGGAAGTCGTAGGGCTCGTGCCGCGGCGCCGTCCAGGCTTTCGCCAGGCTCGGGTCGAAGAACTGCCGCGCCGCCTCCGGCGTCCGCGGCAGCCCGGTGGAGAGCTCCGGCGCGCCCTGGCCGTAATGCGCATAGACGTTGCGCACCAGCGATTCCGGCGAGCCGAACCCGGCGGCCGCCTCGACAGCGCTGCCGAGCAGGATGAGGACGGAGAGCAGGGGACGCATAGGCGGCTCGCATTTCGGTCGATCACGCCTTATCTACCGCGCAAACAACCAATCCAGTGTGATCATCCCGCGAGAGGGCCGGAATTCTGATGCGTGAATTGTTCGACGAGGTGGTCGGCCAGTCGCCGCTCGATCCGCAGGAATCGGCGCGCCAGGCGATGCGCGCGCCGCTGCGCAAGCGCTTCTACAAGGCGGCCGGCACGGCGGAGGCCGAGGGCGGTTTCCAGGTCACGCTCGACGGCCGGCCGATCCGCACGCCGTCCGGGCGCGTCGTCGTCGTTCCGGTCAGGGAGCTTGCCGAGGCGGTCGCTGGAGAGTGGCAGGCCCAGGGCGAGAGCATCGATCCCACCAGGATGCCGCTGACGCGGTTCACCAACAGCGTGGTGCAGTCGGTGGTCGACCGCGTCGATGCTGTCCGCGAGGACATCGCCAAATACCTCCAGTCCGATCTGCTGTTCTACCGCGCCGGCCATCCCGAGGGGCTGGTCGCGGCCGAGGCCGTGCATTGGGACCCGGTGCTGGACTGGGCGCGCGACGGTCTCGGCGCGCATTTCATCCTGTCCGAGGGCATCATGCACGTGGCCCAGCCTGAGGCCGCGGTGCAGGCGGCGCGGGATGCGCTGCCGGCCGGCCCATGGGCGGTCGCGGCTGCGCATGTGGTGACCACCATCACCGGCTCGGCGCTGCTGGCCCTGGCGCTGGTGCACGGCGTGCGCGATGCCGACCAGGTCTGGGCGGCGGCGCATGTCGACGAGGACTGGAACGCCGCGCAATGGGGCGCCGACGAGGAGGCGATGAGCCGCCGCGCCGCCAAGCAGGTCGACTACCAGGCCGCCGTGCGCATCCTGCAGGCGGTCGGGTCCGCCAGCTGAGGCCGGTTAACGCCGGGTTTAGGGCGAACGTCTACGCTGTGCGCGTAACCCGAGTACGCGCATGGTCCAGAGTGTCACCCCGCCATCGTCCGTGAGCGCCACCCGAGCGGTTGGCAGCTCGTCGACTGGAACCACGGCGGCGGCCGCCACGACTCTGCAGGCCGGTGCGCTGCTCAGTGCGAGGGTGCAGCAGGTGCTCGCCGAAAATCTGGTCCAGGTCGCGATCGGAAACCTGTCGATGGAGCTCGCCAGCGAGCTGCCGTTGCAGGCCGGCCAGACCGTGCAGGTCGCGGTGTCGCAGACCTCGCAGGGGCTTCAGCTCGCCATCGTCGGACAGGGCGGCGCCGGAGCGGCCGGTACCGGCGCAACCGCAACTCCCGCCGCGACGGTCGTCGACGTCACCGGCCGGCTGGCGCCGACACTGGCGCCGCAGCCCGATCCGCTGACCGGGCTGGAGCGGCTCGCGATCTCCGTTGCCAGCGAGGAGGCGGTGACCCGGCAGGGCAGCCAGGGGCAGCTGTTCGCCGATCTGCAGGTGGTCGCCGACTCGCCGAACCTGCCGCCTGCCTTGCGTGCCGCCGTCGCCCAGGTGCTGGCGCAGCAGACGCCGCTATCGCCGGCTCTGACCGCCGATGACGTTCAGAGTGCCGCCAAGAGCTCCGGCTTGTTCCTGGAAGCCTCGCTCGCCAATGGCAGCGCTAGTGCAGGCACGCCTGACCTCAAGGCCGCCCTGATCGTGCTGCGCCAGACGCTGGCATCGGTGCTGCAGACCGTCGATTCCGGCACCACCGCGTCAACCCAGCCTCTGTCCGGCGCGTCCTATGCGTCGGTGCTGTCGGAGGCCGGCCGCAGCGCTGCTGCGCAACAGCAAAGTGCCGCACCTCCACTGGTGCCCGACCTCGAGATCGAGCTGCCGCCGCAGCCCTGGGGCATCGGCCCGGCACGGCCGGACGTCGCATCCACCGGCTTCACCGCCTCGGCGCTGATCGAGACCTTGAGCCAGGCCAAGGGCCAGTCGCTAACTCCCGGCGCGGTGCTTGCCGTGCTGCAGGAGGCTCAGCAGCAGATCCCCCGCGCCGCCGGCCTCGTGCCCGGCCGCAACGCCAACGGCCGCGGCGACGTCGTCGTCCGCACCAACACGCCGCCACCACCGTTCCGTGGTGCCGCGCCGATGCCGCAGGCCGTGGCGACGCCGACGCTCCGGCCGGATACGCCGCTGCCGGCAATCGCGCATCGCCTGCTCGACGAGACCGATCAGGCGCTGTCGCGGCAGACCCTGCTGCAGGTTGCCTCGCTGCCCGATCGTCCCGATGCGTCGGGCGTCCGCAACGATCCGACTCAGCCGCGCTGGAATTTCGAGATCCCGTTCGCCACGCCGCAGGGCACCGCGATGGCCCAGTTCGAGATCTCGCGCGACGGCGGCACGCAGGGAGCCGACGCCGCCAAGCGCGTCTGGCGGGCGCGCTTCACACTCGACGTCGAGCCGGCCGGTCCCGTGCACGCGCTGGTGGCCTTCAGCGGCGAGAAAACCTCGGTGCGGATGTGGGCCGAGCGTCCGGTGACGGCCGCCCGGCTGCGCGCCGGCCTCGCCGATCTCAGCCAGGCGCTCAGCCGCGCCGAACTGTCGCCCGGCGATCTCGTGGTGCAGGACGGCGCACCGCCGGCCGCGATGCCGCCCAAGGCCGGCCATTTCCTGGATCGCGCGCTATGAGCATCGACGTGAAGGCCGCCAGCAAGACCCAGCTCGCCGTCGCCCTGCATTACGACAAGGGGCAGGGCGCGCCGCGTGTCGTCGCCAAGGGCAAGGGTACGATCGGCGCCAAGATCATCGAGGTCGCCAAGGCGCACGATATCCCGATCGAGGAGAACGAGGTGCTGGCCGGCGCGCTCTCCAATGTCGAGATCGGCGACGAGATCCCCGAGGAGCTCTACAAGGCCGTCGCCGAGGTTCTGGTGTTCGTGCTCAACCTGTCGCGGCCGGTGCGCTGAGCGCGCCGTTTTGTGATCTCCGTCATGCGCCGGTTGCGATCGCCCTGTGATACGAGGGCGGACATACTGACGGAGAGAGTTGCAATGACGATAATGAGCCGCCGCCACGCGCTGGCCCTGATGGCCGGCGCCAGCCTGTTGCCCGCGCGCGCGCTGGCCCATGTCGCGCCGCCCCGCAACGAGATCCGCAGCGCGCTCGCTCAGCGCTTCACCGACCTCGGCACCAAGGGCACGTTCCTCGCCTACAAGCCCGAGGAGTATCTGATCATTGCGAGCGACAGCGATCGCTCCAATGAGGCGCGGCTGCCGGCGTCGACGTTCAAGATCGCCAATTCACTGATCGCGCTGGACACCGGCGTGGTCGAGGATCCCGACAAGGACGTGTTCAAGTGGGACGGTGTGACCAGGTCGATCGAGGCCTGGAACAAGGATCACACCTTGCGCAGCGCGATCGCGGTCTCGGCCGTGCCGGTCTATCAGGAAATCGCGCGCCGCATCGGGCCTGAGCGCATGCAGAAATATCTCGAGGAGCTCGACTACGGCAATCACGACATCGGCGGCGGGATCGACCAGTTCTGGCTGACCGGCGCGCTTCGCATCGATCCAGTGGAGCAGGTCGATTTCATCGATCGCCTCAGGCGCGGCGCGCTGTCGGTGTCGAAGCGCAGCCAGGATCTGACGCGCGACATCATCCCGGTGACCAAGGTTGGCGATGCCGTCATTCACTTCAAGTCGGGGCTGCTCGGCAAGGAGCAGGGCTCGCTCGGCTGGATGGTCGGCTGGGTCGACAAATCAGATCAGCCGACCGTGTTCGCGCTCAACATGGACTGCCCCGAGCCGCGCCACGTCGAGGCGCGGATGACGCTGACGCAGGCGTGCCTCAAGGAGATCGGTGCGCTGTAAGTGCGTCGCTACGCGAAGCAACCATAGCGTGGCGACATTGCGTGGCTCACCGGCGCGCCAGCTCCAGATCGACGCCCCTGATCTCCGTCCCCGCCGGCCGGATCGAGACCGTCTGCCGCTTCCCGCTGGTCGTCAGCGCCAGGCCGGCAGAGAACGTCTGGCCGCGTGCTTGCGCCTCGATGCGGTTGCCGACGGCGCGGCCCTCGATCGTGCCGGAGGCGTTGTGGCTCGACTCGGTCCACTCGCCGGAGATCTCGCCGCCGCGATAGGCAATGTCGCTGGAGAGATCGATGTTGTAGCTGTCGCTGGCGCAACGGATGTTCAGCCGCAACTGCTCACCGGCGCCGCCGACATCGTAAGCGGCGCGGCAGCGCAACCGCTCCTGGTTGCCGTCGGACATGTTGATCACGCCGCCACCGCTCCAGGAGCCCGCCAGCGCCCGGAAGGGCGAAGCGGGCGCCGCATGGGCCGCGCCGCCCAGCGCGACCGCGGTCAGCAGAACAGGAATCGCAAGGCGAGAGGCGCGCATCATCGGGCTCCGTTTCATCGTCGAAAGCGAGCGACAACGCAGCAGAGCCCGATCCGTTCGATCCGTCACTTCAAAAATTGATCCGGATCGTTCTATTTTTGCTCACGACAACTTGAGCAGCGCGCGCAGGAAGTCCGTGACCGCCTGGCGCGCGGCCTCGGCCGTGGCCGGATTACCGCCGACATGCGGGTCGAGCTCGACGCAGGGATCCTGATAGGTGAAGGGCTGCTGCGTCTCGGCGTTGACCAGCATGCCGCCGTCGGTCTCCTTGATGCGGCAGTTGCGCACGGTCTGCGCCTTGGCCGCCACCGCAACCATGTTGGCGCCGAGCAGGCCGATGTCGAAGCCGTGCGGCGAGTCCGGATATTCGGTCAGCTCGACATCGCGTCCCGCCGTCTTCAGCCGCTCGACGAAGGCCTTGCAGGTGCGCACCGGATTGTAGTCGTCCGGGCCGCCGTGGAAGATCCGGATTGGGCGCGCCACCACGTCGGTGTCGCCGACATAGGTCGTGGCGCAGTCCGGATAGAATGGAATGTAGGCGGCGAACTGCAGCCCGGACGTGTTCCAGCGCTTGTGGAAGCGCTCCAGGCTCGCATACAGCGCCGCCTGTCCGCCGCGCGAGAAGCCCATCAGCACGATGCGGTCGGGATCGACCCGCGGATGCTTCGCCAGCACGTCGAGCGAATGGTAGATGTCCATGATCAGGTTGAGACGGCCGAGCTGCGCCTGATTAGTGCTGGTCGCGGTGATACCGCGCCCCGTGAAACCGTCGATCACGAAGGTCGAGATGCCCATGCCGTTGAAGGTGCGCGTCCAGGCCGGAATGTTGGCGCCGACGCCGCCGGAGCCGTGCATCAAAACCACCACCGGCATCCGGCCGCTGCCCTGCGCCACGCGCAGCTCGCCGACGACCGTCACCGGCTTGCCATTGTCGTCGCCGGCCAGGAACTGCCGGTCGGACAGCGTGAGCGAGGGGATCGGGTACATCTCGATGCGCGCCGGCGCGTCCTTCGGGATGCCTTGCGCCTGCGCGCTGCCGAGGCCGAGCACGGTCAGCAGCATCGTCGCTGCCGCTGCTGCCATCGCACGCCGCGGCCGTCGAGCGGCCCGCGGGGCAGTGATCGGACTGAAACTCTTGTGACTGAAATCAGCGCACGCGGCATCCACCGCCGTCGCGGCATCGATGTGTAGCTCCATGTCACGTCCTCCTGGGTCGCCGCTTGTGGCGCGGCTTTGGAACCGAGTAGAACGGGCAAGCGCGGGGCTGTCAAACTGACATGTGAGCTGCCGCCGGGAGAAGCGGTGGACAGCTCTGAGCCGTGGCCGCAGATGGTGCGCTGCAAGACCGCGGAGCAGACGGACGTTCCGCAGCCGAGGTGATTGTATCGCCGCGCAGGCACCGAGCCGCTCGCTCATGACGTCAAAGGCCGTGCCGCCTCTGGACGTCGCGCTGACCCTGCTGATGAGGTAGCCTTCTCTTGCAGCAAGATCGACCAGTCGCCGATCGAAACAAATTAGTTGCTTGATCCTGCATGGAGTCATGAGCAACTGGCCAGCATCAGGTCGCATCGCTTGTGACTGGTGTGATGACACCGAATGCACGGGGTCGTAAACGAGCGGTGACCGGCTTGACCGAAGTTCGATGCGTTGCGTGTCGGCGGCTGCAAGACCGACACGACATGGCTTCGGCAAATAGCTTTGGTGCCGCTCCCGCGACGACTCCATGCCTGCGACAAAATGGCGAGCTGTGTTGGCGTTGTCACTGATCCGGAAGCGAGGCCCCGTCGTTCAGTCGTTACGATTTCGTGTAAGTACTTACGAGGCGCGACAAAACGCGCAGGGGCGCCCCGACGTTGGCCGAACAACATGGCGTTGTTGTCGCAGGTGTGTCTTTGTTGAGGAAAGTAGCTGGTCGCAAGCTGCAGCGTCACCTATGTAAACGCCGCACGAAAGTTCGTCAGCTCGCGACCGTGGCATACGGCGCGCCAAGTTTGTGAGCGACGACCTGTAAGGTGAGACGACCGGACTCATTCGATTCGGTTGGTCGAGCGGCCGTCAGGAAGTCAAGCGCGCCGGGTGACGTCATCAGATGGGCTTCATGTTGAGAGAGCAGTTGATCCGATCCGTTGGTGCGATGTTCTGCGTTGTCTCCGTCATCACGCTTGCGGCTTGCAGCGACAAGGGCGGCGCGGCGGCGCCGCATGCGTCCAATGCTCCCGAGGTCGGTGTCGTCAGTCTCGTCTCCGCGCCGGTGACGTTGACCAAGGATCTGCCGGGGCGGATCACCTCGATGCGCATCGCCGAGGTGCGGCCGCGCGTCAGCGGCATCGTGATCGAACGCAGCTTTCAGCAGGGCGCCATGGTCGAAGCCGGCGCGGTGCTCTACCGCATCGATCCGGCGTCGTTCGAGGTCGAGCTCGAGAAGGCCCGCGCGGCGCTCGCCAAGGCGGAGGCCGTGCTCTATCAGGCGGACCGCCAGGAGGATCGCCTGAAGAATCTCTTGAAGGGCGAGGCCACTACCCAGGCGCAATACGAGCTCGCCGTTGCTGCGGAGCGCCAGGCTATGGCCGACGTCGCAGCGCAGAAGGCCGCCGTTGCCCAGGCGCAGCTCAATCTCGACTGGGCCACGGTGCGGGCGCCGATCTCGGGCCGCATCGGCCGCGCACTGGTGACGGAAGGCGCGCTGGTCAATCCCAACGAGACGACCCATCTGGCCACCATCCAGCAGCTCGATCCCGTCTATGCCGACTTCACCCAGTCCGTGGACGAGTTGAATCAGTTGCGGCGCGATCTGGCCGAAGGCCGTCTCAAGAGCGTGTCGCGGGAGGCGGCGCGCGTCCGCCTGCTGTTCGATGACGGCTCGATGTACAAGCATCCGGGCCGGCTCTTGTTCTCCGATGTCAGCGTCGACCCGAGCACCGCGAAGGTGACGTTGCGCGGCGAGTTTCCCAATCCGGAGGGTGAGCTGCTTCCGGGCATGTATGTCCGGGTGCAGATCGAGGAGGCGATCGATGCCGCGGGCCTCGTCGTGCCCAGCCAGGCGGTGCAGCGCACGACGGCGGGCGGCAGCGCCGTCTACGTCGTCAACAATGAGGGGCGGGCCAACCTGCAGCCGGTGCGGCTCGGGCGCGCGCTGAATGGCGGCATGCTGGTCGAGGACGGTCTCAAGCCGGGCTGGCGGATCGTGGTCGACGGCTTCCAGAAGTTCGGCCCGGGCAGTGCGGTCACGCCGGTGCCGTGGAAGGCGCCCGGTGCCGACAAGACGTCTGCTTCGAACTGAACGCGGCCCACGGCTCGGAGAGCACGTCCATGTCACGCTTCTTCATCGCACGTCCGATCTTTGCCTGGGTCGTGGCGATCTTCATCTGTCTCGGCGGCATCCTTGCGATTCCGTTCCTGCCCGTCGCGCAATATCCGATCATCGCGCCGCCCTCGATCTCGATCTCCACGTCCTATCCGGGCGCGTCGACCGAGAACCTCTATTACAGCGTCACGCGTCTGATCGAGGAGGAGCTGAACGGCGCCTCCGGCATCCTGAACTACGAATCGACCAGCGACACCACGGGCGAGGTCGAGATCATCGCCCAGTTCAAGCCCGGCACGGACATCGAGCTCGCGGCCGTCGACGTGCAGAACCGCATCAAGCGCATCGAGCCGCGCCTGCCGGAGGCGGTGCGCAAGCAGGGCGTCGTCATTCTCGAGGCCAGTAGCGCAATCCTGCAGTTCGTGACGCTGACCTCGACCGACGGCAGTCTCGACGAGATCGGCCTCGGCGACGTCGCGACGCGCTACGTGCTGCCGGAACTGCGCCGCCTGCCGGGTGTCGGCCGCGCGCGCCTGTTCGCGACCGAGCGCGCGATGCGCATCTGGCTCGATCCCGACAAGCTGCTCGGGCTTGGCCTGACGGCCCAGGACGTCGACGCCGCGATCGCGGCGCAGAATTCGCAGGTCGCCTCCGGCATTCTCGGCGTGCCGCCGTCGCCGTCAACCCAGCGCACCCAGAACATGGTGCTGGTCAAGGGCCAGCTGGAATCGCCGGAGGAGTTCGGCAACATCGTGCTGCGCGCCAATCTCAACGGCTCGACGGTGAAGCTGTCCGACGTGGCGAAGATCGAGGTCGGCGGCTTGACCTACGCGTTCTCGTCCTGGCTCGACGGCAAGCCGGCGGCCGCGGTTGCCGTGCAGCTGGCGCCGACCGGCAATGCGCTCGCCACCGCCAAGGCGGTCAAGACGCGGATGGCCGAGCTCGCGGGCTTCTTCCCGCCGGGCGTCAAATACGAGGTGTCCTATGACATCACCCCGGTCATCGCCGCCTCGGTCGAGAAGGTGCTGATGACCCTGGGCGAGGCGGTGATCCTTGTCTTCCTTGTGATGTTCCTGTTCCTGCAGAACATCCGCTACACGCTGATCCCGACCATCGTGGTGCCGATCGCGCTGCTCGGCACCTGTGCCGTGCTGCTCAGCCTCGGCTTCTCCATCAACGTGCTGACGATGTTCGGCATGGTGCTCGCGATCGGCATCCTGGTCGACGACGCCATCGTCGTGGTCGAGAACGTCGAGCGCATCATGGCGGAGGAGGGTCTGTCGCCGCGCGAGGCCACGGTGAAGGCGATGGAGCAGATCACCGGCGCGGTCATCGGCATCACGCTGGTGCTGATGGCGGTGTTCGTGCCGATGGCCTTCTTCCCCGGCTCGGTCGGCATCATGTATCAGCAGTTCTCCGCCTCGATGGTGGTGTCGATCGGCTTCTCCGCGTTCCTCGCGCTGTCGTTGACTCCGGCCTTGTGCGCGACCCTGCTGAAGCCGATCGAGAAGGGCCATGGCCATGCCAAGGGCGGCTTCTTCGGCTGGTTCAACGGCTGGTTCGGGCGGGTGACGAGCCGCTACAGCGCGGCGACGCGCTGGGTCGTCGCGCGCGGCGGCCGGTTCATGATCATCTACGTGCTGCTGCTGGCGGGGCTCGGCTATTCACTGTGGCGCCTGCCCGGCGGCTTCCTGCCGGTCGACGACCAGGGCTTCGTCATGGTCGACGTGCTGACGCCGCCCGACGCCAGCACCAACCGCACGCTCGACGTGATCAAGACGGTCGAGAAGAAGCTCGCCGAGACGCCCGGCATCGATACGGTGTCGTTCATCGCCGGCTTCAGCTTCTATGGACAGGGATCGAACACGGCTCAGGCCTTCGTCACCCTGAAGGACTGGTCGGAGCGCGGCCGCAACGAGAGTGCGGATGCCTTGATCGCGCGTCTCAATCCGGAACTGGCCAAGATCAGGGATGCCGAGGTGTCGGTGCTGGCGCCGCCGCCGATCGACAATCTCGGCAACACCTCGGGCTTCAGCTTCCGCCTGCAGGACCGCTCGCAGCGCGGCTATGACGCGCTGATGGCCGCCAAGGACCAGCTGTTCGCGGCCGCTGCGGCGTCGTCGGTGCTCGGCAAGCTCAGCGTCGAGGGGCTGCCGCCGGCGCCGTTGGTGCGGCTCGAGATCGACCGCGCCAAGGCCGCCGCGCTCGGCGTGACCTTCGCAGCGATCAATGGCGCGCTGTCGACCAGCCTCGGCTCGAACTACATCAACGACTTCCTGAACCTCGGCCGCATGCAGCGCGTCGTCGTGCAAGCCAACGACGACAAGCGGACCAAGCCGGAGCATCTCTTGACCTACAGCGTGCGCAACAATGCGGGAGAGATGGTGCCGTTCTCGTCGTTCGCGCGCATCGCCTGGTCGGTCGGGCCGACCCAGGTGGTCGGCTTCGACGGCTACCCTTCGGTGCGCATCACCGGCAACCCGAAGCCCGGCTACACCTCGGGCGACGCGATCGCCGAGATGGAGCGGCTGATGGGCACCCTGCCGAAGGGGTTCGGCTATGCCTGGACGGGGCAGTCGCTGCAGGAGAAGCTGGCGGGATCGCAGGCGGCCTTCCTGCTCGGCCTGTCGATCCTGTTCGTCTTCCTGTGCCTCGCCGCGCTGTATGAAAGCTGGGCGATTCCGTTCGCCGTCATGCTTGCGGTGCCGCTCGGCCTGATCGGCTCGGTCGCTGCGGCCTGGCTGCGCGGCCTGCCGAACGACGTCTATTTCACGGTGGGCGTCATCACCATCATCGGCCTGTCGGCGAAGAACGCCATCCTGATCATCGAGTTCGCCAAGGACCTGCGGGCCCGCGGCACGCCGCTGATCGAGGCGACGGTGATGGCCTGCGAGCTCCGCTTCCGGCCGATCATCATGACCTCGCTGGCCTTCATCCTCGGCGTCGTGCCGCTGGTGATCGCGACCGGCGCGAGCGGCGCGAGCCAGCAGGCGCTCGGCACCGGCGTGCTCGGCGGCATGATCACCGCGACCTTTCTCGCCGTGTTCTGGGTGCCGGTGTTCTTCGTGATGGTGATCCGCTTCTTCACCCGCGACAAGGCCGCGGTCGCCCTCGCCGCGAAGGAGCAGCTGCCGTCAGCGGCGCATTGAGGCGTGAGCCTCCAGACCGCTGAGACGCGCAACTCCTGCGCGTCTCAGATCGCAATGCCGCGGCGGTGAAGCGAGAAGCGCAGGCGTGCGGGCAGTCGTCAGCCGTCGTATTCTGATGTCGTCCCGGCGAACGCCGGGACCCATAGGCCGTGCCGCCTGTTGTTGAAGTCCAGCTGAGCTTCAGCTCGCTTCATTTCCGGCTTCGGTGGTTATAGGTCCCGGCTCAAGGCCGGGACGACAGCAGAGTGTTTGGCCCGGCTCTCACGACATCATCAGTGGCCGGAAGCCATAACCACAAATCGTGGTGTGTTGCAGACAAGCCGCCAGGGATTTCGCTACATTGTCCGGGGATCGGCGCTCCGCCGCGCGTCTGCGCTGGTCCAGGACGACAGCAGCGTAGGCAAAGCATGGCCGACATCTACGATCCGGACTTCGTCAAGGGCGTGTTCGACCGCTGCTCCGATCGCTACATCACCTTCAGCCTGATCTGCTCGTTCGGCTTCACCGAGCGCTGACGCCGGCAATGCGTCGAGGCGCTGCCGGCGCAGTTGGCTGACGGCGCGCGCGGCTATGATCTGATGGCCGGCACCGGCGAGGTCTGGCCGCATCTGTTGAAGCGCTTCGGCGGCATCAAGGCGATCACTGCCGTCGACATCTCCTCCGGCATGCACCGCCGCGCCATGGCGCGGCTGCACGCTCACCGCGCCCATCGTATCGAGTTCATCGAGGACGATCTGCTGGCGAGCGACCTGCCGCCGGACAGCGCTGATTTCGTCATTTCGACCTTCGGCCTGAAGACCTTCAATTCCGCGCAGCATGCGCGTCTGGCGGCCTTGATCGCCCGCGTGCTCAAGCCCGGCGGCGTGTTCTCCATGATCGAGGCCTCCGACCCGAAAGGCTGGTGGCTGCGGCCGCTCTATCTGCTTCACCTCAAGACCATCCTGCCGCTGATCGAGCGGACGTTCCTGCGCGGCGCCCAGGACTTTGCGATGATCGGGACCTACAGCACCAATTTCGGCGACGCTTCGGCGCTGGCGGCCATGTTGCGGGAGCAGGGGCTGGAGGTAACGTTCTCCAAGTACTTTTTCGGCTGCGCCACGGGCGTTGCCGGGCGAAAGATCTGACCGATCCGAGCCTGGCGGCGCCGCGAACGGCCACCCCGATCCACCCCCATCGGCTTGACATGCAGCCGCGCCCGCGGCCAGCCGCAGCCCTTCCTGCCGAAGCAGCAGGCCAGGGCCGCCTTGGATCGCGCCGGATGCGGCGCCGGCAAGCGCCGCGTCCGCCCGGCATCGACCTCCATAGCCATGATCCTGCTTCCAATTCCGAACTGTGGGAGGATGTCCGGCGGGCGCCGAAAGCGGCTTTCCGGGGCCGAAACAGCCGTGATAGAAGGCCGCCAACACTCACGAGATCGGCAACGGGCGGGACGCGCATGAAGGACATCCTGGACACCCTCGAAAAGCGGCGCGCCGGCGCGCGGCTCGGCGGCGGCGAGAAGCGCATCGAGGCGCAGCATGCGCGCGGCAAGCTGACCGCGCGCGAGCGCATCGAGCTCTTGCTCGACAAGGGCTCGTTCGAGGAGTTCGACATGTTCGTCGAGCACCGCTCGACCGAGTTCGGGATGGAGAAGTCCAAGGTCCCCGGCGACGGCGTCGTCACCGGCTGGGGCACCGTCAACGGCCGCAAGACCTTCGTCTTCGCCAAGGATTTCACCGTGTTCGGCGGCTCGCTGTCCGAGACCCACGCGCTGAAGATCACCAAGCTGCAGGACATGGCGATGAAGGCGCGTAGCCCCATCATCGGCCTCTATGATGCCGGTGGCGCCCGCATCCAGGAGGGCGTCGCGGCGCTCGCGGGCTATTCCTACGTCTTCCGCCGCAACGTGCTGGCGTCAGGCGTGATCCCGCAGATCTCGGTCATCATGGGCCCGTGCGCGGGCGGCGACGTGTATTCGCCGGCCATGACCGACTTCATCTTCATGGTGAAGAACACCAGCTACATGTTCGTGACCGGACCTGACGTCGTGAAGACCGTCACCAACGAGGTCGTGACGGCGGAAGAGCTCGGCGGCGCCTCCGTGCACGCGACGCGCTCCTCGATCGCCGACGGCGCGTTCGACAACGACGTCGAGACCTTGCTGCAGATGCGCCGCCTGATCGACTTCCTGCCGTCGAACAATTCAGACGGCGTGCCGGAATGGCCGAGCTTCGACGACATCGAGCGCGTCGACATGTCGCTCGACACCTTGATCCCGGACAATCCGAACAAGCCCTACGACATGAAGGAGCTGATCCTGAAGGTCGTCGACGAAGGCGACTTCTTCGAGATCGCCGACCTCTTTGCCAAGAACATCGTGACGGGCTTCGGCCGCATTGCCGGGCGCACCGTCGGCTTCGTCGCCAATCAGCCGATGGTGCTGGCCGGCGTGCTCGACAGCGACGCCTCCCGGAAAGCCGCGCGCTTCGTGCGGTTCTGCGACGCTTTCAACATCCCGATCGTCACCTTCGTCGACGTGCCGGGTTTCCTGCCGGGCACCGCGCAGGAATATGGCGGCCTGATCAAGCACGGCGCCAAGCTGCTGTTCGCGTACTCGCAGTGCACCGTGCCGCTGGTCACGGTCATCACCCGCAAGGCCTATGGCGGCGCCTTCGACGTCATGGCCTCCAAGGAGATCGGCGCCGACATGAACTACGCCTGGCCGACAGCGCAGATCGCGGTGATGGGCGCCAAGGGCGCGGTCGAGATCATCTTCCGTGCCGACATGGCCGATCCTGAGAAGATCGCCGCGCGCACCAAGGAATACGAGGATCGCTTCCTGTCGCCGTTCATCGCCGCCGAGCGCGGCTATATCGACGACGTCATCATGCCGCACTCCACCCGCCGCCGCATCGCCCGGGCGCTGGCCATGCTGCGCGACAAGAAGATGGAAATGCCGGCGAAGAAGCACGACAATCTGCCGCTGTGAGCGGTGACGCACAGGGCGGGATGACGGCACCGTCGTCCCGCCATTCAAGACCTGAACCTTAGCGGCAGCAGAAGCTGCCGCCTCTCCGATGTCCAAACTCCCCGACGACCATCCGTTGAAGCTGGCGCATCGCCATTCGATGCGGCATCGCGCCGAGATCGAAGCCAGTCGTCATTGTGGCTGCTTCTACTGCCAGCGGATCTTCAATCCCGACCGCATCGCTGACTGGATCGACCGGGAGCAGACCGCGCGCTGCCCGTCGTGCGGGATCGATAGCGTGCTCGGCGACGCCTCGGGGCTTTCACTCACCCCGGATTTCCTCGAGGAGATGCGGAAAGTCTGGTTCGGGTGAGCCGCGGCAATCTGCGCCGTTTTCCGCCCTGGCGTTAAGCCTCTGTCTTAACTAATCTTTAACGATGGGTTTGCGGGAACCAAGCTGCGGGCCTAGCCTTTGTCGGATTGCTGGTCGGTCGGAAGAGTAGGGGTTGCGTATCATGGCTGATAGAAGATCGGCGTTTCGGAATTCCACAGCTTTGCTGGCCTGCGCGGCCTCTGCCGCGCTGATGTTTTCCGCCGGGGCCGCCTCGGCCGGGTCCGGGGCCGCGGTGGCCGCGCCCGTCGCTGCAAGCTCTGGACAGGTTGCGTCCTCGTCGTCGGGCGTGCGGCCGTTCGCTCATCACCACGTCCGCGGCCCTCGCGCGTATCTGCCTGCCACGGGCGCGTTCGCCTATGGCGGCACCGGTGAGGCGGTACCGCAGCAGATCCCCGAGCACACCTCGGCCGACGTGCGCTACACCTATACCTATGATGTGCCCTGGGACTGGGCACATCGCTATCCGCCGAACGTCGTGCCGTCCGATCGGCCCTATGTGACCACATGCCCGATGCAGACCGTGACGGTGCCGGGACGCCGCGGCGGCGATCACACCGTCACGATCACGCGTTGCTACTGACGGCTTGAGCCATCTCAATGCCATCAATCCGGGGCGAGTTATAAAATATGACGAATACCGACCGGCTTCGCTCGCGCGAGGTCGCGAGGTGACGAGGCCCGGACTCCTAGGCACTCCGGGCCTCGTAGATTTCTGGTAGTCTTCCCGCATCGCGCGAGTCGGCGCGGGGGAGGCTGCGATGATCGGACTGGCGACGTGGTCGTGTCGTGTGATCGTGCGTGTTGGCGTGGCGATGATGCTGTCGGCTGCCGCAGCCGGCGCGGCCAGCGCCGATGAGACCGTCTCGGTGGGCGGCTCGCGCGTGGCGCTTATCAAACCGGCCTCGGCGCGCGCCAGCGTGATTCTGCTGCCCGGCGGCGACGGCGCCATCAATGTCGGCGAACAGGGCGACATTCGCGGCTTGCAGGGTAATCAGCTGGTGCGCACCCGCAAGGCCTATGCTGCGCGCGGGCTCGCCGTGATGGTGGCGGACTACAACACCGACCTGAAGGCCGCGGTCGATTACATGGCGGCGATCAAGCGGCCGGTGACGGTGGTCGCGACGAGCCGCGGTACCGTGCGCGCCGCAGAGGGCATTGCACGCGGCGCCCGGCCGGATGCGCTGGTGCTGACGTCGGGCCTGCTGAGCCCGGAGTCCGGCAGCTCGTCGAACGTGATGTCGATCGTGGGCTCACCGTCGGCCTTGCCACGCACGCTGGTCATTCATCACACCAACGACGGCTGCAGGGTCACGCTGCCCGCCGGCGTCGAGCCGTTCATCAAATGGGCCGGCGGCCGCGCCCGCGTAAAATGGCTGTCGGGCGGCGCGGACGAGGGCGATGCGTGCCAGGCCCGCGCGCATCATGGCTTCAACGGGCTCGACGGGCAGGTCGTGTCGCTCGCGGCGGGCTTCCGCTGAACGGCTGATTGCAGCTAGGCTTCCGCGACAAGACGATCAACGTCCGGAGGATCCAGCCATGCCCGCAGCCATCTTCGTCGTCCGCGCCACCGTGCCCGACCCCGCGAGGCGCGAGGAGTTCGACCGCTGGTATCGCGATGTCCATCTTCCCGACGCGCTGAAGAGCTTCGGCGTGCGCAAAGCATGGCGGGTCTGGAGCCTCGTCGATCCCGCGGTGCATCAGGCGATGTATCAGTTCGACGATGTCGCCGCGATGGAACGCGCCGTCGGAGGCGATGAGATGAAGCGGCTGGTTGCGGATTTCAATCGCGACTGGCCGGATGTCACGCGCACGCGGGAGAGCCTCGTGCTCGCGCAGAATGTCGACGGATAGAGTTTCATGCCGGCGCTGACGATGAACACGTCGTGCATGATCGCGCCTCCGGGTTAGTTCAGCTCACGTTCAGGCGGTCCGCCAAATACTCGCTTCGTGATTTGGCTCGTGGATCATGGAGGCGTGTGATGGAACGACGCACTTTCCTGAAGCTGGCATTCGGCCTCGGCTGTGTCGCCGCCACCGGTGCGGTGCTCAGTGGAACCGAGGCGCGTGCCGCGCCGCTCTCGCCGGTGCCGCTGAACGATGCGGTTCCTTCGGCCTCTGATCAGAAGGTCGAGCGCGCGCTCAGTTCCCAGGACGAGGCCGAGCGGCTCGCGCCGGAGCGGGTGCATTGGCGGCGCGGTCACCATTGGGGCTGGCGCCGCCGGCACTGGGGCTGGCGTCGCCGCCATTGGGGCTGGCGCCACCATCACCGCCATCACCACCGTCATTGGCATCGACGCTGGCACCGCCGGCACTATTGGTAGGCGAGGTGTAACCGCCAGCTCCGCGTCAGTCGCCGTCCGCGCCGAACAGCGCCGCGAAATGCTTCTCGCCGGTGCGGCTGAAATTCACGACGCGGCTGCCCGGTGTCGGATCGCGCGCCGCCCATTTCAGCTCGGTGAAGCGCTTCATCAGCTGCGCGCCCAGCGTGCCGGCGAGATGGTGCCGGCGCGCGCTCCAGTCGAGGCAGGCCTTGCAGACCGGCCGCCGCGGGTGAGCCAGCATCTCCGTCGAGATCCGCAGGTGCTTCGCCAGGAAGCGCTCGCCGTCATCGGTGAGCACGATCTCCTGCTTGCGCCGCCGCACCAGTTTCTGCCGGGTCATGCTGTCGAGCATCTGCACGCCGAGATCGCCGGCCAGATGGTCGTAGCAGATGCGGGCGCGCCGTAGCTCCGGCTCCTTCGGCCCGGTGCGCACGCGCATGTGGCCGGTGCGGGCCGCAAGGCCCGCGAGCTTCTCGAGAACGTCGGCGACGTCGGGATCGGCGAGCCGGTAGTAGCGGTGGCGGCCCTGCTTCTCCGGATCGATCAGGCCGCCGCCCTCGAGCTTGGCGAGATGCGAGCTCGCGGTCTGCGGCGTCACCCCGGCTTCCTGCGCGAGCTCGGTCGCGGTCAACGCGCGGCCCGAGAGCAGCGCGGTCAGCATGTTGGCACGGGCGGGATCGCCGACCAGCGCGGCGACCATGGCGATGTCTGGACCTGATTTCATACTTCGATGGTAACCGAAGCATTCTCTCCGGGCAAGCGGATAGTGTCGACGGTGTGTATCATACTTGAGGTTGTCATGCCCATCACCGTGTTCATCCGCTATCGCATCGATCCGTTCAAGCGTGAGTTGTACGAGGCCTATGCGCGGCGCTGGCTGTCGATCATCCCCCGCTGCGGCGGCGACCTGATCGGCTATTTCATGCCGCATGAGGGGACCAACGACATCGCCTATGGGCTGATCTCGTTCGAGAGCCTCGCCGCCTACGAGCGCTACCGGGCGACGTTGCGCAGCGACGCCGAGGGCGCGGCGAACTTCGCGCTGGCGGAGGAGCACAAATTCATCCTGGGCGAAGAACGAACATTTTTGCGCAACGTCGTGGCGGGGCCATGAGAGCGGTACTATGATGGCGTGGCGAGAAATGCATGGGAGGATGACATGACGGTGACCACGGCGGACAAGCGCGCCGCATTCCGCAGGCTGCATGACGCCGGCTGCTTCGTGCTGCCGAACCCGTTCGACGCCGGCACCGCGAAGATGCTGCAGCATCTCGGCTTCAAGGCGATCGCCTCGACCAGCGCCGGCTTCGCATGGTCGATCGGCAAGGCGGACACCTGCACGATGCTGGACGAGATGCTCGCGCATTTCGCGGCGCTGTCGGCCGCCGTCGACATTCCCGTCAATGCCGATTTCGAGGGCGGCTTCGCCGAGGCGCCGGAGGGCGTGGCGGCCAACGTCACGCGGGCGGTCGCGACCGGCTTGGCCGGTCTCTCGATCGAGGATTCCACGGGGGATAAGGACCATCCGCTGTTCGATCGCGATCTGGCGGTGGCACGCATCCGCGCCGCGCGGCAGGCGATCGACGCCAGCGGTGGCGACGTGCTGCTGACCGGCCGCTGCGAGGCGTTTCTCTGGGGCAAGCCCGACCTCGGACTGGTGACCGACCGCCTTGTGGCCTATGCCGAGGCCGGTGCCGATTGTTTGTATGCGCCGGGCATCAAGACGGTCGAGGAGATCTCGGCTGTCGTCAAAGCGGTGGCGCCGAAGCCCGTGAACCTGCTGATCGGGGCGTCAGGTCTGTCGCTGAAACAGGCCGAAGATCTCGGCGTGCGCCGCATCAGCGTCGGTGGCTCGCTGGCAAGGATGGCCTGGGCCGGCTTCATGCGGGCCGCCAAGGAGATGGCCGAGCAGGGGACCTTCACCGAGCTGGCAGGCGGCTATCCCGGCGGTGAGTTGAACAAGATCTTCGGTTGAGATCGGTGTGCGCACGAGGAAAAGCCGCGGCATGGGCCGCGGCTTTTCGATGATCAGCCATCGTTGCGCTTAGTCGTGGTCCACGCCGATGCCGACGCTGACGCCCGGCGCGCGGATGCCGATGCCGCCGCGGTCTTCATAGTGGCGGCGCTCGACATAGCGCTCGCGCGGCGCATAGGCGTACGAATCGCGGTCCCGGTCCTCGATGATGACGCGGCGTTCGCGGTGCTCGCGCCAGCAACGGCCGTCCTCGTTGCAGACCATCCGGACCTGCCGGATGTCGCGCTGCGGAAGCGCCGACACATCGGGCGACAGAAGCGGGGCAGCCGAAGCTGACGTCACGACGAGCGTGCCCGCTGCGGCGGCGAGAGCAAGGGTGAGAGCCTTCATTGTGTGGTCTCCTCTGATAGGACCGGGTCAAAGTGCCGCAGACCCAATCGAGAAGTGAGGACATTGTTCCATGGTCTTGTCGCTCGTCCACGCATTAGCAAGGCGCATCGCGCGATCAACAACAAGATCAACAAACAAAAAGAGCGGCAGATGATCGCTCACCTGCCGCCCAGGAGTGGACGGCTGCTGCCGTCCCGCGAGATCGCGGTGAACTACTTGGCGTGACTACTTGGTGTTGTTGTTGCTCTGTCCGGCCGGGGCCGGGGCCGGGGCCGGGGCCGGTGGCGGGGTCGTCCGGTCACCCGCGGCGCCGGTGGTCACGCCCGGTGCGGTGTTGGCCTTGCCGCTGGTGGTCGAGGTCGATTGCGAGGCCGGCGTGGTGCTGGCCTGATCATTACGCGTCGACATGTTGTTCAGGCCGTAGAACACGGCGCCGAGCAGAATGGCGATGCCGAGTGCATAGGCCGCGACGCGGCCGGTCGACGACCGTCCCTCGGTGAGTTCGGGATCCGGCTGCAGCTGGCTGTCCATTCGCGCCGCACGTTCATACTCGGAGCCGGTCATGCCCGCACCGGTCATGTCGCTGCCGGCCATGCCCGGGCGCGTGGTCATGTCGGGGCGGGGCGGCATGTCGGGGCGGTTCATTCCATCAGGGTAGCGCTCGTTCGGAAGCCGTTCGTTGGCCATGTCATCCTCCTTGCGATTGTCACCCGACAACCAGCGCAGGCCCGGCTCTGTTCCGCGAAACCTTGCGAATTCCCCAGCGGATTGGTTGCCCGCCGCGCTAAGGTTCCTCGCGTGCACTGCGATTCTGGTCCTGCTGTTGGAGCTCTCGATGTGGAACCTGCCGCCGGGTGACGGCGTGCTGCATCTGTTGTCCTGGGTGGCGCTGGCGGCGCAGGCGATGACGGCCGCGCTGGCCGCAGGACGCCGCAGCATGGACTGGATGGGCGTCTGCCTGCTGGGGGCGATCACCGCGCTCGGCGGCGGCACCTTGCGCGACGTGCTGCTCGGCCACTATCCGCTCGCCTGGGTCGAGCAACCGTCCCTGCTGCTGCTCACCGTGCTGGCGCCGTTCGTGACGATCGCGATGGCGCGGCTGGTGCATCGGCTGACGACGGCCTTCCTCGTGCTCGATGCCGTCGGCCTCGTCGTGTTCACGATGACGGGCTGCGACATCGCCTGGCAGATGAACGTGCCGATCGGCATCGTCATCGTCGCCGGGATGATCACGGGCTGCGCCGGCGGCGTGCTGCGCGACATCCTCTGCAACGACGTGCCGCTGCTGTTCCGCGCCGAGCTCTATGCCAGCGTGTCGCTGCTGACCGGCCTCATCTATGCGAGCGGCTTGTCGCTCGGGATCGGCAGCGGGTTGTGGACGGCCTTGACGTTCGCCGCCGGGCTGTCCTTCCGCCTGCTCGCCATCCGCTACCAGTGGAATATGCCGCGCTTCGTCTTCAACAGCGAGGAGCGGGGCTGACGCCGGCTCGCCTGTCGCATTGCACAATACGCGGCGCGCCGGAATCGCGAGCCCCGCGAACTCGCCAACTCTCGGCCGTCCGCCACGCCGAGCCATGGCGCGCATCATCCCATTGCGCGCCGGGCTCCGTTTTCGACACAAACGGCAAAAGCCTGAGCCGGCTGCCGCCACGAAATTGCGATTTCGGGTGGCTGCCCTGCGCAGGCGAGATTTGTGATGCGCAATCTTCAAAACCAGACATAAATTATTGGCAGAACGCGTGTGCTTCCGCCATCGGGCGAGGCACGCACACCCCGATAAGAGCACGGCAAGAGGGCGGAATGGGCATCAACGAGAGCGAGATCAATCTCGACCAGAAATACACCGCAAGCTCCGGCCACATCTTCCTGACCGGCATCCAGGCGCTGGTGCGGCTGCCGATGGCCCAGATCCGGCGCGACCGCGCCGCCGGCCTCAACACCGCCGGTTTCATCTCCGGCTATCGCGGTTCGCCGCTCGGCGGCTACGATCAGCAACTGTTTTCCGCGCGAAAACATCTCGAGCAGTACAACATCAAGTTCCAGCCCGGCGTGAACGAGGACCTCGCGGCCACCGCGATCTGGGGCTCGCAGCAGCTGCATCTGTCGCCCGGCGGCAAGTATGACGGCGTCGTCGGCATCTGGTACGGCAAGGGCCCCGGCGTCGACCGCTGCGGCGACGTGTTCCGGCACGGCAATGCCGCGGGCTCCGCCAAGAACGGCGGCGTGCTGTGCCTCGCCGGCGACGACCACGGTGCCAAATCCTCTACCGTGCCGCATCAGTCCGACCACGCTTTCATGTCGGCGCTGATGCCCTACCTCTATCCGTCGTCGATCCACGAGATGATTGAGATGGGCCTGCTCGGGATCGCGATGTCGCGCTATTCCGGCTGCTGGGTCGGCATGAAGGTCATCACTGAAACAGTAGAGACCACCGCCGAGATCAACCTCAACGACGAGATGACGCCGTTCGTCATCCCCACTGATTTCGAGATGCCGCCGGGCGGCCTCAACCTGCGCTGGCCCGACGACCGCTTCGAGCAGGACCGCCGGCTGCAGGACTACAAGGGCTTCGCCGCGATTGCCTTCGCCCGCGCCAACAAGGTCAACCGCATCACGATGGATTCGCCGAACGCCCGCTACGGCATCATGGCGTCCGGCAAGAGCTACGAGGACATCCGCCAGGCGCTGCGCGAATTGGGGATCACCGAGGAGGTCGCCGCCAAGATCGGGCTTCGCCTCTACAAGATCGGCATGCCCTGGCCGCTGGAGCCGGAAGGCGTGCGGCAGTTCGCCGTCGGGCTCGAGGAGATCTTCATCATCGAGGAACGCCGCGAGATCGTCGAGAACCAGGTCAAGCAGGAGCTGTTCAACTGGCGCGACGACGTCCGCCCGCGCATCGTCGGCAAGATGGACGAGCACGACAAGCGCTTCCTGCCGTTCGCCACCGAACTCTCGGTTGCCTCGCTCGCGACGTCGCTCACGGAACGACTTCTTCGCCTCGACCTCAATCCCGAGATCAAGGCGATGCTGCGTGCCAAGGCCGACTGGTTCAACGGCCGCGACGCCTCGCAGATGCAGCTGGTGTCGCCGGTGGCGCGCACGCCGTATTTCTGCTCGGGCTGTCCGCACAACACCTCGACCAAGGTGCCCGAGGGCAGCCGCGCGCTGGCCGGCATCGGCTGCCACTTCATGTCGCTGTGGATGAACCGCAACACCGAGACGTTCACGCATATGGGTGGCGAGGGCGTGTCGTGGGTCGGCATCGCGCCGTTCACCAATGAGAACCACATCTTCGCCAATCTCGGCGACGGCACCTATTTCCACTCCGGCAGCCTCGCGATCCGCCAGGCGGTCGCCTCCAAGGCCAACATCACCTACAAGATCCTCTACAACGACGCCGTCGCGATGACCGGCGGCCAGCGCCATGACGGCGATTTGTCGCCGCAGCAGATCACCTTCCAGCTGCATTCGGAGGGCATCCGCGAGATCTATCTGGTCTCGGAGAATCCCGACGCCTATCCGGCCGACAGCATCGCACCCGGCGTCAAGCTGGCGCATCGCGACGAGCTCGACAACGTCATGAAGACGCTGCGCCAGATCAAGGGCGCCTCGGCCATCGTGTTCGTGCAGACCTGCGCCGCCGAGAAGCGCCGCCGCCGCAAGCGCGGCACGATGGAGGATCCGCAGCGCCGCGTCTTCATCAACCCGGCCGTCTGCGAGGGCTGCGGCGACTGCTCGGTGCAGTCGAACTGCATCTCGGTCGAACCCTTGGAGACCGAGCTCGGCCGCAAGCGCGTCATCAACCAGTCGTCCTGCAACAAGGACTATTCCTGCGTGAAGGGTTTTTGCCCGTCCTTCGTCACCATCGACGGCGGTAAGCCGCGCTCGCGCGCGCCGGCCGAGCTCGGCGACATCGGTGAGATGCCGGAGCCGCTGACCAAGCCGACGCTCGAGCGGCCCTACAACGTCGCCGTCGGCGGCGTCGGCGGCACCGGCGTGCTGACGATCGGCGCGCTGCTCGGCATGGCCGCGCATATCGAGGGCAAGGCCTCGATGATCCTCGACATGTCCGGCCTCGCGCAGAAGGGCGGCGCGGTGCTCAGCCATGTCCGGCTGTCGGAGAATACGGCGGATGTGACCTGCTCGCGCATCGTCACCGGCACCGCCGATCTCGTCATCGCCGCCGACGAGGTGGTCGCCGGCGCCAAGGAGACGATCACGCTGTGCGACAGCGAGCGCACCCATGGCGTCATCAACAGCCATCTGATCCCGACCGCCGATTTCGTGCTCAACCGCGACTTCAACTTCCAGAACCGCAAGGTCACGAGCCTCTTGGAAACCGCGCTGCGTAAGGACGCGACGTTCTTCGACTTCACCAAGCCGGCCGAGGCGCTGCTCGGCGACTCGATCGCCACCAACATGATGATGATGGGCTACGCCTATCAGAAGGGGCTGCTGCCGCTGTCCGCCGAGGCGATCGAGAAGGCGATCGCGATCAACGGCGTCGCGGTCAAGATGAACACCGAGGCGTTCAGGCTCGGCCGTCTCATCGTCGTCAATCCCGAGCGCGTCGCCGGCATGATGACCGGCCAGGACGAGACGGTGCCGCCGAAATCGCTCGACGCGATGACGCTCGACGAGATCATCGCCCATCGCACGGCGCATCTCACCGCGTATCAGAATGCCCGGCTCGCCAAGCGCTACCGCAAGCTGGTCGACCAGGTCCGCGAGGCCGCCGACAAGGGCGGCTATGGCGAAGCGCTGCCGCGCGCGGTCGCCACCAACTACGCAAAACTGCTCGCCTACAAGGATGAGTACGAGGTCGCCCGGCTGTTCTCCGACGGCACCTTCGAGAAGCAGCTGCATGACGCCTTCGAGGGCGACTACAAGATCTCCTTCAACCTGGCGCCGCCGATCTTCAACAGCGGTGTCGACCCGCAGGGCCGGCCGAAGAAGAAGAGCTATGGCGCGAGCATGATGAAGACGTTCCGGCTGTTGGCGAAGCTGAAGGGTCTGCGCGGCACGCCGCTCGACATCTTCGGCTACTCCGCCGAGCGCAAGATGGAGCGCAACCTGATCGCCGGCTACGAGAAGGACGTCGCCACGGTGCTGGGCCTGCTGTCGCCGGCCAATGCCGAGATCGCCACCGAGTTCTTGTCGCTGCCCGACAAGATCCGCGGCTACGGCCCGGTCAAGGACAAGGCCATCCAGGACGCCAAGGCGCGCTACGCGCAGTTGGCCGCCGACCTCGCCAACCCGCCGTCCGCGCCAAGGCAGATGGCGGCGGAGTAGGGGCGTGGGATCAGCTGTGAAATGCCAGTCGCAAGATGTTCGTGACTGCGCCCTCTCCCCTTGTGGGAGAGGGCATGTAGGACAGCGCGGCAAGCTAGGTCGGGTGAGGGGTATGTTTCCACGAGCGTCGTGCGCGGAGAGAAACCCCTCACCCAACCGCATGCGCGGATAGGCCGGAGCTGCCCTCTCCCACAAGGGGAGAGGGCGCTGTATCGCGCAGCGGCGGAGTGGGCCAACTGCGGCGCATGCCCACCATTGAACCGTCGGCCTTGAGCCATCGCGAACAGTTTAGGTATCGATTTGGGGGGTAGGGCAGATGCGCACGGCGCTCGACGCTGATCCGGATATGCTCGATGAAAAAGAGCGCAAGTTCGTCGCGAAAATCCGCGAGCATGGCTGGTTCGCGATCCATGTCGGCGCAGATGAACAAGGGCCGGGCTTTGCCTATACGACCGGCTTCTGTCTGAAATTCGGCCACCCCGAACTGATCGTGTTCTCGCTGCCACTTCAGATCGTCAACGATACGTTCTGGCATTTGTACCGCGAGCTTGAAGCCGGACGACGTATTCCCGTCGGCGTTCCCTCACCCGATATATTCACGAACGCTCCGGCCATGCTGCTCCCGGTTTCGTCACGGCACTATGCCGACCATCTGGGATGGAGCCGCTGGTTCTATGGCGGTGACGACTTCGAATGCCTGCAACTGATCTATACGGATCGTGACGGTAATTTTCCGTGGTCGCCTGAAGCTTCGGTGATACGGACCGCCCAGCCGGACCTTACCGAGGGTCATTGGTCCGGCATGGCTCACTAGCGCGGGGATTTGGTTCGGGGGGAGACGCTCGATGTGGCGCGTGGGACTATTCGTGGCGTTGTTGGCTATTACTTCTCTGTCGGCGAGTGCCCACGAGTTCTCATGGCAGGGCGTTGGGCCGGTCCGGCTGGGGATGACCGTCGCTCAGGCCGAGCGCGCGCTGAAGGCAAAGCTAGGGCCGGTCTCGCCGCCATTCGCTAGGGATTGCTACGTTACTGGTCGGACGGACGGGAGAGACAAGGCGCTGTCCTACGTCATCGTCAATGGACGGATTGTGGTCGTGACCGTGTTTCTCCGCGACTATGCGAAGCCGGATCCGGCCATCGTCGATGCGAACGGCGTCGGCGTGGGCGCGACGGAGGCGGACGTTCGCCGCGGATATCCGCACGTCAGGAAGGAGCTGTCGCCCGACTTCCGCGGCATCAGTCCGGAGGAGGCCGAGGAGTTCGCACGCGACCGCGCCAGCCACGGGTTCACCGAGCCGGAGCCGCCGCCGCATTATTGGATGATCGCAGAGGGACGCGATCGCAAGCGCGCCATCGTCTTCGAGACGCAGGACGGCAAGGTCCTTTCCTTCAGCGTTGGGCTCAAGCCTGAGGTTCTGCTCAACGAGAATTGCATTTGACCGTACCCGTCGGGCAGATTTTCTACGAAAAACGCAGTTTGAGCCGAGCCGCACCTCAAATCTGCGCGCTGCGCCATCGTGCGACATAAGGCCGGGCAAACATGTAGAGCCCCGTGCCGAGGAGCACGATCAGCGGGACGAGCGCCAACAGGCCGATCCAGAAGGCCGGCTGCGTCTGCGACATCGCCGCGATGTTGACGATCACGCCGAGCGTGAAGGCGATGGACACCCAGCGATGCATTTGTCTGATCGCGTTGCTCCAGTTCATCCGTTCCTCCCATGATGATGTTTGCAGTCGATGCGGCTCAGCCGAGCCGGGCCAGCGTCTGTTCGAGGCCGTCGAAGAATTTCGGCCAGCCGTAGCGCGCGCCCTGATAGGCGCGGGTCTGATCGGCGGCGAAGCCGGTCTGCTCCATGCGCAGATGCGTGCCGGCAGCGGTCGGCGTCAGCGTCCAGGTGACCACGCTGTCGAGTCCGAGCGCGGCCCAGCTGTAGGACAGCGTCCTGTTGGGCTCGATCGCCATGACCTGGCAGTTCACCACACCCCAATCGGCGTCGAGCTTGAAGCGGTGATCGAGCTCCGGCACGAAGTCGTTCTTCATCAGCCACTCCGCGATCAGATGCGGCTGCGTCAGTGCGCGCCAGAGCTTTTCGGGCGGATGCGCGAACTCGCGCTCGACGATGACGGTGCGGGTTTCGGGCGCGGAGGTCATTGATCCATCCTGTTGAGCAGGGTTTCCAAGTCGTCGAACCGGCTCTCCCAGAACGCCGCCATGCGGCTGGTCCAGTCGAGCAGGGGCGCGAGCGCCTTCGGCTGCGCGCGATAATGCGTCAGGCGGCCTTCGTGGCGCTCGCGCACCAGCCCGGCCTGCTTCAGCAGGCCGAGATGTTTCGAGACCGCCGGCTGTGACACGCCGGCCTTGGCGGTGAGCGCGCCGACGGTCTGCTCGCCGTGGCGGCACAGCCCCTCGAAGATCGCCCGCCGGGTCGGATCGGCAAGCGTGCGGAACAGCAGATCGGGCGAGCGCGGCATTTGATCCATAACTCAGTGGTTATGGATTAATGCATAACCGCTTGGTTATCGATCAGTCAAGCCCCGGAGTCCGGCCGGCGCACGCCGTCACGCACCGACTGTCGGGACGGTTGACAGCACGCGACGGGCGGCTCGGCTCGGCGCAGTTACGACGATCCTTCCTGATCCGCGATTTCGATCACTGTCCCCATGCCCACCAGCTTGGCGCCTTCCTGAATACGCCACTCGCGGCCGGGATAGATCTGCCCGTCGAGCCCGGGCCACATCAAGAACTTGATGGTTGTTTCGATGCTCTCGCCCGGATGCAATTCGAAACCGTCGGGCAGGTCGATGAGTCCCAAGGTCATGTCGTTGTTGTCAGGGCCAAAGAAATTGTGGTTCGGACGATAGCCAGCGCGAACCGGCTGCGTCCGGCCGCTTTCCTCGCTCGTCAGCAGCCTGATTCTTGCTCGCACATGGAGGATGGCATTGGACATCAGTCGGAACTCCCGCAACTATCGTAAAAGTATGTTGCGGCGAGCTGGGGAAGCAGATCGGAACGATCCTCGATGATTGCGCAGAACGCCAGGAACCAATAGCTCGTCTCCGACAGATCGAACCGCGGAGGCTCGCTGGTCAAACAGATCAGAACGGCGCGAAGAGCGCAGTTCGTCTTGTTCTGAAAGTCATAGCGGCTATCAGTGGCATCGATCGCTTGCCAGCAGTGGAGGCGCGTCTCATCAAGCTCGGCGGAGTTCGTCAGCTCATCTCGATATGCCAAAGCGATCGAGAACAGCGGTTGCGCGGCTGGAGGCAGCGCGGTGAGCATGGAATGCAGGAAGTCGACCGCGAAGCGCTTGAACTGCCGGACTGCCGCATCATGGCCTTGCGCCCGTTCGAACTGCTGGAGGCTCTCAATAAAGAGATCCTGACAGTCTTCGCTGTCCTCGGCGGTGTTCAAGGCTTGTCTCCCTGAATGGTCGTGCGATGGATCAAAACGGAAACCACCGCCGTCCACCCGCAGCCTGCGATAATCGATCACACCGATGACGGCACTCGCTGTTGTCGTCAATCCCTCTGCCCGTCGGGCAGATTTTACTTTACGAAATTCGGAAATCGTGCTCTATTGTCGCCATCCCGCCTCACTCGGAGGGGCGTTGCGCGCGATCGTCACGACACGCGAGGCGGGGAGCGATGGCCGCGATGGAGCCGCAGCGTGTCTCTTGATGCGCGGACGAACGGCTCGGCGCGGACGTGAAGTCGCAGCGTGCTGGCACCCCGACGCTGGTGTCACGTTCGTGACGGCGCTTGCGCGCCGCGCGGGCAATGGTGGCCAACAAGCCCGGCGCACCAGGCAGACTGCGTATAAACGTTAAGACTGTCGCGCAGGGAATGCCGGTTGATCGGCTTTGCCTGTGGTACCTGCCGCCTGCATTTTTTCAGCAGGCGGGCCATGGGTGAGGCCTTCACCCGGCATTCCCTGCGCCCTCCGATCTCGTGAGGGTGAAACGTTCAGCTGAGCCTCGGGCATTCGTGCCGCGGGAACGAGAACCTGCGTCAGTTGATCCCGTGCTGCCGCGTCAAACTCCGCCGTCGTCCCGGGCAAGCCGCGACGGCGCGACGCGGCGGCGGGGCGCCGACCCGGGACCCATACTCCGCGGCCGCAATTGGCTGGCGCAAGTCGTGCCATCTCGTGTCACAGCGGCCGCCGGTGGTTATGGATCCCCGGCGTTCGCCGGGATGACGGTGGTGGTCGTGGCGGCAGCGCGCGCGACGACGCAGGGGACAGAAGAGCCGTGGTCCTGAGCCTTGACGGTGTTCACGCTGAATCTAAGCCCGACCTGAATCCTTCCATATCCGCAACGGCTTGGCGGAATGGCTTAAATTCCGGATGGCAGTTGCCGGGCAGGCTGTGTATAAGGCGCGCGCTGCGGCGGGGACAAGCGCGCGGCCGTTCACGAGGGAGTAGATTGCCATGACCGAGCGCTGGAGCCCGGAGAGCTGGCGTTCCAAGCCGGTGCAGCAGGTGCCTGATTATCCCGACCACAAGGCGCTGGCCGAGGTCGAGGCGCAGCTCGCGACCTTTCCGCCGCTGGTGTTCGCCGGCGAGGCCCGCAACCTGAAGAAGTCGCTGGCGCGGGTGGCGGCCGGCGAGGCCTTCCTGCTGCAGGGCGGCGATTGCGCCGAGAGCTTTGCTGAGCACGGCGCCAACAACATCCGCGACTTCTTCCGCGTGCTGCTGCAGATGGCGGTGGTCATGACCTATGCCGGCGCGGTACCGGTGGTGAAGGTCGGCCGCATCGCCGGCCAGTTCGCCAAGCCGCGCTCGTCGCCGACCGAGAAGATCAACGGCGTCGAGCTGCCGAGCTATCGCGGCGACATCGTCAACGACACCGCCTTCACGCCGGAGGCGCGCATCCCCAATCCGCAGCGCCAGCTCGACGCCTACCGGCAGTCGGCGGCGACCCTGAACCTGCTGCGTGCGTTCGCCACCGGCGGCTTCGCCAATCTCGGCAGCGTGCATCAATGGATGCTCGGCTTCGTCAAGGATAGCCCGCAGTCGCGCCGCTACAAGGAGCTGGCCGACCGCATCTCCGAGGCGCTCAACTTCATGCGCGCCTGCGGCCTCGACCTCGAGAGCCATCCGGAGCTGCGCGCCACCGATTTCTACACCAGCCACGAGGCGCTGCTGCTCGGCTACGAGCAGGCCTTCACCCGCGTCGACTCGACGACGGGCGACTGGTACGCGACCTCGGGCCATTTCATCTGGATCGGCGACCGCACCCGCCAGCTCGATCACGGCCATGTCGAATATTTCCGCGGCATCAAGAACCCGATCGGCCTGAAATGCGGCCCGTCGCTGAAGCCGGACGAGCTGATCAAGCTGATCGACATCCTCAATCCCGACAACGAGCCGGGCCGGCTGACGCTGATCAACCGCTTCGGCGCCGACAAGCTCGGCGATCACCTGCCGGGACTGATCCGCGCGGTGCAGCGGGAAGGGCGCAAGGTGGTGTGGTCGTGCGATCCGATGCACGGCAACACCATCACCTCGACCTCGGGCTACAAGACGCGGCCGTTCGACCGCATCATCGCCGAGGTCAGGGCGTTCTTCGCGGTGCATGCCGCCGAGGGCACCCATGCCGGCGGCATCCATCTGGAGATGACCGGCAAGGACGTCACCGAATGCATCGGCGGCGCGCGCGCGATCACCGATGAGGATCTCAACGACCGCTATCACACGGTGTGCGATCCGCGTCTCAACGCCGAGCAGTCGATCGACATGGCGTTCCTGATCGCCGAGCTCCTCAAGCAGCAGCGTGGCGGCAAGTCCACTCCGATGCCGGCCGTCGCGGGCTTCTGATGCTGCGTCTGTGGCGCGCGACGGTCAACTCGCGCAACGGCCTCGCCTTTGCGCTCCGCTCCGAGCAGGCGGTGCGCGAGGAGATCATTGCGCTGCTGCTGGCGCTGCCGCTCGCCTACGTCATCGGCGCCACGCCGATGCGCCGCGTCGAGCTGGTCTGCGCCGTGATGCTGGTGCTGGTCGTCGAGCTGCTCAACACCGCGATCGAGAAGCTCGCCGACCGCGTGACCACCGAGCACGATCCGAAGATCGGGCAGGTCAAGGATCTCGGCTCGGCGGCCGTGGGCGTCGCGCTCGTGATGGCCGGCGGCTTCTGGCTGTTCGCACTCGCCGAGCGGCTCGGATTGTTATGAGTGTCCTGAGCGATGGCCGCTGACAGCTTCAAGATCACGCTGGCCCAGCTCAACCCGATCGTCGGCGACATCGCCGGCAATGCCGCGAAGGCGCGCCAGGCGCGGGCCAAGGCCGCGGCCGACGGCGCCGATCTGGTCGTGCTGCCGGAGCTGTTCATTGCCGGCTATCCGCCTGGCGATCTCGTGCTGCAGCCGGACTTTCAGGCCACCTGCCGCGCCGCGATCGAGGCGCTGGCGCGCGAGACGGCGGATGGCGGGCCGGCGGTGCTGATCGGCACGCCCTGGGGCGAGGACGGCAAGCTCTATAACGCTTGCGCGCTGCTCGACGCCGGGCGCATCGCCGCCACGCGCTTCAAGATCAATCTGCCGGATGACGACGCGTTCGATCAGAAGCACCTGTTCGCGCGCGGCCGCGCCGCGGGACCCTTGAGCGTGCGCGGTTGGCGGATCGGCGTGGCGATTGGCGAGGATATCGGCGCCGAAGAGGTCGCCGGCTACGAGAACGTGGTCGAGACGCTTGCGGAAACCGGTGCCGAGCTGATCGTTGTGCCGAGCGGCTCCCGCTTTGCACGCGGAAAAGGCGATGTCAGGCTGTCGCTCGCGGTTGCACGGGTCATCGAGAGCGACCTGCCGCTCGTCTATCTGAACCAGATCGGCGGCCACGACGATCTCGTGTTCGACGGTGCGTCCTTCGCGCTCAATGCCGACATGTCGCTCGCCGCGCAATGGCCGGCCTTCGCCGAGCAGATCACCACCTTGTCCATCGCGCGGGGCGATGACCGCTGGCGCGGCGGACCGGTCGCATCCTTGCCCGAGGGCGACGAGGCCGACTACGCGGCCCGCGTGCTCGGCCTGCGCGACCGCGTCGCCAAGAACGGCTTCACGGGTGTCGTGCTCGGTCTGACCGCTGATCTCGCGGCCATGCTGTCATTGGCGATCGCCGTCGATGCGCTGGGGCCGGCGAAGGTGCGCGGCGTGGTGCTGTCCGGATCGGACACTCAGCTTGCGGACGAGGTGATCGCGGCCGCGGCGCGGCTCGGAATCGTCGCCCAGGTGGTGCCGATCGCGGCTGCCGTCGCAGGCTTCGAAAGCGTTCTCCCAGGAAAGCTTTCAAGCGGCGCCCACCGCGACCTGCTGGCGCGCGTACGCGCGGCGTTGCTGAGTGCGTTGGCGAGCCTGTCCGGCGCGCTCGCCCTTCTTCCGAACGGCTCTGACGACGACATCCCGCCGGCGCAGGTGATTCGCCTCGCGGCGCTGCGCAACCACTGGCGGCCGGTCGGCGCGCTGGGGGCGTCAGGCGAGGTGATCCCGTCCGACATCATCGACCGGGGTTCGATCGATGCGTTCGATGGATAGGCGGATGCGAGACGGCTCAGCGCGGCGGGATGAAGGTCGGTCCGACCGTGCGGATCTGCTTGTCGGCGCCGGTCGTGGTGTCAGCGGTGGTGGTCGGCGGCGCCGCCTCAGCTGCGGGCGCAGCGCCCTTCTTGGCGCCCGCCGGCGGCTTGCCGGTCTGGCGCTGCTGCATCCGCTTGGCGCTCTCCTCGGTGACGATGATGTCGCCCTGTTCGGCGGCCGCGGCCCTGTCGTCGATCGACTTCAGCGCGTCGGCCCAGGTCTGGCCCGGCGCCTTGCACGAGCAGCTCGGGTTGAACTCGGTGCGATACTTAAAGGCGTTGGCGAGCGCGCTGTATTGCTGGCCGTTGATCGACACCGCCTGGTTCATGTCCTCGCCGGGATTGCGATAGGTGAACAGCGTCGCCTCGGCCGCCGGGCACTGCGCCTTGCAGGCGCGCTCGTCGTCGGCGAATCGTCCGGGAACGGTCGCGAACGAGATCGGGAAATAGGCGCCGTCGCAGCTGCGCACGCAGACCGTGCGATAGGTGCCCTGGGGCGCGGCGAGATCCGCGCTCGGCGGCGGCAGCGACGCTGCAGGGTTGTTGTCACCGCCACCGAACAGGTTGGTCAGGAAGTTGCCGCCGCCACCACCGCGGTTGGCATATTGCTGGTACTGCGGGCCGCAATTGTTCTGGCCGAGCGCCGCGAGCACCGACCGGCGCTGATTGTCTCGCTCGCCGCCGAACCCGCCGCCGCGCAGCCGCTCCAGATTGCTGGTGATCTGGTCCAGATTCGAGCGCATCTGCTGAATCTGGTTGTTCACCGGTTGGCATTCCGCCGCGCGGCCGTTGAAGATCGAGAAGAAACCGGGGCTGTCGCAGCCCATCCGCTTGGCCTGCGTATTGACGCGATCGAGCTCGCCCTGCTGCTTGGCGGCGGCGTCCTGATAGCGCCGGATCTGGTCCTCGCGCGCCGGATCCCCGCCGCCGGCGCCGCGATCGATCGAGGCGAGCTGGGCTTCGAGGCGCGGGCAGATCGGGTTCACGCCGGCCTGCGGCTGACCGGGGGCCATCTGCGCATAGGAATCGGAGCTGGATTGCGCCAGCGCGTGCGAGCCGGTCAGGGTCAGTCCGAGCAACGCAGTGTAGGCCAGCAGGCGCGGAGACAAGGAAGCGATCAAGATGCGGTATTCCGGTCCATGGGTGCTGCCGCGGAGCTAGCACAGAATTCGGAAAAATCGCGGCAGCGGCGGGCATCCCATAGCCGCTTTGTTCGGCAGCGTCACGTCGTTTCCGGGGCAGGGGGGTGGCGGAACCGCCGCCCGTGGCGCGGGTCAGCGCTGGCAGGTGATCGCGACGAACTCGCTGCAGGCGCCGTGGGTGCAGTTTGCACCGGCTTTCGGCACCGATCCGGTGATCTCTTCGGGGTCGACCCGACGGTAGGAGGAGGCCTGAGCAAAATCCCGTGATTGGCAGTAGGACCGCGCGGCGGAGGCGCCGCACTTGTCGCCTTTGGCGAGGCATTGGTCGACGCCGTAGCCATCGGATTCGTTGGCGATGATGAAGATGCGGCTCTCCGCTGATGCGATGATCGGAGCGGCGAGGAGGAGACAGCAGGCGAGCAGGCCCGAGAAGAATCGCATGGTGCACCGGTGGATGGTGGAGACAACCCACGGTTAGGTCAAAAAGGTTAAGAATGATTAACCATGAGGCAGCGTGGCAGCGTTTGGGTAGCGAAAACGGCCATTTTGCGGCTCTTGACGGCAACACCCTGCTGGATCATGGTGAACCCCATGAACGGTTTCCTCGCCATCGGCTGTATTTGCCGCGAGATTACGAGCTAGCGATTCGCTGGCTGAGGCCGTCTTTTCTCAACAGAGATGATCAGGACGCCCGGCCGGCAGGTCGCGAGCGCGATTTTTTGCCGTGGCTGCCCGCCTGCGGGCCGTCATCCGGCGTAGGAACCCGTTGCGCTTCGCCGTGAAGACAGGCGAAGCGGAGGCACTGGCATTTCGGGGACGGACCCATGGACTTGCGATTGTACGACACCGCCGCGCGGGAGAAGCGCCCCTTCGTGCCGCTCGATCGCAACAATGTCCGCATGTATGTCTGCGGACCGACGGTCTACGACTTCGCCCATATCGGCAATGCGCGGCCGGTGATCGTGTTCGACGTGCTGTTCCGGCTGCTGCGCCACGTCTACGGCGCGGACCACGTCACCTATGTCCGCAACATCACGGACGTCGACGACAAGATCAACGCACGCGCCGCGCGAGACTTTCCGGGCCTGCCGCTGAACGAGGCGATTCGCCGGGTCACCGAGGTGACGGCCAACCAGTTCCACAGCGACGCTGCGGCACTCGGCAGCCTGCCGCCGACCTTCGAGCCGCGCGCCACCGATTTCGTGTTGCCGCGTCCCGACGGCAAGGCGGACATGGTGACCCTGATCCGGCAGCTGATCGCGCGCGGCCATGCCTATGAGGCCGGCGGCGAGGTGCTGTTCGATACCCAGTCGATGCCGGACTATGGCGCACTGTCGGGCCGCAGGCTCGACGAGCAGCTCGCCGGCGCGCGCGTGGCCGTCGATGCCCACAAGAAGAACCCGGCCGACTTCGTGCTCTGGAAGCAATCGTCGGCGGACGAGCCGGGCTGGGACAGCCCGTGGGGACGCGGCCGTCCCGGCTGGCACATCGAATGCTCGGCGATGAGCGCCGCCTATCTCGGTGATGTCTTCGACATCCATGGCGGCGGGCTCGACCTGATCTTCCCGCATCATGAGAACGAGATCGCGCAGTCGCGCTGCGCCCACGGCACGTCCGTGATGGCGAACTACTGGCTGCACAACGAATTCGTTCAGGTCGAAGGTGCGAAGATGTCGAAGAGCCTCGGCAACTTCGTCACCATCCGCGACCTGTTGGCCGATTGGCCCGGCGAGGTGCTGCGGCTCAACATGCTCAAGATGCATTATCGCTCGCCGGCCGACTGGACGCTGAAGGGGCTCGAGGAGAGCGCCAAGACGCTCGACGACTGGTACCGCGTCGCCGCGGATGCGCCCGGCGAGCAGCCGGAGCCGGCGGTCGTTGCCGCGCTGCTCGACGACATCAACACGCCCTTGATGATCGCCGAACTGCATGCGTCGCGTGGACGAGCGGCAGCGGGGGGCGACGCCGAGCGCTCGGCTTTCGCCGGCTCGCTCCGCTACGTCGGCTTCCTGGCCGAAACCGCGGCGCAATGGGAAGCGCGCAAGCAGCAGGCCAAGGGGGTCGACGCCGCCAAGGTTGAGGGCTTGATCGCCGAGCGCACGGCCGCGCGCGCCCGCAAGGATTTCAAGGAATCCGACCGTCTCCGCGATGAGCTCGCGGCCATGGGCGTGGTGCTGAAGGACGGCAAGGGCGCCGACGGCCAGCCGGTCACGACCTGGGAGATCGCGCGATGAGCAAGCCCGACACGCCATTCCCCAAGCACTGGCTCTACTACATCGGACTGAAGCTGGTGCTGATCGCTGGGGCCGTCGCGCTGGTCACGAAGCTCTACGGCATGTGGTGAGGACATGGGGCAATCTCTTCCAAAGGCTGCGTTGCGGCCGTTCCTTCCCGTCGATACGCCGCTGCTGGCCGCGATCTTCGTCGCCAGCATCGAGCAACTGACCGGTGACGATTACAGCGAGGACCAGCAGGAGGCCTGGGCGGCGGCTGCCGAGGACGAGGCGAGCTTCGGCAAGAAGCTCGGCTCGGCGCTGACCCTGATTGCGACCCTGCAGGGCTCGCCGGTCGGCTTCGCGTCCCTGAAGGGCAACGACCACATCGACATGCTCTATGTGCATCCGAGCGTGGCGGGGCAGGGCGTCGGCGCGCTGCTGTGCGACGCGCTGGAAAAGCTCGCCGGCGCCCGAGGCACGACGGGATTGTCGGTCGATGCCAGCGACACCGCGGTCGATTTCTTCCGCAAGCGCGGCTACGTCGCGCAGCAGCGCAACAGCGTCTCGATGAACGGCGAGTGGCTCGCCAACACCACGATGAAGAAGGCGCTTAGCGCCGGAGCGCAGGCATGAGCAGAGAGCGACTTTATCTGTTCGACACCACGCTGCGCGACGGCGCGCAGACCAACGGCGTCGACTTCACGCTGACCGACAAGCAGGTCATCGCGCGCATGCTCGACGATCTCGGCATCGACTACGTCGAGGGCGGCTATCCCGGCGCCAATCCGCTCGATACCGAGTTCTTCGCCGAGCGGCCCAAGCTCGGCCATGCCCGCTTCACCGCCTTCGGCATGACGCGGCGGGCGGGCCGCTCGGTGTCTAACGATCCGGGCGTTGCAGCGCTGCTGGATTCGAAAGCGGATGCAATCTGCTTCGTCGCCAAATCGTCGGCCTATCAGGTGCGCGTGGCGCTCGAGACCACCAAAGACGAGAACCTCGCCTCGATCCGCGACAGCGTCACGGCGGCGAAGGCGGCGGGCCGCGAGGTGATGCTCGATTGCGAGCACTTCTTCGACGGCTACAAGGAGAACGCCGAATTCGCGCTCGCCTGCGCCCGCACCGCCTACGAGTCCGGGGCGCGCTGGGTCGTCTTGTGCGACACCAATGGCGGCACCATGCCGCACGAGATCGAGACCATCGTAAGCGAGGTGGTCAAGCATGTGCCCGGCGATCATCTCGGCATCCACGCGCATAACGACACCGAGCAGGCGGTGGCGAACTCGCTGGCGGCCGTGCGGGCCGGCGTGCGCCAGATCCAGGGCACCTTGAATGGCCTCGGCGAGCGCTGCGGCAATGCCAATCTGTGCTCGCTGATCCCGACCCTGAAGCTGAAGACGGAGTTCTCCGACAGTTTCGAGATCGGCGTCTCCGACCAGCAGCTCGCCGGGCTGATGAAGGTGTCACGCACGCTCGACGACATGCTCAACCGCGCGCCGAACCGGCACGCGCCCTATGTGGGCGAGAGCGCCTTCGTCACCAAGACCGGCATTCACGCCTCCGCCGTGCTCAAGGACCCGCAGACCTACGAGCACGTCTTGCCCGAGCGCATCGGCAACCACCGCAAGGTGCTGGTCTCGGACCAGGCCGGCCGGTCCAACGTGATTGCGGCGCTGGAGCGCGGCGGCATCCCGTTCAGCAAGAGCGACCCGAAGCTGACACGCCTCGTCGAGGAGCTGAAGGAGCGCGAGGCCATGGGCTATGCCTATGAGTCCGCCAACGCTTCGTTCGAGCTGTTGGCCCGGCGTACGCTCGGCTCGGTGCCGGAGTATTTCCGGGTCGAGCAGTTCGACGTCAATGTCGAGCAGCGCTACAACGCGCTCGGCGAGCGGGTCACTGTGGCGCTGGCCGTGGTCAAGGTCGACGTCGCGGGCGAGCGGCTGATCTCGGCGGCGGAAGGTAACGGCCCGGTCAACGCGCTCGACGTCGCGCTGCGCAAGGATCTCGGCAAGTACCAGGGCTTCATCGAGGGCCTCAAGCTGATCGACTACCGCGTCCGTATCCTCAACGGCGGCACCGAGGCGGTCACGCGCGTCCTGATCGAGAGCGAGGACGAGAAGGGCGAACGCTGGACCACGGTCGGCGTCTCGCCCAACATCATCGACGCCTCGTTCCAGGCGCTGATGGATTCGGTGTTCTACAAACTGGTGAAGTCGGGCGCGCCGGGGTGAGCGAAGGGGCCGTCATTGCGAGCGAAGCGAAGCAATCCAGAGTCCCGCACGCCACCCTGGATTGCTTCGTCGCTTCGCTCCTCGCAATGACGGAGGTGAGAGCGGGGGACGAAGCATGATCGACCACATCTCCGTCGGTGTCAGCGATCTCGCCCGCAGCGTGCGCTTCTATGAGCTGGCGCTGGCGCCGCTCGGCATGACCCGGCTGATTGAACGGCCCGCCAATGTCGGCTTCGGCAAAACCTATCCGGAGTTCTGGATCAACCTGCGTGCCGGCATGGCCCGCGTTTCGGCCGATACCGGCTCGCATCTTTGCTTCCGCGCGAAGACCACGTCCGAGGTCGACGCATTCCACGCGGCGGCAGTGGAGGCGGGAGGCATGTCGGACGGTGCGCCGGGGCTGCGGCCGCATGATCGTGTGCGCTATTATGCGGCCTTCGTGCTCGACCCGGACGGCAACCGGATCGAGGCCGTCACGTTTCCGCCGGAGTAGGGCTCAGAGGCGCTTGGCGATTTCCGGAGCCATCTCGGTCTCTTCCTTCGCGACCTTGGCGGCGGCCTCGCGCAGGCGCGGCAGGATGTCCTCGGCGCGGTCGGCCTTGAGGAGTTCGATCTGGAAGCCCGGGCGGATGAACTCGGTCTCGCGCATGTGGGCGAGAAGGGAAAAGAGCGGCTCCCAGAAGCCGTCGATATTGGCCATCAGCACCGGCTTGGCATGGCGGCCGAGCTGCTTCCAGGTCAACTGCTCGACCAACTCTTCCAGCGTGCCGATGCCGCCGGGCAGCGCCACGAATGCGTCTGAGTGCTCGAACATCAGCCGCTTGCGCTCGTGCATGTCGGGCGTGACGATGAGGTCCTTCAGCGGCATCATCACTTCCTTCTTCACCAGGAAGTCGGGAATGATGCCGGTGACGTCGCCGCCATGCTCGAGCACGGCCTTGGCGACCGCGCCCATCATGCCGATGGAGCCGCCGCCATAGACGAGCCTCACGCCGTTGTCGGCGAGCGCCTTGCCGAGGGTTTTCGCCGATTCGATGAAGCTGGGATTGGTGCCGGGGCCGGAGCCGCAATAGACACAGACGGTGCGGATTTCAGTCATGGGATGGGTGTGACACTGCCACTGAAAGGCGTCAAGACGAGGGCGGGTGGGCGGTTCGCGGAGTTCTACGGGGCAATTCGATCGATCTGAATCAACTTATGCAATTACTGCGCCGCCGCAACGGAATCTGTTGGCGTGCGGGTGCACTTGGTGGTCGAACACTCTATATGGGGCAGGTCACCCCGCGTCATAACTTGCCAAGATCCCCACTGTTCCAGATCACTTGATGCCCCCCGATTCATCCCCCCATCATGGCGGCGCCGAGACGCCCGCGTCCCTCGAGCAGGGGACGCTGGCCGGCACGCTGCGGCATCTCTGGCCGTTCATCTGGCCGAGCGACCGCGCCGATCTGAAGATGCGGGTGCTATGGTCGGTGGTACTGCTGCTCGTGGCCAAGGTCGCGACGCTGGTGCTGCCCTTCACCTTCAAATGGGCCACCGACGCGCTGACCGGCGCCAACACGGCACCCGTTGCCGCCGACAATTGGGCGTTCTGGCTGGTCGCCTCGCCGATCGTCATGACGGCGAGCTACGGCGCCATGCGCGTGCTGATGGCGGTGCTGACGCAATGGCGTGACGGCATTTTCGCCCGTGTCGCCATGCATGCGGTGCGCAAGCTCGCGACCATCACCTTCGTCCATATGCACGAATTGTCGTTGCGCTTCCATCTGGAGCGCAAGACCGGCGGCCTGACCCGCGTACTCGAGCGCGGCCGCAACGCGATCGAGACCATCGTGCGGATGGTGATCCTGCAGCTGATCCCGACCATCGTCGAGGTAACGCTGCTGACCGCCGTGCTGCTGTGGCAGTTCGACTGGCGCTACGTGCTGGTGACCCTGACCATGGTCGCGGCCTATCTCTACTACACCTATATCGCGACCGAGTGGCGCATCGAAATCCGGCGCCGCATGAACGATTCCGATACCGAAGCCAACACCAAGGCGATCGATTCGCTGCTCAACTACGAGACGGTGAAGTATTTCGGCGCCGAGGCGCGCGAGGCCGAGCGCTATGACCGCTCGATGGAGCGCTACGAACGCGCCAGCGTGAAGACCTACACGTCGCTTGCGGTGCTGAACGCCGGCCAGGCGGTGATCTTCACCCTCGGTCTGACCGCGGCGATGCTGATGTGCGCTCATGGCGTGCGCGACGGGCACAACACCGTCGGCGACTTCGTCATGATCAACAGCATGATGATCCAGCTCTACCAGCCGCTGAACTTCATGGGCATGGTCTATCGCGAGATCAAGCAGGCGATCATCGACATCGAGAAGATGTTCGGCGTGCTGACGCGCGATGCCGAGGTGAAGGATTCGCCTGGCGCCATGCCGCTGGTGGTGACGTCGGGCCATGTCCGCTTCGACGACGTCCGCTTCGCCTACGAGGCGGAGCGGCCGATCCTGCAGGGACTGAGCTTCGACGTGCCGGCCGGCAAGACCGTTGCGATCGTCGGTCCCTCGGGCGCCGGCAAGTCGACCATCTCGCGGCTGCTGTTCCGGCTCTACGACGTCTCCGGCGGCCGCATCCTGATCGACGGGCAGGACATCCGCGACGTCACACAGGTGTCCCTGCGCGCCCAGATCGGCATGGTGCCGCAGGATACGGTGCTGTTCAACGACACGATCCGCTACAACATCCGCTACGGCCGTTGGGACGCCGATGATGCCGCGGTCGAGGAGGCGGCACGGCTCGCCCAGATCGACTGCCTGATCCGCATGGCGCCCAAGGGCTACGAGACCCAGGTGGGTGAGCGTGGCCTCAAACTGTCCGGCGGCGAGAAGCAGCGCGTGGCGATCGCCCGGACCATCCTCAAGGGACCGCCGATCCTGGTGCTAGACGAGGCGACCTCGGCGCTGGACAGCCATACCGAGCACGAGATTCAGGAGGCGCTGGACGGGGTGTCCCGCAACCGCACCTCGCTGGTGATCGCGCACCGGCTCTCGACCATCGTGGCGGCCGACGAGATCATCGTGCTCGACCGCGGCCGCATTGCCGAGCGGGGCACCCATGCCGACCTGTTGGCGCAGGGCGGACTCTATGCCGGCATGTGGAACCGGCAGCGCGAGGCGGAGGAGGCGCGCGAAAAGCTGGCCCAGATCGGCGATGAGGCCGCCGCGCCGAACCGCAATCCGCCCGTGGCGTCCGATCCGGTGGCCACCGCTGCCGAATGAGCCCTCCGAACCGCCTTGATCCACAGTTAAGGAATCATTTTGACCTTCGCCGCGCAGCGACCTAGTCAAGGCGGCGGTCCGCTCTGACGTCAGAGGGACACCATCTCAACGAAGCAGGCCATGTCGATCAGCAATTCCATCCGTGCCCAGATCCCGCCGATCCATCCCGAGGGCTACCCGTTCATCGGCGCCTTCGCCCTGGTCAGCCTGATCCTGTTCTGGATCTTCACGCCGCTCGGCTGGATCGGCACCTTGCTCACCGTCTGGTGCGCGCTGTTCTTCCGCGATCCGATCCGCGTCACGCCGCAGCGGGAGGGGCTCGTGGTCGCGCCGGCCGACGGGCGCATCTCCATGATCACCCGCGCCTTGCCGCCGGCCGAGCTCGGCCTCGGCGACCGGCCGTTGCTGCGGGTGTCGATCTTCATGAGCGTGTTCAACGTGCACGTGAACCGCAGCCCGGTCGCCGGCCGGATCGAGAAGATCGCCTACCGTCCGGGCGCCTTCATCAACGCCGAGCTCGACAAGGCCAGCGAGGACAATGAGCGCAACTCGCTCGCGATCTCGACTCCGCATGGCAAGATCGGCGTGGTCCAGATCGCCGGCCTCGTTGCGCGGCGGATCGTGTCGTTCGTGCGCGAGGGCCAGACCATCGGGGCAGGCGAGCGCTTCGGGCTGATCCGGTTCGGTTCGCGCCTCGACGTCTATTTCCCTGATGGCACCGAGGTTCTGGTCTCCGAGGGCCAGACCGCCATCGCCGGTGAGACCATCCTGGCCGATTTCGACGTGGCCGTGCCCGGCCTGACGTTCCGGAGCCAATGAACCCTCACGGGCTCGGAATGACTCATTAACGGGGCCTTGGGTCGCACTCCGGCACAAGGTCAAGACCAGCCACTCTGCGGTGTGATCATGAGCTTCGATCCGACCTCTTCCGAACTGCGCCGTCGCCGCTTCCGCCCGATCCCGGTGCGGTTGCTGGTGCCGAACATGATCACCTTGCTGGCGATCTGCGCAGGCCTGACCGCGATCCGGCTGTCGACTGAGGGCCGCATGGAGCTCGCGGTCGGCGCCATCGTCTTTGCCGCCTTCCTGGATGGCATTGACGGACGCATCGCGCGCTTGATCAAGGGGCAGTCGAAATTCGGTGCCGAGCTCGACAGCCTTGCCGATTTCGTCAATTTCGGCGTCGCACCGGGCCTGATCCTGTATTTCTGGCAGCTCCACGAGCTGCGCGACGGCGGCTGGATCGCCGCCATGATGTACGCCATCAGCGGCGGCCTGCGGCTGGCCCGCTTCAACGCCAGCATCGACGATCCCAACAAGCCGCCGTTCGCCGCCAACTTCTTCACCGGCGTGCCGGCGCCGGCCGGCGCGATCACGGTGCTGCTGCCGGTCTATCTGGCTTTCCTGGGCGTACCGAAGCCGCCCGCGCTGCTGACGGCGTTCTACACCTTGCTGATCGCGTTTCTGATGGTCTCCCGTCTGCCGGTGTTCTCGGGCAAGACGACGCGGATGCGGGTGTCGCCCGAGCTGGTGCTGCCGGTGTTCGCATCGGTGGTGTTCTTCGTCGCGCTGCTCGTGGTCTATCCCTGGCAGATCCTGTCGGCGGGCTCGATCCTCTACATCCTCGGCCTGCCGTTCGGCTGGCGCATGTATCGCCAGCAGGCCGCCAAGCATGCAGCGGCGCTCGGCACTGCGGCGGCCGCGTCCCAGGCGCCCGCATCGTCGGGGACGCCGTTCACTCCGACCGCACCGGCGGCCGAGCAGGAGCAGCGTCCGCCCGAACGGCTGCACTGAACGCAGGGCCGGCAGACCCGCCGGCGCTTTGCCGGCCCGTGAGGCCTCGTCTATACCGGATGGCCAGGGACGGCCTTTGAATGCCGTCCGCATCATCCGGAGAAAACGCCAGTGACAAGTCCTGCCGCCGCGCCGCTCGCCCCCTCGGTCCTCGAGGCCCTCGCGCGCTACGATACGCCGACGATCTGCAATGCGATGGAGATCGTGGCCCCCGAGCGCCGCCTGATCGGCTACACGACCAAGCCGCTGGTCTGCCCATTCCCCGATCTGCCGCCGATGGTCGGCTATGCGCGCACCGCGACCATCCGCTCCGTCGTCAAATCGAGCCTTCCGGCCGATGAACAGGCCCGGCAGCGCATCGCCTATTACGAATATGTCGGCACCGGCCATGGTCCGCGAATCGTGGTGATCCAGGACGTCGACGGCCCCGACATCGGCTACGGCGCGTTCTGGGGCGAGGTGCAGAGCAATGTGCACAAGGCGCTCGGCTGCCTCGGCGTGATCACCGACGGCTCCGTCCGCGACGTCCCGCAATGGGCTCCGGGATTCCAGGCGCTGGCCGGCTCGATCGGGCCGTCGCATGCCTGGGTGCATGCCGAGAGCTTCGGCGGTCAGGTCCGTGTTGCCGGCATGACGGTGCGCTCCGATGATCTCATCCATTCCGATCGTCACGGCGCCATCGTGATCCCGGCCGACATCGCCGCCAAGCTGCCCGAGGCGGCCGAACTCTGCGGCCGCCGGGAGACGCCGATCCTGGAGATCGCGCGTTCGGCCGATTTCTCGCTTGAGAAGCTGAAGGACGCGCTCAAGCGGTCGGCCGAGATCCACTGATACCCTCGCTGCGCGAGGCGACGAGAATGCCCTCACGTTGAAGGTGAGGGCATTTTTGCAGGCAGGGCAGGAGATGAATGGCATGGCGATACGAAGCAGCCGGATGTTCTTCCGGTATGTCTGGCGCTTCAACGCGCTGGCGATTGCAATCGCCGCGCTCGTGTTTCTCGTCATTGGTGGCTATGCGATGTTGCGCATCCTCAAGGAGGAAACGCGCGATCGCCGCGTCACGAACGTGGTGAACGTCAGCGAGCAGGACAAGATCTCCGAGGATCTCGTCCTCGGCCGCCCGTCGATCATCGACGGCACCCCCTACGTCCAGATCCTCTCTACCGGAGTCAATCGTTCGGCGGGTCCGCCTACTACGACAAGACCAGCGACACGAACGTTGTCAATTATCTGTTCCTCGATCCGTCGGTCAGCCAGCCGCGGTGGCTGTTCCCAACCGGCGGCCAGCTGATCGTGTCGAGCCAGTTCCTGTTCCGCCAGATGCGGTCCGTGCCGGAGCAGCCGCGCCAAGCAGTCGGCATCATCTACGCGGTCGTCGAAAAGGACTCCAACGGCGACGGACGATTGACGAGCAAGGACGCCGTCTCGGTCGCGGTGAGCGACGTGCAGGGCGGCGGCTTCAGAAAGCTGCTCGATGGAGTGGGGCGTTTGGATGCCGTCCAGCAGATTGCCGACGACAAGGTGATGCTGCTCTACCAGAAAGATCAGGAGACGATCGTGGAGGTCTACGGCCTCCCATCCATGGAGCGGTTGAGCCAATCCAGCATTCCGAAGATCAGGCTGAAATAGCGCGGCCGCTTTCCCGATCGAAGCTCATCCGGATGATTACGGGGGCGTCGCAGTCGCGGTTACCAAATACCCATAATGCCGTCTCTCGGGCCCAAGGTTAAGCAGATCTCGCCCGTTGAGAAGATTTTATCCATCAAGCTTTACCTGATCGCTAGCCTGTCCCGGTACGCATGTCGCTCGAGGGCGAAGCACATGCGCAGGCTGATATCCAAATCGATGCCGTTGTTCGGCTGGATCGACCAGTCCGTCGACAAGATGGTCCGGTTGGTCGGTCATTTCGGCAGCGCCGTGATCGGCCTGTCGGCGATCGCGCTGGTATGGGGGGGCATCCTCTACACGATCTCCGAGGACTATTCGCGCACCGAGCAGTCGGCGCTGAAGAACGGCGCCAACCTTGCGCGCGTCTTCGAGGAGCAGATCATCCGTTCGATCCGTGCCGCGGATCAGACGCTGCTCTATGTCCGCGATTCCTATGCCAGGGATCCGCAAAATTTCGATATGTCGCTGTGGTGGAAGAACAGCCAGTTCCTCTCCGACGTCTCGTTCCAGGTGGTGGTGATCGGCAAGGACGGCATCATGCTGTCCAGCAACATCGATCCGAAGATGCGTGGCCTCGACCTCCACGATCGCGAGCATTTCCGCGTCCACGCCGACGGCAAGGATGATTTCCTCTTCATCAGCAAGCCGATCCTCGGCCGGGTCTCCAACAAATGGTCGATCCAGCTGACCCGCCGGATCATCCTGTCCGACGGCTCGTTCGGCGGAGTCGTGGTCGTTTCGCTCGACCCTGCATACTTGTCGAGCTTCTACAACTCGGTCGATCTCGGGAAGAAGGGCAACGTCACCCTCGTCGGCCTCGACGGCATCGTGCGCGCGCGCGCCTCCGCCGGTTCGGCCGGCGTCGGATCCTCGCTCGCGAACAGCCCGGTGATGACCGCGATCCAGCAAAAGAGCAGCGGCTCCTACACCATCAGCAGTCTGATCGATGGCGTCACCCGCATCTACTCCTTCCAGCAGATCAAGGGGCAGCCGCTGGTCGTGATTGTCGGCCAGGCGGCCGATGAAGTCTTCGCCAGCTTCAAGGTCAATCGCGATCGCGCTCTCCTGATCGGGGGGCTGCTGACGGTGGTCATCGGCATTATCACCATCCTGATCGCGCGCTATCAGGCCGGTCTCGCCGCCTCACGCGATGCAGCCGAGGCCGGTACACGGGCGCGGTCAGAATTCCTGGCGATGATGAGCCACGAGATCCGCACCCCGATGAACGGCGTCATCGGACTTGCCGACCTGCTGCTGTCGGCCGATCTGGTGCCGGAGCAGCGCAAGATCGCCACGACCTTGCGGGAGTCGGCGGACTACCTGCTGCAGCTCCTCAACGACGTGCTCGATTTCTCCAAACTCGATGCCGACCGGCTGGAGATCGAGCATATCGAGTTCGACCTCCGCCGCTCCGTCACCGCGACGGCCGAGCTTCTGGCCTCGCGCGCCAAGGAGAAGGGGCTCCAGCTGACGACGTCGATCGCGCCCGAAGTTCCGAACTACGTGGTCGGCGATCCCGCCCGGCTGCGCCAGGTGCTGTTCAATCTGGTCGGCAACGCGCTCAAGTTTACCGAGGCCGGCAGCGTGCATGTCGACGTGCGGGCCGAAAACCTCGCCGAACCGGACCTCACCCTGGTGATTTCGGTCGCCGACACCGGCGTCGGAATTCCGGCAGAAGCGGTCGGCCGCCTGTTCAAGCAGTTCTCCCAGGTCGACAACTCGATCTCGCGCCGCTTCGGCGGCACGGGCCTCGGACTCGCGATCTGCAAGCGCCTCGTCACCTGCATGGGCGGGGACATCAAGGTCCAGAGCAAGGTCGGCGAAGGCAGCACGTTCACGTTTACGATCCAGGTCCAGCCGCAACCGCAGCCGGAGGTGGAGCAGGTCGGCGCGCCCGAGGCGACCATCGTGCCTACCGGCGAGGCCGCCAAGGAGGAGCGTCCGGCCAGCGTCGAGCCGCTCAATATTCTCGTCGCGGAAGACAACCTGACGAATCAGTTCGTGATCAAGAAGCTGCTGGACAAGCTCGGCCATACTTATGAGCTCGTCGAGAACGGCACCCAGGCGGTCGCCGCCGTGCAGAAGCAGGCTTACGACCTCATCCTCATGGACATGATGATGCCGGAGATGGACGGCGTGACGGCAACACGGATGATCCGCTCGCTGCCGCCGCCCAGCCAGGACATCTACATCATCGCTCTGACGGCCAACGCCACCAGCCAGGATCACCTGGTCTGCACGGAGGCCGGCATGAACGACTTCGTGACCAAGCCGGTCACGCGCGATCGACTGAACGCCGCTCTGCTCCGCGCGGCCGCTGCCACACACAAGGAAAGGCTTGTCGCATGACCGACTTGGTGCAGTTTGACGAATCCGTCTACCAGATCCTGATTTCCGAGCTCGGCGAGGAGGACGCGCTGGAAGTGCTGCGGACGTTTCTCGACGATACGTCCAGCAAGTTCGGCAAGCTCGCGAGCAAATTCGAAGATCGCCTGGAGATGAAGCGCGAGGCGCATTCGATCAAGAGCTCGTCGGCGACGTTCGGGTTCTCGGCCCTGTCGCGGCTGTCTCGCGAGCTCGAGCTGGGCTCGGCGACGATGGAGCCGGCGCAGATGCTCGAGATCGTCAACAGGATGCAGAAGTCGTTCGAGCAGGCGGTTGATTTCGCCGAGGCAAACCTGCTCAAGCCCGGCGCGGCGGCAGCCTGAGTGCGACGGCCGCATGTAAGCTGCGCGGCCGTCGGCGGTTAACCTCTCATTATGCCTACCAAATTCAGTAACGCGTCCTTAATGGCGCAGACGTAATGTCGGGCTGCGCGGCAGCATTTGTGCCGGGGGTCCGTCCAGCACGGACGCTGGTTCGGTCAAGCGGGTGGAGTTGGCTCATGGATATTATGACGGGCGCCGGGCTGGTCGCCGGCTTCATCGTGATCGCGACGATGATGTTGCTCGGCGGCGACGTCGAGATGTTCGTCAGCGAGCACGCCATGATCATCATTTTCGGCGGCTCGATCGCGGCGACCATGATCCGCTTTCCGCTCGGTGCGATGCTGCACGGCCTGCCGCTCGGCGCCAAGTTCGCCTTCACGATGAGCCGGCTTTCAGCGCGCGACCTGGTCGACGAGCTCGCCCGCATTGCCGAGATCGCCCGCAAGCAGGGGCCCGTTGGGCTTGAAAAGGTCGAGACGGACGAGCCGTTCCTCGCCAAGGGCATCCGCTACGTGGCCGACGGCTACGACCTCGAATTCATCCGCGACAATCTCGAGCGCGACCGCGACAATTTCCTGATGCACCTCGACGAGGGCAGCAAGATCTACCGCGCCATCGGCGACTGCGCCCCGGCGTTCGGCATGATCGGCACGCTGATCGGCATGGTGCAGATGTTCGCCAACATGACCGACCCCTCGAAGCTCGGCCCGTTCATGGCGACCGCGCTGCTCGCGACGCTGTACGGCGCGCTGGTCGCGAACCTGTTCTGTCTGCCGATCGCCGACAAGCTGCACGGCAAGCTGCTCGACGAGGAGACCAATCGCACGTTGATCATCGACGGCATCCTGATGATCCGCGACTCCAAGAGCCCGGCGCTGGTCCGGGAGATGCTGCTGGCCTACCTGCCTGAGAAACATCGCCATGCCGAAGGGGAGCCGGTGCCGGCCTAGGCCGTCGTCGGGGTGGGGGCGTGCACCGGAGCTAGGGGATGGCCAAGAAGAAACGGGGCGACGCGCATGGCGGCGGACACGGCTGGTTCGTGACCTTCGCCGACCTGATGGGTCTCATGATGAGCTTCTTCGTGATGCTCGTCGCGTTCTCCACCATGGACAACAACAAGCTGAAGGTGGTCGCCGGCTCGATGCGCGAAGCCTTCGGCGTGCAGAACGAGTCGCGCTATTCCGGTATCGTCGAATCCGATGGCCTGCCGACCCGCCCGAAGCTGAAGAACGCCGCCCATATTTCGCCGGAGGAGACGGCGCGCGATCCGAGCCCCGAGCAGGAGGAGCGCCAGCATACCAACGGCGCCAAGCTCAAGACCGACCGGCAGTTCGCGCTAGCCTCCGCCTCGCTGCGTCAGGCCTTGCAGGACATGCCGGAGATGACCGAGATCTCCAAGCACATCATGTTCGAGGAGACCAAGCAGGGACTGAACCTCGAGATCGTCGACCAGGACGGACGCTCGATGTTCGCCGACGGGTCGAAGGTGCCTTATGATCGCACGCGGCGCCTGATCGAGAAGCTGGCCGGCCCGCTCAAGGCGACCCCGCTTCGGGTCCAGATCACCGGGCATACCGCTGCCGGCTTCGTTCCAGCCCGCAGCGACTATGGCGGCTTCGACCTGTCGGCGGATCGCGCCAACGCCGTGCGCCAGATTCTGGAGCGGGAAGGGCTGCCGCCGGGCCATATCTTCGCGGTTTCCGGCAAGGCGGATACCCAGCCGCTGTTTCCCGACGACCCCTCGCTGGCCGCCAACCGCCGCGTGACGATCACCCTGATGCGGGAAGATCCGCCCTTGCCTCCGGACCTGAAGCCATAGTCGTACCTCGTCCCGCTGCATCACATTGCCGCACGGACGATTTGCGAACAGAATCGACGTCGCTGCCAAGCCCTTGATTTGCGGGTGACCGTCCCAACATTCGCTGCTGCAAGCCTTTCGCCGCAGAGCGACCTCCTGCGGTGCGGCACGAGACATCTGTGCACGCCAGTCTGTTCGCTGACAGGCCGGGACCCAAGGTCTGCTATGGTAGAGACTTGACCTGCGGCCGGTCTGCGTTCACACGCGCCGGGCCAAACGGGAAAATGCGTTCCAAGCGACATGACGGCCACGGCGACATCGACCGAAGGACAGGAAACCGCGACGGCCTCAGGGTTCTGGGGGCTGACGCTTGGCAGCATCGGCGTCGTGTTCGGCGACATCGGTACCTCGCCCCTCTATGCCTTCCGCGAGGCCGCCACGGGCGCTGCCCAGGGACAGCCGGTGTCGCGGATCATCGTGCTGGGCGTGCTCTCCCTGATCCTCTGGTCGCTGTTCATCGTGGTGACCGCGAAATACGTGCTGCTGCTGCTGCGGGCGGACAACAACGGCGAGGGTGGAACGCTGTCGCTGATGGCGCTCGGCCAGCGCGCGCTGGGCCGCCGCAGCATGTTTCTGATGGCGCTGGGCGTCATCGGTGCCTCGATGTTCATCGGCGATTCGATGATCACGCCGGCGATCTCGGTGCTCTCGGCGGTGGAAGGCCTCAAGCTCGCGGCGCCTGCGCTCGAGCACTACGTGGTGCCGCTTACCGTGTTCATCCTGGTCGTGCTGTTTACCGTGCAGAGCAAGGGAACGGCGCGGGTTGCGACGGCGTTCGGGCCGGTGATGGTCGCCTGGTTCGCGAGCCTTGCCGTGATGGGGATTGTCCACATCAGCGACGACCCGTCCGTGCTCGCGGCGATCAATCCCTATTATGCGGTGCAGTTCCTGCTGTCGCATGGCACCATCGGCCTGGTCACCCTGGGAGCGGTGTTTCTCGCGGTCACCGGCGGCGAGGCGCTTTACGCCGACCTCGGTCATTTCGGCCGCAAGCCGATTCAGTCGGCGTGGCTGTTCTTCGTGCTTCCGTCGCTGCTGATCAATTATTTCGGGCAGGGCGCGCTGGTGCTGTCCGACCCGGCCGCGATCGAGAACTCGTTCTACCGGATGGTACCCGAACTGCTGCTGCTGCCGCTGGTGGTGCTGGCGACGGCCGCGACCGTGATCGCGAGCCAGGCCGTGATCACCGGTGCCTATTCGCTGGTCAGCCAGGCGGTGCAGCTCGGCCTGCTGCCGCGCTTCGAGGTCCGCTATACGTCGGAAAGCCACGCCGGCCAGATCTACCTGCCGCGCGTCAACCGGCTGCTGTTGATCGGTGTCATGCTGCTGGTGCTGCTGTTCAGAACCTCCAGCAACCTCGCGTCCGCTTACGGTATCGCGGTGTCGACCACCATGGTGGCCGACGGCATCATGGGCTTCGTGGTGATCTGGAAGCTCTGGAACCTGCGTGCCGCGGTGGCGGCTGCGATCATCGTTCCCTTCGTCGTCGTCGATATGACGTTCTTCGCCGCCAACCTGCTGAAGCTGTTCGAGGGCGCCTGGGTGCCGCTGCTGTTCGGCGCTGCCATGGCGGTCACGATCTGGACCTGGCGTCGCGGCTCGTCGATCCTGATGCTCAAGACTCGCAAGATCGAGGTGCCGCTGGACGACCTGATTGCGAGCTTGGAGAAGCGGCCGCCGCACATCGTGAAGGGGACTGCGGTGTTCCTCACCAGCGATCCGACCTCTGTGCCAACGGCGCTGCTGCATAACCTCAAGCACAACAAGGTGCTGCACGAGCACAACGTCATCCTGACCATCGAGACCGCGCAGACCCCGCGCGTCGACGTCTCGGAGCGGGTGCGCATGGAGAAGATCAGCGAGAAGTTCTCCAAGGTGCGGCTGCGCTTCGGCTTCATGGAGTCGCCCAACGTGCCGCGGGCCCTCGCAGTGGCGCGAAAACTCGGCTGGCAGTTCGACATCATGTCGACGTCGTTCTTCGTCTCGCGCCGCTCGCTGAAGCCGTCGTCCCAGTCGGGGATGCCGACCTGGCAGGATCACCTGTTCATCGGCCTCAGCCGGTCGGCCAACGATGCGACCGACTATTTCCAGATCCCGACGGGGCGGGTGGTCGAAGTCGGTACTCAGGTAACGATCTGATCGGGGCCTCCACCTCCGCTAAGCTTCAGCTATGTCAAACTGCGGTTCTGGCCTGCAATATCTGCGGGTCTTTATGAAACCCCTACAGCTATAAGCCGCGCGCTCTGCCATTTTGTGCAGTGAAGCATCAACGAGGCCTCGAAGGGCTACCCCCATGACAGCTGATGTCGCAGCCACGCCCGCGGAAACGCCGGCGGCCAACGGGCATGGCGATGCCCATTCCACGGCCAGCTTCGCTGCACTGACCCTGGGGAGCATCGGCGTCGTCTATGGCGACATCGGCACCAGCCCGCTCTATGCGCTGCGTGAAGCTGTCATGGCCGCCAGCAGCAGCGGCGAGGCAGCCCCCCACGCCGTCATGGGCGTGATCTCGCTGATCCTGTGGGCCTTGATCGTCGTGGTGACCCTGAAATACGTCGTCATCCTGCTGCGCGCCGACAACCACGGCGAAGGCGGCACCTTGGCGCTGATGGCGCTGGCTCAACGCGGGGTCACCCGCGGCGCCAGCATCATCGTCCTGCTCGGCATCATCTCGGGCGCGCTGTTCTATGGCGACGCGGTGATCACGCCGGCCTTGTCCGTGCTGTCGGCCATCGAGGGCATCAAGCTGGTGACGGCCGCGTTCGACCCCTATGTCGTGCCGCTCACGATCATCATCCTGGTCATGCTGTTCGCGGTCCAGGTCCGCGGCACCGCCAAAGTGGCTGCGTTCTTCGGCCCGATCATGTTGATCTGGTTTGCGGTGATCGGGATCGCGGCGCTGCCGCCGATCCTGCGCCATCCCGAGGTGCTGTGGGCGATCAACCCGCTCAACGCCGTGACCTTCATGCTGCATCACGGCATCATCGGCTTCGTCACGCTCGGCGCGGTGTTCCTGGCGGTGACGGGGGCCGAGGCGCTGTATGCCGACCTGGGTCATTTCGGCAAGCGGCCGATCCAGACCGCCTGGCTGTTCATCGTTCTGCCGTCGCTGGCCTTGAATTATCTCGGGCAGGGCGCGCTGGTCATTGCCGATGCCAAGGCAATCGAGAACCCGTTCTTCCTGATGTTCCCGGAGTGGGCGCTGATCCCGATGGTGGCGCTGGCCACCGTGGCGACCGTGATCGCCAGCCAGGCCGTCATCACCGGTGCCTATTCGCTGACCCGGCAGGCGATCCAGCTCGGCCTGCTGCCGCGCTTCGAGATCCGCCACACCTCCGAGTCGCATTCCGGCCAGATCTACATCCCGCGCATCACCAAGCTGCTGCTGCTCTCGGTGGTGCTGCTGGTGCTGCTGTTCAAATCCTCCAGCGCGCTGGCCTCCGCCTACGGCATCTCGGTGACCGGCACCATGGTGGTGACGGCGATGATGGGCTTCGTCGTGATCTGGAAGGTCTGGCGGTGGTCGCCATTCGCCGCCGCTGCGCTGATCGCGCCGTTCCTGTTCCTCGACCTGACCTTCCTGTCGGCGAACCTCCTGAAGGTGCTCGAAGGCGGCTGGGTGCCGCTGGCGCTGGGCGGCTTCGTCATGACGCTGATGTACACGTGGCGGCGCGGCAGCCGGCTGCTGTTCGACAAGTCGCGCAAACTGGAATTCCCGCTCGCGGACCTGGTCGCGATGCTCGAGAAGCGTCCGCCGCAGCGGGTGCCCGGCACCGCCGTGTTCCTGACCTCGGATCCCCTGAGCGCGCCGACCGCGCTGATGCACAGCCTCAAGCACTACAAGGTGCTGCACGAGAAGAACGTCATCCTGACCATCGAGACCGCGCCGACCCCGCGCATCGATCCGTCGGAGCGGGTGCGCCTGGAGCAGATCAGCCCGACCTTCTCCAAGGTCACCCTGCGCTTCGGCTTCATGGAATCGCCCAACGTGCCGCGGGCACTGGCGATCGCGCGCAAGCTCGGCTGGCAGTTCGACATCATGTCGACGTCGTTCTTCCTGTCGCGCCGTGCGCTCAAGCCGGCGGCGCATTCCGGCATGCCGCGCTGGCAGGACCACCTGTTCATCAGCATGAGCCGGTCCGCCAACGACGCGACCGACTATTTCCAGATCCCGAGCGGGCGTGTGGTCGAGGTCGGCACGCAGGTCACGATCTGACCTGCGTGGACGGCTGTCGAGAGCTTGCCGAAGCGCTTGATTTTCCCCGCGTCCGGGGCGAGTTTGGCGCCGGTTCGGGGCCTTATGCGGCTCCAGTGAAGGCTTGGAGGATGGGCGTGGCTGTTGTGCACGATTTGACCCCGCAGGACGTGGCCAAAGGAATCGCCGAGGGAAAGATTCTTCTGGTTGACGTGCGCGAGCCGAACGAAGTTGCTGCGGAAGCCTATCCGGACGGCATCGTCGTTCCCCTGTCGAGCTTCGACCCTAAGCTGATCCCTGACCCCAAAGGCAAGGACGTCGTGTTTGCCTGCCGTTCCGGCAAGCGCTCCGTCACCGCCTCGATGGCCGCGCAGGCGGCGGGTCTGCCGTATGACAAGCATCTGCAAGGCGGCATGCTCGGCTGGAAGGCGGCCGGCCTGCCGATCAAGTCCGGCGGCTGACAGGGCATCATGATCTCGCAGAACAAGGTCTTCGCCGATCTGCCCGTCACGATCTTCGAGCAGATGTCGCAGCTCGCGCGCGACAACAACGCCATCAATCTGGGGCAGGGCTTTCCCGACGATCCCGGCCCCGAGGACATCCGCCGCGCCGCCGCCGACGCGGTCCTGAACGGCTACAACCAGTATCCGTCGATGATGGGCTTGCCGGAGCTGCGCCAAGCCATCGCCGCGCACTACAAGCACTGGCACAAGCTCGATCTCGATCCGATGAGCGAGGTCATGGTCACTTCCGGCGGCACCGAGGCGCTGACCTCGGCGATCCTTTCGGTGGTTGAGCCGGGCGACGAGGTGATCTGCTTCCAGCCGGTCTATGATTCCTATTTGCCGATCATCCGCCAGGCCGGCGGCATCCCGAAGCTGGTGCGGCTCGAGCCGCCGCATTGGCGGCTGTCGGAGGAGATGCTGCGGCAGGCGTTCTCGCCGAAGACCAAGGCGGTGCTGTTCAACAATCCGCTGAACCCTGCGGCCGTGGTCTATCCGCGCGAGGACCTCGAGCTGCTGGCGCGCTTCTGCCAGGAGTTCGATTCGGTCGCGATCTGCGATGAGGTCTGGGAGCACGTGGTGTTCGACGGCCGCGAGCACATCCCGCTGATCACGATCCCGGGGATGCGTGACCGCACCATCAAGGTCGGCTCCGCGGGCAAGATCTTCTCGCTCACCGGCTGGAAGATCGGCTTCGTTTGCGCCGCGCCGCAGCTGCTGCGTGTCGCCGCCAAGGTGCACCAGTTCCTCACTTTCACGACGGCGCCGAACCTGCAGATGGCCGTCGCCTATGGGCTCGGCAAGTCCGACGACTATTTCGTCGACATGCGCGCCGAGCTGGCGCGCAGCCGCGACCGGCTCACGGCCGGGCTCGAACGTCTCGGCTTTCCCGTGCTGAAGGCGCAAGGAACCTATTTCCTCACCGTGGACCTGTCGCCGCTCGGGCTCAACGAGACCGACGAGCAGTTCTGCCGGCGCATCGTCCACGACTACAAGGTCGCGGCGATCCCGGTGTCGGCCTTCTATGAGAAGGACCCCGTGACCTCGGTGGTCCGGTTCTGCTTCGCCAAGAAGGACGCGACACTGGATACGGCGCTGGAGCGCCTGTCCGACGCCATTCATCGACGCTAGGAGACGGGCTTGATGACGCGCGGCTGCATTCGTTCGGCTCTGGCGCTGGCTGCCGCGGTGCTGGCCTTCTCGGTTTCGCTCGGCCGTGCCGAGGAGCGCGTCGTCAACTTCTACAACTGGTCGAACTACATGGCGCCCGGTGTCCTTGACGACTTCACCAAGGAAACCGGCATCAAGGTCGTCTACGACACCTTCGACGCCAACGAGACCCTGGAGACGCGGCTGCTCGCTGGCAAGTCCGGCTACGACGTCGTGGTACCCACTGCGTATTTCCTGCAGCGCCAGATCAAGGCCAAGATCTTCCAGCCGCTGGACAAGTCCAAGCTGCCGAACCTCGCCAATGCCTGGCCCGTCGTGACAGAGCGTCTGGCCATCTACGATCCCGGCAACCAGTTCGCCGCCAACTACATGTGGGGCACGACGGGCATCGGCTACAACGTCAAGGCGATCGAGAAGGTCCTGGGCGCTGGCGCGCGGATCGACAGCTGGGACATGGTGTTCAAGCCGGAGAACCTCGCCAAATTCAAGGATTGCGGCGTCCACATGCTGGACTCCGCCGACGACATCTTCCCAGCGGCGCTGAACTATCTCGGCCTCGATCCCAACTCGACCAAGCAGGCAGACCTGGAGAAGGCCGCCGAGGTGGTCGGCAAGGTCGCACCCTCCGTGCGCAAATTTCATTCGTCGGAATATCTGAGCGCGCTCGCCACCGGCGAGATCTGTCTCGTCGTCGGCTGGTCCGGCGACATCATGCAGGCGCGCAGCCGCGCCGAGGAAGCCAAGAACGGCATCGAGATTGGCTACGCGATCCCGAAAGAGGGCGCGCAGATGTTCTTCGACAATCTCGCCATACCCGCCGACGCGCCGCACGCAGCCGAGGCGTATGCGCTGATCAACTACCTCTATCGCCCCGAGGTCGCCGCCAAGAACTCCGACTTCCTGTCCTATGCCAACGGCAACCTGGCCAGCCAGAAGCTGATCGACCCGAAAATTCTCGGCGACAAGAACATTTACCCGGACGACGCGACCCTGAAGAAGCTGTTCGTCATCACCGCCCGCGAGTCTGCCACGCAGCGCGTGATCAACCGGCTCTGGACGAAGGTGAAGACGGGGCGGTAGTCGCCGCTGCCGTCATTGCGAGCGAAGCGAAGCAATCCAGGGCCGAGACCGCGATTCTGGATTGCTTCGTCGCGTTGCTCCTCGCAATGACGTCGGCGAGAGCTCAGCCCAGTCGGTGCATGGCACACAGCTTGTTGCCGTCGAGGTCGCGCAGGTAGGCGAGATACAGTTTGCCGGCCGAGCCTTCGCGGATGCCGGGCGGGTTCTCACAGGTCGTGCCGCCGGCTTCGAGGCCCGCCGCATGCCAGGCGTCGGCCTGTTCCGGAGAGGTGCAGGCGAAGCCGATCGTGCCGCCATTGGCGGGCGTCGCGGGCTGGCCGTTGATCGGCTTCGACACCGAGAAGATGCCGGTCGGCGTGATGTAGAAGATGCGGTGGCCGTCGACGCGGGCCGGCCTCACGCCGAGCGTGCCCAGCAGCTTGTCGTAGAAGGCCTTGGCCTTGTCGAGGTCGTTGGTGCCGATCATCACATGCGAAAACATTCGCGCTCATCCTCCCTGAAGCTTCCGAACAGCTTGTCGGATACGGCGCCAAGGTAGCGAGCGCCGGCAGAAGAGGTAAGTATTATCTTCGAATAGCCCGTGAGCGGGAAATGATGCTGCAGTGCTGCTTCCCTGTAGCGGAATTTGCTGCGCCGACTACCGCCAGCGCCGGTGCAGCCAGAGCCATTGCTCCGGATATTCGCGTACCCAGCCCTCGACGACGGAGGTGATGGCCTGGGTCATGCCCTGGATGTCGATCTGCCCATTGGCGTCGCGCACCGGCTTCACTTCCTCCGATACCTCGGCGCGAAAGCGATGGCCGGGGAGGCGGATGATGCGGACGCCGTGCACGGGGCATTCGACCTGCCGCAACAGGCGCGCCAGCATCGGGTTGGCGCGGGTCTTGCGGCCGAAGAAGGTGACCTCGACGCCACCGGTCAGGTACTGGTCGACCAGCATCGCGACGTGCTGCCCGCTCTTCAGTGCCTCGGCGAGCTTGATCGGTGCGCCGCGCCCCGCCGGCACCAGCGTGCCCATCTTGTCCTGCCGCATCTCGCGGATGATGCGGTCGGCGGCCGCTATGTTCGGTTTGCGATAGAGGATCGCGGTGTCGAGTTTGTGGGCGACGGCGGCGAGCGCCGGCATTTCCCAATTGGCGAGATGGCTGGCGAAGATCAGCGCCGGCTTGCCGTCGAGCCGCAGCTGATGGAAGAGCTCATAGGTGCGCGGCGGCAGCTCGATGCGGCTCAGTTCCGGATGCTCCTCGTCGTAGTCCCAGATCTTGTCGAGATGGGCGAACTCGGCGCCGAGGCGGCCGACATTGTCCCACACACCGGCCAGGATGGTCTCGATCTCCTCCGGCGACTTTTCCGGAAACGCCGCCGTCAGATTGTCGCGCGCAATGCGGTGCTCGCGCAGCCGCGGCCCGATCGCCCGGGTGATGCGGGCGAAGCTGTCGGCGGTCTTGATCGGATCGAAATAGCGCGTGGTCTTGAGCATGCCGACCGTCAGCGCGCCGACGGCCGAGGACCCGAGCGACTTCACCTTCTGGCGGATGACGAGCTTGGTCCGAAGGGGAATGAGACTCATCGAGGCGACAGGCGGATCAGGCCGGTTCGCGGGTCAGGATCAGCGAGGCATTCTGGCCGCCGAAGCCGAACGAGTTCGACATGACGGCGGTGACGCGGGCCTCGCGGGCCTTGTTGCCGACGACGTCGAACAGGATCGCAGGATCCGGAATGTCGTAGTTGATGGTCGGCGGGATCAGCTGATGCTCCAGCGTCAGCAACGAGATGATCGCCTCGACGGCGCCGGCTGCGGAGATGGTGTGGCCAACCATCGACTTGTTCGACGACACCGGAATCTTGCCGGTGTGCTCGCCGAACACGGCGGAGACACCGACATATTCCATCTTGTCGTTCTCGGGCGTCGCCGTGCCGTGGGCGTTGATGTGGTCGATCTGCTCCGGCGCCATGCCGGCGTCGGCCAGCGCCTTGCGGATGCAGCCGATGATCGGCTTGCCGTCGGGCGAAGAGCGGGTGCGGTGGAACGAGTCGGTCAGCTCGCCGCAGCCGGCGACGACGCCGAGGATTTTTGCGCCACGCGCCACGGCCGCGTCATAGCTCTCCAGCACCAGCGCGCCGGCGCCCTCGGCCATCACGAAGCCGTCGCGGTTCTTGGAGAACGGCTTGGAGGCGGCCTGCGGCGGATCGTTCTGCGTCGACAGCGCCGACAGCAGCGAGAAGCGCACGAGGCCTTCGGGATTGACCGAGCCTTCGGTGGCCGCGCACAGCGCGACGTCGGTCTCGCCGCGCCGGATCGCCTCGACGCCGAGCTGGATCGCGGTCGCGCCGGAGGCGCAGGCCGTCGACAGCGAGATCGGCGAACCCTTGGTGCCGAACGTGTCGGACAGCGAATCCGCGACCGAGCCGAACAGGAAGCGGTGGTGATAGTTGACGAACTTTCCGCCGCCGCAGACCCTCAGGAGATCATCATAGCTGAAGTTCGTCCCGCCGACCTCATGGGCGAGCTCGAGCCGCTGCGGCCACTCGATCTCGACCGGCGCGACGGCCAGGAACAGCGGGCCCGGGAAATCGCCCTTGGAGCCGATCCCGGCCTGCGCGATCGCTTCCTCGACGGCCATGTGGCCGAGCCGCTCGGACAGCCCCGTCGACGTGAACGGCGCCACGGGCACGAAGTCGACCGTGCCGGCCATCGTCGTCTTCAAGCCGTCGATCGGGAAGCGCGTAATGGTGCGGATGCCGGACTCGCCGGCCACCAGCTTGCTCCAATTGTCCGACTTGCCGGCCCCGAGCGAGGTGACGATGCCCATGCCCGTGACGACCACGACGGGACGTCCAAATTTGTCGCGTACACTCATGATGTCCCCCGTCGCGTCGTCTCTAGCCGCGCGCCGCGTTCACTTGACTGCTTCGACCAAGGCCATGCCTTCGCCGCGGTAATGGCCGGCGCCGACCACCACGATCTGGGTCGGAGCCTCCTTCATCTCGGTTTCGACGCCCGAGGAGTCACCCGGCGCGAACAGCGCGCCGCGCGAGATCGAGAGCGCGGCAAGTGCAAGATCGAGCGCGAAATGCGCCTCCATCGTATGACCGAAGCGGGTGCCGCTCGACCGGACGGCGAACGACTTGTGGTGATCGAGGAAGGCGCGCTCCTCCGACGTCACCGGCTCCGCGCCCGTGGCGCCGGTGATGATCGCGCCCGGCGCCTCGTGAACATCGAGTGCCGACCACAGCCGGTCCAGCGTCCCGGTCACGGCGCCAGCCTCCTTGCGGCGGGCGCGGTCGGCGACGACCTTGCTCAGCCGCGCCAGCGGCTTGGCGCCGCGCGCCTCCGCATGCGGCCTGGATTCCAGCACCAGAAACGCGCCGGCCGATCCCAGCGCGAAGCCTGGATGGTCCTGGCGCGCCCACACCGGCTTGAACTGGTTCTTCAGATTGTAGTCGCCGAACTCGTAGAGCACGAGCAGGTCCTTGCGCTCGCCATTGTGCGAGCCGCCGACCAGCGCAATGTCGCTCTGGCGGCCGGCGATGCGCGCCAGCGCGATCTTGAAAGCGTCGACGCCTGCGACCTCTTCGCCCATGAAGGTGCGCGACGTCCCGCAGACGCCGTGCGAGATCGCGATGTTGCCGGCGAGCAGGTTGGACAGCTGCGCCAGGAACAGCGTCGGGCGCAGGTCGCTCATCAGCCGGTCGTTGAGGAAGCCGGGCGTGCAGTTGCCCTGCGCCTCGGCGTTGAGAATGGCGGTGTCGACGGAGATGTCGCGCTCGCCACCGCCGGCGGCGACGATCATGTCCATCCGGGACAGGATGTCCTTGTTGCCCTTGAGGCCCGCGGAATCCAGCGCAAGCCCGGCGGCATAGGTGCCGATGCGCTGCCACGCCTCCATCTGGCGCTGTTCCTTCTTAGGAATTTGCGCTTCGAGGTTCACCTTTGCCCAGGGATGCACGATGTAGGGCGCGAACCCCGTCTCGTCGACGTTGATCTGGCCGGCGTTGAGGGCTTGCCAATTCGCATCGAGGCCTTCGCCGAGCGAGGTCGCAAGACCAATGCCGGTGATCCAGACTTCCACGGGCTCGGTCACGGCTGTGGTCTCACTCATCGCTGCAGCGCCTGTTGCGGAAAGCCGATGCGCTTGGCCTCGGCGTCCATGTGTCCGCGCAATTCCGGATTGGGGAAGGGGACGTGGCTGAAGGTCAGGCTCGCGTTCGAGCGCAGCTTGCCGGCGACCTTCACCCGCGCTTCCGTCATTGCGTAGCCGGACCCTTCGTGGATCACGTTGGCTTCCACCGTCAGCACCTCGCCAGGCGTCACGAAGCCGCGCATCTTGGCTTCCTTCACCGCGGCGAGAAACGGCATCCGCTCGAACTTCATCAGAGCCAGCAGGAGCCAGCCCGAGGTCTGCGCCATCGATTCGATCAGCAGCACGCCGGGCATGATCGGATGTCCCGGGAAATGCCCTTCGAAAATCGTGCTCTCTGTGGGAACCCTGGCTTCGACGGTGATTGTCTTCTCGTCCGCCTTGAGGTCGAGAATGCGGTCGATGAGCTTGAAGTATTCGATCTGCATGGCGGGCGCTCAGGCGCCCTTGGCGGCGACCAGCTCGTCGATGCGGGCGCACAGGTTCTTCAGCACGAAATACTGCTCGGTGCTGGCTTTGCCGTCGTTGACTTCCTGCGTCCACTTCTCGAGCGGCAGCTTGATCCCGAAGGCCTTGTCGATCGCAAACGCGATGTCGAGGAAATCGAGGCTGTCGATGCCCAGATCGTCGATGGCGTGGCTATCCGGCGTGATCGTGTCGCGCGGGATGTCGCAGGTTTCAGCGATGATCGTGGCGACCTGATCGAATGTTGAGGACATCACTAAGCCTTTGATATATTGGAGCTAATCCGGATAAGGGCAACGAGAGGACACCGCGCCCCCGAAAGGCGCTGATGCGAGCCCTTTTACCCCCGTCGCCCAGGAGTCGTGTGCCCGTATATCGGAGCGTCGCGGTGAGTTCAATGGAGCCGGGCACGCCGGTTGTGGCGGGATTGTGATGCGTCGTCGGCGGCGGCTCCGCCGTGTGGTGAGGGGTCAGGGGGTGTAGGTCTCGGTGATGATGCGGGCGCAATCGCGCCGTCCCGTGAGGAGGCAATCCTGGGTCTTGCGCAGATCCGCGATGCTCACCGCCAGCCAGATGCCGATGGCGGTGAGGGCGATGGTGAAGGCGATGGCGGCGATGTTGGCCAGGATGCGGTGACGGAAGTCGTCCGGCTGCTCGCGCGGCTGCTCGTAGCGGGACAGATCGAGCGCCGCCGGCGGGCGGCGATGCAGAGGCACCGGCGGACCCCCGCCTTCGGTCACGTGCCGCGCCGGACCACTGCGCGGCCGGAACGGCACCACGCGATGCTCCTCCTCCACTGCCATGGGGCGCTGGGTCTTCATGCCTCGACTCCAATGCTCCTTCTTAGCACGCGAGACCAGCCTCCCACAAAGAAACTTTGCCGCTGTTGAGCTGTACCAGACGAGCAGGTCGCCTTGCGGCTGTGTCGTAGCAGCCGCATTTGGTATATCGAGGGAACCCGCGCCGGCGCTAATCCAGCCGGGGATTGCCGCGAAATCCGTTGGAGCCAAACCCATGGCCAATACCCGCGAGCCGCTGCTGCATCCCGTGCCGATCCTGTCCCTGCGCCCGACGCAGATGACCGTCGGAATGCGCGAGGTGAAGGAGAAGCGCGAGCGCTGGCGCGCGCACAAAAAGACGAAACAGGCCGAGCTGCTCGGCAAGCACATGATCCCGGTCGTGCTCGGCCCGGACCAGCGGCACTACGTGGTGGACCACCATCACCTCGCCCGTGCGCTTCACGACGAGGGCGTCAAGGACGTGCTCGTCAGCGTGATCGGCGACCTCACGATGGTCGATCGCGAGGCGTTCTGGGGCGTGATGGACAACAAGCGCTGGGTCTATCCTTACGATGCCAAGGGCGAGCGGCGGCATTTCAAGGACCTGCCGAATACGGTCGCGGATCTGAAGGACGATCCGTTCCGCAGCCTGGCCGGCGAGCTTCGCCGCGCCGGCGGCTTCGCCAAGGACACCACGCCGTTCAGCGAATTCCTGTGGGCCGATTTCCTTCGCCGCAAGGTTAAGCGTAAGACGGTCGAGGATCGCTTTGGCGTCGCCATGGAGCATGCGCTGGCGCTCGCCAAGAGCCACGACGCGGTCTATCTGCCCGGCTGGTGCGGGCCGGCGTCGGACGACTGATCCGCTTACTTCGCCTTCGGCAGCCGTCCCATCAGGTAGAACTCGTCATTGGGACGCATGCCGGTGACATTGGCCATTCGGTTCGACAGCGCGAAGAAGGCGGCGATGGCGGCGATATCCCAGATGTCGTCGTCGCTGAAACCGTGGCCGGCCAGCGCCTTGAAATCGGCGTCGCCGACGGTCTGCGCCTCCAGCGCCACCTTCATCGCGAAGTCGAGCATCGCGCGCTGTCTCGGCGTGATGTCGGCCTTGCGGTAGTTGATCGCGATCTGGTCGGCAATCAGCGGGTTCTTGGCGCGGATGCGCAGGATCGCGCCATGCGCGATCACGCAATACTGGCACTGGTTGGCGCTGGACGTCGCCACCACGATCATCTCGCGCTCGGCCTTGGTCAGCCCGCCGTCCTTGTCCATCAGCGCGTCGTGGTAGGCGAAGAAGGCGCGGAACTCGTCCGGGCGGTGCGCCAGGGTCAGGAACACGTTGGGCACGAAGCCGCTCTTTTCCTGCACACCGAGCAGGCGCGTGCGAATGTCGTCCGGCAGCGTGTCGATGGCGGGGACGGGAAAGCGGCTGATGGCGGGCTGGGTCATGGCAACGGTCCGGCTGGCGTCTGGGGACGCGAACCTTAGTCGATCGCAGAGGTCGTGCAACCTGTCAGGCGCAGTTTGACATTCAGCGCGGCGGACCGCCCGCCACGAGGTCGAAGCGCCGGCAGACGGAGCTGCTCAGCGCAGCGGCTTCTTCAGCAGCGAGAAGCGGTCGGGGTCGAGACCCAGCGACGGCTGCAGCATGGGCGCATCCAGCGAGGCGGAGAGGCTCGGACGATCGCCGAGGCTGGGACGGTCGCCGAGGCTGCTGACGCCACCGTCGCCGCCCGAGTTGTCCCGGCTCGAGGTGGCACCGCGCCAGCGTTCCAGCACCGCGCTGACGAAATGCATGTCGTGTCCGGCATTGACCGAGCGCACGGTGGCGATCGTGGCCTCGCTGCGCGGCAGCTGATGCAGCGGCACCTCCTTGAAGCGCAGCCGGGTCGGCAGCGCGACGCCTTCGCCGAATGCCAGCACCTCGCGGGTGCCGAGCGAGGGGACGAAGGAGAGCAGGTTGGCGGCGGCGTCTGAGACCGCCGAGCGCAGCAGTGACTGGTCGCGCTCGTTGGCGAGGCGCATCGTGAACAGCGTGTTGCACTGGGAAATGATGGTGGCGTCGAGCTCGGCCGGCCGCTGTGTGACGAGGCCGAGATAGACGCCGTATTTGCGGCCTTCCTTGGCGATGCGCGAGATCGCCTTGCGGGTCGGGCCGAAGCCGATCGAGCGGTCGGCGGAGGCGTAGCGGTGCGCTTCCTCGCAGACGAACAGCAGCGGCGAGACGCCATCGCTCCACAGGCCGAAATCGAACGCCATGCGGCAGACCACCGACACGACGGAATCGACCACCTCGGCCGGGAAGCCGGCGAGCTGCATCACCGTCATCGGCCGGCCGTTGGCGGGCAGGCGGAACAGATGGCTGATGACCTCGGCCATGGTGTCGCCGCCGACATTGGCGTTGTCGAACATGAAGGCGTAGCGCGGGTCGTTGCGCACGGTCTCGATGCGCGAGATCAGCTTGTGATAGATGATGCGCGAGGAGCGGTTCTCGAGCTTGCCCATGCGCTCGTCGATCAGGTTGATCAGGTCGACGAGGCGATAGGGGACGGGCGTATCGACGGTGTAGCCGACGGTTTTGGGATCGATGCGCTTGAGGCCGATGCGGTCGGAGTTCTGGTACTGGGTGTAGATGCCCTTCGCCAGCGGGATCACCTCGGCGAGGATGTCGAGCTCCTCCGGCACGCCAGGACGGCCGCCGAACAGGACGTCGACGATCTCCTCGAAATTGAACAGCCAGAACGGCAGCTTCAGATTGCGCGGGTTCAAGACCAGCGCCTTCTCGCCGAAGCAGCGGCCATATTCGTTGTGGACGTCGAGCAGGAAGATGCGCAGGTTCGGCCGCGCCTTCAGGATCTCGTTGAGCAGCAGCGACACGCCGGTCGATTTGCCGACGCCGGTCGAGCCGAGCACCGCGAAATGCTTGGACAGCATCTCCTCGACATTGACGCAGGCGCGCACGGACGTGTCCTGTTGCAGCGCGCCGATGTCGATGTGGTCGCCGGCGGTCGGCGTGTAGATCGTGCGCAGCTCCTGGCTGGTGATCATGTCGACGGCGTCGCCGATGGTCGGATAGTGGGTGACGCCGCGCTGGAACTTGGGCCGCTCGGCCGGACCGAGGATCTCGCCGAGCAGATCGACCGACGCGGTCGCAACGTATTCCTTGGCCTGGGAGAGGTCTTCGCTGGTGACCTCGGTGATGATCGCGATGATCGTGGCGCTGGGGCAGCGGATGCTGATGAAGCGGCCGACTGTCGCGCGGATGTCGGAGACGGTCATCTGCCTGGTCGGCAGAATGCCGACGCGGGCTTGTGAGCCTCGCACCGAGATCACGCGTCCGAAGGATGTCACGGTCATGAAACCTGTGGTGAATTGTTGAGCTGACACCTTCGCCCGAGGGACTGGAGAATCTGTTAAACGGTTCACAATTGTCGGCGCGCTCTGGCCGCTTTGCGCACGCCGGAGGCTGTTCGGGACGTTCTATGCACGCTTTCTGAAATAGGCGTAACGCATTGGCGTATAAAGCTTTCTGCATTCTCGCCTAATGCGTTGCGCGAGCCGCTGCAGGTAACGTCCGGTTTACCATTTCAAGCGCCCGTTCAGCTTTGCGCGCGCATCGAACGAGTGCGGCGTCGACGACGAGCGCGCGGCGATGCGGTCCGTGCGTCCGCTTCAGGATTTGATCGCGATCAATATGGAACGCGAGTGCCGCCGGTATATTTCTCGCCTCAAGCGCGAGGGAGCGGAGCCCGGCCGATCTCGTCAAGCGCGATCGCCGCGCCATCCCGCTGCACAGCCGATCCTCGCGTCAAGCAGGAGGATGATGTCATGGCTGAACCCACCAAACTGCCCGTCAACACCGACAAGGCGAATGCCCCTTCCGTGCAAGGATGGCGGCCGTTTGAAAACCTGCGACGCGAGATCGATCGCGTCTTCGAAGACTTCCACGGCGGGATCTGGCGGACGCCGTCGCTGTTCGACCAGTTGCCGAGCCTGGCGCGGGCGCGGTCCTTCGCCGCGGCACCGGCCGTCGACGTCGCCGAGCACGACAATGCCTACGAGATCTCGGCGGAGCTGCCGGGTCTCGATGAGAAGGCCGTCGAGGTGAAGGTCGCGGGCGGCGTGCTGTCGATCAAGGGCGAGAAGCAGGAGGACAAGGAAGAAAAGGGCAAGGACTACCATGTCCGTGAGCGCAGCTTCGGCGCGTTCGAGCGCTCCTTCCAGATCCCGGATGGCGTCGACACCGACAAGATCGGGGCCGTGTTCAAGCAGGGTGTGCTCAAGGTAACCCTGCCGAAGAAGCCCGAGGTCCAGAAGGCCGCCAAGACGATCGACATCAAGGCGGCGTGATCGCGCTTGCTGTCCCATGATCATGTGACAGCGGCGGCTTCGATCGGCAAAAGGGCCGCGGTGGCGGCCCTTTTTTTCGTGGGGCTGCCCGGCTAATCTGATGGTCAAGCAAGCGGTCGGCGATGCCGGACCGGGGGAACGACGGGAAGGGAGACGAGGTAATGGGCAAGCTCGCATTGGCGGCCAAGATCACGCATGTGCCCTCGATGTATCTCAGCGAGCTCGATGGGCCGGCCAAGGGCAAGCGCCAGTCGGCGATCGACGGTCACCTCGAGATCGGGCGGCGCTGCCGCGAGGCCGGTGTCGACACCATCGTCGTGTTCGATACGCATTGGCTGGTCAACGCCGGATACCACATCAATTGCGCGCCGCATTTCCAGGGGCTCTACACCTCGAACGAGCTGCCGCATTTTATCGCCAACATGACCTACGAATACGATGGCAACCCGGAGCTCGGTCACATCCTGGCTGAAGGCGCCAACGCCCATGGCGTGGCCACCATGGCCCATGACGCCACGTCGCTGGCGCTCGAATACGGCACCCTGGTGCCGATGCGCTACATGAATGCCGACCGCCACTTCAAGGTGGTCTCGGTCTCGGCGCTGTGCACCTCGCATTATCTTGCCGACAGCGCCAAGCTCGGCTGGGCGTTCCGCCGCGCCGTCGAGGATCACTATGACGGCACGGTGGCGTTTTTCGCCTCGGGCTCCCTCAGCCATCGCTTCGCACAGAACGGCACCGCCGACGACTATCGCGATAAGATGTTCAGCCCGTTCCTCGAGCGGCTCGACCACGAAGTTATCCAGATGTGGGAGCAGGGCGAGTGGCCCGACTTCTGCGACATGCTGCCGGAATACGCCAGCAAGGGTCACGGCGAGGGCTTCATGCACGACACCGCCATGCTGCTCGGCGCGCTCGGCTGGAACCATTATGACCGCGGCGTCGAGGTCGTGACGCCATTCTTCCCGTCGTCCGGCACCGGACAGATCAACGCGATCTTTCCGGTCTCGCCGATGCCCAGCGCCATCAACGACATCGGCCGGCCGCGCGCTGCTGCGCTCGCGGGAGGGCGGCTGTAGCACGCCGCTGGCTTCACCAGGCGCCCACGCGCCTGAGCAGCTCGACGATGTCTTCGGGAAAGACCTGTTCGGTCGTCGCCATGAGTTCCGTCGGCTGCCACCAGTGCTGGGCCGCGATCGCGGCCCGTTCCAGTTCGGTCCAATGCGTCGACGCAATGTCGGCGCTCGACACCCTGACGAGGAAGTAGCGCTCGTCCGAGCTGACTTGCTCGCCATCGACCATGGTGAAGGTCACCAACCGGCGCGCGATCTGGGATCCGGGATTCTCGATCCGGATGCCGGTTTCCTCGAACATCTCGCGGCAGGCCGCCGCCTCGTAGCTCTCGCCGGGATCGAGCCCGCCGCCCGGCGTCGCCCAGAACTGCTGCCCCTGCAGCGCGCCCGCGATGTGCACGAACTTGAACAACAGCAACCGGTCCTCGGGATCGAGCACCAGCAGGCGGGAGGAGGGGCGTTCACGCATCCGACGAGACTTTCCGGGAAAACCGCCACGCACGTTGTCGGATCGTGCCGCGCCTCGCAACGCCTAGGAGCCATCGCATCCCGCACTCCGCATCCGCGACGATCGCGAAGCGCCTCATGACGAGCACGGGCGCGCGAGAAGATGAATGCGATTTGCCCGGCGGCGCAAGGGCTGTTCCACGATCACCAGCCCGACGGGCAGACATCGACGAGAAGAGGCGCGGCGGCACATCGAAGCGAAGCGCGTTGGTCGTCGCATCAGCGTGCGCTGGCAACGCTGCGTCCGATCGGCCGGGCACGGCCTCCGCCGTCAGTCCATCCAACGCCTGAGCCTGATCCGCCTGGGCGCGCCCCGAGTTTGGCGTTTTGGACGCTTCGCGGGTGGCATGCCGGCCTTCCGCCCGTTGAACTTCGAAGCCGCAGCGGCGACCAATTCGAACCTTGGCCGGGATTGAACGCTGTGATGATGCACAAGATGGTCTGTTTGCTCGCCGCGCTGCTCGCGGTCCCCAGCTACGCCTCGGCTCAAGGGGCGGTGCGTGAGGCGTGCAACGTCGCTGTCGACATCACCGACCAGGATCCGCACGGCACCAATGTGCGGGCCGCTCCCGGCGGCAGCATCGTCGCGGCGCTGAAGAACCCGACCAGCAATGGCTGGATCGTCGTGCATCTGACGGCGCAGCAGGACGATTGGTTCGAGATCGATCGGGCGACGCTGATCGATGTCGACCAGGACCGGGAGAGCGTGATCTTTCAGGGGCGGGGCTTCGTGCACCGAAGCGTCGTCGGTGCGAGCGGACTGCAGAATGGCGCGGTCATCTACCGCGACCATGACACGGCGAGCCCGAAGCTCGATCCCCATGCGAGCGGCGATCAGGCCGTCGAACTGCTCGGCTGCTCCGGCGCGTTCGCCAAGGTCCGCGTCAAGAAGGGGATCGGCTGGACCAGGCAGCTGTGCACCAACATGGTCACAACCTGCTCCTGACCGCACATTGCGATCGGCTCCGCTGCGCGATGGTTGCACGCGTGATCAGGCCGCACAGCGCGGGCGATGCGACAGCCGCTCGAATTCGCGCCGGCACTCGGCGGCGAACTGGCGCAGCCGCTCGATGGTGAGTATGTCGGTGATGCTCCGCTCGAGCCGCTCGGCTCGCATGATCTGGTCTTCGAGATCCTGCAGCTTGCTCATGTGCCGTCTCCTCGTCCGAACAAGTTGATACAAATTGCATCGTTCCCGCGGGCTCAGGATCGTGGTGAATGCCGGGTTAAAACCGTGACCGGTCGCACACCGCGGCGCCGGGAGCGACGAACGCGGAATGCGGCCGCGGGGCAATGCCCACAGACGTTTCGGCCGGCTGCGCTTCGGCGCCGTGAACGCTCAAGTCCTGATCGTCACCTTCGCAAGATAGTCGTGCCAGAACGTGCGGTAGGCCTGTTCGACATGCTGCGTGTAGAGCGCGCCGTCGCCGGCGGCCGAGTTCAGGATTCTGCTCGGCAACTCGGCGCGCAGCGCGGCGAGCTCGCTGGGCCGGGAACAGAAATTCAGCGCCGTTGCCAGATAGCCGTCATCGTCGTCGGCGACCCAGTCGTCGAGGCCGATCGCCTTGAGAATCGCGCCGCCGGCGCGCGCGGCGGGGCCGCTGCCGAGCTTGGTGACGACGGGCACGCCCATCTGCAGCGACTCCCAGGTCGAGATGCCGCCATTTTGCGGGAACGGATCGAGCGAGATGTCGATCTCGGCGAACATCGCAAGATGCTCCTGGCGCGTCGTCTTTCCTTCACAACGGACACGGTCCGCGGAAATGCCGTGAGCGACGAAGCGCGCAATCAATCGGTCGCGCTGCAGGGCATCGCTCAGCGAGTGGTTCTTGACGACGATGACCGAGCCGGGAGTCGCCGCCAGCAGCTGCGACCAGAGCGCGAGGCAAGGCTCGGACAGCTTGTCGATACGGTTGAACGCGCCGAAGGTGACGTGGCCGTTGCGAAGCATCGGCAGCGGCGATGGCGGAATCGGCGGCGGCGGCTCGATCGTGATCAGCGATGGCAGGTCGTAGATCGTCTCGGCAAACAGATGCCGGACCTCGGCCGGGATCGTCACCGGATCGGCCAGCAGATAATCCATCACGGGCAGGCCCGTGCCGGTGACGCTGCCGACGGCGGAGACCTGGATCGGCGCAGGCTTGCGCGCAAACATCGTGAGCCGGTGGCCGGCGGAATGCCCCGAGAGGTCGACGAGAATGTCGACCTTGTCGTCCCTAATCTGATCGGCGAGCCTGTCGTCGCCCCACAGCGAGGCGTCGACGAAGCGATCGACCAGCGAGCGGCAGAGCTCGGTCTTGGCGTCCTTCATCGGCGAACAGGAATAGGCCAGGATCTCGAACTTCGCGCGGTCGTGGTGGCGCAGAATGGGCAGGAAGGCAAAGGCCGCCGAATGGTCGCGGAAGTCGGATGAGACGTAGCCGACGACGAGCCGCCGGTCCGGGTCGAAGTTTCGCACGCCGAGCGCGCGGCGTTCCAGTCGCGACCCGATCGCCTCCCACCAATATTTCCGCGCAGCCTGGAGACGTTCCACCCCGGTGTCGGGCAGGAAATCCAGTGCAAAGATCTTCTTGGTGATCGCGTCCTCATGGTTCGGCCGGATCGCGAGCGCGCGGTCGTAATGGTCGATCGCCGTGGCGGTGTCGCCCTGCGCCGCGGCGCAGACGCCGAGCAGGGTCCAGGCGATCTCCGAGTTCGGGTTCTGTGCCAGCACCTTGTTGGTGACCGAGATCGCCAGCGCGATGTTGCCGTTGACCAGGGTCATCTCGGCCTTGCCGCACAGTGCGGCTTCCAGCAGCGGTTCGAGGGCGAGCGCGGCGTCGAAATCGGCTTCCGCCTGGTCGAACTTGCCCAACTCCTGATAAGCCCGCCCGCGCTGGGCGAGCACGGCGGCCGCCTTCGGATTGATCGCCAGCGCTGCATTCAGCGCGGTCAGCGCAGCGTCGAAATCCCGCAGGTTCATGCTGGCCACGGCCTTGCCGAACAGGGCCGACAGCAACCGCGGCTGCAGCGACAGCGCGCGATCGAAATTCTGGCCGGCCTCGGCGTTGCGGCTCGTGAACATCAGCGCCATGCCGCGATTGGCGTAGGCCTCGGCATGGTCCGGCTTCAGCGCGATTGCGCGGTCATGCGCTGCTATCGCCTCGTCGAAACGGAACAGGCTCATCAACGCATTGCCGAGATGGGTGAGCGCGCTCGGGAAGTTCGGCTTGAGCGCGATGGCGCGCTCGAAGCGGGCGCGCGCGTCGTCGTGGCGGCCGAGCCGGGACAGCGACACGCCGAGATCGGACTGGGCGTCGGCCGAGCGCGGGTCGGTCTCGACCGCGCGCGTCAGGAAGAGCACGGCCTGATCAAACCGGCCGCACTCCCGTTCGGACACGCCGAGCAGATGCAGGGCGCTGAAATGCTCCGGCAGCTCCTGCAGGATCTGCCGGCATAGCGCCTGCGCCTCCGGATGCCGGCCCTCGCGATAGGCCTTGATCGCGGCCGGCAGCAGCACCTCGGCCTGCTTCTTGGCGCGCTTCTGGTGACGTGCGTTCTGAAAGGCCCGCGAGCCGACGCTGCTTTGCAAGTGCCGTCCTCCTCAGACGCGGTCCGACGCTCGGAATGGTTGTTCCGTTCTCGCCGATTCGCAATGCGCAGAGGTTAACGAGCGCCGAACAGGCGGGAGCACCAGCGGGGTGATGCGGAGGCCCGCGGTCAGGCGGGCGTGCCAGACCTGCCGGGATCGAACGAGGTCACGAGGATGAGGGGCGGGCTGTCGCGCCGAGATCAAGCTGGCTGGGGAACCTGGATTCGAACCAAGACAAACAGAGTCAGAGTCTGTTGTGCTACCGTTACACCATTCCCCAACGGATTGCCGTGCAGTTTCAATCGATTGCTGAACTGTCTGGCACCGTCTTGCGAGCCGCCCACGACACAGCGCGGCGGCGACGACGCGTCCTTCTACCCGCATGTCCAAGGCTTTGGCAAGCCGCTGGATGACGGATTTCCAACCTGTTTGGCGGCGGCTGAGACGGGCTTCCGGGCCGGTTAGGGCGGCTGAGCGGGTCGGCTGACCCCAGACCGTCTCGCTATCGCTTGCGACCCGCCCGCGGCCGGGTCGGAGGGCCGGCGTTGAGCAGCAGCAGCAGGCATTCGCCGAGCCTGTCCGCGATCTCGTCATCGTCGATCGACAGCGGGCCGGGATCGTTGAGGATGGCGTTGACCAGCGTGCCGAGCACCACCTGGACGCCGAAGGCGACCGTGCGCCGCTCGTCGGTCGTCCCCGAGCGCCGGCGCTTTGGCGCCTCGCCGTGCACCACGGCGAGCAGGACCGTGGTCGTGCGCGCCGACAGCGCCTGCGCGAGGTCCTTGAACCCGGTCCAGTTGTTGGCCCCGTGCTCGCTCCGCACCAGGGCGGCGCGCAGCACGCCCTTGTGCCGGCGCATCCACAGCACGATGGCGCGAACCAGGAGCCGGCACTGCTCGCCGGAATCGCGTCCGGATGCCGCATCGGCCTGCGGCAGCTTCAGCAACTGCTCGCGGCCGTCGCTCAGGGTCAGCGCGAGCAGGGCGTTGAAATAGGCCTCCTTGCTCTCGAACCGGCTGTAGAAGGCGCCGACCGTGGCGCCGACATGGGCGCAGAGATCGCTGATCGAGAGCTCCGCCAGGCTGCGCGTGCACAACAGCTCGGCGCCGGCTGTGAACAGCGCCTTCGTCATCTCACGGCTACGCTGCTGCCGCGACGGCGTGACGCCGGGCAGGTCGACCTGTGCGCTGCGCTGGGCCATGGCGCGCTCTCCCTCTGGAACCATAATCATAATTATGATTATCATTCGGAGCAAGCGCGCCGGCCCGTCCGGCATGACGCTGCGACCCGATGCAGAGCGAAACAGACGAGCGCCGGCCGCGATGCGGCGAGGACGCGAGCGACAGGGAGGAAGAGCCATGAGTGAGCCAGCCTTCGGCGGCACGATCGGCAGGACGATCGCGAACTCCAAGCCGTGGTGGCCGGCGCCGCCGCAGCCGCCCAAGGGCGCGCCGAACATCCTGGTGGTGCTGTTCGACGACGTCGGCTTCTCCGATTTCGGCTGTTACGGCTCGCCGATCCGCACGCCGGCGATCGACGCGCTGGCCGCGCAAGGCCTGCGCTATTCCGGCTTCCACACGACAGCAATGTGCTCGACCACGCGCGCGGCGCTGCTGACCGGTCGCAACCATCATTCCGTCGGCGTCGGTTGCCTCGCCAATTTCGACTCGGGCTATCCCGGTTATCGCGGCAAGATCGCGCGCGAGGCGGGGACCTTGGCCGAGATGCTGCGCGCCCATGCCTATCGCAACTACATGGTCGGCAAGTGGCACGTGACGCCGCTGACCGAGAGCGGCGCGACCGGGCCGTTCGACGGCTGGCCGCTCGGCCGCGGCTTCGACCGCTTCTATGGCTTCCTCGATGCCGAGACCGATCAATATGCGCCGGAGCTCGTGCTCGACAACACGCATGTCCCACCGCCCGGCAGCTACGCCGACGGCTATCACCTGACCGCCGATCTCGTCGACCAGGCGATCCGCTTCATCGCCGATCATGGCGCCGACCGGCCCGAACTGCCGTGGCTGACCTGGCTTGCGCTTGGCGCCTGCCACGCTCCGCATCAGGCGCCGCGCGACATCATCGAGAGCTACGATCCTGTCTTCGCGCACGGCTGGGACGCCGAGCGCGAGCAGCGGCTGGCGCGGCAGAAGGCGATGGGACTGGTGCCCGCTTCGACCGATTTGCCGCCGCGCAATGACGGCGTGAAGGCCTGGGACGCGCATTCCGACGACGAGCGCCGCGTCTTCACCCGGCTGCAATCGGCCTTCGCCGGCATGCTCGATCATGCCGACCAGCATCTGGCGCGGCTGCTTGCGTTCCTCGACAAGACCGGCCAGCGCGACAACACGCTGGTCATCGTGATGTCCGACAATGGCGCGAGCCAGGAGGGCGGGCCGCTCGGCTTCGTCAACGCGATGGGGCCGTTCAACTTCAAGCCGGAGCCAATCGCCGAGAAGCTCGCGCGCATCGACGACATCGGTGGCCCGGATACGCATTCGAACTTTCCGCATGGCTGGGCGATGGCGTCGAACACGCCGCTCAGGCGCTACAAGCAGAACACCCATGGCGGCGGCATCCGTGATCCCTTCATCCTGTCATGGCCGCGGGCGATCGCCGCGCGCGGCGAGCTGCGTCATCAGTTCGTCCATGCCTGCGACCTCGTGCCGACCTTGCTCGACCTGATCGGCATCGAAGCCCCCGCTACTCTCGCAGGCGTGCCGCAGATGCCGCTCGAAGGCGTGAGTTTCGCGGCCTCGATCACCGATGCGGCTGCGCCGTCGAAGCCAGCAGCGCAATATTTCGAGATGTTCGGCCATCGCGGCCTCTGGCACGACGGCTGGAAGGCGGTGGCGTTTCATCCGACCGGCACGCCGTTCGACAACGACAAATGGGAGCTGTTCCACCTCGCCCAGGATTTCTCCGAGACGCATGATCTCGCGGCCACCGAGCCGGAGCGGCTCGCCGCGCTGGTCAAGCTGTGGTGGGAACAGGCGGAGGCGCACCAGGTGCTGCCGCTCGACGACCGCTTCGGTCCGCGCTTTGCCGAGAACGCTGCGCGCTTCCACGGCGCGCGCACGCGCTTCACGTTCCACGCCGGCATGGGCCATGTGCCGACCGACGTCGCGCCCGACGTGCGCAGCCGCGACTATCTGATCGAGGCCCATGTCGAGATCGATGACGGCGTGAGCGGTGTGCTCATCGCCCATGGCGACGCGACGTCGGGCTACAGCCTCTACGTCAAGGACGGCCATCTCGTGCACGATCTCAACATCGGCGGCCGCCACGAGATCGTGCGCTCGACGCGTCCGGTGCCGGCGGGCGCGCATCGCCTCGGCCTGCGCGTCGAGCGTCTCCGGCGGCAGACCGAGCCGGCCAAGGGCGCGCGCACCGGCATGAGCCAGTACACCTTGCTGATCGACGGCGAGGAGGCCGGCGCGCTGACGACGCAACTCGCCTTCCACACGCTGATCTCCTGGTCGGGACTCGACATCGGCCACGACCGCGGCAGCCCGGTGTCGGACTACGCGGCGCCGTTCGCCTTCACCGGACGGCTGTCGCACGTCACGGTGACGATGCAGAACGAGCAGAGCCTGGACGGTGACAGCGTGGGCAACGCCGAGATGGCGCGGCAGTAACCGGCAGGTCGGAGCGGCGGATTACTCCGCCGCTTCCTTGACCGGGCCTGCGGCCGCTGTGTCGGGCTCGTGGTCGATATGGGCGCGGCCCCAGCGTGCGAAGGCGTTGTTGACGCGGTCGAGATAGAGATAGACCACCGGCGTCGTGAACAAGGTCAGCATCTGGCTGAAGATCAGTCCACCGACCATCGCGTAGCCGAGCGGCTGGCGGATCTCCGAGCCGGTGCCGTTGCCGAGCATCAGCGGCACGCCGCCGAGCAGCGCGGCCATGGTGGTCATCATGATCGGGCGGAAGCGGAGCAGGGCGGCCTGGCGGATGGACTGTTCCGGCGCCAGGTGCTGGTCGCGCTCGGCGGCGATGGCGAAGTCGACCATCATGATGCCGTTCTTCTTCACGATGCCGATCAGCAGGATCACGCCGATCAGCGCAATCAGGCTGAACTCGTAGCCGAACGCCATCAGGATCGCGAGCGCGCCGACGCCAGCCGACGGCAGGGTCGAGAGAATCGTGATCGGGTGGATGTAGCTCTCGTAGAGAATGCCGAGGATCAGGTAGACCACGACGAGTGCCGCGAGGATCAGCAGCGGCACGGTCGACAGCGACTGCTGGAAAGCCTGCGCGGTGCCCTGGAAGCTCGAGTTCAAGGTCGAGGGCGCGTTCATCTCCACCATCGCCTGCTTCACCGCATCGGTCGCCTGTCCGAGCGCGACGCCCTGCGCGAGATTGAAGCTGATCGTGATCGACGGGAACTGGCCCTGGTGGCTGATCGACAGTGGCTTGACAGGCGCCGTGGTCCAGTCGGCGAAGGTTGACAGCGGCACCTGGTCGCCTGTGGTCGGCGACTTCACATAGAGCTTGTTGAGCGTGTCGAGATTGCCCTGCAGCTCGGGCAGGATCTCCAGGATCACGCGATACGAGTTCAGCTGGGTGAAGTACTGCGCGACCTGGCGCTGGCCGAACGCGTCATACAGCGTATCGTCGATCAGCTGCGGCGTGATGCCGTAGCGCGCGGCCGTGTCGCGGTTGATGGCGAGCTGCACGGTGGTGCCGTCGGCCTGCTGGTCGGTGGCGACGTCGCGCAGCTGCGGCAGCGAGCGCATCTTCTCCAGGATCTTCGGCGCCCATTCGTTGAGCTCGGCCGTGTTGGGATCCTGCAGCGTGAACTCGAACTGGGTGCGGGACGGCCGGCCGCCGAGCCGGATGTCCTGCGCCGCCTGCATGTACAGTCGCGCGCCCTCGACCCTCTCGAGCTGCGGCCGCAGGCGGGCGATGATCTGCTGTGCGGTTGCCTCGCGCTCCTCGCGCGGCTTCAGCGTGATGAACATGTTGCCGTTGTTGCCGGCGCGGCCGGAGCCGCCGATGTTCATCGCGATGCTGGCGACGTCGTGATCGGCCAGCACGATCTTGGCGAGCGCCTCCTGGCGCGACTGCATCGCCTTGAACGAGATGTCCTGCGAAGCTTCCGAGGTCGCGGTGATCAGGCCGACGTCCTGCTGCGGGAAGAAGCCCTTGGGGATCAGGATGAACAGGTAGACCGAAAGTCCCAGCGTGGCGAAGAACACCATCAGCGTGGTGAAGCGCCAGCGCAAGGCGAGGTCGAGACCCTTCTCGTAGGCGCGCAGCAACCCGTCGAACGCGGCTTCGCTCCACTTGTAGAACCTGCCATGCTGGACGGCGTGCTCGTTGCGCAGGAAGCGCGACGCCATCATCGGCGTCAGCGTCAGCGACACGACCATCGAGACGAAGATGGTCATCGCCAGCACGACCGCAAACTCGCGGAACAGACGGCCGATGATGCCGCCCATCAAGAGCAGCGGGATCAGCACCGCGACCAGCGAGATCGAGATCGAGACGATGGTGAAGCCGATCTCCTTGGCGCCCTTGTAGGCGGCGGCCATCGGCGCTTCGCCTTCCTCGACATAGCGCGAGATGTTCTCGAGCATGACGATGGCGTCGTCGACCACGAAGCCGACCGCGATCGTCAGCGCCATCAGCGACAGATTGTCGAGCGTGTAGCCGACCCCCCACATCATGGCGCAGGCGCCGAGCAGCGCCAGCGGCACCGTGATCGTCGGAATCACCGTCGCCCAGAAGCTGCGCAGGAAGACGAAGATCACCATGACGACCAGGAAGATGGTCAGGATCAGCGTGAACTGGACGTCCTCGACGGCGGCGCGGATGGTCGTGGTGCGGTCGGAGATCAGGTCGATTTTGATCGAGGGCGGGATCGCCGCGACCAGCCGCGGCAGCAGCCCCTTGATGCGGTCCACCGTCTCGATAACGTTGGCGCCGGGCTGCTTGAAGATCACCAGGAACACGCCGCGTTTGCCGTTGGCCCAGGCCGCCTGCTTGGCGTCCTCGGCACCGGTCACGGCCCGGCCGATGTCACGGATGCGCAATGGCCCGCCATTGCGGTAGGCGATGATGACGTCGTTCCAGTCCTTCGAGTCGGTGAGCTGGTCGTTGGCATAGATGGTGTAGGCGCGCCGCTCGCCGTCGATGTTGCCCTTGGGGGCGTCGACCGTGGTGATCGCGATCTGGCTGCGCACATCCTCCATCGACAGGCCCTTGGCGACGAGCTTGGCGGGATCGATCTGGATGCGGATGGACGGCTTCTGCTGCCCGCCGATGATCACCTGCGCGACGCCCGAAATCTGGCTGATCTGTTGGGCGAGGCCGGCGTCGACGGCGTCGCTGACGGAGGTCAGCGGCAGCGTCTCGGAGGTCGCCGACAGCAGCAGGATCGGGGAATCGGCCGGGTTGACCTTGCGGTAGGTCGGGGGCGACGGCAGGTTCTTCGGCAGCTGGCCGGAGGCGGCGTTGATCGCGCCCTGGACGTCGTTGGCGGCGCCGTCGATATTGCGGTTGAGGTCGAACTGGATCGTGATCGCGGCGGTGCCCAGGTAGCTCGTCGAGGTCATCTGGGCGATGCCTGGGATCTGGGCGAATTGCCGCTCCAGCGGCTGGGCGACCGACGTCGCCATCGTCTCCGGGCTGGCACCCGGCAGGTTGGCCGTCACCTGGACCGTCGGAAAGTCGACCTGCGGCAGCGGCGCGACCGGCAGCAACGGGTAGGCGACCAAGCCGATGAAGAGGATGCCCGCCATCAGCAGCGAGGTGCCGATGGGATATTTGATGAAAGGTGCCGAGATGCCGCCGCCGTTCATTCCTGTCGGACCTTAGCTGGCGCCTGGTCCGAGCTGGCCACTGCGGTGGTCACGACGGAGCCTGGCTGCACTTTGAATTGACCGCCCGTGATCACCTGCTGGCCCGGGGCGAGACCCTCCTCGACGACCGTGCGGCCGTCGATCGAGGCGCCCACCTTCACCTTGCGCAGCTCGGCCTTGCTGTCCTGGCTCACCGTGTAGGCATAGAGGCCACTGGTCGAGTGCTGGACCGCATCGTCCGGGACCACCGTTGCGTCCTTCAAGGTCCGCACCAGCAGGCGGGTCGACACCGACTGGCCCGGCCACAGCACGTGGTCCTTATTGTCGAACACCGCCTTCAGCCGGATTGTTCCACTGCTCGTGTCGACCTGGTTGTTCACCACCATCAGCTTGCCTTCGGCGAGCTGCTTCTTGCCGTCGGTGGTGAACGCGATCACTTTCAGCTGCTCGGCCTTCTGCGCCTCGTTGATGTAGGGCAGCTGCTCCTCGGGCGCGGTGAAGATCACCGCGATCGGCTCGATCTGGGCGATCGAGACGATGCCGGTCTGGCTCGCGGCGGTGACGATGTTGCCGATGTCGACCTGGCGCAGGCCGGCGACGCCGGAGATCGGCGACTTGATCTGGGTGTAGCCGAGCTGGGTCTGGGCGTTGGAGATGGCGGCGACGTCGGCGGCGACCTGGGCCGTCAACTGCTCGACGGTCGCACGCTGGGTGTCTTCCTGCTTCCGGGTCGCGAACTCGCCGAGCTTGGTGTAGCGCTGCAGGTCGAGCGTGGCGTTGTTGAGGTTGGCCTCGTCCTGCGCCCGCTTCGCCTTGGCCTGGTCGAGTGCCGCCTGATAGGGCCGCGGATCGATCTCGACCAGAAGGTCGCCTTCATTCACCAGCTGTCCTTCGGTGAAGGCGATCCGGTTGATCTGACCGTCGACGCGGCTGCGCACCTGCACGGTATTGAAGCCCTGCACGGTGCCGAGACCGGTCAGGAACACCGGGAAATCCGTCTTCTCGACCGGCGCGGTCGATACCCGAACGGCGGGCGGCCGCCCCGATTTTTGTGCGGCGGTCTTCTTCGCTGCGTCTGCGTCCTGATAACGCTGCCAGCCGTAATAGCCGGCGCCGCCGAGAGCCGCGACCAGCAGGATCCATGTGATGGTTCGAGATGTTTTCATGCTGGCCCGTATGCTGAGACGAACAGGATAACCGGTCTTTAAAACCATTCCCAGCCGCCCAGATATAGTACGCACGCAATTAATGTGTAAACACACGAGGGCGTGGACGAACCTAAACAATTCGCAAGCTTCGAGGACCCCGAGGACTGCACGGCCATGTCGCTGGATCAACGACGGCAGCTCGTCACGCAGCTTGTCGAAAGCTCGCGCATTCTGCGCAACTATATCGATCATCGTGCCAAACAACGTGGCACGACGCGCGCGCAATGGGTGGTGCTGTTTCGGCTTCGCGCGCAGGAGGGGCTGTCACAGGTCGATCTCGCGGAAGTGCTGGAATTGCAGCCGATTTCGCTGGTTCGCCTGTTGGACCGGCTGGTGGAGCAGGGCCTCCTCGAGCGCCGGCATGATCCCCGGGATCGGCGCGCGAATCGCGTCTACCTCACGGAGGCGGGCCGCAAGCTCGTCGACGATCTCGACGAGCTGCGTGATGCCATTGCTGGCGACGTTCTGCAGGGCATTCCGGACGACGTGGTTGCAACCAGCCTTGCCACGCTGCGCGAGCTCAAGGAGCGCATCAAGGCGCTGTCGGACGCCGACACCGGCGTGCCGGCCAAATAGCCGAGCTGGCGCCGCGTTGGCCACGCACGCTGATCTTTGGTTGCCATTGAGTTAAACAACATCCTTTGTGCGAGGTGGGCGCTTTTGCGGCCGGGTCCGCGCCGGGCTCGATGCCAGCTTCGCTGGCGACGCGCGCGCTCCAGTCCGATGCACAACCTGGGAGACGCGATGCTCTCGCAGGCGATCATCGCTGCTCCATTCCGTCACCAGGCGATGCTTCGACCTATTGTCGCCGTCTTGTCGCGGCCGATGAGAGCTGATTAGAAGCGGATGACTCCGGCGGCCGTGACGGCGCGTCGGCAATCGGCAAAATTCAACCGAGCACAGCTGCATCGTCCGACACGCGGATGATTGGGCGTGCGATGGCAACGAGACGTGGAGCGGACGATGGAAGAGTTGAATGGAAAGATGCTCGCGTGCCAGATCCTGGTGACAGGATTGATCGCGCGCGTCGCCAACGAGCAGCGTGATCCGCTGCGGTTCCTGACCGATTTCCGCGACGAGATCAGGGCCGTGGTGAAGGGCGTGCGGATTGCCGGCATCGATGATTCCGATCGCGTGCGTCAGATCGCCGTGCAGACCGTCGATGAGCTGTTCTCGCTGATGAAGCCGCCGAGCAGCGATGATGCGGCCGATGCGTCGAAGTGATGCGGTTGCGCGACGATGAGCGATTGTTCGGCAGCGCGAGTCGGCTCGCGCTGTTTAGAACGATTTCAAGTTCCGCCTGTTGTTAGTTGATCGAATTTAGAATTGTTTTGATCTGGAACTATTCAAGGCCAAATTAGGGCTCCTCAAATTGCACTCCTGAAACACGCCCGATACCAACGACGCATCGTTGCGACGCGAATGATCCGCGTTCGCGATGTGGAATGAAAAATCTGGGGCGTGTGGAATTCGATGGGACAGGTGAGAGCACCGCGTTCGCTGCGCGAGGGCGCAGCGATGAAGGTCGTTGACGGACGAGGAGAAGGGGCCCTCGTCACCAAAGTATCGGCAGTCGCCGGCCTGATGGCCGTGGCCTCGGTGTCGTCTGCGGAAGCGCAGCCCGCATCCGACCTGCCGCCGGTCAACGTCGATGCGCCGATCGCGCGCGCCAAGCCGACGTCCTCCAAGCCGACCGCCGATCAGGTCCGGGCCCGCAATGCTTTGCGCCGCGCGGCACGCCAGCAGGGCGCACAGCAGGCTGCCGTGGCCTTCCCGAACGCGGGCGGGCTCGCGGCTCCCGATGCCAACCCCTATGCCGACGCCGCCGAGCCGTACAAGGTCAACCGTGTCCAGGCGTCCGGCAAGTTTCCCGAGCCGCTCTTGAACACGCCGAAGACGATCACGGTGATGAGCAAGGAGGTGCTTGCCGACAAGCACGTCACGGCGCTGAAGGAGATTGGCCGCTCGACCGCCGGCGTCACGCTGGGCTCGGGCGAGGGCGGCAACGCCTTCGGCGACCGCTTCTTCATCCGCGGCTTCGATGCCCGCAACGACGTGTTCATCGACGGCATCCGCGATCCCGCCGTGTCGATCCGCGAGAACTTCTTCACCGAGCAGATCGAGATCCTGCGCGGTCCGGCCTCGTCCTACGCCGGCCGCGGCACCGCCGGCGGCGCCATCAATATCGTCACCAAGCAGGCCGGCGACACCAACTTCAAGCGCATGGACACTGAGTTCGGCACCGACCAGCAGAAGCGCGTGACGCTCGATGTCAACCAGACGATCTCGCCGACCTTCGCCGTGCGCACCGGCGGCCTATTCCAGGACTCCAACGTCGCCGGGCGCAACTTCGTCACCGACGACCGCTGGGGCGCCTTCCTGTCGACCAAGTGGACGCCGATCGAGGATCTCAAGATCACGACGAACTATGTCCATACCGATCTCTCCGGCTATCCCGATTTCGGCGTGCCCTACTACAAGCAGGGCAACGTGCCGGTGACGTCGGCGGGCATTCCGCGCGGCACCTGGTACGGCTTCCTCAACCGCGACTTCCAGGCCGCGCGGCAGGATTTCGGCACGGCCACGGCCGAGTATAAGGTCAACGAGGCGATCACGCTCACCAGCAAGTTTCGTGGCGAGCATTCGGAGCTGAACTATATCGGCACGTTGCCGCAGAACCCAAACACGACGAGCTCCAATCCACTGCTCTGGACCACGACGGCGAGCACGCAGAGCCGCTTTCAGACCGTCGACGTGTGGGCCAACCAGAACGACGCCACCTTCAAGCTCGATACGTGGGGCATGAAGCACACCGCGGTGGTCGGCACCGAGTTTTCCAACGAGAACATCTCGATCGACCGTTACACCGGTCTGGCGGCGGAGCTATTCGGCGCCGGCTCGACGAGTACCTCCGCTGTCACCGGCGTCAATCTCTATTCGCCGCAGTACACCTACAGACAGTACACGACGCTACCCTCGCTGACGGGCAACCCGACGCGCTACGGCGTCAACACCAACAGTGTCTATGTGATGGATACCGCCAACTGGCGGGATACGATCATCGTCAACGGCGGCGTGCGTTACGACGGCTACAACATGGGCTCGTCGAACAACACGAGCTATCTGAAGATGAACGCCGACCTGGTGAACTACAATGTCGGCGTGGTCTACAAGCCGATGCCGATCGGCAGCATCTACGCGGCCTATGCAACCTCGGCCAATCCGTTCGGCTCGGAGCTCGACGCCACCGGCACCGATTACGGCGGCGTGCCCGCCAACAGCCTCATCCTGCTCGGGCCGGAGCGCAACAAGGCGGCCGAGCTCGGCACCAAATGGGAGCTGGTCGACCGCCATTTGCTGGTCTCGGCCGCGCTGTTCCAGACCACCAAGGAGAATGCGCGCGAGACGGTCTCAGGCCTGCTCACCTCCGGCGCGGCCTACCGCATCCAGGGCATCGACATCGAGGCGGAAGGCAAGCTGACCGACCGCTGGAGCATCTTCGGCGGCCTGGTGCTGATGCAGTCCAAGGTGACGCAGAGCGGCATTGCCTCCAACATCGGCCTGCAGCTCGCCAACATCGCCCACCAGTCCTTCAGCATGCTGTCGAAGTACAAGCTCGACAATGGCTGGGAGATCGGCGGCACGGCGGTGTACCGCTCCAAGGTCTATGGCGGCACCTTCGCGGCCAACACCGGCAACGAACTGCCGAGCTACTGGCGGTTCGACGCCTTCGTCGAGAAGCAGATCGACAAGAACTGGACGATGAAGCTCTACGCGCAGAACCTGACCAACAAGCTCTATTACGACACCCTGTATCGGAGCGCGGTGCCGTTCGTCGCCGTGGCCCCGGGCCGCGCCTTCTACATCATCACCACTGCGAAGTTCTGATCATGCTGATCTGCATCCCGGACGTGCTGTCCAAGGACGAAGTCGCCGAATTCCGCCGCATCATGGATGCGGCGGAATGGGAGGATGGCCGTTCGACGGCCGGCGCGCAATCGGCCATGGTCAAGCGCAACGAGCAGTTGCCGCCGGACGGCGAGGCGGCGCGGATGCTGGGCCAGAGCATCATCAGCGCGCTGACCAAGAACCCGCGCTTTCTCTCCGCGGCGATCCCGCTGCAGATCTTTCCGCCGCTGTTCAACCGCTACACCGCCTCGCGCGGCGATCATTTCGGCATCCATGTCGACAACGCCGTGCGGGGCGACCCGCGCACGGGCCTGCGCATCCGCACCGACATCTCGATGACGCTGTTCCTGGCCGAGCCGGACACCTATGACGGTGGCGAGCTTGTGATCGAGGACACCTACGGCTCACACGAAGTCAAGTTGCCGGCGGGGCATGCGGTGCTGTACCCGTCGTCGAGCCTTCACATGGTCACGCCGGTGACCAGGGGCGCCCGGGTCGCCTCTTTTTTCTGGATGCAGAGCATGGTACGTGATGCCCATATCCGGAGCATGATCTTCGATCTGGACACGGCGATCCAGAGTCTGACGGACCGTCTCGGGAGGGATGATCCCGATGCTGTCAAGCTGACCGGCATCTATCACAATCTGATCCGGCAATGGGCCGAGGTATAGTGGGCCGAGATATGGACATGACATCGTTCCTCGTTCGGCTCATCGTCCTGTCGTATCTGGCGGCATCGACCGTGGCGCCCGCAGCCGCCCAGCAGGTGGCGCAGCCGGGCCCGGCAGTTTCGACCGACCTCTCCGTGCAGGCACCGGGCGATGCCAAGGCGGCCCCCGCAAATCAGAGTGTCGCGACGGCATCGCAATCGGGGGTGGAGAATGTGGCTCGCACCGGCAAGTCGATTGCCACCGGGCTCGACGAGCTGTCGCCGCTCGGCATGTTTCTCAAGGCCGACATTATCGTCAAAGCCGTCATGATCGCGCTGGCGCTGGCCTCAGTGGCGAGCTGGACGATCCTGATCGCCAAGAGCATCGAATTCTCGGTCTTGCGCCGCAAGCTCGGCGGCGCGCTGCGCAAGCTGACGGCCGCGAAATCGCTGGCCGAAGCGCAGGTCGCGCTCGGGCAGGGCAAGAAACAATCCGGCAACGTCGCGGCCGTGCTGTTGCAGGCTGCGATTGCCGAAGCGCGGCTGTCGGCAGGGCTCGCCAGCGACGAGGGCATCAAGGAGCGCGCGGCATCAAGCTTCAGCGAAATCGTCCGCGCCGAGGCGCGCCGCGTCCGCGTCGGCATGGGCCTGCTGGCGACCGTCGGCGCGATCTCGCCCTTCGTCGGACTGTTCGGCACCGTCTGGGGCATCATGAACAGCTTCATCGGCATTTCGAAATCGCAGACCACCAACCTCGCGGTGGTCGCGCCGGGCATTGCCGAAGCGCTGCTGGCGACCGCGATCGGACTGGCTGCCGCGATCCCGGCGGTCATCATCTACAATCACTTCTCGCGCGTCACGAAGGGCTATCTCGAGCAGGTCAACCGCGCCTCTGGCGCGGCCGGCCGGCTGCTGTCGCGCGATCTCGACCGCAGCCACGGCAGCGTTCACGCGCGCGCGGCGGAGTAGCAGGCAATGGCCGTCTCGCTCTCGGAAGCCGATCTCGACGATGATTTCGACGAGACCCACGACATCAACGTGACGCCGTTCATCGACGTCATCCTGGTGCTGCTGATCATCTTCATGGTGGCGGCGCCGCTGTCGACCGTGGACCTGCCGATCGATCTGCCGTCCTCCAGCGCCACGCCGCAGAAGAAGCCGGACAAGCCGACCTACGTGTCGATCAAGCCGGACCTCACGCTCGCGATCGGCGAGACGCCGGTGAAGCGGGTCGATCTGCTGGCGGAGCTGAACAAGGCGATGGCTGACCATGCCGCCGACGATCGCACGGTGTTCCTGCGCGGCGATCGCGCCGCGCCCTATGGCGAGGTGATGGAGGTGCTGGAGCTGCTGCGCGGGGCGGGCTACAAGTTCAAGCTGGTGGCGCTGGAACGTGTGCCGGGCACCACCGGCGACGCCGCTCCGGCGGCACAACCCTGATATCACCGAATTCGATGTACCCGGGATGAGCGACCTCGACCAATCACCAACCACGTCGCGCGCGGCCTGGCTGATCGCAGCCCTGGTCGCCGTCGTTCTGCACGTCTGCGGCGTGGCGTTCGCCCTGACCAGGGCCAGCGTGGAGGAGGACGGCGGCGGACTCGGCGTCGCCGCCGATGTCATCGACGTCGAGATCGCAGCGCCAAAGGTCGAGCCCTCCGATCTGCAGACGGGTGTCGATTCCGTTGCAGACACGGCCTCGGTCGCAACCCCCGAGCAGAAGGCCGAGCCCGAGCAGGCCGATCTGCAGAAGGGCCTGCCGACCACCACGGAGGAAGCCGACGAGCGGGTGTCACCGACGGCGGAGAAGAAGCCCACCGAGGAGGAGAAGGTCGCCGCCGTCGAGACCAACGCGTCGGAGGCTCACACCGCGGCCGAGGACTCGACGCGCAAGACGCTCGACGTCAAGGTGCCCGAAGCCGACCGCGTCAAGGCGCCCGATCCGAACGGCATCGGCAAGGACCGCGATCCGCTGACCACCGATTGGCAGCGCAAGCTCAGCCTCATCGTCAAGAAGAACCAGAAATATCCGGCCGGTAAGACCAAGGGCGGCAGCGTCCGGGTGACGTTCACGCTCAATCGGCGCGGCAACGTGCTCGCGGTGGACGTGACCCAATCATCCGGGGATCCGGACTACGATCGCGAGGCCGTTGCCATGGTGCGCCGGTCAGATCCGTTCCCCAAGCCGCCGGCTAGGGCCGCAGACGACGAGATTCCCTTGTCGATCGTCGTGAACTTCCCGCCCGGAAAGAAGGCCTGAAGCGCCTTGGCCGGCGGCGTGCCTTACGGCCAGAGCAGCCTGACCCCGACATAGACCACGCACAGGCCGGCGAAGATCAGCACGGCCGGGAGCCTGCGCTGGATGATCTGGCCGCTCTGCGCCGCCTTGGGCTTGGGCGGCAGCTTGCGGAAGGCGGTGACGTTGTCGGTCACCGGCTCGGCCTTGACCGGCTTGACCTCCGGCGGCGCGCCGCCGCCGCCCATCTCGGCATAATAGGCCTTGTACATCTCGCGGATGGTGGCCTCGGTCGCCTCGTGCTCGGTCGCGTCGTTGAGACGGGTCTTGTAGCTCGCCAGGAACTCCTGCGCCGCCGGCGGCAGGCCGGAGGCGCCGTTCAGCTTGGCGATCATCTTCCAGGTCGCGAAATCGGCGCGGGCGCGCGTATCGGCGCGGCGCGCGATCATCATGTCAGCGGCTTTGACCAAGAGTGCCTCGGAGCTCGTTTACCGTCCCTGATGCGAGAGACTTATGCGTTACCCGTCAATAGCAGAAGCAGTTGCTGGAGAGAATCGGTCGTGGCGCGGAGCAGCCTTGACACAAAATCAAGATTAAGACCGAACTGGGAACCTGCCAGGGGCAACAAGATCAAAATTCCGATCAGAATCAGCATGCCATACGGCTCGAGCCGGGCAAACGGCCGCGCCAGGACCCCCGGCAGCAGCCCAACCAAAATCCGGCTTCCGTCGAGCGGCGGTATCGGGAGCATGTTGAACACCGCCAGCAGGATGTTGAAAGAAAATGCATTGAGCAGATTGCGGGCAACCCACGGCGCGCCGTCGGCCGGCACCAGCGGCAGGACGTGGAAGGCGAGCGCCGCCGCGAGCGCCAGCGCGATGTTGGTTGCCGGTCCCGCCAGGGCCACCATAATCATGCCCGTCCGCAGCGGCTGCAGGCCGCGGAAATTCACCGGGACGGGCTTGGCATAGCCGAACAGGAACGGCGATCCGGACAGCAGCAGCATGCCCGGCAGCAGGATCGTGCCGAACGGGTCGATGTGCCGGATCGGATTGAAGCTGACGCGACCGAGCTTCAACGCCGTGTCGTCGCCGAAGCGCAGGGCAACGTAAGCGTGCGCCGCCTCATGAAACGTGATGGCGATGATGATCGGCAGGATCCAGACGGAGATGCCGTAAAGCGAGATGTTCAAGGATCGAGGTTCCGGACGCGGTTGACCCTCTTACATAGGGGCAGCGGTTCCCGGATGCTACGCGGGATTCTCCGGAAATTGCGGCAGCCCGTCGTTGATCTGCACCCAGGCGATCTTGGTCGAGACCCAGATGTGCTCGGTCGGCGCGAACGCTCCGGGATCGTCGAAGCAGGCCAGCGCGACGCCGACCACCGGGCGGGTGTGGCGCCAGGAGAACATCCGCGTGCCGCAGCGCGGACAGAACATCCGGTCGAGCGCATCGGAGGAGGGATATCGTGCGGTGTCTCCGGTGATCGTCAGCGCGTCATGCGCAAACAGCGCCCGGGCAAAGAACGGTGCGCCGGTCGACAGCTGGCAGTTGCGGCAGTGGCAGATGCGCACATTGAGCGGCTCGCCGGTGCACTGGAATCGCACTGCGCCGCAAAAGCATCCGCCGTGATGGGTCGTCATGCGCGCCTCCATGATTCCAAATCTGTGCTTGCCGTGCGACGCGTAGGGTGGGCAAAGGCGCGAGGCAGTGAGGCCCGTGTGACGCAAAACTCGCGCGCGCCGTGCCCACCATTTCCATCCGAGAGGCCGATGGTGGGCACGTCGCCGTCTGCGACGGCGCCTTTGCCCACCCGACGAAGCCCAATCGTCAACTAATAAGTTGCGCGGCCGCCGGAGATGTCGAACACGGCGCCGGTCGAGAACGAGCACTCCTCGGACGCGAGCCACGACACCAGGGCGGCGAGTTCCTCCACCAGCACGAAGCGGCCCTTTGGAATTTTCGACAGCATGAAGTTGATGTGTGCCTCGGTCATCTGGTCGAAGATCGCGGTTTTCGCCGCGGCCGGGGTCACCGCATTGACGGTGATGTTGTGCTGCGCCAGCTCCTTGCCGAGCGACTTGGTCAGCGCGATCAGCCCGGCCTTGGAAGCCGAGTAGTGCGCGGCATTCGGATTGCCTTCCTTGCCGGCGATCGAGGCGATGTTGACGATGCGGCCATAGCCCTGCTTCAGCATGGCCGGCACGATCGCCTTGGCGCAGATGAAGGGACCGTCGAGATTGATGCGCAGCACCTTGCGCCACTCGTCGAGGTCGGTCTCCCACACGGTCTTGTTGATGCCGGCGATGCCGGCATTGTTGACCAGGATGTCGATGGTTCCGAACGCCGCCAGCGTGGCATCGCGCGCGCCCTCGACGGCTTTGGTGTCGGTCACGTCGACCTGCAGCGCCAGCACCTCCGGGCCGATCTCTCTGGCCGTCTTCTCGGCCAGCGCGATGTCGTGATCCCAGATCGCGACCTTGGCGCCCGAGGCCTTGAAGCGCTCGGTGATCGCGCGCCCGAACCCTTGTGCGCCGCCGGTGACGACAGCGCAGCGGTTGGCGAGGTCGATGTGGTTCATGGTCGTTTCCCCCGTTGCAATCCTTGCCGTCATTCCGGGGCGGAGCGGAGCGACGAGCCCGGAATCCATACTCACGATCGTGGTTATGGATTCCGGGCTCGCGCTGACGCGCGCCCCGGAATGACAGAGAGTTTTACATCGTCCAGCCGCCGTCGATCGTATGTGCAACGCCGGTGGTGAACGCACTCTCGTCGCTGGCCAGATACACCGCGAGATGCGCGATCTCCTCGGCGGTGCCGAGCCGGCCCATCGGCTGGCGCGAGATGAACATCTCGAGCCCGTTCGGGCCGGCGGCGGCCGCGCGTCCGAGCAGCGACGGCGTCTCGATGGTGCCGGGACAGATGCAGTTGCAGCGGATCTTCCGGCCGACGAAATCGGCCGCGACCGAGCGGGTCAGCGCCCCGACCGCGGCCTTCGTGGCGGCATAGACGTAGCGGTTCGGTGCCGCTTTGACGACGCCGGCGGCGGAGGCAATGTTGACGATCGCGCCGCCGCCCTGATCCAGCATTTTCGGCAGGAAGGCGCGGATCGTGCGGTGCATCGACTTGACGTTGAGGTCGAACGAGAAATCCCAGTCGTCGTCGGAGCAATCGAGGATAGTGCCGTTGTGCACGAAGCCGGCGGCATTGAGCAGGATCTCGACCTTGCCGACCCGCTCGGCCATCGCATTCACGGCGGCGGTGCTGCGCACGTCGAGCGTCGCCACCTCGGCGATGCCCTCGCTCTTCAAGCCGGCGAGGCCCTTCTCATCGATGTCGGTGGCGAACACGGTGGCGCCTTGCCGTGCGAAGGCGATCGCGCAGGCCCGGCCGATGCCGGCGGCGGCGGCGGTGACGAAGGCGCGTTTGCCCTTGAGGCGGTCGGACATGGGGGCTCCCTGGAAATCCAATCTGATTTTCTTGTGTCACGCGAGCGCAGCGACGTGTTTGCGTTAGCTCGCAGTGCGAACGCGGAGCGACCCCGGGCCGGACGAGGACCCTGGATCGCTCCGTCGCTTCGCTCCTCACAATGACGGTGGCTGGCTTTGCGCGGCCTGTCTAGTGATTATGCCGTGCCACGCCGACGGTGCCAGCAATGTTCTGGTACCGCGTCGCCAGCTCCATGCAGGCGCCGGTGGCCTGCTGGCCGACGGTGTTGCGATAGAGCTCCTGCCACGGCGTCTGGTTGGCCGGATGCGGGAAGCCGCCCTTGGCCTTCAGCTCGGCACGGCGCTGCGCAACCTCCTCATCGGAGATCAGGATGTTCGCCGAGCCCTTGTTGAGGTCGATGCGCACCTTGTCGCCGGTCTTGAGGATCGCCAGGCCACCGTCGGCGGCGGCTTCCGGCGAGGCGTTGAGGATCGAGGGCGAGCCCGAGGTACCGGACTGGCGGCCGTCGCCGATGCAGGGCAGGGAGAAGATGCCGCGCTTGATCAGCGCCGCGGGCGGCTGCATGTTCACCACCTCGGCGCCGCCGGGATAGCCGATCGGGCCGGCGCCGCGGATGAACAGCACGCAGTGCTCGTCGATCGCCAGGGACTCGTCGTCGATGCGGTCGTGATAGTCCTCCGGCCCCTCGAACACGATGGCGCGTCCCTCGAACGCGTTCGGATCTTTCGGATTGACGAGATAGCGGTCGCGGAACTCCTTCGAGATCACGCTGGTCTTCATGATCGCGGAATCGAACAGGTTGCCGCGCAGCACCAGGAAGCCGGCGTCCTTCACCAGCGGCTTGTCGTACGACCAGATCACGTCATTGTCAGGCTTCGGCGCCGCGCGGCAATTGTCGCCCATGCTGCGGCCGTTGACGGTGATGACGTCCTCGTGGATGCGCCTGTGCCGCATCAACTCGCCGATCACGGCCGGCACGCCACCGGCGCGATGGAATTCCTCGCCGAGATAGAAGCCGGCCGGCTGCATGTTGACCAGCAGCGGCACGTCGTGGCCGACCTTCTGCCAGTCGTCGATGTCGAGCTCGACGCCGACATGGCGCGCCAGCGCGTTGATGTGTATCGGTGCATTGGTCGAGCCGCCGATCGCCGAGTTGGCGACGATGCAGTTCTCGAACGCCTTGCGGGTGAGAATGTCCGACGGCTTGAGGTCCTCCCACACCATGTTGACGATGCGCTCGCCCGTCTCGTAGGCGATCTGGCCGCGCTCCCGATAAGGAGCGGGAATGGCGGCGCAGCCGGGCAGGGACATGCCGAGCGCTTCGGCCAGCGCATTCATCGTCGAGGCCGTGCCCATGGTGTTGCAATGCCCGACCGACGGCGCCGAGGACGCCACGATCTGCATGAACTCCTCATAGCCGATCTCGCCGGCGGCGAGCCGCTCGCGCGACCTCCACACCACGGTGCCGGAGCCGGTGCGCTGGCCCTCGTGCCAACCGTTCAGCATCGGTCCGCCGGAGAGCACGATCGCCGGAATGTTCACGGTGGCGGCTGCCATCAGGCAGGCCGGCGTCGTCTTGTCGCAGCCGGTGGTTAGCACCACGCCGTCGAGCGGATAGCCGAACAGGATTTCCACAAGGCCGAGATAAGCAAGGTTGCGGTCCAATGCCGCGGTCGGGCGCTTGCCGGTCTCCTGGATCGGATGGGTCGGAAACTCCATCGCGATGCCGCCGGCGGCGCGGATGCCTTCGCGCACACGATGTGCCAGCTCGAGGTGATGCCGGTTGCAGGGCGACAGATCATTGCCGGTTTGTGCAATGCCAATGATCGGCTTGCCCGATTGCAGCTCGGCGCGGGTCAGGCCGTAGTTGAGGTAGCGCTCGAGATAGAGCGCGGTCATGCCCGGATTGTGCGGATCGTTGAACCACGCCTGCGAGCGCAGCTTGCGGCTCTTGTCAGCGCCGTTGCCGGCATGTCCATTGGATTTTGTCATTCGTTCCTCCCGCAGTGCAGCGTGGCGACTGTCCGGGCTCCCTTGCTAAGGCGCGATGGCACGAGGTGAGGCTGCCATCATCAGATGCATCGGCCGGCCTCTCACGTTGCCTACGTCTTTCGGTCAACATTGTCCCGTTGGCGTGGTTCTAGATCAACAATTTTGGTTGCGCTACCATTTTGTGCCTGAGGCGCGGCCCGCCGTGGGCAGCAGCGCCGCAGCTGGCCTTTGCAGGGCCGAGCTCTGCCGTTCGATCACCTCGAAGCCCAGATCGACGACGCGCTCGGTGACGACACGCCCTTCGATCTCGTCCATGATCATCAGAGCCGCGCGCAGCCCCATCTCGTAACGATTGGTGCGAACGCTGGTCAGCGTGGGCACCGCGGCGGCCATGAATTCCATGTCGTTGAAGCCGACGAGCGCGAGCTGTTCCGGCACGGCGATGTGCCGGCGCTGGCACTCGAACAGCACGCCGAGCGCGAGGTCGTCATTGGCGCAAAACACCGCATCGAGGTCCGGGGCCTTCAGCAGCAGATCGGAAAACAGGCTGCCGCCCAGGGTCGTCGAGGTTGGAACGGCGGTCGTGACGATGAAGCGCGGATCGAACAGGCCGGCCTCCTTCATCGCGTTCTGATAGCCTTGAAGCCGGCGCTGCACCCTGGGGTCCATGCGCGCGCCGACGAAGCCGATGCGCCGACAGCCCTGGGCGAGAAGATGCGAAATTGCCGCATGGCAAGCGTCGACATGCGAGAAGCCGATCATCATGTCGACCGGCTCCGGGCCGAGCTCCATGATCTGCACGACCGGGCAGTCGGCAGCCTGAACCATGGCCCGGCCCTCGGCGGTCTGATCGACGCCGGTGACGATCAGGCCGGCCGGCTTCTGCATCAGAAACAGCCGCAGCAGGCGCTCCTCCTGCAGCAGGCTGTAGCGGGTGTTGGCGAGCTGGATGCTGTAGCGGCTGCCTTCGAACGCATCGTAGATGCCGCGCAGCACGTCGGAGAACACGTTGTTGGTCAGCGAAGGTATCAGCACGCCAATCACCTCGGTGCGCTGCGATGCGAGCGCACGGGCGGCGAGGTTCGGGACGTAGCCGAGGTCCTTCGCGGCGCTCTCGATCCGCAGCCGGCGGCCGGCCGAGACGGTGTCGGGATTACGGAAGAAGCGTGACACCGTGATCGGGCTGACGCCCGCCAACGCCGCAACTTCGGTCAGGCGCACTTTGCCTGGCTTGATGCGTTTCCGTCCCATCCTTCGCTCATAGCATAGGCGGTCTGGTACACAAGCGATATTGACAGCGCTGTCACGCGGTTGCTAAGCGAAGCATTGCTAAAGCGGCGCAAACTACGGACAATGTCGCGAAGCCTGGTTGCAGCTTCGCAGGCACCGAGACGGTTCGAGGCGGCGCTCAAGAAGCAAGAACAACGAAGCAAGACCAACAAGACGGCCAGACTAAGCAACGACAAACGGCCAGATCAACGGCCGAGAACAACGGTCAGAATGCCGCCGACATGCAGCCGATGCTGTCGGTCATTGAGGAGGAAATTGATGTCGTCGGTGCAAATTCGCGACGTGCGCAAATCGTTCGGCGGATTCGAGGTCCTGCATGGCGTGACCATTCCGATCGAGGATGGCGAGTTCGTCGTGCTGGTCGGGCCGTCGGGCTGCGGCAAGTCGACGCTGCTGCGCATGCTGGCGGGGCTCGAGAACATCACCTCCGGAACCATCTCGATCGGCGAGCGTGTCGTCAACAACGTGCAGCCGAAGGAACGCGACATCGCGATGGTGTTCCAGAACTACGCGCTGTATCCGCACATGACGGTCGCCGACAACATGGGCTTCTCGCTCAAGCTGCGCGGCGCACGGCCCGAGGACATCAAGAAGGGCGTCGCGCGCGCCGCCGAGATCCTGGCGCTGACGCCGCTGCTCGACCGCTATCCGCGCCAGCTCTCCGGCGGCCAGCGCCAGCGCGTCGCGATGGGCCGCGCCATCGTGCGTGATCCGCAGGTGTTCCTGTTCGACGAGCCGCTGTCGAACCTCGACGCCAAGTTGCGCGTTGCGATGCGCACCGAGATCAAGGAACTGCATCAGCGGCTCAAGACGACCACCGTCTACGTCACCCACGACCAGATCGAGGCCATGACCATGGCCGACAAGATCGTCGTGATGCACGACGGCATCGTCGAGCAGATGGGCTCGCCGCTCGACCTCTACGACAAGCCGGACAATCAGTTCGTGGCCGGCTTCATCGGTTCGCCGGCGATGAACTTCCTCAACGGCCACCTGAAGTCCAATGGCTCGGTGTATGTCGAGACCGACAACGGCGCCAAGCTGCCGCTGCTGACGGCGCCGGCGGCGTCCGACGGCCGGCCGGTGGTCTACGGTGTCAGGCCCGAGCATCTCGAGCTCGCCAGCGACGGCATCGAGGCCGAAGTCATCGTGGTCGAGCCGACCGGCTCGGAGACGCAGATCGTCGCCCGCATCGGCACCCAGGACATCATCGCAGTGTTCCGCGATCGCCACGAGGTCAACCCCGGCGAGAAGATCCATTTGCGTCCGCGCGCGTCGGCGGCGCATCTGTTCGACAAGGATACGGGCCGGAGGCTCTGAGCCGGCCGACCGACGCAGGACGACAGAGAACGACGAGCCGACAACAAACAAAACAATCAATATCAACGGGAGAAAACTTCAGATGACGAATTTCCTCACGGACCGGCGGTCTATGCTGAAGGGCGGCGCGACCCTGCTGGCGGCCGCGGCGACGATGTCGGCCGACGAACTGCTCGGCTACGCCAAGGCGTGGGCGCAGACCTCGCCTTTCAAGCCGGAGCCCGGCGCCAAGGTCAACATGATGCGCTGGAAGCGCTTCGTTGAGGCCGAGGACGTGGCCTTCATGAAGATCGTCGACGCCTTCCAGAAGGCCAACAACGTCACCATCAACGTCTCCAACGAATCCTATGACGACGTCCAGCCCAAGGCCTCGGTCGCGGCCAACACCGGGCAGGGGCTCGACATGGTGTGGGGCCTCTACACGCTGCCCTTCCTGTTTTCGAACAAGTGCGTTGACATGACCGACGTGGCCGACTACCTCGGCAAGAAGTGCGGCGGCTGGACCGATTCCGGCAAGGCCTACGGCATGCTCGACGGCAAGTGGATCGGCATTCCCGTGGCGGCCACCGGCGGCCTCATCAACTACCGCATCTCGGCAGCCGAGAAGGCCGGCTTCAAGTCGTTCCCGAACGATCTCGCCGGCATGTCCGAGTTCTTCAAGGCGATGAACAAGAACGGCACGCCGGGCGGCATGGCGCTCGGTCACGCCTCGGGCGACGCCAACGGCTGGACGCACTGGGCGCTGTGGGCGCACGGCGGCAACCTGATCGACAAGGACAACAAGGTCGTCATCAACTCGCCGGAGACGGCCAAGGCGCTCGAATACGTCAAGGGCCTGTACGACAATTTCGTGCCGGGCACCGCGTCGTGGAACGACTCCTCGAACAACAAGGCGTTCCTGGCCGGCCAGCTCTACGCGACCGTCAACGGCATCTCGATCTACGTCACCGCCAAGAAGGAGGCGCCGCAGATCGCCGAGGACATGAACCACGCGCATCTGCCGCCCGGGTTGGACGGAAAGACCCGCGAAATGCATCTCGGCTTCCCGATCCTGGTGTTCAACTTCTCCAAGTTCCCGCAGACCTGCAAGGCGTTCACCGCCTTCATGCTGGAGCCGGAGCAGTTCAATCCGTGGATCGAGGCGGCGCAGGGCTACCTCTCGCACTTCCTCAAGGGGTACGACGCCAATCCGATCTGGACGGTGGATCCGAAGAACACGCCGTATCGCGAGGTCGCTGCGACCGCGACCACGCCGGCCGGCCTCGGCAAGCTCGGCGAGGCGGCCGCGGCCGCGATCGCCGACTTCGTCGTGGTCGACATGTTCGCGAACTACTGCACGGGACGCGAGGACGTGAAGACGGCGATGGCGACCGCCGAGCGGTCTGCCAAGCGCATCTTCCGCTGAGGCTAACCGCGTAGGGTGGGCAAAGGCGCGCCGGGATCGCGGAGAAGTCCCGCGATCTCTCCCGCGCCGTGCCCACCGGCTTTGTCGCACCACCGAATGGTGGGCACGGCCTCGACGCGGTACACGCACCGCGCCGAGGTCCTTTGCTCACCCTACGGGTTCGTCGCGAATGACAGATCTATCCCGAACGCCGGTGAGCACCTTTGATTTGCCCACCCTCCGGTTCGAAGGGAGCTGCTCGATACAATGAGTACCATTCAGACCTCCATGCCTTCGGGCGCCGCCGTCGGCGAGCCCTCGGCATGGGTGCGCATCAAGACCAATCGCAACGTCATCGCGTTGTGGTTCATGCTGCCGGCGGCGGCGTTCCTGATCCTGTTCCTGGCCTATCCGCTGGGGCTCGGCGTCTGGATGAGCTTCACCGACGAGAAGATCGGCCGCAGCGGCGTCTTCGTCGGTATCGAGAACTACGAATGGCTGTGGGACGATTCGATCTTCTGGCTGTCGGTGTTCAACACGCTGCTCTACACGATCGTGGCATCAGCCATCAAATTCGCGATCGGACTGTATCTGGCGCTGCTGTTGAACCGGCACATGCCGTTCAAGGCGATGATCCGCGCCATCGTGCTGATCCCCTTCATCGTGCCGACGGTGCTGTCGGCGATCGCGTTCTGGTGGATCTATGATTCGCAGTTCTCGATCATCTCGTGGTCGCTGATCAAGCTCGGCCTGATCACCCAGAACATCAACTTCCTCGGCGACACCTCCTGGGCGCGCGCCTCCGTCATCATCGCCAACATCTGGCGCGGCGTGCCGTTCGTCGCGATCACCTTGCTCGCCGGCCTGCAGACCGTGTCGCCGTCGCTGTACGAGGCCGCGACGCTGGACGGCGCCACCAGCTGGCAGCGCTTCCGCTACATCACCTATCCGCTGCTGACGCCGATCATCGCGGTCGTGATGACGTTCTCGGTGCTGTTCACCTTCACCGACTTCCAGCTGATCTGGGCGCTGACCCGCGGCGGCCCGGTCAACGCCACCCATCTGATGGCGACCTTGAGCTACCAGCGCGGCATCATCTCCGGCCGTCTCGGCGAAGGCGCCGCGATCGCGACCGCGATGATCCCCTTCCTGGCGGCGGCGATCGCGATCTCCTGGTTCGGCATGCAACGGCGCAAATGGCAGCAAGGATCCGACCAATGACCGAGACCGCTGCGCTGCAATCCAAGACCCAATCGAACGCCACCGCGACTGCGGCGGCGCTCGCCGCCGGCGACGATTCCGAGGGCATGAGCTACCTCGAGTCGCTGCCGCGTCGCCTGATCACGCTGTATCTGCCGCTGGGGATCATTCTCCTGGTGCTGCTGTTCCCGTTCTACTGGATGGGCCTGACGTCGATCAAACCCGACGAGCAGCTGATCGACATGGAGAAGTTCAACCCGTTCTGGGTGGTGCATCCGACCTTCAAGCACATTTCGAAACTGCTGTTCGAGACGCAGTATCCGCGCTGGCTGTGGAACACGATGTATGTCGCGGTCGGCGCGACCACGCTGTCGATCTTCGCCTCGGTGCTGGCGGCGTATGCGATCGTGCGGCTGCGCTTCAAGGGCGCCGACACCGTCGGCGTGCTGATCTTCTTCGCCTACCTCGTGCCGCCGTCGATCCTGTTCATTCCGCTGGCCTCGGTGATCCAGGCCTACGGCCTGTTTGACTCGCCGCTGTCGCTGATCCTGGTCTATCCGACGCTTCTCATCCCGTTCTCGACCTGGCTGCTGATGGGCTACTTCAAGACCATCCCGTTCGAACTCGAGGAGTGCGCCCTGATCGACGGCGCCAGCCGCTGGCAGATCCTGGTCAAGATCGTGGTGCCGCTCGCCGTGCCCGGCCTGATCTCGGCCTTCATCTTCTCGTTCACGCTATGTTGGAACGAGTTCATCTACGCGCTGACCTTCCTGCAATCGACGCCGAACAAGACCGTGCCGGTCGCGATCGTCAACGAGTTCGTCGACGGCGACATCTACAAATGGGGATCGCTGATGGCCGGCGCCCTGGTCGGCTCGCTGCCCCTCGTGATCCTTTACGCCTTCTTCGTCGAGCATTATGTGTCGGCCATGACCGGCGCGGTGAAGGAGTAGGGCGGGCTCGTCGAGTAATTCGATGTGGCTGCAAGGGCGGTGTGCCCTCTCCCCTTGTGGGAGAGGGTGGCAGCCGAAGGCTGCCGGGTGAGGGGTCTCTCTCCGCGACGGCGGTGCCCGTGGGACCAACCCCTCACCCAAGCGAGTTCGCTGCCCCGCCGGCGATGCCCTCTCCCACAAGGGGAGAGGGCGCAGTAATGTCGATCGCATTCGCGGCGGCGATCACCGTGGCTGTGATCAAACAACAAGAAACAAGGAGCATTCCCTTGCATATTCTCGTTCTCGGCGCCGCCGGCATGGTTGGGCGCAAGCTGGTGGAGCGGCTGGTCCGCGATGGCCGTCTCGGCGAGGCCGCCATCACCCGCATGACCCTGCAGGACATCGTCGCGCCGGCGAAGCCCGATACCGGAATCGCGGTCGAGACCATCGCCGGGGATTTCGCTGTCCCAGGCTTTGCCGAGAAGCTCGTCGCCGCGCGCCCCGACGTGATCTTCCATCTCGCCGCGATCGTCTCCGGCGAGGCCGAGCTCGATTTCGACAAGGGCTATCGCATCAATCTCGACGGCACGCGGATGCTGTTCGATGCCGTCAGGCTGATCGGTGACGGCTACAAGCCGCGGCTGGTCTTCACCTCGTCGATCGCGGTGTTCGGCGCGCCGTTCCCGGACGCGATCGGTGACGAGTTCGTCAACGCGCCGCTGTTGAGCTACGGCACCCAGAAGGCGATCGGCGAGCTGCTGCTGGCTGACTACAGCCGCCGCGGCTTCTTCGACGGCGTCGGCATCCGCCTGCCGACCATCTGCATCCGCCCCGGCGCGCCCAACAAGGCGGCCTCCGGCTTCTTCTCCAACATCCTGCGCGAGCCGCTGGCCGGCAAGGAGGCCGTGCTGCCGGTGTCCGAGGACGTCCAGCACTGGCACGCCACGCCGCGCTCGGCGGTCGGCTTCCTGCTGCACGCCGCGACCATGGACACCGCCAAGATCGGCCCGCGCCGGAACCTGACCATGCCTGGCCTGACCGCCACCGTCGGCGAGCAGATCGCAGCCCTCCGCCGCGTCGCCGGCGACAATGTCGCCAACCGCATCAAGCGGGAGCCCGATCCCTTCATCATCGGCATCGTCGCCGGCTGGCCGCGGAATTTCGAGGCCAAGCGGGCCCGCGAGCTCGGCTTCACCACTGAGGAAAAGACGTTCGACGACATCATCCGGATTCACATCGAGGACGAGCTCGGTGGTAAGTTCGTCGCCTGAGAACGCCGCCTAGGCCTGGATTCAGATGGCGCACGTCGCCATCTGAGCGGAACAGACATTCGGGAGAGACAGCATGACCGCCAGCATCGTCGGATGGGCACACACGCCGTTCGGAAAGTTCGACGCCGAGACCGTCGAGAGCCTCGTCGTCAAGGTCGCCAATGAGGCGCTCGCCGATGCCGGCATCTCGGCCGGCGACGTCGACGAGATCGTGCTCGGCCATTTCAACGCCGGCTTCTCGCCGCAGGATTTCACCGCCTCGCTAGTGCTGCAGGCCGATCCCGCGCTGCGCTTCAAGCCGGCGACCCGGGTCGAGAACGCCTGCGCCACGGGATCTGCCGCCGTCCATCAGGGCATCCGCGCCATCGCCGCCGGCGCTGCGAAGATCGTCCTCGTCGTCGGCGTCGAGCAGATGACGCGTACGCCCGGGCCGGAGATCGGCAAGAACCTGCTCAAGGCGTCCTACCTGCCGGAGGACGGCGACACCGTCGGCGGCTTTGCCGGCGTGTTCGGCAAGATCGCGCAGGGCTATTTCCAGAAGTACGGCGACCAGTCCGATGCGCTGGCGCTGATCGCCGCCAAGAACCACAAGAACGGCGTCGCCAATCCGTTCGCCCAGATGCGCAAGGATTTCGGCTTCGAGTTCTGCCGCTCCGAGAGCGACAAGAACCCCTACGTCGCCGGCCCCCTGAAGCGCACCGACTGCTCGCTGGTCTCCGACGGCGCCGCCGCGCTGGTGCTGGCCGACAGCGAGACCGCCAAGTCGTTCGCGAAGGCCGTGATCGTCCGTGCGACAGCGCATGCGCAGGATTTCCTGCCGATGTCCAAGCGCGACATCCTCGCCTTCGAGGGCTGCACGGTGGCCTGGCAGCGCGCGCTGGAGAAGGCCGGGGTCACCTTGTCCGACCTCTCCTTCGTCGAGACCCATGACTGCTTCACCGTCGCCGAGCTGATCGAGTACGAAGCGATGGGACTGACGCCGCGCGGGCAGGGCGCCCGCGCCATCAAGGAAGGCTGGACGCTCAAGGACGGCAAGCTGCCGGTCAACCCGTCCGGCGGCCTCAAGGCCAAGGGCCACCCGATCGGCGCCACCGGCGTCTCCATGCACGTCATGACCGCCATGCAACTCACCGGCACAGCGCCCGAGGGTATGCAGCTCCCCAACGCCAAGCTCGGCGGCATCTTCAACATGGGCGGCGCCGCAGTCGCCAACTACGTGTCGATCCTGGAGCCGATGAAGTAGGCCAAGGCCTATCCTCCGTCATTGCGAGCGAAGCGAAGCAATCCAGGGCCGCGTGTGCGACTCTGGATCGTTTCGTTGCGTCACTTCTCACGATGACGCGGCTGCCCGGCGAATCCGGCTCATGCCTCCTCCTTGCCCACGCCGTCGGCCACCGCCTTCGCGGCCCGTACCATGGTCACGCCGTGCTCGGAGAGAAGCCGTGCCGCGGGGCTGCGCGTTTCCGGAAAGAGCGCGAGCAGCGTGTTGGCGCCCGTGATGAGGGGGTAGCCGACCTCCTGGGCGGCGAGCGCGGCGCGGTCGTTGACGCGCCGGAAAGCGTCCGTCGGCTGCGCGATGTCGCTATCCTCGGTCGAGAGGTGGGCGAGCTCCGTGTCCACAAAGGCCTCGGTCTTGGTCCGCAACTGCCTCAGGCTCGCGCGACAACTCCGCATCACGGCTGCGGCGCTGTCGTCTTCGATCAATGCTAGCAGCAGATGCTCGAGCGTGGCATGGCGATGATGCCGGTCGCGCGCATGGGCGATTGCACGCTGGCGTGTCGCCTGCAGCCCTGACGACACCGGTCGCGCCGTCACATCGAGCAGCGACTCGACGAGCTCAAGGCGCTTGACCGGATCGAGCACCGCGAGCAGCTCATATTTGTGCGTGAGCGGCAGCAGCACCAGCGCGGCGATAATGTCCGCGACCCTGCCGGGGTGGCGCCCCTCGCCGAACGGCGGCCAGCCCTCGGGCATGCGGATGTTGCGGATCGCAGCGTAGCGCTCGAACCGCGTGACGGCGCGCAGGACGAGATCCGGCGCATCGGCTGCACTGTCCTCACTTATGTCGGACACCTCGGCTTCGAAGGCGCTGGTGTCGCTGCTGAACGCCCTGACCAGGACGCGGCGTCCGATCCGAACCTGTACCTTCAGCGTGCCGTCCGGCAGCGGCGTCAGCTCGACAAGGTCGGCGCGCAGGCCGATCTGATGCAGATCAGCAAGGCTGGGCTCGTCCACCGCGCGCTGCCTCTGCAGCGTAATCACGACATCGCTCTGTCTCGCGAAAGCGTCGTTGAGCGCGTTGACCGTCTTCGCGCGCCCCACGAACAGTGGGTGCGTGGCGCCTGGAAAGGGGACGAAATCGCGCACTGGAATTGCCGGACGCCGCTGTATGTCAGCTTGAATGACCGGCGGCCGCGTCAGCTTGGTGCCTTCACCGCTCTTGATCAACGCCGACAATGTATTCCAGTCGGCCACACCGAACATCCGGGAGACCAGCTCCAGGCTGTGACTGTGGCTGATGGTGATGGACTTGGTATTCAGGGAGTCGCGCAGTGTCTGCGCCATGACCTTGGCATCGCGAAAATCGCGCATCGCTCAATCCTCTGCAGGAGCGAACCAGGCATGTCAGGTGGTTGCGTTGCTGACCCGGTCGCTCGGGCAAAGGGGGAGGCCACAAAGGCTCGATACGTTCACCAATCCCTGGGAAGGGCGCAACCGGCAGGTCGTATCAACCTACCGGCAGGTTGACGCAAGCAGAGGTGGCTGTCAATCCTCGACGGCGAGAGATGCAGGCGAAGACGTGGCGCGGCCTGCACCAAAGAAGATGTAAGTCCCTGCCATGATCATCGAAACCGACCGTCTCACCTTGCGCGAATGGCGCGACGAGGATCGTGCGCCGTTTGCGGCGATGTCGGCTGATCCGGCGGTCATGCAGTATCTCCGCGCACTGCCGACGCGGCAGGCCTGTGATCAATGGATCGATTTTCAGATCAAGCATTGGGCCGAGCACGGCTTCGGCTTCTGGGTGGTCGAGGACCGCGCCAGCGGCACATTCCTCGGCGCGGCCGGATTGTTCAGGATCTTCTTCGAAGCGCCGTTCACGCCGGCGGTGGAGATCGGTTGGCGGCTGGCGCGCGCGGGTTGGGGGCAGGGCTTTGCCACCGAAGCGGCACGGGCGGCGCTCCCCTTCGGCTTCGACAAGTTCGGTCTCGATAAGTTCATCGCCTATGCCGCGCCCGCCAACCTTGCGTCGCAGAATGTGATGCGCAAGCTCGGCATGATCAGAGATGCTGCGTCCGATTTCGATCATCCGCGCATCGAGCCGGATAGTCCGCTGCGGCGGCAGGTCGTGTACCGACTCGCGCGCGCCGCATGGGAAGACAACTCGCGCTGATCTCTCCTCCTCGTCATTCCGGGGCGCGCGCAGCGCGAGCCCGGAATCCATAGCCACCAGCCGCCATGAGGCGCGAGACGCTCGTGGCGCTTGCCTTCTACCCATCCCCGCCTGTGATTATGGATTCCGGGCTCGCGCTGCGCGCGCCCCGGAATGACGGAGAGAGTGTGCCTCCTGCGCACGCAGCCCGGCTACGGCTTCCACACCTTCTCTTCGCTAAACCCGAGCTCGCTGAAATCCTTCGCCCGCAAGCCCGCATCATCCGCCGGAAAAAACTCATCCAGCTGCGGCGGCTTCACGGACGTCGCTGACAGCATCGCATGCGCCTGGCCGCGGTGGTGGATGTCGTGCTGGAACAGATGCAGCAGCAGGCGGTCGCAGCGTTCGTTTTGCACCCTTGTCTCGCGATTGATGCGCACGGTCTCGTCCAGCCGTGCCGGCGTCAGCGTCTCGCAGAACGATATCAACCGGCGGTCCATCGCGCTCTGCGCCTTGACGAGGTCGGAGAGGCGCGGGAACGGCACCTCGTTCTGCCAGGCCATCGGGCCGAGCCAGCCGCCTTCCAGCGCATCGATGTAGAACAGGTCGATGATGTAGATGTGGTTCAGCGTCCTCTGCAGGCTCGGGAAGAAGCCGGTGCGTTCGGCCGCGAAGTCCTCGGCGCTGAGCTGGCCGCAGGCCGCCAGCAGCCGGTGATTGGCCCAGGCGTTGTTGTAGGCAAAAGAGCGGAAGGTCTGGACGAGATCGGCGGGCATTGTCTCGAGCGTCCCCATGCTGGCTGCCATCGATCATAGGGACCTCCGGGCGGCGTTGACCATGGCTTTTGCGCGGGCCTCTGCCGGGTCCCACAACATGTTCCCCTGGAACTGTGCCTCACTTGGTCGCGGTGCATCCCGCAGTGGCCTGTGCAACAAGTTCAGATGCCGCACGACACACCCCTCATCGCGACCATCGTCGCCGGCCTCGGACTGGCCTTCGTCTTCGGAGCGCTCGCGCAGCGGTTCCGGTTCCCGCCGCTGGTCGGCTATCTCCTCGCGGGCGTCGCGGTCGGCCCGTTCACGCCCGGCTTCGTCGCCGATCAGGCGCTGGCGACCGAGCTCGCCGAGCTCGGCATCATCCTCTTGATGTTCGGCGTCGGCCTGCATTTCTCGCTGAAGGACCTGATGTCGGTGCGCGCCATCGCCGTGCCCGGTGCGGTGGTGCAGATCACGGTCGCCACGCTGATGGGCATGGCGCTGAGCTGGGCGATGGGTTGGTCGATCGGCGGCGGCCTTGTCTTCGGCCTCGCGCTGTCCGTCGCCAGCACCGTGGTGCTGCTGCGCGCGCTGCAGGAGCGCAGGCTGATGGACACCGAGCGCGGCCGCATCGCGGTCGGCTGGCTGATCGTCGAGGATCTCGCGATGGTGCTGGCGCTGGTGCTGATCCCGGCCTTCGCCAGCCTGCAGAATGGCGACAACGGCGCGGTGGCCGCCGATCCGCTCGCCGCCCGGTTCGGGCTCGGATTGACCGGCGTGCTGCTGCTGACCTTCGCCAAGATCGGCGTGTTCATGGCGGTGATGCTGCTGGTCGGCCGCCGCCTGATCCCGTGGATCCTGCACTACGTCGCCCACACCGGCTCACGCGAGCTGTTCCGTTTGGCTGTGCTCGCGATCGCGCTCGGGGTGGCGTTCGGCTCGACCAAACTGTTCGGCGTGTCGCTTGCGCTCGGCGCGTTCTTCGCCGGCATGATGCTCGGCGAGTCGCCGCTGAGCCAGCGCGCCGCGCAGGAATCGCTGCCGCTGCGCGATGCCTTTGCGGTGCTGTTCTTCGTCTCCGCCGGCATGCTGTTCGATCCGGCCAGCGTCATCCGCGAGCCGTGGCCGCTGCTCGCGACCCTGTTCATCATCCTGTTCGGCAAGTCGCTCGCCGCGTTCCTGATCGTGGTGGCGTTCCGCCATCCCGCCTCGACCGCGCTGACGATCTCGGCGAGCCTGGCGCAGATCGGCGAGTTCTCCTTCATCCTCGCCGAGATCGGCGGCGCCACCAACCTGCTGCCAAAAGCAGGCCGCGACCTGATCCTGGCCGGCGCGATCATCTCGATCATGCTCAACCCGCTGATGTTCGCCGCCCTCGACCGGCTGCTGCCGCGACTGGAGCGGCGCCGGGCCGATGCCGCAACGCCGGCGCCCGCGCCGGCCGAGATCCCGGTGACCGAACTGGCCGAGCATACCATCATCGTCGGCTACGGCCGCGTCGGCCGTCTGGTCGGCGAGGCCCTGCAGCAGCGCGGCCATACGTTTCTGGCGGTCGAGACATCGGAAGACATTCTCAAGCACCTGAAGGCCGCCGGCGTCGAGACCATCACGGGAAATGCCGCCCGCAGCAACGTGCTGCGCGCGACCAACCCGGCCCTGGCGCATGCGCTCGTCATCGCCATCCCCGAGGCGTTCGAAGCGGGGCAGATCGTCGAGCAGGCCCGCGCCGCCAATCCGGCCCTGCACATCGTGGCGCGCGCGCATTCCGATGCCGAGGTCGAGCATCTCAAATCACTGGGCGCGGACATGGTCATCATGGGCGAGCGCGAGATCGCGCGCGGCATGATCGAGGAGCTGGATACGCGGCCGCCTGATCCAGCGCCGGAGCTCGCGCCGCAGCGGACAGAGAACGTGCAGGCGTGAGCTGACCGTTTGGACGGTTGGAGGTCTGGCACAGCCGCGGCCTCATGGTTCTCAGGGCGATGCGAGAGCATCGCCTGAACGCGCCGCTCCATGAACGGCTCGTCCGTCGTAGCTGCTGCGCTCGCGGCGCTCCTCACCCTGAGGAGCGCGCCACTTGGCGCGCGTCTCGAAGGGCGAGGCCCCGACATCCGCCTCACGGGTTCTCCCGGCGATGCGCAGGAGACGGCGTTCGGAGCCTGCGCCGATAGCCAGAATTCGCCTGCGCAATCAACCTGATTTGCCCTGTCCAGACCTGCCGCGAAAAATATTTTTGTTTCGTTTTTCCGAAAAACATGTTTCACTCCCGTCATCCTGCTTCGCCACGAGGGGCGCTTCGCGATCGTCACGAACGTTGGAGCAGGGATGCGGTGGCCGCGACGTGTCGCAGCGTAGCTTGTCTGCGCGGACGAACGGCATGGCGCGGACGTGAAGTCGCGTGGTCCCGGCATCCCGACGCTGATGCCAAGCCTGCGGGTGATGATGAGCCCAACGGCGACGGTGGCCAACAAGCCGGTGCACCGAGGAGAGCGCGAAATAAACGTGAAAACCATCGCGCAGGGAAGGCCGGGTCGGTCCGGCTGAACCTGTGGTTCTCTCCCCGTGCTTTCTTTCGCACGGGGGCCACGGGTGCCAGTCGGCACCCGGCCTTCCCTGCGCCCTCTGTTTCGAAGAGGGCGGAAACGATCAGCACAGCTCGGACAGATCCTGTCGCGAGGCCTCTGATGCTCGCCCTTTCGCCATTCGCAGCGATGCCCTCACTCCGGCATCATCTCGCCGGAGCCGCCGAACTCGGCCGGAAAGTCCTTCAGCTTCGGCAGGCCGTCCTTGATCGGCAGCACGCTCTCCGCATAGTTGACGTGCACACCGGGCGCGAACTTCAACGTCGGGATCGTCGCGGCATAGACGTCGATCATGCCGAGCGGCGGATGGTCGGTCATCAAATGGCCGCCGCACTTCGTGCAGTATTTGCGGTGGCTCATGTCGGTCTTGTGATAGGTGCCGATCGCGTCCGCGCCCTTGGTCACCCGCACGTTCGCCGGCTTCCACAAGGTGAAGGCGTTGACCGGACCCGCCGACCACGAGCGGCACGACGAACAATGGCAATAGCCCATCGCCTCCGGCTCGCCATCGGCCTCCAGCTCGACCGCGCCACAGAAGCACTTGCCCTGATACAGCGTCATGAAAGCGTTCTCCCTAACTGTGTTTTTGGATGTTGGACCAGCATGCTGACACACCTGAACGTTGAATGGGAATCCTAGAATGCTGGTTGCCGCATGGAACATCTGGTGCAACGCAGCGCTTGCGGACCGTGATCCGCGCCACGGAATGTTGCGCGAGCGGAAAGCGGACGCATGGCCCCATACGCGCGCAGCCGCTTGCTCCGGAACCGCCCGTGCCGTTAGCTCTGTCCACAACGACGAACAAGGGAGCTGACGCCGCGATGGGACCGCTTGCGGGCATCAAGGTCATCGACATGACCACCGTGCTGATGGGGCCCTATGCCGCCCAGACGCTCGGCGACTACGGCGCCGATGTCATCAAGGTGGAATCGCCTGACGGCGACGTCACCCGCAAGATCGGCCCCTGGCGTCATCCCGGCATGGGCCCGGTGACCCTCAACACCAACCGCGGCAAGCGCGTGATCTGCCTCGACCTGAAGAAGCCGGCCGGCCGCGACGCCGTGCTGCGCATGGTCAAAGATGCCGACGTGCTGCTCTATAACATCCGTCCTCAGGCGATGGCCCGGCTGAATCTCGGCTACGAGGTGATATCAGCGCTCAATCCGCGCCTGGTCTATGCCGGCGTGTTCGGCTTCGGCCAGGATGGGCCCTATGCGGCCAAGCCGGCCTATGACGATCTGATCCAGGGCGGCGCGGCGCTGTCGCATCTGATGGCGGTGGCCGGCGACGGCACGCCGCGCTATGTGCCGAATGCGCTGGTCGACCGCATCGTCGGGCTGACCGCCGTCGGCGCCATCTGTGCGAGCCTGGTGCATCGCGATCGCACCGGCCGCGGCCAGCGCCTGGACGTGCCGATGTTCGAGACCATGGCGGCGTTCATCATGGGCGACCACATGGGCGGGCTGACCTACGAGCCGCCGCTCGACAAGGGCGGCTATGCGCGGCATCTGTCGCCGGACCGCAGGCCCTACAAGACGTCCGACGGCTACATCTGCGTCATCGTCTACAACGACAAGCAATGGGACGCCTTCTTCACGGCCTCCGGCCGCACCGATCTGCGCGCCGACGACCGCTTCAACACGTTTGCGCATCGCGCCGCCAACATCGATGTTGTCTACGCCGAGCTTGCGCGCATCTTCCTGACGAAGACGACGGCCGAGTGGACCCGGCTGCTGGACGCCGGCGACATCCCGGTCATGCCGATGCACGACCTCGAAAGCCTGCTGCACGACCCGCACCTCGTCGCGACCGATTTCTTTCCCGTCGTCCAACATCCGACCGAAGGCCCGATCCGCACCACGCGCGTCTCGGCGACCTGGTCGGAGACCAGGGCCGAGCCGCAGCGGCTCGCTGCACGACCCAATGAGCACGGCGAGGAGATCTTGCGCGAACTCGGTTTCTCGGCTGATGAGATCGCCGCGATGATCCGCGACGGCGTAACGACACCGTCGCCTGCGAAGGAGTGATCGATGGATTTCGCGCTCTCCGCCAATCAGGAATCCATCCGCGATGCGGTGGCCAGGATCTGCACTGATTTCGATGATGCCTACTGGCTGAAGAAGGACAAGGAGGGCGGCTTTCCCGCCGACTTCCACAAGGCGATGGCCGACGCCGGCTGGCTCGGCATCTGCATTCCCGAGGAATATGGCGGCTCCGGCCTCGGCATTCTCGATGCAGCGATCATGATGCGCACCATTGCGGAATCCGGTGCCGGCATGTCCGGCGCCTCGGCGATCCACATGAACGTGTTCGGGCTCAATCCGGTGGTCGTGTTCGGCACTAGGGAGCAATGCGCGCGCATGCTGCCGGGCATCGTCGATGGCAGCGAGAAGGCGTGCTTTGCGGTGACGGAGCCGAACACGGGCCTCAACACCACGCAGTTGAAGACCCGCGCGGTGCGCAAGGGCGACCGCTACGTCGTCAACGGCCAGAAGGTGTGGATCTCGACCGCGCAGGTCGCGGAGAAGATCCTGCTGCTGGCGCGCACGACGCCGCTGGAGGAGGTCGAGCGCCCGACCCATGGGCTCAGCCTGTTCTACACGGATTTCGATCGCAGCCGCATCAAGGTGCACGAGATCGAGAAGATGGGCCGCAAGCCGGTCGACTCCAACGAGCTGTTCTTCGAGGATTTCGAGATTCCGGTCGAGGATCGCCTCGGTGAGGAGGGGCGGGGCTTCGACTACATCCTGCACGGCATGAACCCGGAGCGCATCCTGATCGCCGCCGAAGCCGTCGGCCTCGGTCATCTCGCGCTGTCGCGCGCATCGGCCTATGCGAAAGCGCGCAACGTGTTCAACCGTCCGATCGGCCAGAACCAGGGCATCCAGCATCCCCTGGCGAAGAACTGGATGGAGCTGGAAGCGGCTTGGCTGATGGTGCTGCAGGCCGGCTGGCAATACGACCAGGGCATGGCCTGCGGCCCGGCCGCGAATGCCGCGAAGTATCTCGCCGCCGAGGCCGGCTTCCATGCCTGCGAGCAGGCGGTGATGACCCATGGCGGCTTCGGCTACGCGCGCGAATATCATGTCGAGCGTTACTTACGCGAATCCCTGATCCCCCGTATCGCGCCGATCAGCCCGCAACTGATCCTGTCCTTCATCGCCGAGAAGGTGCTCGGCCTGCCGAAGTCGTATTGAAGATGATTTTGACCATGACATGCCCACGCTCTCTCCCCACGTCATTCCGGGGCGCCCGAAGGGCGAGCCCGGAATCCATAACCCCAGGCAGATGTCGTGAGGCCGGATGCCAACCACGTGTGTGCCCTACGCGACTTCCTGTGGCTATGGATTCCGGGCTCGCGCTGACGCGCGCCCCGGAATGACGGCGGAGGTGGTGGCACGATGACCTACATCACCGGCACCGGTCTCACCTCGTTCGGCCGTCACGATGGCCGCTCCTCGCTCGACCTCATGAGCATGGCGGCGCAGCTCGCGCTCGACGATGCCGAGCTCTCTCGACGCGACATCGATGGCATTCTCTGCGGCTATTCGACGGTGTCGCCGCACATCATGCTCGCCACCGTGTTCGCCGAGCATTTCGGCATTACGCCGTCCTATGCCCACGCGGTGCAGGTCGGCGGTGCCACGGGGCTCGCCATGGTGATGCTCGCGCATCACCTCGTCGAGGCCGGCGTCGTCAGGAACATGCTGGTCGTCGCCGGCGAGAACCGGCTGACAGGGCAGAGTCGCGATGCCTCGATTCAGGCGCTGGCGCAGGTCGGACATCCCGACTACGAGCTGCCGCTCGGCCCGACGATCCCGGCCTATTACGGTCTCGTCGCTTCGCGCTACATGCACGAGCACGGCGTCACCGAGGAGGACCTCGCCGAGTTCGCCGTGCTGATGCGCCGGCATGCGCTCGACCATCCCGGCGCGCAGTTTCACGAGGCGATCACCGTAGCCGACGTGATGGCGTCGAAGCCGGTGGCGCGGCCGCTGAAGCTGCTCGACTGCTGCCCGGTGTCCGATGGCGGCGCTGCGATCATCGTCAGCCGCGAGCCGACCTCAGCAACAGCGGTGCGGGTGCGCGGCTGCGCCCAGGCGCACACCCATCAGCACGTCACGGCCGCGCCGGCCTTGAGCGAGCTCGGAGCCGAGATCGCGATCAGGAAAGCCAAGGCGGCCGCGGGTGTCGAGGTCGCCGACGTCGATTACGCGGCGGTCTATGACAGCTTCACGATCACGCTGTGCATGCTGCTCGAAGACCTCGGGCTCGCCCGTCGCGGCGAGGCGGCTGTGCGGGTGAGGGACGGCCATTTCAGCCGCGACGGCGGCGTGCCGCTCAACACTCATGGCGGCCTCCTCAGCTATGGCCATTGCGGCGTCGGCGGCGCGATGGCGCATCTCAATGAGGCGCATCTGCAAATGACGGGGCGGGCAGGTTCGCGGCAGGTCCGCAATGCGGCGCTTGCGCTGCTGCACGGCGACGGCGGTGTGCTGTCTTCGCATGTCAGCATGTTCTGGGAGCGGGTCCGATGACCGAATCAGCTGATTGGACCAGGGGCACCGCGGCGATTCGCTACCAGCGCTGCGCCTGCTGCGCGCATGTGCAGTATTTCCGCCGCGACTTCTGCGCGGTCTGCGGCTCGCTTGCGCTCACGGACCACATCGCAAGCGGCGAGGGCACCATCTACGCCACGTCGCTGGTCTGCCGCGCCGCGACGCCGGAGACGCGCGCGCACGTGCCCTACAACATCGTGCTGGTCGATATGCGGGAAGGATTCCGGATGATGGCCCATGGCGACCACGATCTCGCGATCGGTGATGTGGTCGCGGCACGGTTCAAGGACTTTGCCGGCGGTCTCGTGCCCTATTTCGGGAAGCCGAAATGAGCCCAGATCGTGCGATCAGAAACGCAAAAGCCAGTCGCGGGCGACCGAGGCGGGACGATACGCACAACACATTTCGTCCCGACCCGGATCGCCGCGCGATTGACGCAATACTCTACGCTACGCTTACTAACTCAACGCAACTCAACTCGGTCATTCGCGTGAGCAATCACGCTCACAATCCCACCTACGGGCGATGAAGAAACTGCGACGCAGAACCTCCAGACAGCCCTTCATCGCCCGTAGAACAGGACGCTGGCGATGACGATCATCGACGTCACGGCCAGCATGTGTGCGAGTGCCTCCGATGTTGCCCTCTTAGTGGCTTCCTTCATGCCGTTTCCTCCCTGGACACTGGACACGACTTCCCGTGGCGCAAATACACACGCAACGGTCGGCTGGAATTTCACTCGGAACACCCCGCGTCGACGTCTGCTTCGCGAGTCCCCACTCGGCGTTCATCGACGGTTCAGAAGATCGTCGGGTAATGCGGCGCGAATTGGGCTCCGTTATGGTTGTCCTGCGACCGAGTCCCGGTAACGTTTAGGCGAGCCCGTACAAATACGAGTGAGGACGTGAGGTTTTATTTCCAAATGACGGTCGGATGAGGGGATTAGTCCGCAGCGAGCAGGTTCAATCGCGCATTGGCGATCGTCAGGCGCTCGGCGAGGAGCCGAGCAAGATTGCGCATGATGCGCTCGCCGGCCTGCGGATGCCGGGCGCGGAACCGCTCGAAATCGTCGAGTGTGACCTCGAAGGCGGTGGCCGAGAAGTCGGCGATGACATCGGCGGAGCGCACCGGCTCCAGCAGCGCCATTTCGCCGAAGCACTGACCCGCCGTGAGCGTCGCCAGCCGGATGCCGTCGGGCAGCGTGACGTGCACCACGCCGGAGCGCAGGAAGAACAGCGAATGCGCGGCGTCGCCGGCGCCGATGATGCGCTCGCCCTGCTGATAGTGCCGGATGGTCGCGAGCGCCGCGAGCTCGTGGCGCTCGTCGGCGGAGAGTCCCGCGAGCAGCGGCTGCTCAGCGAGTTCGGTTGTCTCGAGGAAGTCGATCGCACCGCCGTAGCGATAGACGATCTGGTCCTCGGCCCATTCGATCGCGGTGTCGAGCAGATAGAAGTCGCGAACGTTGCGGATGTCGCCGGTGCGCGCGGTGATCTCCTGCCATTCCGGCGACGTCCGGCGGATGCCCGACAGCACCACGGTCACGTGGAAATCCGCCAGCTCGTGGAACAGCTCGGCAAGCAGGCGCAGGCCGGCTTGTGTCATCGCGGTGACGCGGTGCAGGTCGAAGATCACGACTTGCGGACGGGCGTTATTGGCGAGCTGCCGCGAGACGTAGTCGACGTTGGACAAGGACAGCGTCCCCACCAGCTCGAGGACGCGTACGGCATCGGGATGCGCGGTGAGGATGTTGCGTTCCTGCGCGCGCCGGCTGCGGCGCGACGGGCTGGCGCCGATGTCGTAGTCGGCGATGATCGTGGTGCGGGCATCGTCGGAACGGTTCAGCATGTGCAGGCCGTAATGCGCCGACAGCGCCTCGCATACCTTGATACCGCGCACGCTGTTGCCGTGGCCGTCGAGCCGGGGCGAGTAGCTGCCGAGGCCGAGCCGAGCCGGCAGGCTCGCCAGGATGCCGCCGCCGACGCCGCTCTTGGCGGGGATGCCGACGCGGTAGATCCATTCGCCCGCGAAGTCATACATGCCGGAGGACGTCATCACGGACAGCGTTCGCGACACGGCGTAGGGCGTCACGACCTGCTCGCCGGTGACCGGATTGACGCCGCGATTCGCCAATGTCGCGGCCATGATCGCGCAGTCGCGCGCCGTGACCAGCACGGCGCATTGCCGGAAGTAGACGGCGAGCACGTCGTCGACCGGCTCCTTGATCACGCTGGAGGTGCGCAGCATGTAGGCGATGGCGCGGTTGCGGTCGCCGGTCGCGGCTTCCGATGCGAACACCGCATCGTCGACGTCGAGCTTGCGGCCGGCGAAGCGGCCGAGCGCGTCGCGAATGGTCTCGAAGGCGTCGGCGTGCCGGGCCTGCCGGATCAGGCCGCTGCAGGTGATGGCGCCGGCATTGACCATCGCGTTGAACGGATGGTTGTCGGAATTCAGCCGGATCGAGTTGAAGGGATCGCCGGACGGCTCGACGCCGATCACGCGCTCGACCGCGTCGGAGCCGAGGATGTCCAGCGCGAGCGCGAACACGAACGGCTTCGACATCGACTGGATCGTGAACGGCACCTGGCTGTCGCCGACTTCGTAGACATGGCCGTCGAGGGTCGCGAGGCTGATGCCGAAATGCGCCGGATCGGCCTTGCTGAGTTCGGGAATGTAGTTCGCGACCGCGCCGTCATGATCGGGCCAGAAGTCGGCATGGCAGGCCGAGAGAAAGCGCTGCAGCGGCGGCATCGCCGCGGAGGCCCAATGTTGCGGATTGCGGACGGGCCGCTGGTGTTCGGTGGTCATGGCAAGCTCGGCGGGGACTTGGACGGCGTGCTGGTTATGTCGCAGCCGCGGTGGAGCGGCCAGCCCACACTTGGGGCAGCGCTGGTCAAATGTTGCCGCTGCTCAACGCGTGAGCCTCGGCAGCCGCGCTCGCGGTGGCTTGGCACCTTCGATGAGCTTCATGTCTGGCATGCCAGAGCGACTTGCGCTGAGAGGTCGCGTCTTGTGCCAACACGCTGAAGAACGGTGGGTTTTGGAAACGCTCTTGTGTTGTGGGGGCAAAAGCACTGGGCTAGCTTGTTCTGTAAGCGGAATTTAATTCCGCATCATGGAATTGAGTGGAACGCGCATGGGACGACGGTCTGAGCGATTGAGCAGGGTGGGCATGCTGCCGGGAGATCTCGCCGGTGAGGGCGAGGTCATTCAGGTGGTGTCGCGGGCGTTCGACGTGCTTCGTTGTTTCGAGGGGCACGATTCGCGGCTCGGCAATCTGGAAATTTCCAACCGCTGCGGCTTGCCGCGCTCGACGGTGTCGCGGCTCACGCACACGCTGACGCGGATGGGCCAGCTGGTCTATCTGCCGCGCGATCAGAAATATCGCATTGGTCCGAGCGCGGTCGCGATGAGCACGTCGATGACCCGCGGCTTGCAGCTGCGCAATCTGATCCGGCAGCGCCTGCAGGATGTCGCCGAGCAACTGCCGGGCACCGTGGGCTTCGTCATCCCCGATCAGTTTCATCTGGTCTATCTGGAGTTCGGTCGCGCCGCCAATGCGCTCGGCCTGCACGAGACCACCGGCAGCCGCATCTCGATGGCCTCGACGGCCGCAGGTCACGCCTATGTCGCGGCGCTCGAGCCCGAGGTCGGCGATGCGCTGCTCGCCGAGATGGAGCGCGAGATGCCGGACGCAGCGCAGCTGCTGCGGCCTCGACTCGAGCACAACAGGCAGTTCCTCAGGGAGCACGGCTACGTGGTCGCCTGCGGCCTGTGGAGCCCGCATATCAACGGCCTCGCGCTGCCGGTGTGGTCGCCGCAGTACCAGACCAATGTCGTGCTCACGATCGGCCTGCTGTCGGCAATGTACGATGAGCAGCGCCTGCACGACGAGGTGGCGCAGCCGATGCGCGAGCTCGGCCGCAATATCGCAGCGCTGCTGCAGGGCGCTGAAGCCGACGTCTTCAACAGCCGGATGGAGAGAAAGCCCCTTCAGGTGACCACGAAGACCAATCATAAGAACAAGACCATCACCGGGGCAGGGGGAACGAATGAGTTGGCAGCCGGAGCTCGAGGAGCTGGCGCGGCGCGAGGCCTTCGCGCGGGAGATGGGCGGGCCTGACAAGGTCAAGCGTCAGCACGACCAGGGCCGCCTCACGGTCCGCGAGCGCATCGACGGCGTCGTCGATCCCGGCAGCTTCCACGAGATCGGCGCCATCGCCGGTCTCGGCGAGTATGACGAGCAGGGCGAGCTGAAGCATGTGACGCCCGCCAATTGCGTGTTCGGGCGCGGGCGCGTCGACGGCCGCACCGTCGTCGTGGTCGGCGACGATTTCAGCGTGCGCGGCGGCTCCGCCGATGCCTCGATCGCCGCCAAGCCGCTGATGGCCGAGGAGATGGCGCACGACTTCCGTCTGCCCATCATCCGCATCATCGAAGGCTCCGGCGGCGGCGGCTCGGTCAAGACCATCGAGACCAAGGGCGCGGCCAATCTGCCGGGCGGCATCGGCGGCAATCGCTGGTACCGCTACACGACCGAGAACATGTCGCTGGTGCCGGTCGTCGGCCTCGGCCTCGGCTCGGTCGCTGGATTGGGCGCGGCGCGGCTGGCGGCGAGCCACTACTCGGTCATGACCAGGCAGTCGGCGATGTTCGTCGCCGGACCGCCGGTCGTGAAGCGGCTGGGCCAGGACCTGGGCAAGATGGAGCTCGGCGGCGCCGACATCCAGACCAAAGCCGGTGGCGTCGACCATGCGGTCGACACCGAGGCGGAAGCGTTCGCCTGCGCGCGCCGCTTCCTGTCGTATCTGCCGTCATCGGTCTACGACCTGCCGCCGACCTTGCCCTGCACCGACGATCCGCAGCGCACCGACGAGCTGCTGATCAGCGCGGTGCCGCGGGATCGCCGGCGCGTCTACAAGATGCGGCCGATCATCGAGTCCGTGGTCGACAGCGGCTCGTTCTTCGAGGTGGCGCAGAATTACGGTCGTCCGATCATCATCGGGCTGGCGCGGCTCGAAGGCCGCGCTGTCATGATGCTGGCGAGCGATCCCTATCACTTCGGCGGCTCGTGGACGGCGGATGCCTGCCAGAAGGTGATCCGCTGGGTCGATTTCGCCGAGACCTTCCATCTGCCGATCGTCTATCTGATGGATTGCCCCGGCTTCATGGTCGGCCTCGAGGCCGAGAAGGCGGCGACCATTCGGCATGGCGTGCGCGCGATGGCGGCGGTCAATCAGTCCACGGTGCCCTGGTGCACGGTGATCGTGCGCAACAATTTCGGCGTCGCCGGCGTCGTGCATCAGCCGGCCGACCGGTTCTCGATGCGCTACGCCTGGCCGTCGGCGCATTGGGGCTCGCTGCCGCTCGAGGGCGGCATCGAGGCGGCGTATCGTGCCGAGATCGACGCGGCGCCGGATCCGAAGGCCAAGCTGAAGGAGATCGAGGAGCGGCTCAACAAGCTGCGCTCGCCGTTCCGCTCGGCCGAGAAGTTCTGGGTCGAGGAGATCATCGACCCCCGCAAGACGCGCGCGCTGTTGTGCGAGTTCGCGCGTCTCGCCGAGCCGCTGCGGACGCCGGGGCCGCCGACTGCGATGACGACGCGGCCGTGAGGCTACGCCGCGGCAGGCTTGGCCTGCCGCGAGATGGCGATCGCGAGCAGGGCTGCGATGATGCAGAGCGCGCCGGCGATGAAGAACGCCGGCAGATAGCTCTGCAGCAAGGTGCGCGACAGGCCGGCGCCGAATGCGGCGGTGCCGGCGCCGAGCTGATGTCCGGCGAATACCCAGCCGAACACCAGGTTGGCGCGCTCCGCCCCGAACCGCTGCGCCGTCAGCCGCACCGTCGGCGGCACGGTGGCGATCCAGTCGAGGCCGTAGAACATCGCGAACAGCGACAGGCCATAGAACGAGAAGTCGGTGAACGGCAGGAACAACAGCGAGAGACCGCGCAGGCCGTAGTACCAGAACAGCAGCCAGCGATTGTCATAGCGATCCGACAGCCACCCCGACAGGATGGTGCCGACGAAGTCGAACATGCCCATCGCAGCGAGCAGGCTCGCGGCCTGGACCTGCGGGATGCCGAAGTCGAGGCACATCGGGATCAGATGCACCTGCACGAGCCCGTTGGTCGAGGCGCCGCAGATGAAGAACGTCGCGAACAGCATCCAGAACACGGGTGCTTTGGCGGCATCGCGCAGGGTGCCGAGCGCGGCGGCGAGGATCGGCGTGGTGACGGGGGCGGGCGCCGCGATCGGATCGCTGCCCTTGTCGCCGAACGGGCGCAGGCCGAGATCGCTCGGCCGGTCGCGCATCAGCAGCAGAACGGCCGTCGCGGAGACGCCGAGCGCGATGCAGACCAGCGCGAGCGCCGTGCGCCAGCCGAGCCGCTCGGTCAGGCTCGCGAGCAGCGGCAGGAACACCAGCTGCCCCGTCGCAACGCTGGCGGTGAGGATGCCGACGACGAGTCCGCGGCGCGCGACGAACCAGCGGGTGGCGATCGTGGCGCCCAGCACCAGCGCGGTCATGCCGGTGCCGATGCCGATCACGACGCCCCACAGCAGCACGAGGTGCCAGACCTGCGTCATCGCCAGCGACGCCAGCAGCGCCGACACCACGATCAGCTGTGCCAGCAGCGTGATGGTGCGCAGGCCGTAACGGTTGAGCAGGGCAGCCGCGAACGGCGCCATCAGCCCGAACAGGACGAAGCGGATCGACAGCGCGGAGGAGATCTCGGCGGTGCTCCAGCCGAACTCCTGCTGCAGCGGCACGATGAACACGCCGGGCGCGCCGACCGTGCCGGCCGAGACCAGGGCCGTGAAGAAGGTCAGGCCGACCATCACCCAGCCATAATGGATGTTGCGCCTGCCGAGCGCTGCTGCGAGCCAGTTCGAGATCATGAGAGTCCTGGTCCAATCCGAGAATTGGCGCTCATTCTGTCAGAAGGAGCGCGAGACATGAACGACAATGTTCCCTCGTTTCGGGACATCGGGTGCTCGCTAGCGTTCGACCGCAATCGCCGTCGTCTCGACGAGAGGCAGTGGACAGGATCACGACAGGCCGGATGCGGCTACGAGAGGGCATCCTGAGATGCATGATGCTTATCATATAATCATGTCGAGACAAAGAAAACTCCAAGGCTCGCTTGGAAAAGGCGACCATGGGAACTTCGCGACCGTTGGGCCAGTCTCCCGCAGAAAGCCGCAGGAAACTTGGAGAAAGTTGCTACCGCTTCCGGTCGATGAAGTGCTGCATCAGCCGGGTGGGCTCGTCGGTCAGGAAAGATCGTCCGAACGCTCCGATCGAGACATCGATCGACTCCTTCAGCGGCAGCTCCTCCCATTGCCGCAGCAGTGCCTTCTGACTTCGCAGGGCCAGGGGACCGCAGGCCAGCAGCGACGTCACGACCTTCTCGATGGCAACGTCCAGCTCTCCTTCGGATGCCACGGCGTCGACCAGGCCCCAGGCGAGTGCGGTCGGCGCGTCGATCGTCTCTGCCGTCATCAGCAGCCAGCGCGTACGGCCCCAGCCGATCAGCCGCGGCAGGAGGGCCGCATGGATCACCGAGGGGATGCCGACGCGGACCTCGGGCATCCCGAACTTGGCGTCGTGTCCAGCGATACGCACGTCGCAGGCCGCCGCGACCTCGAGGCCGCCGCCCAGGCACCAGCCCGGCATCCGCGCGATCACCGGCGCCGGGAATGTCCGCACGGCGTCGCAGAGTCCCGCCAGCCGGGTAATGAACGCTTCCGCGGAGTCCTGATCGAGCGTCGCCATTTCCTTGATGTCGGCACCGCCGATCATGCTTTTCTCGCTCGCACCCGCCAATACCACCGCGCGAATGCCCTCGTCCGGGGCGAGCGATTGCAGCGCGGCCTGCACGCCAAGCATTGCCGCCGATCCCAGGATGTTGAGCGCTCCGGCGTTGCAGATCGTCAGCCGAACGACGCCGCGCGTGTCGCGATCGATGCCACAATAGGGGTTGAGCATGTCCATGGTCGCCTCGTGCGTGATGGCAATGAGTTCCAGTCGTTGCCGGAATGGTGTCACGGTCTTGATTTAGATCAACTCGAATTCATCAAATAGCTGCAGCGAGCAGGATCTGAAACTGCTATTGTATGACCTCGGACATCCAATGGGACGGCAATGCGCTACTCTCCAGAACACAAGGCGGAAACCCACGCGCGAATCGTGCGCAAGGCGTCGGTGCGGTTGCGCGAGAAGGGCGCTCATGGCGTGGGCGTCGCCGACCTGATGAAGGAGGCCGGGCTGACGCATGGCGGCTTCTATGCGCATTTCGAATCGCGCGAGGCGCTTGTCGTCGAATCGTTCGGCTACGCCATCGATCGGGCGGTCGCGCGTTGGCGCAAGCTGCTGGATGGGCTGCCGCCGCAGAAGCGTCTGGCGGCGATCGTCGACGGCTACCTCTCGCCCGAGCATCGCGACGACGTCGGCCATGGCTGTGCTATTCCGGCCCTCGGAGCCGAGATCGCCCGCGAGAGCGCCAAGACACGCAAGGCCTTCGCGGCGAAGCTGGACGAACTGATCGACCTGTTCGCCGGTTACATCGTCGATGTGCCCGCCAAGACCGCGCGTCGGCGGTCGGCGGCGATGCTGGCGACCCTGACGGGAACGCTAGTCATGGCCCGTGTGACCGGCGGCGGCGAGTTGTCCGACGAGATCCTGAGCTCGGGTCGGGAGGTGGCTCTCGCGATTGCGACGGGCAGCGGGAGCGCCGCCAAGGCGCCCGCCCGGGCGCCTGCGAAAAAGCCGGTGAAGAAGACGGCGGCCGCGAAGCGCTGAGCCGTTGGGTGCAGGGGCGCCGCGTTTGACCGCGGCCGCTGTCATGGCCTTGCCGGGGCAGCGAAGGGGCGGCATTTTCGCAGCGCCGGTCAGCGCTTAGACCCTTCCCAAACGCCGCAAAGACTGCAAGATGCCGGCCAAATCGGCACTGCTACCCTTGCGGAGGATACCCCATGCGTTCAATCGGCCATTTCATTGGTGGCAAAGAGGTCAAGGGCACGTCCGGCCGGACGGCCGATGTCTTCGAGCCGATGACCGGTGACGTTCAGGCCAAGGTCGCGCTAGCCTCCCGCGCCGAGCTCAGGGCCGCCGTCGAGAACGCCAAGGCCGCCCAGCCGGCCTGGGCCGCGACCAATCCACAGCGCCGCGCGCGCGTGATGATGAAGTTTCTGGAACTCGCGCAGCGCGACTATGATCAACTGGCTGAACTCCTGGCGCGCGAGCACGGCAAGACCGTCCCCGACGCGAAGGGCGACATCCAGCGTGGCCTCGAAGTGGTCGAGTTCGCCTGCGGCATTCCGCATCTGATGAAGGGCGAGTACACCGAGGGCGCCGGCCCCGGCATCGACATCTATTCGATGCGCCAGCCGCTCGGTGTCGTTGCCGGCATCACGCCGTTCAATTTCCCGGCGATGATTCCGATGTGGAAATTCGCGCCCGCGATCGCCTGCGGCAATGCCTTCATCCTCAAGCCGTCAGAGCGCGATCCGGGCGTGCCGATGAAGCTCGCCGAGCTGATGATCGAGGCCGGCCTGCCGCCGGGCATCCTCAACGTCGTCAACGGCGACAAGGAAGCCGTCGACGCCATTCTCGAGGATCCGGACATCATGGCGGTCGGCTTCGTCGGCTCCTCGCCGATTGCGCAGTACATCTATGAGCGCGCCGCCGCCCACGGCAAGCGCTGCCAGTGTTTTGGCGGCGCCAAGAACCACGCCATCATCATGCCCGACGCCGATCTCGACCAGGCGGTCGATGCGCTGATCGGAGCCGGCTACGGCTCGGCCGGCGAGCGCTGCATGGCGGTCTCGGTCGCGGTGCCCGTCGGCAAGACCACGGCCGACCGGCTGATGGACAAGCTGATCCCGCGCGTCGAATCGCTGAAGATCGGCACCTCGGTCGACCCGTCGGCGGACTTCGGCCCGCTGGTCACCCGCGAGGCGGTCGAGCGCGTCAAGAACTACGTCGACATCGGCGTCAAGGAAGGCGCAACGCTCGCCGTCGACGGCCGCGGCTTCAAGATGCAGGGCTACGAGAACGGCTTCTACATGGGCGGCTGCCTGTTCGACAACGTCACCAAGGATATGCGGATCTACAAGGAAGAGATCTTTGGCCCGGTGCTCTCGGTCGTGCGCGCCAAGGATTACGCCGAGGCGCTGGCGCTGCCGTCCGAGCATGACTACGGCAACGGCGTCGCGATCTTCACCCGCGACGGCGACGCCGCGCGCGACTTCGCGGCGCGGGTCAATGTCGGCATGGTCGGCATCAACGTGCCGATTCCGGTGCCGATCGCCTACTACACCTTCGGCGGCTGGAAGAAGTCCGGCTTCGGCGATCTCAACCAGCACGGTCCGGACTCGATCCGCTTCTACACCAAGACCAAGACCGTCACGTCGCGTTGGCCGTCGGGTGTCAAGGAAGGCGCGGAGTTCTCGATCCCGCTGATGAAGTGAGTTGGATGGGAGCCCGCGCGGGCTCCCATCGCGTCATTGCGAGCGAAGCGACGCAATCCAGGGCGACACGCGCGACTCTGGATTGCTTCGTCGCTTCGCTCCTCGCAATGACGGAGTGTGAGGCGTCAACGCCGCCGAAACGACAAGCTTTAGGGAAACGCGGAGAACGAATGCAGTTCGCTCTCGATGAGGATCAGATTGCGGTGCGCGAGATGGCGCGCGCGTTCGCGGCCGAGAAGATCGCCCCGTATGCGCTGCGCTGGGACGAGGAGAAGCATTTTCCCGTCGATGTGATGCGCGAGGCCGCAAGCCTCGGCATGGGCGGCATCTACATCCGTGATGATGTCGGCGGCTCGGGTCTCTCCCGGCTCGATGCGGCGCTGATTTTTGAGGCGCTGGCGACGGGATGCCCGACGGTGTCGGCCTTCATCTCGATCCACAACATGGCGTCGTGGATGATCGACACCTTCGGCACTGAGGCGCAGCGGCAGGCTTATCTACCGAAGCTCTGCACGATGGACCTGCTTGCAAGCTACTGCCTGACCGAGCCGGGCGCCGGCTCGGATGCCGCCGCGCTTCGCACCCGCGCGGTGCGCGACGGTGACGACTACGTGCTCAACGGCCAGAAGCAGTTCATCTCCGGCGCGGGCGCGACCGACATCCTCGTCGCCATGGTGCGGACCGGCGCCGACGGTCCCGGCGGCATCTCGACCCTCGTTATCGACGCGAAGACGCCTGGCGTGTCGTTCGGCGCCAATGAGCGCAAGATGGGCTGGAATGCGCAGCCGACCCGCGCGGTGATCTTCGAGAACGCCCGCGTGCCCGTTGCGAACCGGCTGGGTGAGGAGGGCATCGGTTTCAAGATCGCGATGGCCGGGCTCGATGGCGGCCGTCTCAACATCGCGGCGTGCTCGCTCGGCGGCGCGCAGTCGGCGCTCGACAAGACGCTGGCCTACACCAGGGAGCGCAAGGCGTTCGGCAAGCGGCTCGACGAATTCCAGGCGCTGCAATTCCGCGTCGCCGACATGGCGATCGAGCTGGAGGCGGCGCGCTCCTTCCTGTGGCGCGCCGCGGCGGCGCTCGATCGCAAGGATCCGGACGCGACGATGCTGTGTGCGATGGCCAAGCGCTTCGGCACCGATGTCGGCTTCGAGGTCGCCAACCAGGCGCTGCAGCTGCATGGCGGCTACGGATATCTGAGCGAATACGGCATCGAGAAGATCGTGCGCGATCTGCGCGTGCACCAGATTCTCGAAGGCACCAATGAGATCATGCGCCTGATCGTGTCGCGCAAGCTGATCGAGGCGGCGCGATGAGCGAGGTGGTCGAGGGCGACCTGATCGTCCGCCGCGAGGGCTCGGCGGGTATCATCCGGCTCAACCGCCCGAAGGCGATCAATGCGATGACGCTGGAAATGTCGATGGGCATCGACGCGGCGCTCGATCAGTTCGAGGCCGATCCGGCGGTTGCCATCGTGGTGCTGGAAGGCGCAGGCGAGCGCGGGCTGTGCGCAGGCGGCGACATCCGCGGGCTCTATGAGAGCTCGAAGGCGAATGGTGATCTCGGCAAGGTATTCTGGCGCCAGGAATACATCATGAACGCGCGGATCGCTGCGTTCCCTAAGCCCTACGTCGCTTATATGGACGGCCTCGTCATGGGCGGCGGCGTCGGCTTGTCGGCACATGGCCGGCATCGCATCGTGACCGAGAAGACCAGGCTTGCGATGCCCGAGGTCGGCCTCGGCTTCTTTCCCGATGTTGGCGGCACCTGGCTGCTGTCGCGCGCGCCGGGCGAGCTCGGCGCCTATTTCGGCCTGACCGGCCAGACCATGAATGGCCCCGATGCGATCCATGCCAACTTTGCGGATGCGGTTGTGCCGACCGAAAAATGGCCAGGGCTGCGCGAGGTCCTGACCAAGGTTCGGCCGGGGACGCTGTCGATCGAGATCGACCGGCTGATTGCGGGCTTTGCCACTGGCGAGAGCGCCGGCCCGGTCGCCGGGCAGCAGGCGAAGATCGATGCGTGGTTCGCTCACGACAGCATGCACGGCATCTTTGCGGCGCTCGAAGACGATGGTTCCGAGCTGGCGCTGGCGACGCTGAAGGCGCTGAAGGAGAAGTCGCCGCGCGGCATGGTGGTGACCTTGAAGCTGCTGCGGTTGGCACGCGCCGCGGCATCGCTCAAAGACTGCCTGGTGCGCGAGTATCGCGCGGCGCTCGAGGTTTTCCGCAGTGACGATTTTCGCGAGGGCGTGCGCGCCGCGATCATCGACAAGGATCGCAATCCGCGATGGTCGCCCCCTGATGTCGATCAGGTGACACCGGAGATGTTGGCGCCGTATCTCGCCGAGATCGGGGCCGACGAGCTGACATTCCCGCAAACGAGATAACGACGCAGGTCGAGGGAGAGAACGAACCATGGCAACGATCGCATTCATCGGCCTCGGCAACATGGGCGGCCCGATGGCGGCCAATCTGGTCAAGGCCGGCCACAAGGTGGTCGCGTTCGATCTGGTCGAGGCCTCGCGCGCGCAGGCTAAATCCGATGGCGCCGAGGTCGCCGAGAGTGCCGTTGCCGCGGTGAAGGGCGCGGACGCCGTCGTCACGATGCTGCCGGCCGGCAAGCACGTGCTCGCCGTGTGGAACGAGGTCGTGCCTGCGATGGCGAAGGGGGCGCTGATCATCGACTCCTCGACCATCGACGTCGAGAGCGCGCGCGCTGCGCATGCGCTGGCGGCCAAGCACGGCATCGCCGCCGTCGATGCGCCAGTCTCCGGCGGCACCGGCGGCGCCAAGGCGGGCACGCTCACCTTCATGTGCGGCGGCGAGGAGGGCGCGTTCGCCGCGGCCAAGCCGATCCTGGAGAAGATGGGCAGGAAGATCGTCCATTGCGGCGGCGCCGGTGCCGGGCAGGCGGCGAAGATCTGCAACAACATGATCCTGGGCATCTCGATGATCGCCGTCGGCGAAGCGTTCGCGCTGGGCGAAAAGCTCGGCCTGTCGCACCAGGCGCTGTTCGATGTTGCCTCGACCTCGTCGGGACAGTGCTGGTCGCTGACGTCCTATTGTCCGGTGCCCGGGCCGGTGCCGGCCTCGCCCGCCAACAACGACTACAAGCCCGGTTTCGCTACTGCGCTGATGCTGAAGGACCTCACGCTATCGCAGGACGCCGCCAAGGCGGCGGGCGCAGCCACGCCGCTCGGTCAGCACGCGCAGGAGATCTATAAGGCGTTCGAGGCCGCCGGCCACGGTGGCGTCGATTTCTCAGGCATCATTCAGCACGTCCGCAAGCTCGCCGGGACCACCTGATGACGACATTCAAGGACGCACGCGCGTTTCTGCTGGCGCATCGCACCGACTACGATGCCGCCGTGAAGGGCTTCCGTTGGCCCGATCCGGTACCGTTCAACTGGGCGCTCGACTGGTTCGATGCCGAACTCGCGTCCGATCCTGAGAGCCGCGAGCGAACGGCGCTGTGGATCTTCGATGCCGCGCAGGACCGCCAGACCAAGCTGTCCTTCGTCGCGCTGTCGCGTCGTTCCAACCAGGTTGCCAACTTCCTGCGCGCGCAGGGGCTGAAGCGCGGCGATCATCTGCTGCTGCTGTTGGGCAATGTCGTGCCGCTGTGGGAGACGATGCTGGCGGCAATGAAGCTGGGCGTGGTGGTGATCCCAGCGACGACGTTGCTGACGACCGATGAGCTGCGCGACCGCCTGGAGCGCGGCCGCGCCAAGGCTGTGGTCGCGGCGCAGGATCAGGTGACGAAGTTCGCTGCGCTCGGCGCCGACGATCTCGTCCGCATCGTGGTCGGCGCACCGGCTGCGCCTGCCGGCTGGCGGGCATTCGAGCAGGCGGCCGACGCCGCCGAGGCGTTCACGCCCGACGGTCCGACGCAGCCCAACGATCCGATGCTGCTGTATTTCACCTCGGGCACCACGGCCAAGCCGAAGCTGGTGCGGCACAGCCACCGCAGCTATCCGGTCGGGCATCTGTCGACGATGTACTGGCTCGGCCTGCAGCCGGGCGACGTCCATCTCAACATCTCCTCGCCGGGCTGGGCCAAGCATGCCTGGAGCTGCTTCTTCTCGCCGTGGAATGCTGGCGCCACGGTGTTCGTGGTCAACCAGCCGCGTTTCGACGCCAAGGGGCTGCTCGCGATCATCAAGCGTTGTGCGGTGACGACATTGTGCGCGCCACCGACGGTGTGGCGGCTGTTCATCCAGGAGCATCTCGCCGACTTCAAGGTGTTCTTGCGCGAAGCCTGTGGCGCCGGCGAGCCGCTCAACCCGGAGGTGATCGACCAGGTGCGCGCCGCCTGGGGGCTGACGATCCGCGACGGCTACGGCCAGACCGAAACCGCCGCCATCGTCGGCAATTCGCCGGGCCAGACGCTGAAGATCGGCTCCATGGGACGGCCGCTGCCGGGCTATCGCGTCGAGGTCACCGACATCGATGGCAATCCCGCCAGTGAAGGCGAGATCACGCTGTCGCTGTCAGGTGAGCGTCCCGCTGGGCTGATGCAGGGCTATCAGGGCGACGACGGCAAGCTCACAGGCGCCGACGGCCCGCGCTATCGCACCGGCGACGTCGTGTTCCAGGACGAGCAGGGCTATCTCACCTTCGTCGGCCGCTCCGACGACGTGTTCAAATCGTCCGACTACCGCATCTCGCCGTTCGAGCTGGAGAGCGTGCTGCTGGAGCACGAGGCGGTCGCCGAAGCCGCCGTCGTGCCGAGCCCGGATCCCATCCGGCTGGCGATTCCCAAGGCCTACGTGCTGCTGACCGCGGGCGCCGAGCGCTCGCGCGCGACGGCGCTGTCGATCTTCGAGCATCTTCAAGCGCGGCTGGCGCCGTTCAAGCGCATCCGCCGGCTCGAGCTCGTCAGCGAGCTGCCGAAGACGATCTCCGGCAAGATTCGCCGCGTGCAACTGCGCCGGCTGGAGCACGAGGACAACCGCACGGATCACCTGCGCGGTACCGAATTCAAGGAAGAGGATTTCCCGGAGCTGAAGACGCGGCCGTCCGGGCACGAGGTTTAGGAACGCATGAACAAGATCTGGAAGAAGCCGCCGATTTCGCTTGCAGCCTATCAGGCCATGGTCGGCCAGGAGATCGGCGTGTCGTCATGGCACGTGCTCGATCAGCAGCGCATCGACACCTATGCCGACGTGATCGAGGATCATCAGTTCATCCATGTCGATCCCGAGCAGGCCAAGGCGACGCCGTTCGGCACGACCATCGCGCACGGCTTTCTCACGATGTCACTGCTGTCGGTGATGTCCTACGAGGTCATGCCGGCGATCGAGGGCACGGCGATGGGTGTCAACTATGGCTTCGACAAGCTGCGCTTCATCTCTCCGGTGAAATCGGGCAAGCGCGTGCGCGGCCGCTTCGTGCTCGCCGAAGCCACTTTGCGCAAGCCGAAAGAGTTGCAGTCGCGCACCAATGTCACGGTCGAGATCGAGGGCGAGGACAAGCCCGCTTTGGTCGCCGACTGGATCGGATTGATCTATCTCAGCTAACAATCTTCGTCATAACCCACCCTCGTCATCGCCGGGCTTGACCCGGCGATCCATCAAGACCGAGAGCCTCTCGAAGTGGATGGATGCCCCGGTCAAGCCCGGGCATGACGAGCTGAAACCGTAGGGCAGAACATCATGGCAATCAGATTCGACGGACGCGTCGCCATCGTCACCGGCGCAGGCAATGGTCTCGGGCGCGCGCATGCGCTGGGGCTGGCGAGCCGCGGCGCCAAGGTCGTGGTCAATGATTTCGGCGGCGCGCGCGATGGCACCGGCGGCTCGATGACGGCAGCTGAGACGGTGGTCGAGGAGATCCGCAAGGCGGGCGGGACCGCAATGGCCGACGGCGCCGACGTCTCGAATTTCGAGCAGGTCACCGCGATGGTCGAGCGCGCCACCAAGGAGTGGGGCAGCGTCGACATCATGTGCGCCAATGCCGGCATCCTCAGAGACAAGTCGTTCGCAAAGATGGAGGTGGCCGATTTCGCCAAGGTGCTGGACGTGCACCTGGTCGGCAGCTTCTACTGCTGCAAGGCGGTGTGGAACGGCATGCGCGAGCGCAATTACGGCCGCATCGTCCTGACGACGTCGTCGTCTGGCCTGTTCGGCAATTTCGGCCAGGCCAACTATGGCGCGGCGAAGACCGGCATGGTCGGCCTGATGAACGTGCTGGCGGAGGAGGGGCGCAAGACCAACATCCGCGTCAACATCATCTCGCCGACCGCGGCCACCCGCATGACCGAGGAGCTGCTGCCGCCGCAGGCGCTGCAGCTGATGAAGCCGGAATCGATCACGCCGGCGGTGGAGTACCTGCTGAGTGAGGATGCGCCGACCCGCACAATCATGGGCGCCGGCGCCGGCTCGTTCGCGGTGATCAGGATCCTGGAGAGCGAGGGCATCAACCTGCCGCAGGAGGAGTGGACGCCGGACGCCGTCGCGGCACATTTCGCCGAGATCAGCGACATGTCGAAGGCGCGGGCGCTGCAGGGCGCGTTCGAGCAGACGCAGAAATACGTGTCGCAGGCCGCGGCGCGGCTGGGGATCAAGCTGTAAGGCACGAAGCCCGCTCCACACTCGCCGTCATGGCCGGGCTTGACCCGGCCATCCAGGTCTTTGGCACCGCCCGGGTGGACAGGCGTGGATGCCCGGGTCAAGCCCGGGCATGACGACATTTGGCTTGGTAAGCCGCGTGGCTTAAATTGGCGACATGTCTTCTTCAAAGCACATCGCGGTCATCGGGGCCGGACCGGCCGGGCTGATGGCCGCCGAGGTGCTGGCCGCGGGCGGAGCCGCGGTCACAGTCTATGATGCGATGCCGTCGGTGGCGCGCAAGTTCCTGATGGCTGGACGGGGCGGCCTCAATCTCACGCATAGTGAAGAGCTTGCTGCATTTCTGACGCGCTATCGCGATGCTGCGGACTGGCTGGCGCCGTCGATTCAGGCCTTCTCGCCGCAACAACTGCGCGACTGGTGCGAGGCGCTGGGGCAGCCGACCTTTGTCGGCTCCTCCGGTCGCGTGTTTCCGGTCGCGATGAAGGCCTCGCCGTTGCTGCGCGCCTGGCTGCGCCGGCTCGCTGCGCAGGGCGTACGCTTCGAGCTGCGGCATCGCTGGAGTGGCTGGGACGATCAGGGACGTCTCAACTTTGACACGCTAGGCGGTCCGCGCACCGTCGCAGCCGATGCGGCGGTCCTCGCGCTCGGCGGCGCCTCTTGGCCGCGGCTCGGCTCGGATGGCGGCTGGGTGCCGATCCTCACGGCAAAGGGCGTCGCGATCGCGCCGCTGCGCCCCGCCAATTGCGGCTTCAAGGTCTCCTGGTCCGACATCTTCCGCGACCGCTTCGAGGGCCAGCCGCTGAAAGGCATCGCGCTGTCCTTCGGCGACCGCAGCGTGCGCGGCGAGGCGGTCGTCACGCGCGACGGTATCGAGGGCGGCGCGGTCTATGCGCTGTCGGCCGAATTGCGCGAGGCGATCGCACTGCATGGCGAGGCGGTCCTGCACATCGCGTTGCGGCCTGATGTCGAGACCGCTGATCTGATCAAGAAGCTATCAGTTCCGCGCGGCAAGCAGTCGTTCTCGAACGTGCTGCGCAAGGCGTTGCAATTGTCCCCGGTCGCGATTGGGCTTTTGCAGGAGGTGGCGAAGACCCAAGGCCTGTCGCTGTCGTCGCTGTCGCCGGATCGGCTTGCGGCGCTGATCAACGCCGTCCCAATCAGACTGACGGGGACGGCCGGGCTCGCCCGCGCCATCTCCAGCGCTGGCGGCATCGCGCAAAGCGAGCTCGACGAGAACTACATGTTGCAACGGCTGCCCGGCGTGTTCGCCGCGGGAGAAATGCTGGACTGGGAAGCGCCGACCGGCGGCTATCTGCTGCAGGCGTCGTTCGCGACCGGCGTGGCAGCGGGGAAGGGGGCGCTGAGATGGCTGAACACCATCAGTTGAGCGTATAGCTTCCCGAGCCCTGGTACTTGCTCACAGATGATCAACTTCGCGCGGCATTGGAAGCCGAGCTCGCGCGCGAGCTTTCTCCGCAGCATGTGCTCGCAAAGCTATCGGTCCGGATCATCGCCAAGCGTGACGATTGCGACGATGTGCTCGGCTTGTTGAATGACGGGCGCGTCGCCCACATCCATCTGACTTGGACCGGACGTCGCGAGGACGGTCCGCGCTGGCCGGAAACCACAACCTACAACTCGATGGAAGAGTGGCGGCTCGCCTCGTAGCGGATCGGTAGGGTGGGCAAAGCAGCCGCCCGCAGGGCGGCAGCGTGCCCACCATCCGCTCTTGCGTCGACCGCGGTGGGCACCATGCGACGCGGCGTTGCCGCGTGCGCGTCTTTGCCCACCCTACTTCTTTGTCGTCATTGCGAGCGGACGCCACTCGCCAACTCCCTACCGCAGCTTGCCGCGCGCCGCGACCGGCAGCGTGCCGAGAATTTCATCTCCGCGCACCATCACCACCTCGTCCATCATGTTGACGACGACGCAGACGTGGTTGGGGACGATGCGGACGACGTCGCCGACATTGGGGCGGGTGTTGCTGCGGGAGAGGTCGAGGAAGCCGTGCTCCTCGGCGAAGCGGGCGATCTTCGCCTCCGGATGCTCCAGGATCAGGCCGTGGCCGTCGAGGCCGCCGGTGTCGGTGGTCAGCGTCTTGGAGCCGGCATCGAGGATGCCGCGCTCGGGGGCGGCGCGGCTGACGACGGTCGAGTAGATATGCAGCGCGCAATCGTCCCAGGTGGCGACGCCGGCGGCGACCTGCATGCGGTCGTTGTAGATATAGGTGCCGGGGCGGTGCTCGGTGGCGCCCTTGAGCTTGCCGAGGTTCTTCAGGTTCGGCGAGCCGCCGGTCGAGACGATGGCCGCCTCCAGCCCCTCGGCGCGGACGCCGGCCAGCGCCTCGTCGTAGAAGCGCTGCGCATCGTCCCAGCCGGACTCGGTCGGGTACAGCATGAAGCCGGCGAAGCGCAGGCCTTCGCTGGCCTTGATCTGGCGCGCGAGCTGGATCGCCTCGGCCGGCGTCTCGACGCCGGCGCGCTTGCGGCCGGTGTCGCATTCGACCACGACGGAGAGCGTGCGGCCCGACTGCTTCGCGGCCTGCGGCAGGCCGGCAATGACGGTTGCGTTGTCGGCGGCGACGGTCATGTCGGCCTTGGCCTGTAGTGCGGCGAGGCGCGCCATCTTCTCCTCGCCGATCAGATTGTAGCTGATCAGGATATTGCTGATGCCGGCATCCGCCATGATCTCGGCCTCGCCGATCTTCTGGCAGGTGATGCCCTGCGCGCCGGCCTCGATCTGCAGCTTGGCCAGCACCGGGCTCTTGTGCGTCTTGATGTGCGGCCGGTTGGCGACGCCGGCAGCGGCGCATTGCGCCTGGATCCGCGCGATGTTGCGCTCGACCTTGTCCATGTCGATGACGGCGCAGGGCGTGCCGTACTCCCGGGCGATCTTGGCAGCGAGCGGCGTGGTCATGTCATTTGCTCCATCATCAACGGTGTCACCGTGTGCCATCGAACGTAGGATGGGCAAAGCGAAGCGTGCCCACCATCTTCTGTTGCGTAAGGTTGCGGGGGGCACGGCGCTGGCGCGCCTTTGCCCACCCTACGGCACCGTCATCCGCCCTCGATCTCCTCGCGCAGGACTTCGAGCTCCAGCCAGCGATCCTCGGCTGCGGTCAGTTCGGCCTGTGCTGTGGCGATCGCGAGGGAGGCGGCGTCGAACTTTTTGCGGTCCTTTGAATACAGCGCGGGGTCGGCGAGTACGGCCTGCTGCTTGGCGATCTCTCCTTGCAGCTTGGCGATCGTCTTCGGCAACGTCTCCAGCGCATGCTTCTCGTTGAAGGACAGCTTGCGCTTCGGCGCGCTCGTCGTCGCTGCCGCGGCCGGCTTTGCTTCCTTCTTTTCTTCAGCCGCCTTTGCGTGCTCGCGCTTCAAATCGGCGCCGCGCTGCACCAGCATGTCGCTGTAGCCGCCGGCATATTCCTGCCACTTGCCGTTGCCTTCGGGCACGATCACCGAGGTGACGACGCGGTCGAGGAAGTCGCGGTCGTGGCTGATCAGGATCACCGTGCCCTCGTAGTCGCCGAGCATGTCCTCGAGCACGTCAAGCGTTTCCAGGTCGAGATCGTTGGTCGGCTCGTCCAGCACCAGGAGGTTCGACGGCTTGGCCAGCGCGCGCGCCAGCATCAGCCGGCCGCGTTCGCCGCCGGAGAGCACTTCCAGCGGCGTGCGCATCTGCTCGCGCGAGAACAGAAAATCCTCCATGTAGCCAACGACGTGCTTCGGCTTGCCGGCCACCATGACGTGGTCGCCGCGGCCGCCCGTCAGGGCCTCAGCGAGAGTCGTTCTGGGATCGAGGCTCTCGCGATGCTGGTCGAGCGTCGCTGTCTCCAGATTGACGCCGAGCCGGATGCTACCGCTGTCCGGCTCGCTGCCGCCGGTGAGCAGATTAACCAGCGTGGTCTTGCCGGCGCCGTTCGGGCCGACGATGCCGATGCGGTCGCCGCGCTGGATGCGGATGGAGAAATTGTCGACGATCTTGCGATCGCCATAACTCTTCGACGCGCCCTTGGCCTCGATCACCAGCTTGCCGGACTTGTCGGCCTCGGCCGCAGCCAAATTGGCGCTGCCGGCGGTGCCGCGATAGTCGCGGCGCTGCTGGCGCAGCGCATGCAGATTGGCGAGCCGCTTGACGTTGCGCTTGCGCCGACCGGACACGCCGTAGCGCAGCCAGTGCTCCTCGTTGACGATCTTGCGGTCGAGCTTGTGCTGCTCGCGCTCCTCCTCCGCCAGCACTTCGTCGCGCCACGCCTCGAAGCCGGCGAAGCCGCGGTCGATCTGCTTGATCTGGCCGCGGTCGAGCCAGGCAGTGGCGCGCGAGAGATTGGTGAGGAAACGGCGATCATGGCTGATCAGCACCAGCGCGCAGCGGCGGCCGTCGAGCTCGTTCTCCAGCCATTCGATGGTGGTGAGATCGAGATGGTTGGTCGGCTCGTCCAGCAGCAGGATGTCCGGATTTGGCGCGAGCACGCGCGCCAGCGCCGCACGGCGTGCCTCACCGCCCGAGACGTGCGCAGGATCCTCCTCGCCGGTCAGCCCAAGCTGCTCGACGAGATAGCGTGCCTGGTAGTGATCGTCGCCCGGCCCGAGCCCGGCCTCGACGTAGGACAGCGTGGTCGCATGGCCCGAAAAATCCGGTTCCTGCGGCAGATAGCGCACGGTGGCGCCGGGCTGCACGAAGCGCGTGCCGCTGTCGCACTCGACCAGGCCCGCGGCGATCTTCAAGAGCGTCGACTTGCCGGAGCCGTTGCGGCCGATCAGGCAGACGCGCTCGCCGGGCGAGACCGACAGCTCGACGCCCGAGAGCAGGGCGGTACCGCCGAAGGTCAGGCGGATGTCTTTGAGTTGAATGAGGGGCGGCGCCATGTTGCTAGCTCTGTTGCTGGACCCGCGCCGCGCGCTGGCGCTGCAGGCGGCGGATCGCCGTATCGAGGGCGGAAAGAAAGGTGGAGCGGTCGCGCGGCGTGAACGAGCGCGGGCCGCCGGTGACCTCGCCGGACGAGCGCAGGTCGGTCATCAAATTGCGCACGGCCAAGGTCATACCGATGGATTCCTCGGTGAACGGCTTGCCGTTCGGCGCGAGGACCGCGCTGCCGGCCTTGACGCAGCGGCTCGCCAGCGGAATGTCCGCGGTGATGACGACGTCGTCCGGGCCGGTTCGCTCCGCGATCCAGTCGTCGGCCGCGTCCATGCCGCTGCCGGCCGCGATGCGCGTGATCAGGGGATCATCGGGCACGCGGATGAAGCCGCCGGCCACCACGATCACCGGCAGGCTGTGGCGGATCGCGACGCGATAGATCTCGTCCTTCACCGGGCAAGCGTCGGCGTCGACAAAGATGCGGAAAGGGGCGGTTTCGGTCGTCATCGGGCCTTCTGTCGGAATGGCCGGTTGGTACCCCATCGAGCCGGGAATTGCGAGCCAAACGCTGTGCTTGCCAGGGCCTTTCCGGCCGCTACCATCGCCGAAAAGGGTCAAAGGGAGGCAAGGATGGCAGGCGAACTCGCGCCTTACGCGGTCGAGGCGTTCAACACGGCCAAGCAGTCCGAGAACAAGATGCACGACGACAGCGTCGCCCGCCGCTTCGGCTTCGCCGGCGGCCTCGTGCCCGGCGTCGAGGTGCTCGCTTACATGCTGCATCAGCCGGTCGCGCATTGGGGCCGGGCTTTCCTGGAACGCGGTCTGATCGAGGCGCGGTTCATCAAGCCGGTCTATGACGGCGAGATGGCCGAGGTCGTCGCGCAGGAGACCGCCGATGGCCTCGCACTGGAAGTGATGAGCCAGGGCCAGCTCTGCGCCACAGGCTCCGCGTCGCTGCCGGCGGCGGTGCCGAAGGTGACGCTCGCGGATTATCGCGATGTTCCTCCCGCAACGGTGCGTCCGCCCATCGGCGCAGACTCGTTCGCGGTCGGCAGCTGGCTCGGCACCGCGCCGCGCGCCTGGCCGGGGCCGGCGGCCACGATGTATCTCGATGAGATCCGCGAGCGCGATCCGATCTACGCGAACGAGCACGTCGGCCATCCCGGCATGCTGCAGCGGGTGATGAACCGGCTCCTGGTCGACAACGTCGTGCTCGGCCCCTGGATTCACGTCGGCAGCCGGATGCAGCTCTTGTCAGTGATCGCCGACACCGACGAGATCACGGCACGCGGCCGCGTGGTCGCCAACTACGAGAAGAAGGGCCATCGCTTCGTCGAGATCGACGCACTGGTGGTGGCGAACGGCGATCGGCCGCTGGCGCGGTGCCATCACGTCGCGATCTATCAGCCGCGTGCGGAGGCGGCGGCTTAGCCGATGGCTTCGAGGGGCGATGGGCTTGGGCAAAAAGGCACGCCGCCTCTCCGAATAACGCTGTCATGCCCGCGCAGGCGGGCATCCAGTACGCCGCGGCCTCTCGGCTCAACAACAGCCTCGGCGTACTGGATCGTCCGCCTGCGCGGACGATGACAGCGGAGTTTGGGGCAAGCCGCCTGCCCAACACTCCGTCATTGCGAGCGCAGCGAAGCAATCCAGTGTGGTGGGCGGGACTCTGGATTGCTTCGCTGCGCTCGCAATGACGCCGTCTTTCAACAATCAGTCGTCATGCCCGGGCTTGTCCCGGGCATCCACGTCTTTCCTCGCTCGAGGCTCGCGGATGGCCGGGTCAAGCCCGGCCATGACGGAGGAGAGAGCGGGGCATCGACTGAGCTCCGCACGACTTGGCAGCGTATCTCACGCCGCCGTCTTCGCCTTGCCGTCCTGGATCGCGCGCCAGAGTTTTTCCGCCGTCAGCGGCATGTCCAGGTGCTTGACGCCGTAGTCAGACAGCGCGTCGATGACCGCGTTGATCACGCTCGCCATCGACCCTGCGCAGCCGGCTTCGCCGCAGCCCTTGGTGCCCAGCGGATTGCTCTTGGCGGGCACCGGATGATTGTCGACCGTCATCATCGGCACGTCGGAGGCGCGCGGCAGGGCGTAGTCCATCAGCGAGCCCGTGATCGGCTGGCCGCTCTCATCGTAGCGCAGGTGCTCCATCATCGCCTGGCCGATGCCTTGCGCGACGCCGCCATGCAGCTGTCCGGCGACAATCATCGGGTTGATGACCGTGCCGAAGTCGTTGATCGCAGTGTAGGCCGTGATGTGGGCGACGCCGGTGTCCGGCTCGATCTCGACCTCGCAGACGTGACAGCCGTTCGGGAAGGTCGACTCGGTCACCGTCGAGTTGTGATCGACGTCGAGCGAGGCCGGCACGCCCTCGGGCATCTTGCCCTCGCGCAGGCGCTGCGCCAGCTCCATGATGTCGATGCTGCGGTCGGTGCCGGCGATGGTGAACTGGCCGCCTGCGAACTCGATGTCCGCCTCCGATGCTTCCAGCAGATGCGCGGCCGCCTGCTTGCCCTTGGCGATGACGAGTTGCGAGGATTCGACGATGGCCTGGCCGGTCGCGGTGATCGAGCGCGAGCCGCCGGTGCCGTTGCCGAAGCGGACCAGATCGGAGTCGCTCTGCTCCAGCCGGATCTTCTCGAAGGGCACGCCGAGCTGCGCCGACAGCACCTGCGAGAACGGAGTTGCGTGGCCCTGGCCGTAATCCAGCGTGCCTGTGGTCAGGGTCACGCCGCCATCGGCATCGAAGGTGATCTTGCCGAGCTCGCCCGACGGCGGCGCGGTGACCTCGAGATAGGAGCCGACGGCGATGCCGCGCAGCTTGCCATTCTTGCGGCTCTCGCGCTTGCGCTTGGCGAAGCCGGCGTAGTCCGAGACCTGCAGCGCCTTCTCGAACACGGCGGCGAAGTCGCCGGAATCGTAGGTGACGCCCGAGGCCGCCGGGAATGGCATCTGACTCGGCTTGATGAAGTTGCGCTTGCGGATGGTGAGGCGGTCGATGCCCATCTCGCGCGCGGCCGTGTCGATCAGGCGCTCCATGAAGAAGTTCGCCTCCGGCCGGCCGGCGCCGCGATAGGCGCCCATCAAGGTGACGTTGGTCAGCACCGTCTTGATGTCGACGCCGAGCAGCGGCGTCTTGTAGACGCTGGCGAGGTTCTTGCCCGTGTTGAGCGACAGCGGCAGCGGCGCCACGCCCATGATGTAGGCGCCGAGATTGCCGTAGCCGGACAAGCGCACGGCAAGGAACTTGCCGTCGGAGTCGAGTGCCAGCTCGCCATGGATGATCTGGTCGCGGCCCTGGCTGTCCGACAGGAACGCGGTGGTGCGCTCGTCGCGCCACTTCACCGGACGGCCGAGCTGCTTGGCGGCGTGCAGGATGCAGACATATTCGGGATAGGAGACGTTCTTCATCCCGAACGAGCCACCGACATTGGTGGTGACGATGCGGACCTTCTCCGGCGCGACGTTGAGGATTTTCGCCAGCGTCGCCTTGTTGCCGGACACGCCCTGCGTCGGCACCTGCAAGGTGAACCGCTCGCTCTTGCCGTCGAACGCGGCGAGCGCGACGCGCGGCTCCATCGACACCACGGCAACGCGGGTGTTGACGATGTCGAGCTTGGTGACGTGCGCCGCCTTGGCGAAGGCCTCGTCGATCCTGGCGGTGTCGCCATAATGATAGTCGAGCGCGACGTTGTTCGGGATGTGGTCATAGAGCTGGGGCGCGCCTGGCTTGGCCGCTTCCTCGGCATTGGTCACCGCGGGCAGCGGCTCGATGTCCAGCTCGACGGCCTCGGCCGCGTCGCGGGCCTGCGCCGCGGTTTCCGCCACCACGAACGCAACGGGGTCTCCGACGAAGCGCACCTTGTCGGTCGAAAGCGCACCCCTGTTCGTCTGCAGCAGCGGCGAGCCGTCCCGGCTCTTCAGCGGCAGACCGCAGGTGAACGGACCGTAGGCGGCCGCCGCGAGATCAACCCCGGTCCACACGCCGAGCACGCCCGGCATCGCCTTGGCGGCCGCGGTGTCGATGCCCTTGATGATGCCGTGGGCATGGCTGGAGCGCACGATCCAGGCATGCGCCTGTCCGGGCAGGTTGAAATCATCGGTATATTTGCCGTGCCCACGCACCAGCGTGTCGTCCTCCTTGCGCCGGACCGGCTGCCCGACGCCGAATTTCTGCAGCGCAATCGCGTTTTCAAGGGCGGCCGGAGCGGTGTGATCTTGCATGGATAAGGACCTGGGGAGCTGGATTGGTCGCAAATGCGGGCTGTTCCCAGATAGTGCAGGGCCCGCGGCCGGACAACGGTTGATTAGGAATGGTGCATCACGCCTGATCGAGGGGCTGTTGCGCCGGCGCTATCCACTGATAATGTCTAGGGAAAGAGAACTTCCTCCTGGGCCGGTTCGGCCAGCGGAAAGACATTTGAATGATCAATGACACGCGGCTGCGGGAGAATCCCACGCCGCGCGGGAACCTGGAGCCCGGCCTGCATCCGGGTCTGGACGTCGCGACACCGGCCTGCGCCAGCAATGGCAGCAGCGTGTATGCGGCGCTGGATCTCGGAACCAACAATTGCCGGCTCCTGATCGCCTGTCCCTCTGGCGACAGTTTCCGCGTGGTCGATTCGTTCTCGCGCATTGTCCGGCTGGGCGAGGGCATCTCGACCACCGGCTGCATCAGCGACGCGGCGATGGATCGGGCCATCGCGGCGCTCTCCATCTGTCGCGATAAGATCCAGTCGAAGAAGGCGCGGCGGTTGCGCCTGATCGCGACCGAAGCCTGCCGTGCGGCAACCAATGCCGAGGGGTTCCGCAGCCGGGTCGCGGCCGAGACCGGCATCGAGCTCGAGGTCATCGATCGCGAGACCGAGGCGGCGCTGGCCGTCAAGGGCTGTGCACCGCTGCTCGATCCCGGTGGGCACGGCGCGATTCTGTTCGACATTGGCGGCGGCTCCAGCGAGCTGGTCCGGATCGAGCGTGATCCGGCCGACCGCAACGCCGAGCCGCGCATCAAGGCCTGGATGTCGATCCCGCTCGGGGTCGTGACGCTCGCGGAACGTTTCGGCGGGCGCGACGTGACGCAGGAGATCTATGCCGCCATGGTCGAGGCCGTGGCCGGTCATGTTGGCCCGTTCGCGGCTGAGCACGGCGCCGATCTCACCGGCATGCATCTGCTGGGTACCTCCGGCACCGTGACGACGCTCGCGGGCATTCATCTCAACCTCGCGCGCTATGACCGTCGCCGCGTCGACGGCATCTGGATCAACGATGCCGATATCACCACGACGATCGCCAAGCTGCTGGCCATGAGCTATCAGCAGCGCGCCGAGAACAACTGCATCAGCATCGACCGCGCCGACCTCGTGCTCGCCGGCTGCGCCATCCTCGACGCGATCCGCGACGCCTTCCCGCTGCCGCGGCTGCGGGTCGCCGATCGAGGCCTGCGCGAAGGCATGCTGGTCGAGATGATGCGCGAGGACGGCGCACTCAGGACGGCGTAGTCTCTTCACCCTCCCCTGGAGGGGGAGGGTCGGCTCACATTGAGCGCAGCGAAATGTGAGCCGGGGTGGGGTGAGCCACATGAGCAGTCTTGCCGTGGCTCACCCCACCCCGATCGCTCGCTTCGCTCCCGATCGACCCTCCCCCTCCAGGGGAGGGTGAACCAAATAGCTGCTGTCGGACCTGGATGATCAATCGCCCCTTGGTCATTGGGATCCGGTCACGACAACCGAGAAACACATGGCAAAAGACACCACCGGCCGCATGCATGTGCAGGTCAAGACGGCGGGCAAGCGCAAGCTGTCCTCGAAGCTCTGGCTGGAGCGGCAGCTCAACGATCCGTATGTGGCGCAGGCCAAGCGCGACGGCTATCGCTCGCGCGCGACCTACAAGCTGCTCGAGATCGACGACAAATATCACATGCTGAAGCCCGGCATGACCGTGGTCGATCTCGGTGCGGCGCCCGGCGGCTGGAGCCAGATCGCCGCGCGGCGTGTCGGCGCCGAGGCGGGCAAGGGCAAGGTGGTTGCGATCGATCTCCTGGAGATGGGCGAGATCCCCGGCGTCACCTTCACCCAGCTCGATTTCCATGCCAGCGATGCGCCCGAGAAGCTCCGGGCCATGCTTGGCGGCCGCGCCGACGTCGTCATGTCGGACATGGCGGCGAACACCACCGGCCACCGCAAAACCGACCAGCTGCGGATCGTCGGCTTGGTGGAACTCGCCGCGCATTTCGCCGGCGAAGTGCTCAAGCCCGGCGGCAGCTTCCTCGCCAAGACCTTCCAGAGCGGCGCCGATGCCGAGCTGCTGGCGCAGCTGAAGCGCGATTACGCCAGCGTGCGCCACGTCAAGCCGGCTGCAAGCCGGCAGGATTCGTCGGAGCGCTACGTGCTCGCGATGGGCTTCCGCGGCGGAGAGCAGGCCGACCTGTTGTAACGGCGTCATTGCGGCCTCAAGGCCCTGACGATAGAGAGCACATGCAATCAAGGTCTCGGGAATCAGCCTGGGGCCGGCGAGACTCGATTCCGGAGGTCCTGCATGCGTATCCTGAGCTGGAGCGCCCTCGCGCTGGGTTTGGCTGTGGGCGCTACGATATCGGCCCCGGCTCACGCCCAGGCCTACGATCCGCGCTATCCCGTCTGCATGAAGATCTACGAAGGCGGCACGTTTGGCGGTGGCGGCGAGCGGATCGACTGCAGCTTCACGTCGCTTCCGCAATGCCGTGCCACGGCGTCGGGCCGGGCGGCGATGTGCGACGTCAATCCGTTTTACGCCCCGCCGGAGCCGCCGCCTGGCTATCGTCGGCGGCACCGTTGAGCCGAAGCGCGGTCGCGCCGCGGCCTCGATTGGGGTGCATTCGGACTGTCCAGCCAACCTCCCATCCGGAGGCCATTTGATGTCGCAGCGTCTCGCCGTCTGGAGTCTGGTGTTCCTGCTGCTGCCTGCGATCGCTGTCGCCGCACCGTCGCACAAGCGCAAGGTTCCGCGCTGGCAGGGCTATGGCTTCCTGCCGGGCTACAAGCAGCCGCCCAACAACAGCCTGCCGCTGTATGCCGACAAGGAAGCGATGCGGAACGGGCCACGCGGCAGCCGCCGCCATTGGTATATCGACGGCACACCGAAGTACCGGCTCTATAACGGCGAATGGCATTATTTCGGCCAGCCCGGCTTCTACCGCGGCCATTACAACGGCGGCAGTTTTGGCCCGTGCTGGACAAGGACGCCGGTGGGCATGGTCTGGACCTGCGGTTAGGGCGACCCAGCCTGGATGCGCCGCGCCCCGACGGGGTGCGTCATCCTGTCGCGCCCCGTCGCCTTGAATGCCCTCGCTGCGGCTGTAAGCTCTTGCAGTGTCTTGAGAATTCGAAGGTTGCGTCGACCCCCGTCTGCGCGTGGCGCTCATGGTGCTGATCGCTTTCGGAGGCCAAGGCCAAAGACGAGCCAAGAAACGAGAGCCGCGTGGCGGCCGTGGAGGGATCCCTGATGTCGTTCCGTGCGCGCCTGTCCGGCGCAGCCGTCGCGTTGACCCTGGTGTCGACGTTCCTGGCCGGTGCTCCGGCCGCAGCCCAGCAGCTCGAGCTCAAGGTGATGGCGCCGGCGGCGCCCGGTGGCGGCTGGGATCAGACCGCACGGGCGATGCAGCAGGCGTTCGTCGCTTCCGGCGTGGCCCGCAGCGTCCAGGTCACCAACGTGGCGGGCGCGGGCGGCACCGTGGGCATTGCGCAATTCGTCAACGGCGCCAAGGGTGACGGCAATCAGCTGATGGTGAATGGCTTCGTCATGGTCGGCGCGCTCGCCATGAACAAGTCGCCGGTGACGCTCGATCAGGTGACGCCGATCGCGCGGCTGACCGAGGAGATCCAGGTCATCGTCGTGCCGGCGAATTCGCCGATCAAGAACGCGCAGGACCTGGCGGCGGCGCTGAAAGCCGATATCGCCAAGGTCACCTTTGCCGGCGGTTCGGCCGGCGGCGTCGATCACATCATGGCGGCGTTGTTCGCCGGCACCGTTGGGGCCGATGCGAAAAAGGTCAACTACATCCCGTTCTCGGGTGGCGGCGAATCGCTGGCGGCGATCCTCGGCGGCAAGGTCACGGCCGGCATCTCGGGCCTGTCCGAGTATGACGGGCAGATCAAGAGCGGCAAGCTGCGCGCGATCGGCGTCTCCTCGGAGAACCGCGTTCCCGGTGTCGACATCCCGACCTTCAAGGAGCAGGGCATCGACCTCGTGCTCGCCAACTGGCGTTCGGTCGTCGCACCGCCCGGCATCACGCCGGAGCAGAAAAAGACGCTCGCCGAGGCCGTCGACAAGATGGTGAAGTCGGATGCGTGGAAGGAGATCCTGAAGCAGAAGGGCTGGGACGATTCCTATCTCCCGGGTGACACATTCGCCGAGTTCCTGAAGAAGGAGAACGTTCGTGTCACCGACGTGCTGAAGTCGGTCGGCCTCGTCAAATCATGACGACGGAGAGCGCCGGCACGCAGGACCCCGCGCGAGGCATCGACAAGGCCGGCATCATTATCGCCGCGCTGCTGGCCGCCGTCGCGCTGGTGCTGGTCTACGACGCCAACCAGATCCAGGCGACCACGATGTACGGCATGGGCCCGCAGGTCATGCCGGTGGTGATCGCGATTGGGCTCGGCATTCTTGCGCTCGCCAACCTGATTGATGCTGTCAGAGGCAATCTGCCGCCGCGCGAGAGCTCCGATCCGATCGCGGTGCTGCTGATCCTGGTAGGCCTGGCGCTGCTGATCGCCATCATCGGCTTCGGTGGCGGCTTCATCCTGGCCACGACGGCGCTGTTCGTGACGACGTCGGCCGCGTTCGGCCGCCGCGCCTTCGCGACCGATCTCATCATCGGCGCGGTGCTGACGACGCTCATCTACATGGCGTTCGACCGTCTTCTCACCTTGAGCCTCCCCGCCGGCCCGCTCGAAAGACTGCTCTGATGGACACCTTCGCCGCGCTCGCGCATGGGATGGTGATCGCCGCCCAGCCGATGAATTTGCTTTATGCACTGATCGGCGTGTTCCTCGGCACCGCGGTCGGCGTGCTGCCGGGCATTGGCCCGGCGCTCACCGTCGCGCTGCTGCTGCCGGTCACCTACAAGCTCGATCCCGGCGGCTCGCTGATCATGTTCGCCGGCATCTATTATGGCGGCATGTATGGCGGATCGACCACGGCGATCCTGATCAACACGCCCGGCGAGAGCGCCTCGATGGCGACCGCGCTCGAGGGCAACAAGATGGCCAAGGCCGGCCGCGGCGGCCCGGCGCTGGCGACCTCGGCGATCGGCTCGTTCGTTGCCGGCACCATCGCCACCATCGGTCTCGCATTCCTGTCACCTTACCTCGTCGACATCGCCGTGCGCTTCGGTCCGGAGGACTATTTCGCGCTGATGTGCGTCGCCTTCGTCACCGTGTCGGCGACCTTCGGCGACTCGCCGATCCGCGGCCTCACCAGCCTGTTCATCGGGCTGACGCTCGGCTTGATCGGCATCGACAAGCTCACTGGTCAGGCGCGGCTCGCCTTCGGGGTGCCCGAACTGCTCGACGGCGTCGAGGTGACGACGCTCGCGGTCGGCCTGTTCGCCGTCGGCGAGGCGCTCTACGTCGCCTCGCGCCGGCATCATACCGAGGAGAAGATCGAGGCCATCAAGGGCTCGCTGTGGATGACGCGCGACGACTGGAAGCGGTCGTGGAAGCCATGGCTGCGCGGCACCATGTTCGGCTTCCCGATCGGCGCGCTGCCTGCGGGCGGCGCGGAGATTCCGACCTTCCTGTCGTATTCGACCGAGCGTCGGCTGACCAAATATCCCGACGAATTCGGCAAGGGCGCGATCGAAGGCGTGGCCGGACCGGAGGCAGCCAACAACGCATCCGCCGCGGGCACCTTGGTGCCGCTGCTCACGCTCGGCCTGCCGACCTCGGCGACGGCAGCGATGATGCTCGCCGGCTTCCAGCAATACGGCCTCAATCCGGGGCCGCTGCTGTTTGCCGAGCGCCCCGATCTCGTCTGGGGTCTGATCGCAAGCCTGTTCATCGCCAATACGATGCTGCTGGTGCTGAACCTGCCGCTGATCGGTCTGTGGGTGCGGTTGCTGAAGATCCCGACTCCTTGGCTCTATGCCGGCATCCTCGTGTTCGCGACCATGGGCACGATCGCTGCGAAGCCGTCGGTGGTGGAGCTGTCGATGCTGGCCGGCTTCGGCGTGCTCGGCTTCCTGATGCGGCGCTTCGACTTTCCGATCGCGCCCGTCGTCGTCGGGCTGATCCTCGGGCCGATCGCCGAGAGCCAGCTGCGGCGCGCGCTCGCCATCAGCCTCGGCGATCCGATGACGCTGCTGCAGTCTCCGATCTCCGCGACGCTGCTGGTCGTTGCGCTGATCGCGCTGATCGCGCCGTTCATCTTGAAAGGACTCGGGCGCTTCAAGGCGAATGAGGATTGAGTGTGGCGCGCAAGCGGGAATGCCGCGATCGCACTGCAACATAACGTGACCGGGAGGAGTGGCTGAGATCGGACTCGGCTTGCAACGATGTCCGCGCGATCGGGTTTGCGCCTGAACATCGAGACTGGAGCCTGGAACTCCGGATCATCCGAGGAAGCGTCTTTCGGGCCGTCACCCCAAACCGAAAGAGACCCGATGACCGATCGTTTCGATGACGGTTTCAAGCCATCTGCAGCATTGCGCTCCGCTTCCGAGACAGCCTCGGCACGCCGGCATCGCCATCCCGTCATCCTCCGCGTCTCCGCCATCGGCGTGGCCGGCATCCTGTCGGCGCTGATGCTGACGGCCGTGGTGCCGCCGATCGTCGCCGACCAGTCCGATCGCGCGGTGGTCGATGCGCCGGTGATGCTGCTGACCTCGCCGATCGCGGGCCAGGTGGCGACACTCACCGCATCGCCGGGCAGCGAGGTGCGCGGCGACGATCGCCTGGCTCAGATCACCAATCCGCGGCTCGATCGGACCACGCTGATCTCGCTGCAGGAGAAGGCCGGCGACGCGCGCCAGAAGCTCGATGCCACCCGCGCCAAGCATGACTCCGACATCGCCTACGTCGCCTCGCTCGACCAGGAGATCGCAAGCCAGGCCGGTCAGCTGAAGGCGCAGCTGCAGTCGCAGATCGAGGAGTTGCGCGCCCGCGTCGCGCAGTCGAACGCGATGAGCACCGAGAAGAAGGCGATCGTCGACCGGCAGAACCGCATGGTCGCGCGCGACGCCGCCAGCATCGAAATGCTGAAGCCGACCGAGCAGCAATATGCGGCGGCGCTGCACGACACCGACGCGCAGACCGCCAAGCTGAACCAGAAGCTGAGCCAGCTCAAGGCGCTCGATGCCGGCATCTATGTCGGCGAGGATCTGGTCGCGCTGAACATGCTTGGTCAGAAGCGCCGCGACATCGACCTCGATGCGCGGCGGATGGAGATCGAGGAGAAGCAGCAATCGGCCGTGCTCGACGATCTCGAGGCGCTGATCACCTCGGAGCGCGAGCGTCTGGCGCGTCTCGCATCCGCCGACGTGCTGTCGCCCGGTCCGGGCAAGGTGCTGGCGGTGGGCGCCGAGACTGGTCGTCATGTCAGCGCCGGCGATACGATCGCCTCCGTCGTCGATTGCGACAAGCGCTTCGTGGTCGCGATCTTCTCCTATCGGCAGGGCGAAGCGATGAAGCCCGGCACCAAGGTGCGCATCGACGGCGGCGGCTTCCACAGCGGCGTCGTCAGCGCCGTGCTGCCGAAGACCAGCGACAAGGTCGACGAGCGTTTTGCCGTGCCGTTTCCGCAGACCGAGCGGCGCGAGCTCTATGTGATGATCGCGCCCGATGCCCCGGTGGAGCACGCGGCGTCCGCCCCGTTCTCGGCGGCGACGCCGGCCTGCACGATCGGGCAGTGGGTCACCGTCACCCGCGACAACGGCATCGTGCCGTCGATGTCGGTGACGTGGCGCCGGCTCGGCCATCTCGTCGCCTCGCTGGCTGAACTGGAGCCGTCCAGGCCGGACGACGCGACCCGCCGCGCCGGCGTGAAAAAGCTCGACTCTGCCTTGCGGTCGCAGCCGGCGTCTGCGCACATCCCGCAGGTTGACGAGCACTGGTTGCCGGCAACGCGGGAGGTGTCCGTGCAATGAGGCTGCTATCCATGTTGATGCTGTCCATGGCGCTGCTCGGCGCCGCGCCTGCGCGCGCCGAGACGTCGTTCTGTGCTGGGCTGGTGAAGGCGGTCGGCCCCAGTCTGCAGGGCAATCATGCCGTGTTCCTGCGCAGCTACGAGCATGGCGCCGACGAGACGAGTCTGCCGCTGGGTCTCTCGACGACGGCGTTCGTCTATGACAACGCGCTCGCGGCGATCGCGCTGGTCGCATGCAACCATGTCGATCTGGCGCGGACGATCGGCAACGCTTTGGTGCAAGCCGCTACCTATGACCGCACATTCGACGACGGCCGTTTGCGAAACGCCTATCGCGCCGGTCCCCTCGATCGTGGTGCGGCGCTGTTGCCGGGCTGGTGGGACAATCAGAAGAACATCTGGGGCGAAGATGCCGCGCAGGACGGCACCTCGACCGGCAACGTCGCCTGGGGAGCGCTCGCGCTGCTGACGCTGCACCAGGCGACGGGCGAAGCCGACTATCTGTCCGGCGCAAAGCGTCTGATGGACTGGATCATCGCCAACGCGAGCAACGGGGCCGAGGGGTTCACCGGCGGCCTTCACGGCTATGATCCGCAGCAGGTGCGTCTCACCTGGATGTCGACCGAGCACAATACCGACGTCTACGCCGTGGCCAGCTGGCTCGCTCGCCTCACATCGGCGCAGCGCTACCGGGACGCGGCGCAGAAGGCGCGCCGTCTGCTCGATCGCACCTTCCGCGGCGATCACTTCCTGCTCGGCACCAAGCCGGATGGCAGCGACGCCGACAGCAATCTGATCGCGCTCGACGTGCAGCTGTGGCCCTGGATGGCGGTGCCGGATGCACCGGACTGGCGCAAGGCGCTCGGCTTTGCGGAGCGACGTCTCGCAGTCGGCAACGGCTTCGATTTCAACGGAGATCGTGACGGCGTCTGGGTCGAGGGCACGGCGCAGGCTGCGCTGGCCTATCGCATGGCCGGCGACTCCGCGACGGGCCTGGGGTTTCTGGCCGGCCTGCGCGACGATCAGACGGCCTCGGGGCTCCTCAACGCGACGCGCAGCGCGCGCGTGAGCACGGGCCTGTCGATCGATCCGAGCGGGACCAGCACGATTCCCGACTTCTTCTATTACAAGCGGCCGCATCTCGGCGCGACCGCCTGGGCCGTGCTCGCCGACGCCGGCTGGAACCCGTTCACCGGCGCGAAGGTGCCCTGATGTTTCCATCCGCCAGCAATGCTCCGTCGGTGCTGACCACCGACCTCGGCGTCCTGCTTGGGCTCCTCGTGATGGCCCGGCTGCTCGATCCGGCGCGCCTGCGCGACCGCATCCTGTTCGGTGCGACGGCCGCATCGTTCCTGCTGATCTACACGCTGTGGCGCTGGCATGATACGCTGCCTGCGTTCGATCTCAGCCTGCAGGCGCTGTGGCCGCGGCTGTTCATCACGCTCGAGATCGTCGCGATCTCCTACACGCTGATGTCGATTCTGATCCTCACCCGCAGCGTCGATCGCTCGGCGCAGGCCGATGCGGCGCAGCGCGCGCTGGCTGAGCGCGGCGAGCAGCCGGCCGTCGACATCTTCATCTGCACCTATGACGAGCCGATGGAGATCGTCGAGCGCTCGATCCTCGCCGCGCTCGCGCTCGACCATGCCAACAAGACTGTCTGGGTGCTCGACGACACCCGTCGTGACTGGCTGCGTGCGTTCTGCGACGAGGTTGGCGCGCGCCATCTGACGCGGCCGGACAACAAGGGGGCCAAGGCCGGCAATCTCAACAACGCGCTGACCGCGACCGCGCGACTGTCGAACGCGCCGGTCATCCTGGTGCTCGACGCCGATTTTGCACCACGCCGCGATTTCCTGCAGAGGACCGTCGGCCTGCTGCTCTCCGAGCCTGATATCGCGGTCGTGCAGACGCCGCAGTTCTACTACAATCCCGATCCGATCCAGCACAATCTGCTGTCGTCAGGCCATTGGGTCGACGACCAGCGCTTCTTCTTCGACGTGTTCCAGCCGGCCAAGGATGCCTGGGGCTGCGCCTTCTGCGTCGGCACGTCGTTCGTCGTCCGCCGCGAGCGCCTGGAAGACATCGGCGGCTTTCCGCATGCCGCCATCTCCGAGGATCTCAATCTCAGCTACACGCTGCTCAAGCGCGGCTTCCGGACTGTCTGGCTCAATGAGCCGCTCAGCTTCGGCCTGTCGGCCGAAGGCGTGCCGGAATACATCACTCAGCGCGCCCGCTGGTGCCTCGGCACGATCCAGGTGGCGCTGCTGCGCGACGGTCCGATGCGCAGCCGCGGCTATAGCTTCACGCAACGCTGGCAGTTCCTGCACGGCGTGCTGAACTGGCTGTGCAAGCCTTTCATGGTGCTGCTGCTGATCGCGCCGCCGATCTACTGGTTCGCGGGTCTTCCGGCGTTCGAGGCCGACTATCTGTCGTTCCTGCGCTATGGTGTGCCGGCGCTGCTCGGCACCATCATCTACATGGGCTGGATCTCACGGTCCAAGACCTTGCCGCTGTTCATGGAGGCGACGCATGCGGTGACGTGCTTTGCGATCACCGCGACGTTGCTCAGTGCTGCGATCAGGCCGTTCGGGCGCCCGTTCAAGGTGACCGACAAGGGCGGCGACCGCTCAAAGCCGCGCGTGCACGGCAAGCTCGCCGCGATCTTTGGCCTGATTGCCGCAAGCTCGGCGGCGGCGATCGTCTGGGCGTTCGTGTCGCCGAACGCGGCGAGCGAAATTTCGTCGATCGACTATTTCAACCTGCTGTGGGCCGGGATCGCGATGCTGATCGCCTTCATCGCATTTCTCGTCTGTTTCGAGCTGCCGCGCAGCGAGGACCTGTTTCCGAGCGGCGAGGTCGGGTGGCTGGCGCAAGATGGCGAGGTCGTGCCGTGCCGCGTCGAGGCGTTGTCGCTGTCCTCCGCGCGCGTGGCGGGTTCGCGCCGCGGCCTGCCGCAGCCCGGGAGCGCGATGCCGCTCCATCTGGATGGTCTTGGCTGGATCGCCGCTTCAGTCGAGCGCGTCTCAAAAAAGACTATGCGACTTCGCCTGCAGCCGAGCGAGGCCCAGCGGCGACAGCTCGTGGTCCGCCTGTTCAGCTCCTCCTGCGGCGTCATCACCGGCCGAGCCCGCCTGCGCGGCGCTCTCGCAGGATTGGCGCGCCGTGGCTTCGTCGGACGGTGACGCTCCGGATTCAGCGGTAGGGTAGGCAAAGCAGCCGCCGCAGGCGGCAGCGTGCCCACCGTCGATCCGCGCACACGGAGGCCAGACGGTGGGCACGGCGCCACCGCGAGCTCACATTGAAGACGCAGCACGGCAGCGCCTTTGCCCACCCCACGGACTACGGACTCTCCCGCGTCATTCCGGGGCACGCGCAGCGCGAGCCCGGAATGCATAACCCCGGGCCGACATGGGACGACGATCGGCGCCATTGTCATTGACCACCTCATGACCAGTCGTGGCTATGGATTCCGGGCTCGCGCTGCGCCCGCCCAGGAATGACGGTGGAGAGAACGCCGGCCTATCAACTCAGCGCGCGTAGCCCGGGCGAGCGTCGCGAGGCCGGGTTCTCCGGCACAGCTCGTGTGACCCGCCTGTCGCTCCGGTCATACTGGCTACGGCAGCTACTCTTCACCGCTGCGCTTCCTCGATCTTGTCGAGCACGCGCTCCGGCGCGATGTCTTTCGACGCATCGCGCAGCTCGGGCTTTGAGTCCGGCTCGATCCCCATCTGCTTGGCCATCTGGTTCAACAGCGCCACGACCTGCGTCAGCTCATGCTCCGTGAGCAGGCTGATCTGCAGATCGAGGTCGGCACGCTTGTCGGCTTCGCCGGCCATCCGGTTCTGCGAGATCAGCACGAAGGTGGAGAGAAAGATCGCCTCGACCGAGGCGATCATCGCCAATTCCACGAAGCTCTCGTCCCAGGCGGGCACGCCGGGGATGAGATGCAGATTGGCCACGATCCAGAAACCGAACACCGCCAGATGCAGGTACACGAAGATCATCGAGCCGGTGAAGCCGGTGATCGCGTCGGCAACCTTCTGCTGCGCGGTCGCCTCGCTTTGCTCGCGCTTGCGGCGATCGACCAGCGCCTGGATGTTGCGTTCGAGGGCAGGGGTGAGCCCCGGGCTCGGGGCGGGACGTGGGGCAAGTTCTTGGCTCATCGACTTAGAACGGACGTCGGCGGGCAAGCGTTCCAGACGATGGACAGGAGCCGCGGGCGCGTGTGCCGGGGCGAAAATTCACCTCGTTGGTGGGATCCGTCGGAGGTCCGAAGCGGGCCTGGTCGAACAAGGGCTCGAGCGCGTGAGATGACTCAGACGACCCGCATCATGATCGAATTGGTCTCTTGCATGCCAGGCGCGCGAGCGCAGAGAGCGTTGCCAAGCGGGCCCGCTCGATCCGTCGCCACGAGCGTGTCATGAATATCGCACGACTCAGCAAGGTCTACTGATGCGGATGGGAATGCGAGCTTCGTATTCCAAGTTATTAGCTGTCGTCAAAATGCCGCAGCCTCTTGCCGCATGGCGGCTTTGACTTAGATCCTCGTTGCGATCCCATAGGAGAACAACAAACGTGTCTACCCTCATGAAGTCCACCGTGTCGACCTGCATGATTCTGGCGTCCGTGAGCGCGGCCTCTGCCAAGAGCATGGAGTGCCCGACGACATCGGAGGCTCAGATCGAAGGCCTGTTCACGAGCTTCAACGACGCCTGGGCGACGAAGGATCCAGCCAAGGTCACGGCGCTCTTCACCAAGAAGCCGGTGCTGCTCGCCACCGTGTCCAACCAGCCGCGCACGACTCCCGAGGATGTCAACGACTACTTCGTCAAATTCCTCAAGAACAGCCCGGTCGGCCGCATCGACACCTCGACGATCGAGCTCGACTGCAACACGGCCACGCGCCTCGGCACCTGGACGGTGACCCTGACCGATACCGCGAGCGGCGCGAAGACCGACGTCAAGGCGCGCTACTCGTTCATCTATCGCTACGAGGACGGCGTCTGGAAGATCGACCATCTGCATTCGTCGATGATGCCGGAGAAGTAACAGGCACGATGCGTCCGAACCCGCTCTTCCCGAGCGGGTTCACCATCAGCGCCGGCGCTTGAGCTAGTTTTTGGTGAGCAGATCAAATCGGCGTCTGTCGATCTGTGCCCGCGCTGCAAGGCCTGCGGCCAGACAAAGCTCGGGCGCATAGATCCTGCAGCCGGTCTGGCCTGCAATCGCTTTGTCGATCATTTCGAGAAGGTTCTCTGGCGTCATGTCCGGCGGAGCGGCGATCCGTCCTTTGACGACATGCGCCTCCATCTTTTCCAGATGCTCGTGATCGATGTCAGCAGAACGCCAGCAATTGGCGCATAGCCATACCATGCTCTCCGAGTGTGAATAGATCACCGCGTCGCGGTCCAATCCCCGGCTCAACTCGGCAAGCTGTTCTGGTGTCTCCTGCGTGCCCGCAAAGTCGAACATTTGATAGTTCTGACGTCGCAGCGTCGCCAGATGAGGGAATACGGGGATTCGGAGCTCGCCATAGGCATGGTGGGTGATCGGCGCACCATCGTGGAGGATCACGTCGCCAAAGTCGACCCCGAGATTCCGGTAGAGCACGCTGCGAACGACGCCGTGGCACGGACTCAACCGTTCGATCCATATCGTTTCTTCGAAACCCGGGTCGTCGCAGTCGGCCGTTCGCTCGGCAAGCGGCCGTTCTGCCAGCTTGACCTTGCATTGGCCAAAGTCGCCTTCCGGGAGACCGAAGCGTCCGATGTCGATCGTCAGACCAAGGCGTCGCCAGGCGTCGCGGGCGGTTGTCGCGTCTCCAGCACCGGTTGCACAGATTCCGAGGTTCCACAGATAACTCTGGTCGGGCTCTTCGACGAGGCTGACGGCAATTTGGTTTGCGATCATCCCGTCGACGAATCTTCCGCGTGTCTTATAAAGCAGGCCGAGATTATAGTGCTGGGCGCCGTCCTGGGGAGCAAGCTCGGTCAGCTTCCGATAGCTGCTCTCGGCGATCACGTCGTACTGACGTCCAAGCATCCGCGCCGCCGTTGCCAGTCCGCGCAGGACCTGCATCTGGTCCGGCATGCCGTCGTGGAGCCCGGCCATCGCCGCGAGCTTCTCGATCACCTCACGGAACACGGGAGCATCCGGCGGTGGTGAGTTCAGGTCGTCAATGTCGCGGACGCGTTCCAGACAGCAGCCGACGGCCGAGAGCATCTCGGCGTCCTCGGCGTGCGATTTCGCAATGTCGGACAGGCAGGCAATCCCCACGTCGCGAGGAAGGGCCATCCGATCGACGAGATGCAGCAGGGCAAATGCCGCTTCGGGCTGATGATGTTGCGCCGATCTCAGCCGCTGCAGGCCGTCTGCTGCAGCCGGCGATCCTCCCGCTTCGGCGTCGGCGACAATCGACTTCACGAGGAGGGCGATGTCCTCCGACGCGAGAACCAGGCTGGGCACGCTTGTCTCCATTGTCGGCATCTCTTGAGATGACGATGCAACGGGCCGGGCGTTTTGACAATCGGTCAGCCCAGCTTCTGATCCCGCGCGTCGTGCGTGGTCTCGCTCGCCTGTTTCGTCGCAGCCTTCTCCACGCCTTTCTCGGCACCCTTGCGGCTCGCGATCGCCGCGACTTTGCGCCCCGAGATTTCGCTGCCGGCGTCATCGGGCATCTGCCAGAACAGGATCGACGACAAGGCCGAGGTGATGGCGACGACGATGAAGGCCGGCGCGAATGACGTGGCGGTGAGCTGGCTCGCGCCATGCGCCCACATCGTGGTTTCCACCGAGAAGGCGCCGACGGCGACGCCGGCGGAGATTGCGAGCTGCTGGTTGACGCTGGTGAGCGTGGTGGCGCGGCTCATCTGCGCGGTCTCGACCTCGGCATAGGCGACGGTGTTGATGGCCGTGAACTGCAGCGAGCGGAAGAAGCCGCCGACGAACAGGATGATGACGATCAGAAGCAGCGGCGTCGCCGGCGTGAACAGCGCACAGGCAGCGAGGAAGACCGAGCTGACGACGGCATTGACGGTCATCAGGTGACGGAAGCCGAAGGCGCGGATGAGACGCGCGGCCAGCGCCTTCATGCCCATGGCTCCCGCCGACGAGCCGAAGGTGACGAGGCCGGACTGGAACGGCGACAGGCCGAAGCCGAGCTGCATCAGCAGTGGCAGCAGGAAGGGCAGGGCGCCGATGCCGAGCCGGAACATGAAGCCGCCGATGATCGAGGCGCGCAGGGTCGGCAGCCGCAGCAGCGAGAAGTCGAGCACCGGCGAGTTGGTGCGCCAGGAATGGCGGACGTAGAGTGTCATCGAGATCGCGCCGATCGCGACGAGGCTGCCGACAACGGACCACGGCAGCAGATTGAGGCCGGCGACCGACAGGCCGAAGGCGAGGCCTGCGAGGCCGATGCCGGCGAGCACCATGCCATAGAGATCGAACGGCTCGGGATTGTCGCTCTTGATCGGATCGATGAAGCGCAGCGCCATGATGATGCCGACGATGCCGATCGGGATGTTGATCAGGAAGATCCAGTGCCAGGAGAAATAGGTGGTGATGAAGCCGCCGACCGGCGGCCCGATCACCGGGCCGATCAATGCAGGAATCGTCACCCAGGCCATCGCGCCGACGAGCGCGCTCTTGTCGACGGAGCGCAGCAGCACGAGACGACCGACCGGCGTCATCATCGCGCCGCCCATGCCCTGCAGGATGCGCGCGAACACGAAGTTCTCGACCGAGTTCGCGAGCGCGCAGCCGATCGAGCCGATCATGAACACGGCGACCGCGCTGGAGAACACGCGCCGCGCGCCAAAGCGGTCGGCGGTCCAGCCGCTCGCCGGGATGAACACCGCGAGCGACAGCAAATAGGAGGTGATGGCGAGCTTCAACGTCAGCGGGCTGGTGCCGATATCCTTGGCGATCGCCGGCAGCGAGGTCGCGATGACCGTGGAATCCATGTTCTCCATGAACAGCGCGGTGGCGACGATCAGCGGGATGATTCGTTGCTTGTTCATCGACTCTCTGGATGGGGCAGGAGGCGGGCAGGCGCTCGCGGCTTTATCACCCTGCGACGAACGAGGCCATTGCGCTGCCGGCATGGCCCCCTAAATGCAGCGTGACGCTGTCGCGTCCCGGTTGTTGGAGATGTGCCGATGATCTATCTGCTCGCCGCTTTGGTGCCGCCGCTGGGTCTGCTGCTCAACGGACAGCCGTTCGCGGCCATCTTCAACCTGCTGCTGTGCCTCGTCTGCCTGGTGCTCGGCCTGTTCTTCCACGTGCTGCTGCTGGTGCCCTCGGCCCATGCCCTGATCGCCGTGCACATGCGGCGGGAGGATCGGCGGCATCGGGAGGTGGTGGACGCCATCCGGCGCTATGGCCCGCCGCCGGGCGCCTGGCGCTGAGACGCGGAACTTCTGCTCCGGAATCGGGGCTTTCGCGACCTTTTATTGCGTGTTCGGGTGCGATCAGGGCCGATTCAGGCTGTCATTCGCAATCGCGGGAGGACGGCGGATCGGCCCTTTGATTCGTCACAGGCCCATGCTATCGACCCGCGTCAACCCCACCGATGGGCATCGATTCGACGCCGAGGCATGGTCTCGACGGCGGCGCCGCTCATCCGTAATCCCATCGCGGCCGTTATGGCTGCAGACAAGGAGTTGACGATGGCGACCGTGCAGACACTTCGCGAAGCCTTCACCTTCGACGACGTGCTCTTGAAGCCGGGCCTGTCCGATGTGCTGCCCTCCGAGGTCGACATCCGCTCGCGCGTGACGCGCGAGATCCCGCTCAACATTCCGATCATGGCGTCCGCGATGGATACCGTCACCGAGGCGCGCATGGCGATCGCGATGGCGCAGGCCGGCGGTGTCGGCGTGATCCACCGCAATTTCGATCCCGACGGCCAGGCCGCCCAGGTGCGCCAGGTCAAGAAGTTCGAATCCGGCATGGTGGTGAACCCGCTGACGATCTCGCCTGAGGCGACGCTCGCGGATGCGATGGCGCTGATGAAGGATTACGGCTTCTCCGGCATCCCGGTGGTGACCGGCGGCGCCAAGGGCATCCCCGGCAAGCTGGTCGGCATTTTAACCAACCGCGACGTGCGCTTCGCCACCGATCCGCGGCAGAAGATCTCCGAGCTGATGACGCATGAGAACCTCGTCACCGTGCGCGAGGGCGTCGGCCAGGACGAGGCCAAGAAGATCCTGCACAAGCACCGCATCGAGAAGCTGCTGGTCGTCGACGAGCAGTATCGCTGCGTCGGCCTCATCACCGTCAAGGACATGGAGAAGGCTGTCGCGCATCCGCTGGCTTGCAAGGACGGCCAGGGTCGCTTGCGCGTCGCCGCCGCGACGACGGTGGGCGAGGGCGGCTTCGAGCGCACCGAGAAGCTGATCGATGCCGGCGTCGATCTCGTCGTGGTCGACACCGCCCATGGCCATTCCTCGCGCGTGCTGGAGGCGGTCAACCGCATCAAGCGCATTTCCAACGCCGTGCAGGTTATCGCCGGCAACATCGCCACCCGCGACGGCGCGCAGGCGCTGATCGATGCCGGCGCTGACGCCGTCAAGGTCGGCATCGGCCCGGGCTCGATCTGTACCACGCGCATCGTCGCCGGCGTCGGCGTGCCGCAGCTCACCGCGATCATGGATGCGGTCGAAGCGGCCAAGAAGGCCGACGTTCCCGTCATCGCCGACGGCGGCATCAAGTTCTCCGGCGACCTCGCCAAGGCGCTCGCCGCCGGCGCCGATGTCGCCATGGTCGGCTCGCTGCTCGCCGGCACCGACGAGACGCCCGGCGAAGTTTTCCTGTGGCAGGGCCGCTCCTACAAGGCCTATCGCGGCATGGGCTCGGTCGGCGCGATGGCGCGCGGCTCGGCCGACCGCTACTTCCAGCAGGACATCAAGGACACCTTGAAGCTCGTGCCGGAGGGCATCGAGGGCCAGGTGCCGTACAAGGGCCCGGTCGGCAACGTCATGCACCAGCTCGCCGGCGGTCTTCGTGCGGCGATGGGCTATGTCGGCGCCAAGACGCTCGAGGATTTCCACAGCAAGGCCGAGTTCGTCCGCATCACCGGCGCGGGCCTGCGCGAAAGCCACGTCCACGACGTGACCATCACGCGAGAAAGCCCGAACTATCCGGGCGGGGCGTAACAACCACCGCTCTCTCCGTCATTGCGAGCGAAGCGAAGCAATCCAGGGGCGGCGCGCGCAGCCCTGGATTGCTTCGTCGCTTCGCTCCTCGCAATGACGGTGCCGTCCGGGCATAAAGGCTCCACAACCAACAAAGAAGAGGAAACATCATGTCCCAAGCCAAGCGCATCGTGCTCGCCGCGCGCCCCGTCGGCGAGCCTAAGCCGTCTGATTTCCGCCTCGAGGAGCACGCCATCCCGACACCAGGCGCCGGCGAGGTGTTGCTGCGCACGATCTGGCTGTCGCTCGATCCCTACATGCGCGGCCGCATGAGCGACGGGCCGTCCTACGCCCAGCCGGTGCCGGTCGGCGGCGTCATGGAGGCGGGGACGGTGTGCGAGGTGGCCGCGTCCAACAATCCCGGCTTCAAGCCCGGCGACATCGTGCTGGCCCGCGCCGGCTGGCAGACGCATGCGATCTCCGACGGCAAGGGCCTCGCCAAGGTCGACCCGAGCCTCGCGCCGATCTCGACCGCGGTGGGCGTGCTCGGCATGCCCGGCATGACCGCCTACACCGGCCTGCTCGACATCGGCCAGCCCAAGGCAGGTGAGACCGTCGTGGTCGCCGCCGCCTCCGGCGCGGTCGGCTCGGCCGTCGGGCAGATCGCAAAAATCAAGGGCGCCCGCGCCATCGGCATCGCCGGCGGCAAGGACAAATGCGACTACGTGAAGAAGGAATTCGGCTTCGACGATTGCCTCGACCATCGCGATCCCGATCTCGCGGCGAAGCTGAAAGAGGCGTGCCCGAAGGGTATCGACGTCTATTTCGAGAATGTCGGCGGCCCGGTGTTCGAGGCGGTGTTTCCGCTGTTCAACGCCTTCGCCCGCATGCCCGTCTGCGGCCTGATCGCCCACTACAACGACACCCAGTCGGTGGCGCCGAAATGGGCCGGCGCGATGATGCGCAACGTCCTGACCAAGCGGCTCCTGATCCGCGGCTTCATCGTCTCCGACTTCGCCTCCCGCCACGGCGACTTCCTCAAGGACATGTCGGCCTGGGTCCGCGACGGCAAGGTCAAGTACAAGGAGCACGTCACCGAGGGCCTGGAGAACGCGCCCGACGCGTTCATGGGCCTGCTCAAGGGCGCCAATTTCGGCAAGCAGCTGGTGCGGGTCGGGCCGGACAAGGCCTGAGCCCAAGGACTAAGCCTAAGGCCTGAGCCACACTTGATGTGATTCTTCAGCGCGACCGTAAAATCACGGGAACCACAGCCGCTTATCGGGAGTCCTGAGGGAACCGGTTCATCCACGAGGGCCCGGCATCATGCCGGGCCTTCACGTTTCCTGAAGGGGGATTGTCGATGTCGCTGACCATGGTGCTGCTGCCCGTCTTCGTGCAAGTCGGGCTCACCTTTGCGCTGCTGTTCTGGAACAAGAAGCGCGGGCAAGCCACGGATGCCGCCGACGAATTCGGCCTTCCGACCTTGTTCTACGCGCTGATCGCACTCGCGCTGCCGCTACGCCATGCCGATCTGGTGATCGTGCTGCTGTCCTGGGTGTTCGTCGTCACCCGCTTCGTCAATGCCGGCTTTATTCGCGGGGCAGATAAGCGCTCTCTCGCCTGGACCGCCTCGGCGCTGGTGCTGCTGGCGATGTGGCTGTATTTCGCACTGAAGATGCTTCTCCTGATCTGAGACTGGATTCTGTAATGACCCCCGCCGCCCGGCTGTCCGCCGCCATCGACATCATCGAGTCCATCGAGTCCCAGCGGGCGCCGGCGGCCAAGGCCCTGAAGGACTGGGGCACCAGCCACCGCTTCGCCGGCTCCGGCGACCGCGCCGCCATCGCCGGCCTGGTCTGGGACGTGCTCCGCCGCCGCGCTTCCAGCGCCTATATGATGGAGGACGACACCGCGCGGGCGCGCGTGCTCGGCATGCTCAAGCTCGAGCGTGGCCTCGATGTCGCGACCATCGCCGCGATGTGCGACGGCAGCCGCTTCGCGCCGCCGCCGCTGAATGCGCATGAGGAAAAGGCGTTGGCCTCGCGCACGTCAGAGGGCGCGCCGCCGCCGGTCGCCGGCGACTATCCCGACTGGCTCGACCCGTATCTCGCCGCCGTGTTCGGCGACGACCGCGTCGCCGAAGCCATGGCGATGGCCAGCCGCGCGCCGCTCGACCTGCGCGTCAACACGCTGAAAGCCAAGCGCGAGAAGGTGCAGGCCTCGCTGAAGCATCTCGGCGCCGTGCCCACCCCATGGTCGCCGCTCGGCCTGCGCATCGCGCTCGGGGCCGACGCGCGCAATCCCGGCGTCCATGCCGAGGAGGATTTCATCAAGGGTTTTGTCGAGGTCCAGGACGAGGGCTCGCAGCTCGCGGCTCTCTTCACCGCGGCCAAGCCCGGCGAGCAGGTGATCGACCTCTGCGCCGGCGCCGGCGGCAAGACGCTCGCGCTGGCGGCGATGATGCAGGGCAAGGGCCGCCTGATCGCCACCGACACCGACAAGCGCCAGCTCGCGCCGATCCACGAGCGGCTGTCGCGCGCCGGCGTCCACAACGCCGACATCCGCAGCCCAAAGGGTGACGCCGACCCGCTCGCCGACATCAAGGCCTCGGCCGATCTCGTCGTCATCGACGCCCCCTGCACGGGCACCGGCACCTGGCGCCGCAACCCCGACGCCAAATGGCGCATGCGCCCCGGCGCCCTGGAGATCCGGCTGAAGGACCAGGCCGAAGTGCTCGACCGCGCCGCCCGCCTGGTCAAACCCGGCGGCCGCATCGCCTACATCACCTGCTCGGTGCTGCAGCCGGAAAACGGCGACCAGGTGAGGGCGTTCGTTGAGCGCCACAAGGAGTTCACCATCCAGCCCCCCGACCAGACCGCCACCGTTTTGTGGGACAAAGCCGAGGCCTTCGCCGAGGCCGCCCTGCAGACCCCCGAAGGCTGGCTGATGACCCCCCGCCGCACCGGCACGGACGGGTTCTTCGTCTCGGTGCTGAAGAAGGCGTAGCCCTCTCCGCCGTCCAAAGGTCTCTCCGCCCTCGCAGCTCCCTCCGCCGTCATTGCGAGCGCAGCGAAGCAATCCAGGGGCTCAGGCGGGACTCTGGATTGCTTCCGCCTACGTCCGACGGGCTTCGGCGGACACGTCGCTGCGCTCGCAATGACGCGGAAGGTGCGGAAGACACCCTCAACTGTCGTCCCCCGCGAAAGGCGGGGGACCCAGTATTCCACCGCTGCCTCGTGCCCGACTACGCCGCCGCAGCGTACTGGATACCCCGCCTTCGCGGGGTATGACGCCAGTGCCACAAACACGCTGTCATTCCGGGACGCGCCCCTTGGCGCGGGCCCGGAATCCATAACCCCGACTGGGCGTATGGATTCCGGGCTCGCGCTCCGCGCGCCCCGGAATGACGGGGAGGAAAGGGCGTCGTCCGCTTCCAAGGGTTGCGAGTCCCCCCGCAGCGGCGTAATTCCTTGCCATGACAGCCCCATCCAACACCCCGACCGCCGCCGCCACCGACACCTCCGTGGCCGCGCTCCACGACAAGATCCTGATCGTCGATTTCGGCAGCCAGGTCACGCAGCTGATCGCGCGCCGGGTGCGCGAGGACGGCGTGTATTGCGAGATCGTGCCGTTCCAGAAGGCGGAGGCCGCCTTCCGGCAGATGAACCCGAAGGCCGTGATCCTCTCCGGCGGCCCCGAATCCGTCCACGAGGAAGGCTCCCCGCGCGCCCCGCAGCTGATCTTCGATTCCGGCGTCCCGGTGATGGGCATCTGCTATGGCCAGATGACGATGGCCGCCCAGCTCGGCGGCACCGTCGAGGGCGGCCACCACCGCGAGTTCGGCCGCGCCGACGTCGAGGTCAAGACCAACAGCCTGCTGTTCGACGGCGTCTGGCAGCCGGGCGAGCAGCACCAGGTGTGGATGAGCCATGGTGACCGCATCACGCAGATGCCGCCGGGCTTCTCCGTCGCCGGCGTCTCGCCGAACGCGCCCTTCGCCGTGATCCAGGACGAGCAGCGCAAATATTACGGCCTGATGTTCCACCCCGAGGTGGTGCACACGCCGGATGGCGCAAAACTGATCCGCAATTTCGTCCGCAACATCGCCGGTCTCGGCGGCGACTGGACCATGCACGCCTTCCGCGAGGAAGAGATCAAGAAGATCCGCGCCCAAGTGGGCAAGGGCAAGGTGATCTGCGGCCTCTCCGGCGGCGTCGACTCCGCGGTGGCCGCGGTGCTGATCCACGAGGCGATCGGCGACCAGCTCACCTGCGTGTTCGTCGACCACGGCCTGCTCCGGCTCAACGAGGCCGAGACCGTCGTCGATCTCTTCAGGCACCACTACAACATCCCGCTGGTGCATGTGGACGCCTCAAAGCTGTTCCTCGGCGAGCTCGCAGGGGTCACCGACCCCGAAGCGAAGCGCAAGACCATCGGAAGACTCTTCATCGATGTGTTCGACGCCGAGGCGAAGAAGATCGGTGGCGCCGACTTCCTGGCGCAGGGCACGCTCTATCCCGACGTGATCGAGAGCGTCTCCTTCACCGGCGGCCCCTCGGTGACGATCAAGTCGCACCACAATGTCGGCGGCCTGCCGGCGCGCATGAACATGAAGCTGGTCGAGCCGTTGCGTGAGCTGTTCAAGGACGAGGTCCGCGTGCTCGGCCGCGAGCTCGGCCTTCCCGACGTGTTCGTCGGCCGCCACCCGTTCCCTGGCCCCGGCCTCGCCATCCGCTGCCCCGGCGAGATCACGACCGACAAGCTCGACATCCTGCGCAAAGCCGACGCCATCTACATCGACGAGATCCGCAAGGCCGGCCTCTACGACACCATCTGGCAGGCCTTCGCCGTGCTGCTCCCCGTCAAGACTGTCGGCGTCATGGGCGACGGCCGCACCTACGACTACGTCGTGGGCCTCCGCGCCGTCACGTCAACCGACGGCATGACGGCGGATTTCTATCCGTTCGACATGAAGTTCTTAGGGAACACGGCCACGCGCATCATCAACGAGGTGAAGGGCGTGAATCGGGTGGTCTACGACGTGACGAGCAAGCCGCCGGGGACGATTGAGTGGGAATAATTCGCGGCCAGCCAAAGCTAGCCGGATCTTCTCAAATCTACGCTCTAACTCCCTGAAGCGAAAAATAAAATCCGCCGGCACTTATCGTCGACTATCGGTGGGCCAAGGTCGCCTGTCCCGGACTGTTTGACGGCATCGGCTTCCTTATTCCCATCCCGTTTTGATCAATACCGTCAGCTCGAAATGAGCCCTGACGGTATTTTTTTTGGTCCAACCGATTGAAATAGCGTCGCTTTCCTTCAGATCCGCGGCCGAAAACGGCATGACGGTATCGAGCCCAGAAGGCGGACAAATGCTGACCGATGCTGCGCTTAAGCACCTGAGACCAAAAAAAATCCTACAAGGTGACCGATCGGGACGGCATGTACGTCCTCGTCAGTACGAAAGGCTCGATCTCCTTCCGGCTCGATTACAGGATGAACGGACGCAGAGAGACCATCACCTTCGGCAAATACGGTCTTGCCGACCTGTCGCTTGCGCGAGCAAGAGAGCTCTGCATCGACGCCAGGCGCGCCATCAAGGAGGGGCGGTCCCCAGCCATTGAAAAGCAGCGCGCCAAGCGGCGACTGATGGAAGCCAAGGCATTCGGAGAGTTCGGCGAGAAGTGGCTCTCGGCGGCTCCGATGGCGGACAGCACGCGGGCCATGCGCCGTTCAATCTTCGAGCGCGAGCTGCTGCCACCCTGGCGCAAGCGGCTGTTGTCCGAAATCACGCCGGACGATTTGCGAAAGCACTGTGCGGCCATCGTCGAGCGGGGCGCGCCGGCAACCGCCATTCACGTCCGCGACATCGTCAAGCAGATCTACGGCTTTGCCATTCTGCACGGCGAGAAGGTCGCCAATCCTGCAGATGACGTCGGGCCATCTTCGATCGCGCAGTTCGTCCCTCGCGATCGCTCGCTGTCGCCGTCAGAGATCCGCATCATGCTAAAGCAGCTGGAGCACGTTGCGACGCTCCCGACTATCCGGCTGGGCGTCAGGCTCTATCTTCTCTCCATGGTGCGGAAAAGCGAATTGCAGGACGCGACCTGGGACGAGGTGGACTTCGAGAATGCGGTCTGGACCATCCCGAAGGAGCGGATGAAGCGGTCGAAGGCGCACAATGTGTACCTCTCGCGGCAGATGCTCGATATCTTCATCGCGCTGAAGACCTGTGCCGGCAACTCGCGGTATGTGCTTCCATCTCGATATGATGCCGACAGCCCGATGTCGCGGGCGACCTTCAATCGTGTCACCACCGCGGTCGTCGAGCGCGCCCGGAAAGAGGGGCTGCCGCTCGAACACTTCACGGTCCACGACCTCAGGCGGACAGCGTCGACGCTGCTCAATGAGCTCGGCTTCAATAGCGATTGGATCGAGAAGTGCCTGGCGCACGAGGATGGTCGCTCGTCGCGCGGGGTCTACAACAAGGCTGAGTACGAGCTGCAGCGCCGGCACATGATGCAGGAGTGGTCGAACATCATCGACGCGTGGGTCGGAGGCCAGAAATACGCGCCAACCCTCATTCCGCCGTCGATGCCGATCTTCGAGCCCGATCCTGCCGTTTGACGGGCCGGCTTCTTCGCAGTTTCACGTCTGGATGCGGGGCGCGGGTGAGGGGAGCGCTCCGGCGCAGCAGAAGCCAGGCTTCGACCTCTGCCAGGTCCCACACGACGCAGCGAGAAGTGAGCGCGAAGCGACGTGGGAATTCGCCGCGCTGCTCCATCTCGTAAATCGTGCTGTCGGCGAGAGGAACCATTTCGCGGAGCTGATGCCGCCGGATTGTTCGTCTTAGTACCGTGCCTTCCCGGTGAGCCATGAGCGATCCCCTCTCTGCCAAACGCAGCAACTGAATTCGTTTCAACTCGAATGAACAGCGATACCTCTATCGGTGCAGCAATCGGAAGTGCCTGCCAACGAACGAAAGCAATCGGCTGCTCTAGCGGGTTCGAGGCGGGAGAATCACCGGACTTCATCGAACTCTGGACGCCATCCGATCGGATCTGCGATCGGTTGATTTCGGATTCATGCCAACCGGCCCCGTTGGTGCTGATCTTGAGCCGGGCTGGGGAACGTACCCTCGGCGATCTTGCGGTATATCGTCGACCGGGACAGCCCGGGCCTGGCCAGGACGGCCCTTATCCGGATAGTGCGGTCTGGTTCGCGCATGGCCTCGCTGCTTCTTGCTGGCTGTTCCTGACACCTTCTGAGAGTAGACAGGTCAACAGTTGCAGGTGGACAAGAGGATCTAGCACGTCGCAAGCGTGGAGTAGAGCCGGGGGCAAAAAGGATGGGTCAAATTCCGATGCTCCGGCCTCTGCCGAGATCGATGCCGTGAGTGAAGGCCAGATCCTGGCCAAGCCGGCGACCTGATTCAAACGCGATGCCGAGGTCGTTCTTGCGGCTGGCGAGGACGGATTCCAGCTGCGGATCCCGTTCGAGGCTTTTGACCATGTCGCCCATCGCTGCGCGCGTGGCTTTGTAGCCGGACATGTCACCGGCCTGATACTGGCGCTGGCTGGTCTGGCCGAGGTTCTGCCAGCGCTCCACGAAGCGATCGGCGCGGCGGCTCGGATCGGTGCGGAGTTCGGTCTCGAGCTGGAGTGCGCGGAGCGCGCGGCTGACCTGGCCGCCAGCCGCTTCGCGTGCCAGTTCCGGGGTCTTCCTGTAGGCGGCTTCGGCATCGTGCGGACCAAAGGGCCGCACCTCTTCGAAGGCCTGGCGAGCCGTCTGCAGCTCTTCGAGTTGCGCACGGTTGGCATTGCCGCTCGTCTCTTGCGCAGCGAAGATCGCATCCACGGCGCGGGCATGGCGCACCAGAGCCCGAGTCCGAACGCGACGCGCTTCCGCGTCGGGATCTTGCGCCACACTCCTTGCCGGTATGTCGGCTGCGCGCCGGTCTGCTGCCGTGCCGCTCGTCTCCCTTTCCGGCGATGCCTGCTCCGGCTTCCGTCCGCCATCCGGCTCGGGGGAATCAGCCGGCGAGCGAAGTCCATCGAACATGTCGCGCAGCTTTTCCGGGACGATCTTGCGCACGATCTCGGCCACGCGCTCGCGGAACGTGATGCCACGCCGTTCGGCATAGCTCTGGACCGGATCGGCATGCTCGTAATCCGAGGCCATATCCTTGGCGCGATCGCGCGATAGCGCCCGGGTGAGCCGATCAGGGCTGGAAAAATCGTCGCGGCCATAATGCAGGTCGACGCCGTCGCGGTGCCGCGAGAGGGCGACATAGCTGCTGTGGGCATCCATGCCGGGCGTCGCCAGCACATGGACGCGGTCGACCGTCATGCCCTGCGCCTTGTGGATCGTCGCGGCATAGCCATGGTCGATCCGGTTGTAATCCTTGAGATCGAACCGCACGGACCGGCCATCGTCGATCTGCACGGTCATGGATTGCGCGCTGACCTGCTCGATCGTCCCGAGCGTGCCGTTCTTGACGCCAAGCCCGCGCTCGTTCTGCAGGAACAAGACGCGGTCTCCGCGGGCAAATATTTTCGCACCGCGCTCGACCGTCACACGCACCTCGTCGCCGAGATCGCCGGCAGTCCGCATCCGCCCGCGCGCTGCCTCATTCAGCGCCCGCACCTCGTCGTTGGTGTGGGTGAGGATGATCCGGCTGCGATCGGGTGAGGCCTGCCGGTCGCCGTCCCAGCGCTCGATCAGATCGCCGCGCGCCTGCTCGCGACTCTCGGCCTCACGCACCATGCCGTGGGTGCGGTAGGCCTCCAGCGCATGGCCCACCTTGCCGGTCGCCAGATCGCGCGTGGCGTCGCGTTGCCAGTCCTCGCGCTGGCGGCGCACTTCGCCGATTTCGGCGCCCCCGTGACGCTCATGGATGGAGCGGAGGGCAGCACCCGCTTCGATGGCCTGCAGTTGTTGCGGATCACCGACCAGCACCACCTTGGCTCCAGCTTCGGCGGCATGAGACAACACGCGCTCGAGCTGCCGCGTTCCGACCATTCCTGCCTCGTCGATGACAAGTACATCGCGCGAATTGAGCAGATCACGGCCTTGCTCCCAGCCATGCTCCAGGCTGGCGATCGTGCGCGACGCAATGCCCGACCCACTCTGAAGATTGTCCGCAGCAATGCCGGACAGTGCCACGCCCTGGACCTCAAGGCCTGCCGCTTCCCAGGCCTCCCGCGCCACCCCCAGCATCGCGCTCTTTCCCGTCCCGGCATGGCCGACCACGACGCTGAGACCGCGTGCGTCCGTAACATGCGCGAGCGCTGCGGCCTGCTCGGACGACAGCACCAGGCCGCGCGCTTCCGCTCGCATCACAGCGTCTTGGCGAGCCGCGTCGCGGATCTCATGGCGCTCCCGGTCCGCCATCCGTTCAGCGGCCCGGTGCAGGCGCTGCTCCGCCTCGACCATCCCGCGGGCGGTGAACCGATCCTCGCCGCGGGCGTCCTTGCCGAGTTCGACCAGGTCGGGCGCTACCTGCATTGCGCCCGCCACCTGGTTGAACTGGTCGAGCCCGTCACTGTGCCGGTGCGCGAACTTTGCCAGATCGCGGCGGGTGAAGGTTGATTGCTGCTGGGTCATCGCATCCAACCCGAGGGCGGGATCGGCGATAATCCGCGCGCCGTTGCCGCGCGCGATCTTACGGTGCATATCGGCCCGATCGGCCTCAGACCCTTCGCCCGCAATGCCCCGGATCTCGATCCGTTTCGCCGGCGCGCCGATCTGGCTTTGCGCCTCCAGCGCAATGCCCTGTGCTTCCAGACTGCGATGGTCGATCCTGATGTCGATATCGAGCTCGGCCAGCCGCTCGTTGGCGATCTCGGCCCAGCGTTCGCGCCAGCGCTCGACCATCTCGTTGCGGTTCCAGTCCCGCGCCTTCTTACCAAAGCCGTTCTCGTCAACAGCCCGCATTGTCAGCATGACATGGGCGTGCGGCTTGGGCAGGCCGTCCTCGGCCCTGTCCCAATGCACATTGAGATCGGCGATCATGCCAAGACCGACGAACTCACCCTGAACGAAGTCCCGAGCCAGCTCGATGCCCTGTGCCTCGCTCAGCTCGCGCGGAAGGGCGAACTCGACCTCGCGGGCCAGCTGCGCGTCCTTGCGGACCTCGGACGCTTCCACATCGTTCCAGAGCCGCTCGCGGTCGCTCCAGGCCTCCGGCGCATTCTCCGGCAGCATCACCTCGGAATAGACGACGCCGCGCTTGCCGGAAAAATCCTGATCACAGCCGAGCCGCTCATCGCGCAGCCGCGAGCCCGAGCGGTACGCCGCTGAAGCCACCGCGCTGCTCCCGGCCTTCCGGCCAATGACCTTGATATGAAGATGATAGATCGCCATCGCGACAAAATCATCTACACGGCACAGCCGACGTCGAAACGACGTATAAGCGCGCCCTCCCTCGAAAAATCTCGGGAGGGATTACAGCATCTCAGGCCGTCCTGACGACCTTACAGCATTGTACCGCGGGCTCGACTATCATCTCTCCATCAACACCGATGGAGATGACGATGCGCAAGCCTAGAGATTTTGATGCTGAACTGAAGACACTTGAGGACAAGGCGCGCGAACTGAAAAGCCGCAAAGTGCAGCAGCTCGGCGAACTTGTCATCGCCACCGGGGCAGATGCGCTTAGCGCCAATGAACTGGCTGGTGCGCTGATCGTACTGGCCGAGACAAAGGAGGCCGGAAAGAGGGAGGCATGGGCCAGGCAAGGGGCCGTCTTCTTTCAGGGACGGTCGCGCCGTACTGCGCCGGCAGCTGATCGCAACGCTAGTGGCCCTTCGGCGCAACCGGACGGCGCGCAACAGGCATCAAACCGCAAGGGCGCGACATGACATGCGCACATGGCAAGTCGAGCGCCGCAAGCGGACCCGGCATCTCATCGAACTCGGCGGTCTCGTCGTTAGAGCGGGCATCGTGGACTTGACTGGCGATGACCGTGCCATGATCTACGGCGCGCTGCTTTGGATGGCTGCCAAGCTCCTAAGCGGTCAGGCCGAAGAGGCGCGAGCACTTTGGACGGCAAAGGGTAAGCAAGCGTTCGAGGCGGGTCCGGGGACTCACAACCAGACTGATCGAACTGGTCTGGCGGTTCGTCGTTGATGCACGACGATAGCAAATCGGGCACGTGACTACGTATCTGCAGTTGCGGGGCGTCCCCGCAGAAGGGGTCGACGGAGACCAAAGGCTCGGCTTTCCTCGTCGTTATTTGAAATGATCGGGACTATCGTAGTCCGCTACGATAGCGGCACTTCATCCAAACTTGCCGCTACAGGTCGTTGGTGCTGCAGTTTCGCCACGCGATTGCGAATGATCGCCGTGTTGATCGAGCGTAGAGAAACCCGTATCCCAGGACTCGCTCGCCTTCGCCGCCGGGTGATCGCACATCTCGGAAGATGGGATGGCTACTATGGAAAGCCCGGGCCGAAAACGATGCGCATCGGCCTCGAAGCCTTCGAGCGCATCAAATTCGGCACAGCACTCGGGTTGCACGATGTGTGAATCGGACAGCCCCGCGATTAGGGGGCGCCTCAAACGGCGTCGGATGCGCGCCGCGACGGCTCAGCCCGGGGGATGAACCAATTCCGCCGCCCGCTCGCGGCATAAATCTGCCGCAAGGCCGCAATCAGCCTCGATCTGATCATCATCATTATCGTGCTCTGCAGCGGCCTGTATCTGTGGGTTGCCGACGGTTGGGGCAGCCGTCGAAGGGTCGCGGTCGTCGTCGCAGCGGCCGCGCCGGCAACGGTGTCGCCATGAGATCCGCATCTGCAGAGTCTGCATCGTCGTCGCGCACGGCGCGGCTCCCGATCTAGCAGGTCTTTCGGGCGCCGCTCCTGATCGGCCTTGTCGCCATTGCAGGCCTCGCATTCGGGCTGCTCGGTGATGGTTCTCTGGGACCGTCTGTGCTGGCTCGGCCTTTCGGTGCCGATCCTGCTGTCTTTTTTTCATGGGCCGCGATAGAAGCTCGGCGCGAAGGGCGCGTCGCGGGACGCCACGACCGCAGCGGGGAGCGCCCCGCGTTGACACGACCTGTGCACGGGGCACGATCTTCAGAACAGATCTTGACGCGACCGGTCGATGGGTAGGGACTCGACGGCCGGTCCATGGGCGCGCTCACATGTGCGCGCGGATCGCCCACGCGTCGGCAGCCCTCTGTTATGACGATGCTGCCCTTTCGATCAGACCTGCCGATCACCTGAACATTGATCGTTACCAGCTGCAAGGCCATCGCCCGGCGTGACCCCGCAGCCGTTGCGCTTGTCGTGTGATCAGGGCCGCGCATTGGTCGACACGAACCGTGTCGGACAACAAACGGAAACGCGTCATCGCGCGATAAACATTTGATGATGCAACGTCGCTGAACTGTCAAAAATCCGCGCCTCGCTGTCTCGTTCACGGCGAAATTGAAGCGGATTTGAATCAAAACCTGTGATCTGATAGTCTGCAGCGAGCGTGGCAACAACTATCAATTCCGCTGAGTTGTGAATCGTTCTCTGCGATGATTGCGAAGTTTGTATCGTTGGTCGCGTCATCTGCAGGATCCACAGCGGTCCCATTGTAGTCTGCGCTTCTTTGGAAATCTTCGAAGAAGGCGCACCGGAAAAAATCCTGCCGCGGTGACAATCCCTTGCAGCTTGCGCGCTGACAAAACTGTCGTTCGTTAGACGGGTTCTACGTCGCGCGACGCCATCCTCCAATACCTGTGTGTTAGGAGCGCCGATGATCCAAGCTGGAACTTGGAATGATCGGGGTGTCGGAAATGATTTGTCGCGTGACGGATAGAGAACTTGGGTTGACGTTTTCATTGGGCCTGGTGAGCTCATTGGCGCTCACGCTGAGCGTCGGAGGCGTCCAGCAGGCCTTCGGTCAGACCAAGCTCCCGGACGTGACGGTCGATGCACCCAAGTCGAAGCCTCGCCCGACCAGTGGTCAGAGGACCCAGGCCACATCGACGCGAAGCACGCAGCGGCGTGTCGCCACCCGCAATCTGCCGCCGCGCGCTCCGGTGCCCTACACGACTCCGTCGACGGGCACGATCGGCGCGCCGCCGTCCCCCTATGCCGGCGGACAGGTGGCGACCGGCGGCGGGCTCGGGCTGCTCGGCAATCGCGGTGTGATGGACGCACCGTTCAACCAGACGAATTTCACGTCGCAATTGATCCAGAATCAGCAGGCGCGCACCATCCGCGACGTCCTGATCAATGATCCCTCAGTTCGCACGGTGCAGGCCGCTGGTGGCGGCGCCGATGGCCTGTTCATCCGCGGCTTCTCTTATGATAGCGGCGATTATGCCTTGAACGGCCTTGCCGGAATCGCACCGTATTACTCGACGGGAGCGAATTTCATCGAACGGGTCGAGTTGCTCAAGGGGCCGGCCGCTCTGCTCAATGGCATGACGGTTGGTGGAACCGGCTCGTCGAGCGGTGGAGCCGTCGGCGGCAGCGTCAATCTGATTACCAAGCACGCGTTGGATGCGGATATCACGCAACTGACCACGACTTACGTCTCGAAGTCGCAGTTCGGCGAACAGATCGACGTCGGCCGCCGCTTCGGCGAGCACAAGGAGTGGGGTGTCCGCTTCAACGGCGGCTACTCGAACGGCGATACGCCGTGGAACCGGCAAACGGACGAAATGGGCAATGCCCATCTTGCCGTTGACTACCATGGCGAGAATGTTCGCATCGATGCCGACGTTGGTTATCAGGCCGACAATCTGAGGCCGCCCTTGCGCTTCTTTGGCGTGGACACGTCGAGAGTCACCAGCATTCCAGCGCCGCCGGCCTCCGGGACCAATTTCCAGGTGCCGTGGGCCTATTACGTGCCGACAGATTTCTATTCCACGGTCAAAGGTGAGGTCGATCTGAGCGACAAGCTCACGGCCTATGCCTCGTTCGGCTATCACGACAGCAACATCAATTACCGATATCCGTCCCCGAACCTGATCAGCAACACCGGCAATATCTACGTCCCGAATCCTGGAACCGCGAGTGAGAGGTTCGAGACTCTAGCGGGCGAGGCGGGCATCCGCGCGACCGTGGATACGGGGCCGGTCAAGCACACGCTCAACCTGGGCTATTCCATTACGGACCGCACCTACGGCCAGCACCTCGTGACGGGGTCGGCGATCAGCTGGAACCTATATACCGAGCCGACCAGCGTTGCGATGCCTGCCTTCAGGACCCTGACGGATCAGATCATTGGGACGAATCTCTGGAGCATCGGTGTTTCTGACACGATGTCCATCCTCAACGAGCGGATCCAATTGACCGTGGGTGTCCGCCGTCAGACGGCTGGGACCGAAGTCACAAATCTGGTCACCCCGAGTGCCAGCCGCCCGTTCTCTGACACATCCGTCTGGACGCCGGCCTACGCGCTGGTCGTCAAGCCCGTCGAGCATGTTTCGCTCTACGCCAACTACATCGAAGGTCTTCAGACGCCGACGGTGGTTCCCGCGACCGGCTATACCAATTCCGGAACTGTGTTTCCTCCTGGACAGACCAAGCAGGTCGAGACCGGTATCAAGGTCGATTGGGGGCGCATCACGACAACAGTCAGCGCTTTCGACATCTCGAAGCCGAGCGTGATTACGACGGGGGCGGCTGGAGCGCTGACCCAGGTCATGAACGGCCTGCAGCGCAACACCGGCGCCGAGTTCAATGTCTTCGGCGAGGTGGTGCCCTCACTGCGGCTGCTTGGTGGCGTTGCCTATATCCATGGTGTGCAGGAACAGACGTCAGGTGGCGCGACCGATGGCAAGCGCGCAGTTGGCGTGCCCGAACTCACCGTGAATCTCGGCGCCGAATGGGATACGCCATTTGTTCGGGATCTCACCCTGACCGGGCGAGCGGTCTACACCGGGATGCAGTTTGTCGATCCCGCAAACAAGCTGTCCTTGCCGGATTGGACGCGATTCGACCTGGGGGCGCGCTACACGTTCACATCACCTTGGAACGGCAAGCCGATCGTGGTGCGGGCCAGCGTCGAGAACGTCTTCAACAAGGCGTATTGGGCCTCCGCCTATAGCGGCGTGATCACCCTGGGGGCGCCGCGCACTTATCTGATGTCGACGACCTTCAATTTCTGAGGCCGCGATACGAATCTTGAACGACGCGGCCGCCGCACGGCAGATGTGCGGCGGCCACCTTGTTTCGGTCACCTGGGTCTGATTGTCGTCAATCAAAGGTAAATTGATTAGTTTGTAGTGCGCAGAGATGCGCCGAATGCGGCACCAGCGAGTGACGCAGGGGTCTGTTATGACCGGCTGAGCGTCGTTAGTTCGTGCGGATTTTGGTCTTGCATCCCTATGTTGAGTCGTCGTCAGTGTGTCACCTTGGAGAGATTAAAAACTTTGATCGACGGTATCCTTTTGACTGTCATTCTCAACTGCATTACTCGTCGTTGTCAGCTGTCGCTTGTTAGTAGGAGTAACCGGGCATGATGGTCTTCGATCGGGATGACGTCACCTTCACCGTCGTCATGAATCACGAGGAGCAATATTCCATTTGGCCGACGTTCAAGAGCATCCCCAATGGGTGGACCGCGATCGGCGTGACCGGAAGCAAGAAGGAATGCCTCGATCACATTGAGCAGGTGTGGACCGACATGCGGCCGCTCTCGTTGCGCAAATTCATGGATGAGGGCGCGCGCGCGTCGGTCGAATCCTGACGCGGAGGCGTGGCGCGATGCGTCTCATCTGTTTGCCCTATGCCGGCGGGAGCGCGACGGTCTATGCGCGCTGGAGGCGGCTGCTGCCGTCCTGGATCGACGTGGTGCCGCTGGAGCTGCCGGGGCGCGGCGTGCGGATGGATGAGCCGTTGTGCACGGATCCGCTCGCATTGGCCGATCAGCTCGCATCCGAGCTGGTTGGCGAGCGGCTGGCGGGCCCCTATGTCCTGTTCGGCCACAGCCTCGGTGGGCTCATCGCATTCGAGGTTGCGCACAGGCTGGTTGCGCTCGGTGCCCCGGCGCCGCGAATGCTGATCGTGTCCGGGACCGAGGCGCCGGCGATGCGGGATGACGATCGCTGGCGCGAGCCGCTGGACGACGCAGCCTTGCGCGACGAGCTCCTGAGGCTGAATGGCACTCCGCCCGATGCCCTGGACAGCATGGAGATCATGCGCACCGCCTTGCCGGTGCTGCGCGCCGACTTCCTGATGTGCGGGAGCTACGCCTATCGGCATCGGCAGCCCTTGCCGTGTCCGATTCAGGTGTTAGGTGGTGATCGCGACGACACCCGTGCTGAAGCCTTGGAGGGCTGGCGTCATGAGACGTCAGCCGCATTCGGCCTCGACATGCTGGCGGGGGATCACTTCTTCATTCACGCGCAGCAGGCCGATCTGCTGAGGCTGATCGCTACCTTGCTGGCGCGCCAGGCCTGGCCGGAGCTTGCAAGTGTGAGCGCGTGAGCATCACGCGCAGCTGACGAGAGTCGGCCCGTGCTGGGCCGGCGAACCGACTCTGGGACCAAAGCGGACCCTGGGACCAAACCGGACTCTTGGACTGAATCGACGGGAGATGAGGAAACATCATGCTCAAGATGCAACCTAAGATTGAACAAGGGTCTCTGCCGTTCCTCCTGCGGGCCAGCCGGAAACAGGAGCCGCTGACAGAGGCGGTCGGTGAGGTGCGCGACATGATCGAGCGGCAGCTGCTGGTCTGCGGCGGGATCCTGTTTCGCGACTTCCAGGTCGACGGCGCCGAGGGATTCAGAAGCTTTGCGGCGGGCTTCGGCTATCCGCTGCTCGCCTACGAGTTCGGTTCGACGCCCCGGTCGAAGGTCAGCTCCGGTGTCTACACCTCGACCGAGTACCCGCCGCATCAGAGCATTCCGCTGCACAACGAGCAGGCCTATACGCGCGACTGGCCGATGAAGATCTGGTTCTACTGCCAGCAGGCGGCCCAGCAGGGCGGCGAGACGCCGATTGCCGACAGCAGGCTGATCTTCCGCGACATGCCCGCGGCGATCCGCAGCCGGTTTGCCGAGAAGGGCGTCATGTATGTCCGCAACTATGGCAGCGGTCTCGACGTGGACTGGCGCCAGGTGTTCGGCACCGAGTCCAAGGCCGAGGTCGAGGCTTATTGTGCGGCCCACGCGATCGTCTGCGAATGGAAGGACGGCGACGAGCTGAGGACGCGGCAGGTCTGCCAGGGCACCGCGGTGCATCCGGTCACCGGAGACGCCGTCTGGTTCAACCAGGCGCATCTGTTTCATGTGTCCAGCCTGGCGCCAGATGTGCGCGAGAGCCTGCTCGACATCGTCGGCGATCCGCAGGAGCTGCCGCGCAACGCCTTCTATGGCGACGGCACCCCGATCGAGGACGAGACGCTCGCCGCGGTGCGCAGCGTGCTCGACCGGCACAAGATCATGTTTCCCTGGCAGACGGGGGATGTCGTGATGCTCGACAACATGCTGACGGCGCATGCGCGCGAGCCGTTCAAGGGCCCGCGCAAGGTGATCGTGGCGATGGCGCAAGCCCATCGGCTGCACTGAGCAGGCACCCTGCCGCTTGTCGAATGCCCCCCTTACATCGGATATCCTGACGATGCCGACAGATACTCTCGTTGAACGCCTGCGTCAGCATGCAGCCTTGCGCGCCGACCACCCGGCGCTGCGCTTCATCGAAGGCGATGACGTCGTCGAAGAGCTCACATTTTCAGCTCTCGACCGGCGAATTCGTGCGCTCGCCGCGCATCTGCAGGAGATCGCCGTTACAGGCGACCGCGCCGTCATCCTGCTGCCGAGCTGTCTGGACTACGCGGTTGCGTTCTATGCGTGTTTGTATGCCGGTGTGATTGCCGTCCCGGCCTATCCGCCGGAAAGCGGCAAGCAGCGCTACAGCAGCAGGCTTGACGGGATCAGACGCGACGCCGCCCCGCGCATCGTCCTCACCCAGGAGCGGCTTCGCGATCTCGTGACCTCGACCGTTGGCGAGACCTCCGCCCATGTTCTCGCCGTCGACGCCCTGCCGGTCGATGCGGCCTCGTCCTGGCGCGAGCCCGATCTGAAGCGCGAGACGATTGCCTTTCTTCAATATACGTCCGGCTCGACCTCGAAGCCGAAGGGCGTGTGCGTCACCCACGGCAATCTCGTCGCCAACGAAATCGCGATGGAGGCGGTTCTGGCGGGCACCAGGGACGACGTGTTCGTCAGCTGGCTGCCGCTATTCCATGACATGGGCCTGATGGGCGGATTGCTGAATCCGCTATTCACCGGCTTTACCGCGGTTTTGATGTCGCCGCGCAATTTTCTCGAGCAGCCGCGGCGCTGGCTTGATGCCATTCACCGCCACGGTGGCACCTGCAGCGGCGGACCCGACTTCGCATTCGCGCTGTGCGCGGACCGCGTCTCGGACGAGGCCCTGGCGCGCCTGGATCTCAGCCGCTGGCGGTTCGCCTTCTCCGGCTCGGAATTCGTTCGTTGCACGACGCTCGACCGCTTTGCCGAGCGATTTCGCCCGGCCGGATTCAATTCCCGTGCGCTCACTCCCTGCTACGGCCTTGCCGAGGCGACCCTGCTGGTGACAGCGGGCGACCGCAACAGCCAGGCCGTCTGTTACACACTTGATCCGGCGGCTCTCGGCGGCGGACGCGTCGCGGAGGCCGGCGACGGCACCGACCTGATGGCGTGTGGCCCGGTGGCCGACGGCCATGCGGTGCGCATCATGCGGCCCGATGCGTCGTCCGAGGCTGATGCCGACGAGATCGGCGAGATCTGGGTCGCCGGGCCAAGCGTGGCGGCCGGCTACTGGAAGAACAAGAGGGCGACGCAGCAGACATTCGTTGAACGGGATGGCGCGCGCTGGCTGCGGACCGGTGATCTCGGTTTCCTCCGCAAAGGCGACCTGGTCGTCACCGGCCGGCTCAAGGATCTGCTGATCGTTCGCGGCCAGAACATCTACCCGTTCGACCTCGAGCAGGCGATCGAAACCGAGGTGGCTTCGGTCCGCAAGGGACGCGTCGCCGCCTTTCCGGTCGACAGCGACTGCACCGAAGGCATCGGCATTGCCGCGGAGTTCAGCAGGGCCGTGCTGCGACGGACACCATCGGATGTGCTGATCAAGGCGATCAGCGAGGCCGTGATGGGGCAGACTCAGGAATATCCGGCCGTCGTCGTGCTGCTCAATCCGCAGGGCATGCCGCTTACCACCAGCGGCAAGCTGCAGCGATCGGCGTGTCGTGCCGGCTGGGCAGCAGGCACGCTCGACAGCTTCACGGTGTTCGAACGATCGCGCCAGATGCCTGCGACGGCATCGTTGCCGGCGTCCGAACCGGTGACAGAGACCGAGCGCCGTCTCGCTCTCATCTGGCAGGACGCTCTTGGTGTCGCCAAGGTGGACCGCGACGACGATTTCTTCATGCTGGGCGGCAACTCGATCGGGGCCGCCCAGATTGCGGGGATGGTGCGTGAACGCCTCAGTGTCGAGCTCGATCTCCGCAGCTTCTTCGATGCGCCCACGCTCGCCGCGCTTGCTGCCAGGCTGGATGCCGCAAGCAGCGGCGCCAGAGTGCTGCCGCCGCTGCGGCCAGCAGCGCCTGCCGAGCGCGCGCTGCTGTCGCCGGCGCAGGAGCGGCTGTGGTTCCTGTGGAGCATGGACCCGTCCAGCACCGCCTACACGATCGCCTGCGCCGTGACGTTGAAGGGGCCGCTCGACCAGACCCGGCTGGTCCAGGCTCTGACGGAGATCGTCGCGGGCCATGAGTCGCTGCGCACCACCTTCGCCGCACAGGAGGGCAGCGCCAGGCAGGTGGTTCATGCGGCTCTCGATGTGCCGGTGGCCATCGCGGATCTGCGCCGGGTGCCCCGCGCCGAGCGTGCGCTGCGGGCCGCGGCCCGCACGCGAGACGAGCTGGCGCAGCCGTTCGACCTGGTCAATGGCCCGTTGCTGCGCGTCGTGCTGATGCAGCTCGGCGACGACAGCCACGAGCTGCTGCTGGTTGCGCATCACATCGTCGCAGATGGTCTCTCGCTCGACATCCTGCTGACTGAGATCACCGCGCTCTATGATGCAAATACGCGCGGTGGACCGGCGTTGCCGGCGCCATCAGCCATCCAATATGCCGATTACGCCGCGTGGCAGCGGCACTGGCTTGGCGGTCCCGAAGCCGGCGAGCAGCTCGCCTATTGGCGCAGCCGGCTCGGCGACACCGACATGCCGCTGATGCTGCCGTTCGACCGTCCGCGTCCGCTGCTCCAGAGCTATCGCGGCGACACCATCCATGTGGCGATCGCTCCCGATCTGGCGTCGCGATTGCGGAAGCTGGCGCTCCACCAGCGCGTCAGCCCGTTCATGCTGCTGCTTGCCGCCTGGCAGCTGCTGCTGTTCCGTTACTCCGGTCGTTCGGACCTGCGCATCGGCGTGCCGGTTGCGGGGCGCCGTCACGCCGCGCTGACCTCCTTGATCGGCTGCTTCGTCAACACGCTGGTGCTCCGCGGCGACCTTGCCGCCGACATGAGCTTTGCCGAGCTGCTGGCACAGGCGCGGGACAATGTGGTGTCCGGGCTTGCCCACCAGGATCTGCCGTTCGATCGGCTGGTCGAGGCGCTGAAGCCTGCCCGCTCCAGCGGACATAATCCGCTGTTTCAGGTCAAGTTCAACTACATGACAGCGCCGCGCGGCTTTGCGGCCGCAGACGGTCTGCGCGGCGAGGCGCGCATCATCGACCTCGCCGGATCGCATTTCGACCTGGCGCTCGATATCATCGATGGCGCCGACGCCATGTCGGCCAGTCTCAATTACGCGACCGATCTGTTCGATGCGGCAACGATCGCGCGCATCGGAGACCAGTTCATTGGTTTCCTGCAGCAGATCGCCGAGCGCGTCGACCGGCCGCTGGCCGACTTCACTCTCGCGCCTGACGTCCGCCAGGTCGTGGCCGCCGAGATCAGGGATTTCGCCTGCACCGATATTCTCAGCCTGATCCGCGGGGCCTTCGTCGGTCGCAGCGATCAAGTCGCGCTGCGTCAGGGCCGCGCAGCGGTCAGCGTCGGCGCGCTGGAGCAGTGGTCGGATCGCATCGCGCGCGCCCTCGCGGCGCGCGGAGTGGGTCAGGAAACGCCGGTCGCGCTGTGGATCGAGCGCTCTCCGGCTTTCGTCGCGGCGCTGCTCGGCGTGCTCAAGGCAGGCGGCGCCTATGTGCCGCTCGACCCGGCATGGCCCGTCGCGCGCCTCGACCGGATCGTTCGCGACGGCGACATCCGGATCCTGCTGGCGACCGGCGACCGCCTCGCGGCGACCCATCCGCTGCCGTGCGAGGTTCTCGACCCCGAGCGGCTCGGCGACGACACAGCCAGCGTGGTCGTTCCCCCGGCGGTTCATCCGGCGCAGACCGCCTACATCATCTACACGTCCGGCTCGACCGGCGCCCCCAAGGGCGTCGCGGTGTCGCATGGCGCGCTCGCGAACTACGTCCAGGCGTTGCTGTCACGGCTGCAGCCCAGGGCGGGCGCCAGCATGGCGATGGTCTCGACCGTCGCCGCCGACCTTGGCCACACCGTGCTGTTCGGTGCGCTCGCGAGCGGCGCGACTTTGAATCTGCTCGCACCGGAGGCTGCCTTCGATGCCGACAGCTTCGCGCGAGCGATGCGCGAGGGCGAGGTCGATATCCTAAAGATCGTGCCGAGCCATTTGCGCGGCCTGCTGCGCGCACAACGCTCCGCCGACATGCTGCCGCGTGACGTGCTGGTGGTCGGCGGCGAGGCCTGCGACGCGGCCCTGATCGCAGAGGTGCGCGCGCTGCGTCCGTCCTGCCGGATCATCAACCATTACGGCCCGACCGAGACCACGGTGGGCGTCCTGACCCATGAATGGTCGGAGGCAGCCGCCGAGGGGATCGTTCCCGTCGGACTGCCGCTGCCGAACCTGCGCGCCTACGTGCTGGACGATGCGCTGAACGAGGTTCCGCGCGGCGTCGCCGGCGAGCTCTATCTGGGTGGCGCCGGCCTGGCGCGCGGCTATCGAAATGCTCCTGGCCAGACCGCCGAACGCTTCGTCCCCGATCCGTTCGGCGCAGCCGGCGAGCGCCTCTACCGCAGCGGTGACCGCGTCCGCTGTGACCAGGCAGGCCGCATCGTCTTCCTCGGCCGGCGCGACGATCAGGTCAAGCTGCGCGGCTACCGCGTGGAGACTGCCGAGATCGCGCGCGCGATCATCGCGCAGAATGACATTGCCGATGCCGCCGTCGTCGTGCGCGCCTTCGATGCCGATCAGGAGCGGCAGGAGCTGGTCGCCTATTGCGTCGCATCGGCCGGCACGACCGTGACGCCGGACGCCTTGCGCGAGCGGCTGTCGGCGCTGCTGCCGGACTACATGGTGCCGTCACGCATCGTGATGCTCGACCGCCTGCCGCTGACGCCGAACGGCAAGCTCGATCGCGCCGCGCTGCCGCAGCCGGACGACGAGACTGTTGCCGCCTATGCCGCCCCCGTTGGAGAGGTCGAGCAGGCGATCGCGGCGGTCTGGCAGCAGGTGCTCGGCCGCGAGCGCATCGGCCGCAACGATAATTTCTTTGAGCTTGGCGGCGATTCCATTCTCAGCCTGCAGATCATCGCACGGCTGCGCAAGCGCGGCGTCGTCCTGACGCCGAAGCAGATGTTTGCGCAGCAGACGATAGCGGCCCAGGCCGGTGTGGTTGCGACCACCTCCGCACCGGGCAGGCCGCCGGCAGCAACCCCCGGCGTCGTGAACGCCGGCGCCGTGGGGATGCTGCCAATCCAATTGCGGTTCTTCAGCGAGGCGATCGCAACCCGCGATCATTTCAATCAGGCGGTGCTGCTGATCCCGCGCGATCGCGTGGCGTGGGATGTGATGCAGCGTGCGCTGGTGGCCGTAGTGATGCATCACGACGCGCTCCGCATGACCTACCGCCAGGTGAAGGGCGAGTGGCAGGCGGCCCTGGCAGATGGGCCGGTCGCATCCGATCTGCTCTGGATCCGCAGCGGGGTTCAGCCCGACGAGATCGCGGCGATCGCCGCATCGGCACAGGCGAGCCTGTCGCTGGCATCCGGAACGCTGCTGCGTGCGGTCGGGTTCGACCTCGCAGACGGGAGCCAGCGGCTGCTGATCGCCATCCATCATCTCGCCGTCGATGGCGTATCCTGGCGCATTCTGCTGGAGGACATCGCATCCGCCTGCGCACAGCTTGCGAGCGGTGTGACGGAGGTCGGCCTGCCGGCGAAGACCGAGGCGCCTGCCGTGTGGGCGCAGCGGCTCGCCCAGCTGGCAAGCTCCGAGCAGCTGATCGCGCAGCTGCCGTTCTGGTCGGCCTCGTCAGGCGGTGCCGATCTGCACTGCGACGACGATCATGGCGGTGTCGATGTCGAGGCCGACGCTGACGAGGTGGTGCTGAGCGTCGATGCCGGGCTGACGGCGCAACTGCTCGACGGCGCACCTAGCGCGTACCGCACCCAGATCAACGACCTGCTGCTCGCGACGCTGTCGCGCGCGATATGGAGCTGGTGCGGCCGCGACGGCATCGTGGTCGAGCTCGAGGGCCATGGCCGCGAGGACGTGGTTGCCGACGCCGATATCACGCGCACGGTCGGCTGGTTCACGAGCGCATTCCCCGTTCGTCTCGATGGCGGTGCTGCTGCGGATGCTGCGCTAATCACCCGCGTCAAGGAGACCTTGCGGGCGGTGCCTGATCGCGGCCTCGGCTATGGCGTGTTGCGCTATCTCGGCACAGCGGAGCAGCGTGACGCGCTCGCGCAGCTTCCGAAACCGCGGATCGTCTTCAACTATCTCGGCCGCTTCGACGCGGAGCTCGGCGCGACCGCCGCCTACCGGATGGCGCCGGAATCGACTGGGCCGATGCGCGCGGCTGACACGCCGTTGCGGGCATGGCTCACCATCAATGGCGAGGTGCGCGATGGCCAGCTCCGGCTCGCCTTCCGCTACGACCGCCGGCGCTATCGGCGCGCCACCGTGGAGTGCCTCGCCACGCTGTATGGTGAGGCCCTGCGCAGCCTGGTCGATCATTGCCTAGCGAGCGCCGGCGCTCTCACCCCGTCGGATGTTCCGCTGTCGGGGCTCGATCAGGCGGCGCTCGATCGGCTCTGTGCAACGATCGATGCGCGGCGCATCGAAGACATCTATCCGTTGTCGCCGATGCAGGAAGGTATGCTGTTCCATGCCATCCGGGACGGCAAGGACGATGCCTATGTCAATCAGCTCGCGGTCGAGCTCCACGGCGTGACGCCGGCGCGGCTGCGCGAGGCGTGGCAGGCGGTGAGCGCGCGGCATGCGGCGCTGCGGACCGGTTTCGTCTGGCAGGTGCTGTCAGGCGCGGCGCAGCAGATCGTGTATCGTAGCCTCGATATTCCCATCGTCGAACAGGATTGGCGCGGCCGGACACTGCAGCGGGACGGCGAGCTCGATGCTGCGCTGGCAGAGGCCGCGGAGCAGGAGCGCGCGCTCGGTTTCGACGTCACGCAGCCGCCCTTGCAGCGGCTCCGGCTGATCCGGCTCGACGACGATCGGGTCTGGCTGATCTGGACGCATCATCACATCGTGCTCGACGGCTGGAGCTCGGCCCGGCTGCTGGCGGATGTTCTCAAGTGGATCGGCGGAGGCCTGACGTCCCAGCCGACCGGACTCTATCGCGACTACATCGGCTGGCTGCAGACGCGCGACCAAAACGCCGCGGCCGATTTCTGGCGCCAGACATTGCAGGGCCTGCGCGAGCCGACGCGCATTGCGGATGCGCTGCGTACTGAAGGCGCGAGAGCGACGGCCTCGGGCCACGGCCGGCTGACGCTGGTGCTGGACGGCGATTTCACAGCGCATCTGCGGCGGTTCGCGACCCAGCAGCGGATCACGTTGAACACGCTGCTGCAGGGCGCATGGGCGCAGGCGTTGCGGCAGCTCACTGGACAGGACGCGGTATGCTTCGGCGTCACCGTCGCGGGACGCCCCGCCGAACTCAGCGGGGCCGAGGACGTCGTCGGGCTGTTCATCAATACGCTGCCGCTGGTCGACGGATCGCAGCCGCAGCGCGAGACCGGGGACTGGCTCCGCGGCCTGCAGGCACAGAACGTCGCGGCGCGGGACTATGAGTGGATGCCGCTGCACGAGATCCAGCGCCTCGCGGTCGAGGGCAGACAGTCGCTGTTCGACAGCATCATGGTGTTCGAGAACTATCCGCTCGATCACGCGCTGACGCATCAGGAAGGCGAAGGCTTGCGCGTCGGCAAGGTTGAGCACGTGACCCCGACCAACTATCCGGTCGCGATCGCCGCGTTCGACGGGGTCGGTGGGCTGCGGCTCGACTTCAACTATGATCGTGCGCAGCTGGATGAGAGCATTGTTCGGCGGCTGAGCGTAGCCCTGAGAGACTGGCTGGCGCAGATTTCGGCCGATGGCCGGCGTCCGACGGGCGCACTGCAGACGGTCAGCGGCGATTCGCTCGCGCGCCTGTTGCGCTGGAGCCGGGCTGCGGAGCTCGGCGCCAGCGATGCGCTCGATGTGGTGGCGCAGGTCGAGGCGCAGGCATCTGCAGCTCCTGACGTCGTGGCCATCACCAGCACCGACGGCCGGATGAGCTATGGCGAGCTGAATGCGCGTGCGAACCGGCTGGCGCGGCGTCTCAGGGCGCACGGCATCGGAGCCGATGCCGTCGTGGGCCTCGCAATCGAGCGCGGGCCGATGATGGTGGTCGCCCTGCTTGCCGTGCTGAAGGCCGGCGGAGCCTATCTGCCGCTCGATCCGGATTATCCGACCGAGCGCCTCGCACACATGCTGCGTGACAGCGGCGCGAGGCTGCTGCTGACGCAGGCAAGCCTGCATGATCGGTTCGCAGCGGCCCTGACGGAGCTCGGTGCGGCGGCCTGGCTGCTCGATGGCGAGATAGCAGATCCGGCAGAGCACAGCGGCAATCTCGGCATTGCCGTTCATCCGGAGACGCTCGCCTACGTGATCTACACCTCCGGCTCGACCGGACTGCCGAAGGGCGTCATGGTGCGGCATGGTGCGCTGACGAACTTCCTGGCGACGATGGCGGAGCAGCCAGGCATCTCGTCCGATGACCGCGTGCTCGGACTGACCTCGCTGTCGTTCGACATCGCGGTTCTGGAGCTGTGGCTGCCGCTGGCGCACGGCGCCGAGATCGTGCTGGCCGACCGCGCGCTGGCACGCGATCCGGAGGCGCTGAAGGCGTTCATCGCCCGGCACCGTGTCACCATGATCCAGGCGACGCCGTCGAGCTGGCGGATGCTGCTCGATCACGCGGCTGACGAGTCGTGGCTGCCGTGGGGCTGCCGCGTGCTGGCCGGCGGCGAGGCGCTGCCGCCGGATCTTGCGCAGCGCCTGGTGGCGTCGGGGCGCGATGTCTGGAACATGTACGGGCCGACCGAGACCACGGTGTGGTCGGCGCGGCATCGGCTCGATGCCGATCATCCGACGCCGCTGCTCGGCGGTCCGATCGGCAACACGGCGCTTTACGTGCTCGACGCCAATCTCAACCTCGCGCCGGTCGGGGTGGCCGGCGAGCTCTTCATCGGCGGCGAGGGGCTGGCGCGTGGCTATTGGCGCCGTGCCGGACTGAGTGCGGAGCGGTTCATTCCAGATCCTTTCCATGATGCGGGCGCGCGCCTGTACCGGACTGGCGATGTCATGCGCTGGCGCTCCGACGGCGTGCTCGACTATGTCGGCCGCGCCGACCATCAGGTGAAGATCCGCGGCCACCGCATCGAGCTCGGCGAGATCGAGGCGCGGCTGCAGCAGCTGCGCGGTGTCCGCGCCAGCGTGGTGGTGGCCCAGGAGCAGGGCGCCGGACCGCAACTCGTCGGCTATGTCTGCGGCGAGGATGGGCTCGATGGCGCCGGCCTGCGCAGCGCGCTGGCCGAGGTGCTGCCGGACTACATGGTGCCGGCCCGCGTGCTGGTGCTGCCGCAACTGCCGCTGACGCCGAACGGCAAGATCGACCGAGGCAAGCTTCCGCTGCTCTCCCAGGCTGAAGCCGTGCGGAATGGATTAGAAGCGCCGGTCGGCGAGATCGAGATCACTCTGGCTCGGATCTGGACAGAGCTGCTCGGGGTGAGCCGCGTCAGTCGCCGCGACCGCTTCTTCGAGCTCGGCGGTCACTCGCTGCTGGCAGTTCGTCTGGTGAGCCGCATCACGCAAGAGTTCGGCATCTCGCTGCGAATGACCGAGCTGTTTGCGCATCCGGAGCTGGCGGAGCTCGCGCGGATCGTTGCGATCGGCGTGATCGAGGCCGAGTTCGAGGAGCAGGAGCTCCAGGACCTGATCGAGGCAGAGGTGTAATGAGCGGACAATCAGCCAGACCGGGCCTGCGGGCTCTCGATCCCGACACCCTGCAGCGCCTGGCGCTCGCCGCCCGCGAGCGCGGCCGCAACGCCGGCAAGCGCGATGCCGGCGCGATCCCGATCGTCGATCGGGCGAGCAGCCTGCCGCTGTCCTTCGCGCAGCAGCAGCTCTGGCTGCTAGCGCAGATCGAGGGCGTGCACACGAACTACCACATGGATGCCGTGCTCCGGCTGCACGGACGGCTCGACGTCGATGCGTGGCGCCGCAGCCTCGACGTGTTGTTCGCACGCCATGAGGCGCTGCGGACGACTTTCGTGGCCGAGCAGGGCGAGCCGCATGTCCGCCTGTTGCCAGCTGATACCCCGCTGCCGCTGCAGCTGCACGACATCAGCGATTGGCCGGATCGCGAGCAGAGTCTGCGCGATCTGCTCGACGCCTCCATCGCGCGGCCGTTCGATCTCGCCACTGGACCGTTGATCCGCTGCGATGTCGTGAAGGTCACCGATGACGACCATCTCGTGCTGCTCAGCCAGCACCACATCATCTCCGACGGATGGTCGATGGGCGTCATCATGCGCGAGCTCTCCGCGCTGTATGCCGCATTCGTCAGCGGCGCGGCGGATCCCTTGCCGCCGCTCGCCATTCAATACCCCGACTATGCGGCATGGCAGCGCCGTTCGCTCACGGACGCCAGGCTGAAGCGACAGCTCGAGCATTGGACGGCGGTGCTGGCCGATGCGCCGCCCTTGCTGACGCTGCCGACCGACCGGCCGCGATCGGCGCCGCGATCGATCGCCGGCGCAGCGGTGCCGATCGAGATCGATGCTGAACTGTCGGCCGCGATCAGGCGGCTCGGCCTCGCGCTCGGCGCCACGCCCTTCGTCATCGTGCTGGCGGCCTGGGCCCTCGTGCTGTCGCGGCTCGCCGGACAGCACGACCTCGTCATCGGCACGCCCACCGCCAATCGCACCCGTCCTGAGATCGAAGCGCTGGCCGGCTTCTTCGTGAACATGCTGGCGTTGCGGCTCGACCTCTCGGGCGCGCCGAGCGTGGCCGAGCTGATCGATGCCGTGAGAACGGCGGTGCTGGCGGCGCAGGACCATCAGGACCTGCCGTTCGAACATCTGGTCGACGTGCTGCGGCCGCCGCGGCAGGCGGAATACACGCCGGTCTTTCAGGTGGTGTTCGCCTGGCAGGGCGCCGATCCCGTCGCCTGCGAGCTGCCCGGCCTGAGCGTCGAACGCCTTGCGATCGCGCAGCGACAGGTCAAGTTCGACCTCGAGCTCGATCTGAGCGAAAGCGCCGGTCGCATCTCGGGCAAGCTGAACTATACGACCGCGCTGTTCGATGAGGCGACGGTGCAGCGCCACCGGTCGTATCTGCTTGCCGCGCTGCGGGCCATGGTGGCCGACAGCGACCAGCCGGCGCACCGGATCGACCTGTTGGCGGCCGACGAGCGCGCCTTGCTGCTGGACGGCTGGAACAGCACCGCGGCGCCATTCCCAGCGGACCGCTGCATCCAGGAGCTGATTGCCGACCAAGCCAGCCGGCAGCCATCCGCGGTGGCGCTGGTCCATGGCGATATCAGGCTCACCTATCGCGAGCTCGAGACCAAGGCCAATCGGCTCGCGCAGCATCTGATCTCGCTCGGCGCCGGCGCTGATCGCCTGGTTGCGATCTGCCAGCAGCGCGGCTTCGACGTCATCGTCAGCGTGCTCGCGACGCTCAAGGCGGGTGCCGGCTATCTGCCACTCGATCCGGCCTATCCGCCGCAGCGCCTGCGCGAGATCGTCGAGGACGCCGGTCCGATCCTGCTGCTCTGCGATGCCGAGGGCGCACGGACGCTCGGCGCGGTGAGCTGTCCCGTCGTCGACGTGCAGCGTGACGCTTCGCGCTGGGAGAAGCTGCCGGACGAGGTGCCGGATCTCGCCGGCTGCGATGTGACCTCGCGCAATCTCGCCTATGTCATCTACACCTCGGGCTCGACGGGCAGGCCGAAGGGCGTGATGCTCGAGCATCGCGGCCTCGTCAATCTCGCGATGGCGCAGGTCGCTCTGTTCGACGTCGGCCCGCACAGCCGCATCGTGCAGTTCGCCTCGTTCAGCTTCGATGCCAGCGTCTGGGACATCGTCATGGCGCTGTGTTCCGGCGCCGAGCTGCATCTGCCGGGGCAGGACGAGCACCGCGACGCGGCAGCGCTGCTGGACTATCTGGTCGATCACCGCATCACGCATGCCACCTTGCCGCCGGCGATGCTGCAGGGCAGGCCGGATCTGGCACGGCTCGCCGATCTCGACGTTCTCGTGCTGGCCGGCGAACTGCCGCGGGCCGAGCTGTTCGCGTCGCTGCCGCGGCGCGTCGCCGTCTTCAACGCCTATGGCCCGACGGAAACCACCGTCTGCGCGACCGCATGGCGCCGTCCGCCGGATTTTGCCGGTGGCCTCGTGCCGGTCGGACGCCCGATCGCCAATGCACGCATCTATCTGCTCGATGCCGAAGGCCTCCCGGTGCCGCGCGGTGCGGTCGGCGAGATCTGGATCGGCGGCGCCGGCGTGGCTCGCGGCTATCTCAACCGGCCCGATCTGTCAGCGGAACGTTTTGCCCGCGACCCCTTCAGCGCGGCCCCCGATGCACGGATGTACCGTACCGGCGATCTCGGCCGTTATCTGCCGGATGGCGACATCGAGTTCCTCGGGCGCAACGACCATCAGGTGAAGATCCGCGGCTTCCGCATCGAGCTCGGCGAGATCGAGTTTCGCCTCAATACTCATCCCGGCGTGCGCGACTGTGCGGTGCTGGCGCGGGGTGATACGCCGGCAGATGTCAGGCTCGTGGCATATGTCGTTGCCTCCGACGATCTGGCAGCGGCGGCGGACCTGGCGACCCGCTTGCGGGCCTATCTGCAGGGTTGCCTGCCGGACTACATGGTGCCTGCGGCGATCATGCGCGTCGATGCGCTGCCGCTGACGCCGAACGGAAAGATCGACCGGCGCGCGCTGCCGCTGCCGGATGATCAGGCATTCTCACATCGCGACTATGATCCGCCGCAAGGCGAGGCCGAGCAGATGCTTACCGCGGTCTGGCGCGAGCTGCTGGGCGTCGAACAGGTCGGACGTAACGATCACTTCTTCGAGCTCGGCGGCCATTCGCTGCTCGTCGTTCGCCTGATGGAACGCCTGAAGCGTCAGGGGCTGGTGATTCCAGCGCATACGGTGTTCGCTAAGCCCGTGCTGCGCGATCTCGCCGCCAGCCTGCAGCGCGGCCACGAGACCGCGGTCCCCGCCAACCTCATCACCGCGCAGACGACGGCGATCACACCGGAGCTGCTGCCGCTGATCAGGCTGACCCAGCCCGAGATCGACCATGTGGTCAGCCGCGTGCCCGGCGGCATCGGCAATGTTCAGGACATCTACGCGCTGTCGCCGCTGCAGGAAGGCATCCTGTTCCACCATGTGTTGGCGACCGAAGGCGACCCTTACGTGTTCGTGGCGCAGATGGCGTTTCCGAGCCGTGCTCTGTTGGACCGCTATCTCGCCGCCGTGCAGGAGGTAATCGACCGCCACGACGTGCTGCGGACCTCGATCGTCTGGGACGAGCTGTCGACGCCGGCGCAGATCGTCTGGCGGCGGGCACGGCTCGACGTGACCGAGGTCGTGCTCGCTGGTGATGCGCCGGCGGAACTGCAGCTTGCCCGCCGCTTCGATCCGCGCTCGCTGCGGCTCGATCTGGCGCAGGCCCCGCTGCTTCGCTTCGCCGTTGCTGACGATCCCGCAACCGGCCGCGTGCTGCTGCAAGTCCTGCTGCATCATCTGATCGGCGACCATTGGACCCTGCAGGCGATCCACCAGGAGGTCGGGGCCATCCTGTCCGATCGCCGCGAGCTGCTGAGCGCGCCGGTGCCGTTCCGCAATCTCGTCGCCCAGACCCGCGATGGCGCTGCGCATGATGCGCAGCAGGGCTTCTTCCGGCAGATGCTATCCGACATCGACGCGCCGACGGCGCCGTTCGGCCTCACGGAGGTGCGCAGCGACGGTGGCGGGATCTCGGAGGCCAAGCTTTCGCTGAGCGCGACGCTCGATGCACGGCTGCGCGCCGAGGCACGCCGGCTCGGCGTGAGCATCGCCAGCCTTTGCCATCTCGCCTGGGGGCAAGTGCTGGCGCGCAGCAGCGGCCGCGAGCAGGTCGTGTTCGGCACCGTGCTGCTCGGTCGCATGCAGGCCGGCGCCGACCTCGATCGCAGCCTCGGCCTGTTCATCAATACGCTGCCGCTGCGCCTTGATCTTGATGGCCGCTCGGTCGAAGCCGGCGCGCGGGCGGCCCATGCACGGCTGGCGGAGCTGATGCAGCACGAGCATGCCTCGCTGGCGGTGGCGCAGCGCTGCAGCGGCGTCGCGCCGCCGGCGCCGCTGTTCTCCGCGATTCTGAATTTCCGCCATGGCGGACGGCCGGAGCCGGCGGGCGCGCACGCTGTGTTGCAGGACATCGAATGGCTGCGGGCGGAGGAGCGCACCAATTATCCGCTGATGCTCGCGATCGACGATGATGGCGACGGCCTTCGTCTGACCGCCCAGGTTGCCGCCGAGGTCGCACCGGATCGGATCTGCGCCATGATGCAGCAGGCGTTGGAGCAGTTGGCCTCTGCGCTGGAGGCTGCGCCGCACACGCCGATGCGCCAGCTCGACGTCATCCCCGCCGATGATCGCGCGCGGCTGCTGCAGGCGTGGAATGCGACGGCTGCGTCCTTCGCCGATGCGCCATGTCTGCATCGGCAGGTCGAGGCGCAGGCGGCGCGCTCGCCGGCTGCGACCGCGCTGGTGCATGGCGATGCGACTGTCAGCTACGGCGAGCTCAACGCGCGGGCGAACCGGCTAGCGCGGCGGCTGCAGGCGCATGGCGTAGGCCCGGATGTAGTCGTCGGCTTGGCGCTGGAGCGGGGCGTCACCATGCTGGTGGCATTGCTCGCCGTGCTCAAGGCGGGCGGCGCCTATCTGCCGCTCGATCCAGACTATCCCGCCGAGCGGCTGACGCACATGCTGAGCGACAGCGACACCAAGCTGCTGCTGACGCAGGCGAGCCTGCATCAGCAGTTCGCACCGGGCCTGGCGCGCAGCGGCGCAGACGCTTGGCTGCTCGATGATATCGCCAGCGAAGGCGGCGGCGAAGACGCAGGCAATCTCGATGTCACCGTGCATCCGGAGACCCTCGCCTACGTCATCTACACCTCCGGCTCGACCGGGCTGCCCAAGGGTGTGATGGTCCGCCATGGCGCGGTGACCAACTTCCTGGCCACCATGGCCGAGCAGCCGGGCATTGCGCGCGACGACCGGGCGCTCGCTCTGACCTCGTTGTCCTTCGACATCGCGGTGCTGGAGCTGTGGCTGCCGCTGACTCATGGCGCGCAGGTGGCGCTGATCGATCGCGCCGCGGCGCATGATCCGGCGGCGCTGAAAGCGGTCGTTATCAGGCATGATGTCACCCTGATCCAGGCGACGCCGTCGAGCTGGCGCATGCTGCTCGATCACGAGCCTTCGGCAGTGTGGCTGCCCGCAGGCTGCCGCGTGCTGAGCGGTGGCGAGGCTTTGGCGCCGGACCTGGCCCGGCGGCTGACGGCGCTGAGCGGCGAGGTCTGGAATGTGTATGGGCCGACCGAGACCACGGTGTGGTCGGCGCGGCATCTGATCGATGCGCGCGATCCGCAGCCGGTGATCGGCGGCCCCATCGGCAACACCACGCTGCACGTGCTGGACGGTGATCTCAATCTTGCGCCGATCGGCGTCGCCGGCGAGCTGTTCATCGGCGGTGACGGTCTGGCACGCGGCTACTGGAATCGTCAGGCGCTGAGCGCGGAACGCTTCATCGCCGATCCGTTCGGATCTCCCGGCGGGCGGCTGTACCGTACCGGCGACCTCGCGCGCTGGCGGGCCGAGGGCGTGCTCGAACATATCGGCCGCGCCGACCATCAGGTGAAGATCCGCGGCCACCGCATCGAGCTCGGCGAGATCGAGGAACGGCTGCGCGGCGAGCGCGGCGTTCGCGACAGCGTCGTGGTGGCCCACGAGCTCGGCGGCAGCCGGCAGCTGGTCGGCTATGTCAGCGGCGATGACGCGCTCGACGGCACGACGCTGCGCATGGCGCTGGCGTCAGTGCTGCCGGACTACATGGTGCCGTCGCGGGTGATGGTGCTGCCACATCTGCCGCTGACGCCGAACGGCAAGATCGACCGCAAGGCGCTGCCGCTGCCGGACGCGCATCCGGCCGACGTCCAGCGGGTCGCGCCGCGTAACCCGACCGAGGCTGCGCTCGCCGCGATCTGGGCCGAGCTGCTGCACCACGATGCGGTCGGCGTGACCGATAATTTCTTCGAACTCGGCGGTGACTCGCTGACCGCGGTCCAGCTCATCGGCCGCATCAAGCGCGACCTGGCGCAGGACCTGCCGCTGAAGCGGCTGTTCGAGTTGACCACGGTCGAGCGGATGGCCTCGGCCCTCGCGGCCGATCCGCCGGCGAGCCGGCGCAACGACGACATCGCCGCCATGTTCGATCTACTGAAGGAAGTCGAGCTCGCCAATGAATGATCAGTCCGGACTTCAGTCTCAGCAGCTCAGCGAGATCTCGCGGCGCCTTGCGCGTCTCGATGCGGGCAAGCAGCGCGCCTTCCTGACGCAGCTGGAGGCCAAGGGCATCGACCTGTCGATCCTGCCGATCCCGCGGCAACGGCTGGAGCGCGCACCGCTGTCCTCCGCCCAGGCCCGTCTCTGGTTCCTGTGGCGAATGGATCCGGGCAGCGCGGCCTACAATCTGCCCGTGTCGGTCCGCTTGCGCGGCCGGCTCGACATCGACGCCTTGCAGCGGGCGCTGGACCAGCTGGTGATCCGGCATGCCGCGCTCCGCACCGTGTTTCTACAGGATGGCGATGCGCCCGAGCAGATCGTCTGTTCGCCGCGTCCTGTCGCGCTGCGCCGGATCATGTTCGGCGGCGATGATCGCGAGCAGCAGGCCACGCGCGTCCGGCGCGACGAGGCGGCGCTGCCGTTCGACCTCGAAGCTGGCCCGTTGCTGCGCGCCGCTCTGCTGGCGCTCGGCGAGTGTGAGCACATCCTGACCGTCACGCTGCATCACATCATCGCCGATGGCTGGTCGCTGCAACTGCTGACCGAAGAGTTCTGGCAGCTCTATCAGGCGGAGGTCCGCGGCGAGGCGGCCTCGCTGCCGGCGACCGAGATCGATGCCGCCGACTACGCGGCGTGGCAGGCGTTGTGGGCGAACGCCGTCGAAGGCGAGCGGCAGCTGAGCTACTGGACCGCGCGCCTGCGCGAACCGGCGATGCTGCAGCTGCCGTTCGATCGTGCCCGCGCGGCCGAGCCCGATCCGTCCGGCGACGGCGTCCGGCAGTCGCTCGGCGACGATTTGTCGGAGCGGCTGCGCACCCTGGCGCGCCGGCACGAGACGACGCTGTTCGTCGTCCTGCTCGCAGCGCTGAAGCTGGTTCTGTACCGCTATTGCGGCCAGTCCGACATCAGCGTCGGCGTTCCCGTCGCCAACCGCGATCGCCCGGAAACCCGCCGGCTGATCGGCCTGCTCGTCAACACCCAGGTGTTGCGCTCGGCCATCGACAGCCGCAGCAGCATCGCCGATGTCATCCGCGGGCTGCGCGAGACTTCGCTCGAGGCAAAGGACAACCAGGACATTCCGTTCGAGCGGCTGCTCGACGTGCTGCAGCCACAGCGCAGCCTCAGTCACAACCCGCTGTTCCAGGTGCTGTACAATCACCAGCGCCGGCGCGAGCCGGCGCATGCGGCCGCGGCCGAGCTGCAGATCGTGCCGATCGCGCCTGACATCGACACGGTCAAATTCGACCTCGCTGTTGACAGCGAGGAAGCGCCATCTGGCGAGATTGTTGCGCTGTTCTCGTTTGCGCGCGCGCTGTTCGACCGCGTCACGATCGAGCGGCTCGCCTGTCATTGGCGGCGCATTCTCGAGGCGATGGCGGCCGATCCGGCGCGCCCGATCGCCGAACTCGATCTGCTCTCCGCGGAGCAACATGCCGACGTCGACAGATGGAATGAATGCGCCGCCGACATCGGGCCGTTCCTGCCTGTGCACCGCCACTTCGCCGCGCATGCGCACCGCCGGCCTGATGCACCCGCTGTCATCTTCGGCGATACCATGATCAGCTATGCCGCGCTCGATCGCCGCGCCAACGCGATCGCCCGGCAGCTGCAGGCGCAGGGCGTCGGTGCCGGCGCGCTGGTCGCCATCAGGCTGCCGCGCTCGCTGGATCTGGTAGCCGCCTTCATTGCCGTGCTGAAGACCGGGGCGGCCTATCTGCCGCTCGATCCCGATCATCCCCCGGCGCGCGTGGCGGCGATCATCCGCGATGCCGGCGTGCGAACGGTGCTGGTCGACGCCGCGGGCTCTGTGCCTCTGCCGCCGATGCCGGGCGTGAGCATCGTCGATCTCGGCACCATCGCGTCTCCAGGCGAGGACGCCGATCCGTCGGCCGAGGTCCACCCGCAGAGCCTTGCCTATGTGATCTATACGTCGGGCTCGACCGGCCTGCCGAAGGGGGTCGCCGTCGGCCACGGCCCGTTCGCGATGCATTGCGTCGCCACCGCCGAGCTCTACGAGATGGGCCCGCGATCGCGCGAGCTCCACTTTCTGTCCTTCACCTTCGACGGTGCCCATGAGCGGCTGTGGACGGCGCTGAGTTGTGGCGCGGCGCTGGTGATGCGTGACACTGAACTGTGGTCGGCCGAGCAGACGCTCGCCGTGATGGGCGCGCAGCAGGTCACCAATGCCGGCTTTCCGCCGGCCTATCTGCAGCAGCTCGCCGACTTCGCCGCGTGGCGCGGTGATCCGCCGCCGGTGTCGCTGTATTCCTTCGGCGGCGAGGCGATGCCGAAGGCCGGCTTCGACAAGATCCGGCACGCCTTGCGGCCGCGCAAGCTGATCAACGGCTATGGGCCGACCGAAACCGTGGTCACGCCGCTGGTCTGGAAGGTCGAGGCCGATGCCGAGATCGATTGCGCCTATGCGCCGATCGGCCGGCCGGTCGGCCGGCGCTCGGGGATGGTGCTCGACGGCGATCTCAACATCGTGCCGGTCGGCGTCACCGGCGAGCTGCATGTCGGCGGCGAGGGGCTCGCGACCGGCTACTGGCAGCGGCCCGCGCTGACCGCGGAGCGCTTCATTCCGGATCCGTTCGGCGAGCCCGGCGCGCGGCTCTACCGCACCGGCGATCTCGCACGCTGGCGCGCCGACGGGGTGATCGACTATCTCGGGCGCTCCGACCATCAGCTCAAGATCCGCGGCTTTCGCATCGAGCCCGGCGAGATCGAGGCCCGCCTGACGCGCCAGGCCGGCGTGCAATCGGCCGTGGTCGTGGCCCGCGAGGTCGGCGGCCGGCCGCAGCTGATCGGCTATGTCAGTGGCGCGGAGGCGCTCGACGAGACAGCGCTGCGCCTCGCATTGCAGGACGAACTACCGGACTACATGGTGCCGGCGCGCATCGTCGCGCTCGCAGAGCTGCCGCTCACCGCCCATGGCAAGGTCGATCGCGAGGCGCTGCCGGTTCCCGAGCAACTGACGGCCGAGCGCGATCATGTCGCGCCGCAGACGCCGGCGGAGACGGCACTGGCGGAGATCTGGGCCGAGCTGCTCGGGCAGCCGCGCATCGGCCTCACCGACAATTTCTTCGAGCTCGGCGGCGATTCCATCATCTCGCTGCAGGTGGTCGGGCGCGCGCGCCAGCGCGGCCTGTCGCTCGAGCCGCGCGACCTGTTCCGCCATCAGACGCTGCAGGCGCTCGCGCGCGTCGCGCGCCACGCGCCGGCGGCCGCTGTCCCGGTAGAGCCGGCGGGGCACGATCACGGCCCGCTGCCATTGCTGCCGATCCAGCGGCGCTTCTTTGCCGAGGACGCCGGCGAGCGGCATCATTGGAATCAGGCCGTCATGCTGGTGCCGCGCGCACGGCTCGATTGGCGGGCCATCGCCGGCGCCGTCGCGGCGCTCGTGTCGCACCACGATGCGCTGCAGACGCAGTTCATCCAGCGCGACGGCGCTTGGCAGGCGCGCCGCGGCGAGATGCCGCCGATCGATGATCTGCTGTGGACGCGCGCCGTCGCTGACGCCGCCGGCATCACGGCAACTGCGGCCATGGCTCAGGCGAGCCTGTCGCTGCACGGGCCGCTGCTGCGCCTGGTCGGCATGGACGTGGCGGATGGCAGCCAGCGGCTGCTGATCGTCGTGCATCATCTGGTCGTCGACGGCGTTTCCTGGCGCATTCTGCTGGAGGACATCGCAGCCGCCTATGAGCAGGCGGTGCAGGGCACGGCGACGATCGTGCTGCCCGCCCGGAGTCAGTCGGTCGCATCATGGGGCCGGCGCCTGGAGGCCTATGCCGCGGCGCCGGAGCTGGCGGAGCAACTCGACTACTGGCGGACGCGGATGGTCGACGGCGATCTGCCCTGCGATGACGATCATGGCGAAGTCGATCGGGTCGCCGACGGCGAGGACGTCGTCGTCGCCTTCGATGCTGACTTGACGGCACAGCTGCTGAAGGACGCGCCCGCGGCCTATCGCACCCAGGTCAATGATCTTCTGCTCGCGGCGCTGGCCCGCGCCGTGGCCCGCTGGAGCGGACAGGACGACGTTCTCGTCGAGCTGGAGGGACATGGCCGCGAGGACATTTTCGACGGGGTCGAGCTGTCACGGACGGTCGGGTGGTTCACGACCGCGTTTCCGGTTCGCCTGTCGCAAGGCGGCAGCGATGATGCGACCTTGATCAAGTCGATCAAGGAGGAGTTGCGCGCCATTCCCGCGCGTGGCCTCGGCTACGGCGTGCTGCGCTATTGCGGCAGCCCCGAGCAGCGCCGCGCGCTGGCAACAGCGGATCCGCGCATCGTCTTCAACTATCTCGGCCAGTTCGGCACCAGCCTCGGGTCCGGCCGTGCGTTCAGCGTGGCGCCGGAAAGCGCCGGGCCGTCGCGCAGCCTCAGCGCGCCGCTCGGCCGCTGGCTCAGCATCAACGGCCAGGTGTTCGACGGCCAGTTGCGGCTGACCTTCGGCTTCGGCCGCCGGCGCTATCGCCGCGAGACGGTCGAGCGCCTGGCCCAGCATTACTCCACCGCGTTGCGCGAGCTGGTCGCGCACTGCACGAGCGGCGTTGGCGGCATCACGCCGTCCGATGTTCCATTGTCTCTGCTCAGTCAATCCGAGCTCGATAGTCTCGGCGCGTCGCTCGACTGGCGCGCGATCGAGGACATCTATCCGCTGTCGCCGATGCAGCAGGGCATGCTGTTCCACGCGCTGCGCGATGCCGGCAGCGGCAGCTATGTCAGCCAGATCGCCGTCGACATCAGCGATGTCGAGCCCGCGCGGGTGCGCGCGGCGTGGCAGGCGATCTCGGCCGATCACGCCGTACTGCGCACTGGCTTCGTCTGGCGCGACCTCGCCGGCGCGCCGCAGCAGGTGGTCCACCGGCACGTCGAGGTTCCCTTCGCCGTGGAAGACTGGCGCGATCGGCTCGCGACGATGGGCACGGCCGAGCGCGAGCAGGCCCTCGCGGTCGCGGCGCGCGCCGAATGGCAGGCCGGCTTCGACCTGTCGCGGCCGCCGCTGCAGCGCGTGCGCCTGATCGATCTCGGCGGTGGTGTGCACCGGCTGATCTGGACGCACCACCACATCCTGCTCGACGGCTGGAGCGCCGCACGACTGGTCGCCGAGATCATGCAGCATGTGCGCGGCAAAGCGGTGCTGCCGTCGCAGGGCAGCTATCGCGACTACATCGCTTGGCTACAGCGCGGGGATCGCGAAGCCTCCGGCGCGTTCTGGTCGGGCCTACTGTCAGGGCTGGCCGAGCCGAGCCTGCTCGCCGATGCGCTTGGTGGGCCGTCGCAGCCTGCGGAGGGCCACGCCTCGGTCGACCTCGTGATCGATGCGGCGCGCACCGAGCGGCTGCAGGCCGCGGCGCGGCGCGAGCGGGTGACCTTGAACACCTTGCTGCAAGGCGCCTGGACGCAGCTGCTGCGGCGGCTGACCGGGCAGCAGGCCGTCTGCTTCGGCGCCACCATCTCGGGCCGGCCGCCCGAGATTGCCGGCGCGGAGGAGATGGTCGGGCTGTTCATCAACACCGTGCCGGTGCTCGACGACACCAGCCCGCAGACCAATGTCGGCGACTGGCTGCGCGGCCTGCAGGATCGCAACGTCGATCTGCGCGAAAACGGCTGGATGCCGCTGTACGAGATCCAGCGGCTGGCGGGCCGGGCCGGCCGGCCGCTGTTCGACACCATCTTCGTGTTCGAGAACTATCCGATCGACAACGTGCTGCAGGACCAGGCCGCGGATGGACCCCGCGCAAGCCGGGCCGAGCAGATCTCGATCACCAACTACGCGTTGACCATCGCCGTGTTCGCGAGCGGCTCGGGCATCCGGCTGGGCTTCCGCTACGACCGCAGCCGGTTCGATGACCAGCAGATCGCGCGGATGCAGGCGGCCTTCGGCAACCTGCTCGAGCAGATCGCCGGCGAGGGCGGCCGGCCGCTCGCCGAACTGCTCGGGCTGGACGACGTCATCGCGCAAAAACTCCTCGGCTGGAGTACGGGGGCTCAGGCGGCGGTGGACGAGGTGCGCGACGTCGTCGCGCAGATCGAGCAGCAGGCTGCGGCATCGCCGGCCGCGATCGCCTTGATCTCGGAGCACGAGACGATCAGCTATGCCGAGCTGAACGCGCGCGCCAACCGTCTGGCGCGGCAGATCCGCGCGCAGGGCGTCGGCCGCGATGCGCCGGTCGCGCTTGCCTTCGAGCGCAGCGTCGATCTGGTCACAGCCGTGCTCGCGGTCCTGAAGGCGGGCGCCGGCTATCTGCCGCTCGATCCTGACTATCCGGACCAGCGCCTCGCGATGATGCTGCGCGACAGCGGAGCACGCCTTGTGCTGACGCAGCAGCCGCTGCACGATCGGCTCTCGGCGCTGGCCACGCAGGTCGCCGCCGATGTCATCGCCATCGATGCCATCGATGCTCCAGAAGCCGACGGCGCGGACCTCCGGCTGCCGTCCCATGCCGATGGCCTCGCTTATGTGATCTACACGTCGGGATCGACCGGCATGCCGAGGGGCGTCGCCTGCACGCGCGGTGCGATGGCGGCGCGGCTCGCCTGGATGCAGGCCGAGTATGGCCTTTCGCCCGATGAAACCCTGCTGCAGAAGACGCCGTTCAGCTTTGACGTCGCGGTCTGGGAAATCCTGTGGCCGCTGACCGCCGGCGCCCGGCTGGCGATCGCGCCGCCCGGCGCCCATCGCGAGCCGCGGCGGCTGATCGATGCGGTCATCGCCCACGGCGTCACCACGCTGCATTTCGTGCCGCAGATGCTGGCCCAGTTCATCGCCGAGCCGGAGGTCCGCTGCTGCGTCAGCCTGAAGCGGCTGTTCTCCGGCGGCGAAGCCCTGCCGGCCCAGCTCATGGAGCAGGTGCTCGCCGCCTTTCCGGCGATCCGCTTCGACAATCGCTACGGTCCGACCGAAACGCTGATCAATGCGAGCTACTGGAACTGCCGCGGCCACAGCGGCGCGCGGGTGCCGATCGGCCACCCGATTCCAGGCACCGTGCTGCGTATCCTCGACGCCGACCTCAATCTGGTCGACGAGGGCGTGACCGGCGAACTCTACATCGGCGGTGCTGGTCTCGCACGCGGCTATCTCGGCCGTTCCGGGCTGACGGCGGAGCGCTTCATCGCCGATCCGTTCGGCGCGCCCGGCGCGCGGCTCTACCGCAGCGGCGACCTGGCGCGCTGGCGCAGCGACGGTGCGATCGACTATGTCGGGCGTGCCGACCATCAGGTGAAGGTCCGAGGCTTCCGCATCGAACTTGGTGAGATCGAGGCACGGCTGCTGCAGCAGCCCGGCGTCGGCACGGCGGTGGTGGTCATCAGCGAATTCGGTGCCGGCCGGCAACTGGTCGGCTATGTCAGCGGCGACACTGCGCTCGATGGCGCCGCACTGCGTGAGGCGCTGTCGGCGCTGCTGCCCGACTACATGGTGCCGTCGCGCATCGTCGTGCTCGATCGCCTGCCGCTGATGGTCAACGGCAAGGTCGACCGCGGTGCGCTGCCCGCGCCCGAGGCGCCCGATGCCGCCACCCGGATTGCGCCGCGCACGCCGAACGAGGTCGCGCTGGCCGCGATCTGGGCCGAGCTGCTGCACCAGCCCGATGTCGGGATCACCGACAATTTCTTCGAGCTCGGCGGCGATTCCATCATCTCGCTGCAGATGGTCAGCCGCGCCCGTCGCGCCGGCCTCGTAATCGAGCCGCGCGACGTCTTCAGGCACCAGACGCTGGAGGCGCTGGCGCGCGAGGCGCACACCGAGCTGCCGTCCTCCGTCCAAGTGGAGCAGGGCGCGGTCGCAGGCGCCCATCCGCTGCTGCCGATCCAGCTCAGATTCTTCGCGCAAGCGCTGGAGGCGCCGGACCACTGGAATCAGGCCGTGCTGCTGCGGCCGCGGCAGCGCCTCGACTGGCACGCCGTCCATCGCGCCGTCACCGCAGTCATCACCCATCATGATGCGCTGAGGCTGCGGTTCGAACGGATCGCCGGCGTCTGGCACGCCGAGCACGGGCCCGTATGCGACGTCTTCGAGACCGCTGCGGTCGCCGACGGTGCTGCCGTCACCGCATACGCGGCCAATGTTCAGGCCTCGCTCTCGCTTGGCCGAGGGCCGCTGCTTCGCGTGGTCGGCATGGATCTGCCGGAGGGCGAGCAGCGGCTGCTGATCGTGATCCATCACCTCGTCGTCGACGGCGTGTCATGGCGCATCCTGCTGGAGGACCTGGCGGCCACCTGTGCGCAGCTGGCGCGCGGCGGCGCCGCCGTTTCGCTGCCGTCGAAGACGCATGCCTATGCGCAATGGGGCGCGGCGCTGCACACCTACGCGTCCTCGGCCGAGCTGGCGGCTGAGCTCCCGTTCTGGTCGACGCTTCGCGCCTCCGACGATCTGCCCTGCGACACCGATCATGCCGAGTGCGATCTCGTTTCCGATGCCGAGGAGGTCCATCGCGCGATCGGGCCGGACTTGACGGCGCGGCTGCTGGGACCGGCACACGCGGCCTACCGCACCCAGGTCAATGATCTGCTGCTGTCGGCGCTGGCGCGGGCGCTGTGGCAGTGGTCGGGCCGCGAGACCGTCCTGATCGAGCTCGAAGGCCATGGCCGCGAGGATATCGACGCTCGCCTCGACCTGTCGCGGACCGTCGGCTGGTTCACGAGCGCGTTTCCGCTTCAATTGGCTGCCGGCGCGCAGGAGGCACCGTCGCTGATCAAGGCGACCAAGGAGATGCTGCGTGCGGTCCCGCATCGGGGGCTCGGCTACGGCATTCTGCGCCATCTCGGCAGCGACGCTCAGCGCGCAGCGCTGGCTGACCTCGCCGAGCCGCGCGTCGGCTTCAACTATCTCGGCCAGCTCGACGACAGCGCGAGCGAGGACGCGTTGTTTGCGATCGCGTCCGAGAGCGCGGGGCCCTCGCGCGCAGCGTCAAGTCCGCTGCGGCATCACTTGTCCATCAATGCCCGCGTGCAGGCCGGCCGCCTGCAGGTCTCCTTCGGCTTCAGCAGCAGGCGCTATCGTACAGCGACGGTCGCGCGGCTCGCCGACGGCTTCGTAGCGGCGCTCGATGAACTGGTCACCCATTGCACCAGCGGGTCGGCGGGATTGACGCCGTCCGACGTGGCGCTGTCGCAGCTGAATCAGGCCGAGCTCGATGCGCTCGCGCTGGATTGGCGCGACGTGGAGGACATCTATCCGCTGTCGCCGATGCAGCAGGGCATGCTGTTCCACGCGCTGCACGACGACGGCACCGGCCTCTACGTCAACCAGCTGACGGCCGACATCCAGGGCCTCGATCCGGAGCGCCTGCGCGCGGCCTGGCAGGCCGTCAGCGATCGTCATGCGGTGCTGCGCACCGGCTTCCTGTGGCGCGAATTGTCAGGCTCGCCGCTGCAGGTCGTCTATCGTCACGCCGAGATGCGCGTCACGGTGGAAGATTGGCGCGCCCGCGCCGCCGCTTTGTCGCCCGATGCGCTCGACGACGCGTTGCTCGCCACCGCCCGCCGCGTGCGCGCGGATGGCTTTGATCTCGCGCGGCCGCCGTTGCAGCGGCTCACGCTGATCCGGCTCGATGACGCGCGTCACTGGCTGATCTGGACCCATCATCACATCCTGATGGATGGCTGGAGCTCGTCCCGCTTCATGGCCGAGGTGATGCAGCTGATGGAGCAGGGCACGCTGCCGGCCGGCACGCCGCGCTATCGCGACTACATCGCCTGGCTGCAGGACAGGAACCACGCGGCGTCAGGTGACTTCTGGCGCGCAGCGCTGGCCGAGCTCGACGAGCCCAGCCTGATCGCGCCGGCCGGCGCCGGCGGCACCCTGGACCACGGCGCGCTGGTGCTGGCGGTCGACCAGGATCTCAGCGACCGGCTGCAGCATTTCGCCACCCGCGAGCGGGTCACGCTGAACACGGTGGTCCAGGCCGCCTGGGCGCAGCTGCTGCGCCGGCACACCGGGCAGGACACGGTCTGCTTCGGCGTGACGGTGTCGGACCGGCCGGCCGATCTCGCCGGGGCCGAAGACATGGTCGGCCTGTTCATCAACACGCTGCCGATGGTCGATCGCAGCAAGCCGCAGCAACGCGTCGGCGCCTGGCTGCGCGATCTGCAGGAGCGGAACCTTGCTTTGCGCGAGCATGGCTGGATGCCGCTCGCCGACATTCAGCGCCTCGCCGGACGTGCCGGCCGGACCCTGTTCGACAGCATTCTGGTGTTCGAGAACTATCCGGTCGACCAGGCCCTGAAGGCGAGAGGCGGCCGGCTCAGCGCCAGCCGCACGCAGATCCTGGAGACCAGCAACTATCCGCTGTTCATCTCCGTCGGCCTCGACGGCCAGCTGCGGCTCGTCTTCAATTTCCAGCGCCGGCATTTCGACGAGACCGCGATCCGCCGGCTGCAGGCGGCCTATGTGCAGCTGCTCGCGGCGATCAGCTCCGATGCCGCGCAGGCCGTCGGTTGCGTGACAGCCGCCGATCCTGACGACCTTGCGATGCTGGCGCGCGTCAACGACACGCCGATGCCTGCGATGCCTGCAGGCCTCGTCGCGCAGTTCGAGGCGCAGGCGGCGCGATCGCCGGCTGCGACCGCACTGGTGCATGGCGATGCAACCGTCAGCTATCACGAGCTGAACGCGCGGGCGAACCGGCTGGCGCGGCGGCTGCAGGCGCACGGCGTCGGACCTGATGTGGTGGTCGGCCTGGCGCTGGAGCGCGGCGTAACCATGCTGGTGGCGCTGCTCGCGGTGCTCAAGGCCGGCGGCGCCTATCTGCCGCTCGATCCGGACTATCCCGCCGAGCGGCTGACGCACATGCTGAGCGACAGCGGCACAAAACTGCTGCTGACGCAGGCGAGCCTGCATCAGCAGTTCGCACCGGGCCTGGCGCGCAGCGGCGCAGACGCCTGGCTGCTCGATCACCTAGCGGGCGAGGGTGGCGAGGACACTGGCAATCTTGATGTCACCGTGCATCCGGAGACTTTGGCCTACGTCATCTACACCTCAGGCTCGACAGGCCTGCCCAAGGGCGTGATGGTTCGCCACGGCGCGGTGACCAACTTCCTGGCCACCATGGCCGAGCAGCCGGGCATCGCGCGCGAGGACCGCGTGCTCGCTCTGACCTCGCTGTCCTTCGACATCGCGGTGCTGGAGCTGTGGCTGCCGCTGACCCATGGCGCGCAGGTGGTGCTGATCGATCGCGCCGCGGCGCATGATCCGGCGGCGCTGAAGGAAGTCGTTGTCAGGCATGGCGTCACCTTGATCCAGGCGACGCCGTCGAGCTGGCGCATGCTGCTCGATCACGAGCCTGCCACGGCGTGGCTCCCCGAAGGCTGCCGCGTCCTGAGCGGCGGCGAGGCCTTGGCGCCGGACCTGGCGCTAAGGCTGACGGCGCTGAGCGGGGAGGTCTGGAATGTCTACGGGCCGACCGAGACCACGGTGTGGTCGGCGCGGCATCTGCTTGATGCGCGCGATCCGCAGCCGGTGATCGGCGGCCCAATCGGCAACACCACGCTGTATGTGTTGGACGGTGATCTCAATCTCGCGCCGATCGGCGTCGCCGGCGAGCTGTTCATCGGCGGCGACGGCCTGGCCCGCGGCTACTGGAATCGTCAGGCGCTGAGCGCGGAGCGCTTCATCGCCGATCCGTTCGGACCTCCGGGCGGGCGGCTCTACCGCACCGGCGACCTCGCGCGCTGGCGGGCCGATAGCGTGCTCGAGCATATCGGCCGCGCCGACCACCAGGTGAAGATCCGCGGCCACCGCATCGAGCTCGGCGAGATCGAGGCGCGGCTGCGTGACGAGAGCGGGGTGCGCGACAGCGTCGTGGTCGCCCAAGAGCTCGGCGGCAGCCGGCAGCTGCTCGGCTATGTCAGCGGCGATGACGCGCTCGACGGCACGACACTGCGCATGGCGCTGGCGTCAGTGCTGCCGGACTACATGGTGCCGTCGCGGGTGATGGTGCTGCCACATCTGCCGCTGACGCCGAACGGCAAGATCGACCGCAAGGCGCTGCCGCTGCCGGACGCGCGTCCGGCCGACGTTGAGCGTGTCGCGCCGCGCAACCCCACCGAGGCCGCGCTCGCCGCGATCTGGGCCGAGCTGCTGCACCACGACGAGGTCGGCGTCACCGACAACTTCTTCGAACTTGGCGGCGATTCCATCATCTCGCTGCAGATCATCGGCCGCGCCCGCCGCGCCGGCCTCGTGCTGGAGCCGAGGGACGTGTTCCGGCACCAGACCATCGCGCTGCTGGCGCCGCTCTGTCGCGCCGCGGCTGAGCAGGCGACGACCGCGCCGCTCGCACGCGGCGCGCTGTCCGGCCTGAGCGAGCCGGAGCTCACGCGGCTCGGTCTCGACGGCGACCGCATCGAGGACATCTATCCGCTGTCGCCGATGCAGCAGGGCATGCTGTTCCACAGCCTGCGCGACGCCGGCAGCGGCGTCTATGTCAACCAGATCAGCGTCGAAATTCATGGGCTGGACGTCGCGCGCCTGCGCGCGGCCTGGCAGGACGTCTCGGCGCGTCATCCGATGCTGCGGACCGGCTTCCTCTGGCGCGAATTGTCCGGCTCGCCGCTCCAGGCCGTCCACCGTCACGTCAGCATTCCCTTCGCGACCGAGGACTGGCGCGGAGAAGTGATTGACGAGCCGCGGTTGTCAGCGGCGCTGGCCGCCGAGCGCGCCGCCGAGTTCGATCTCGCCCAGCCGCCGCTGCAGCGCGTCCGCCTGCTGCAGGTGGCGGATGATTGTCACCGCCTGATCTGGACCTATCACCACATCCTGATGGATGGCTGGAGCTCGGCGCGCTTCATCGGCGAGATCCTGCAGCGTTATGCAGGGCGCGCGCTGGCGCCGCAGCCGTCGCATTACCGCGACTACATCGCCTGGCTCGTCGGCCAGGATCCCAAGGCGGCCGAGCGCTTCTGGCGCGGCCAGCTGGCGGCGTTCGACCAGCCGACCCAATTGGCCGACGCCTTCGGTTCCCGCAGGAACGATGTCGATGGCCATTGCCGCTGCCATACCCGGCTCGACGAGGAGGCGACCGCGGCCTTGAAGGCGTTTGCCCGCCGCGAGCGCATCACCTTGAACACGCTGATCCAGGGCGTCTGGGCGCTGCTGCTGCAGCGCTTCACCGGCCAGCAGACCGTCACCTTCGGCGTCACCGTCGCCGGCCGCCCTGCCGGTCTCGACGGCGCCGAGCAGATGATCGGCCTGTTCATCAACACGCTGCCGATGATCGAGACGCCGAGGCCGGCGGCCACGATCGGCGACTGGCTGCGCGAGATCCAGGGCCGCAATGCCGCGCTCCGCAACCATGAGCAGACGCCGCTCTACGATATCCAGGGCTGGGCCGGCCGCTCCGGCGAAGCGATGTTCGACAGCATCATCGTGTTCGAGAACTATCCGATCGAACGCGGCCTGCTGCAGGGCGACGGCTCGCTGCGGTTCGGCGGGCTGCGCCATGTCGACGTGACCAACTATCCGATGGACCTGTCGGTGCTGGTGGAGGACCAGCTGCAGGTCGAGTTCACGTATATGCCGAGCCATTTCACGCCCGAGCAGGCCGAGCAGGTCCGGGCGCAGTTCGAGCACCTGCTCGCAGCCTTGACGCAGGACGCCACTCTGCTGCTCGGCGCACTCGACGCCGCCACCACAGCGGATACGGCGCGCGCGCGCGCATGCAATGCTCACGCGATGCCGGCAGCGTCAGTGCCGCTGGTGCACGAGATGATCAGCCGACAGGCGATGATCGATCCCGAGCGCATCGCGCTGAGCGTCGCAGGCAGCAGCCTGTCCTATGGCGCGCTCGATCGCCGCGCCAACCGGCTGGCGCATTATCTGATCGCGCGAGGATTGCAGCCGGAGCAGCGCGTCGGCGTCGTCGTCGAGCGCACGGAACGGACGATGGTGGCGCTGCTGGCCGTGCTCAAGGCCGGCGGCGCCTATGTGCCGCTCGATCCCGAGCTGCCGATGGAGCGGATCGACTACGTGATCCGCGACAGCGGCGCGGCGTTTCTGCTGTGTGGCGCGCAGCATGTTCCGGCGCCCCCTGACGTTCAGCGCATCGATCTGCTGCGCGTCGATGCCGAGGGCGGGCCGGACCAGGCGCCGCAGCCGCGACTGCATGCCGACAGCCTGGCCTACGTCATCTACACCTCCGGTTCGACCGGACGGCCGAAGGGCGTCGCCGTGGCGCATGGCCCTCTGGCGATGCATTGCCGGGCCACCGCCGCGCTCTACGAGATTGACCGGCAGTCGCGCGAGCTGCACTTCCTGTCGCTGGCGTTCGATGGCGCCCATGAGCGCTGGCTGACGGTGCTGTCGCACGGCGCCCGGCTGGTGATGCGCGATGCCGAACTGTGGACGCCGGAGCAGACCGTCGAGGTGCTGCGCACCCATGAGGCCACGCATATCGGCCTGCCGCCGGCCTATCTGCAGCAGCTCGCCGACTGGGTGGAGCAGACCGGCAACCCGCCGCCCGTGCGGCTGTATTCGTTCGGCGGCGAGGCGATGCCGAAGGCCGGCTTCGACAAGGTGAAGCGGACGCTGCAGCCGCAGACCCTGATCAACGGCTACGGCCCGACGGAGACCGTGGTCACGCCGCTGGTCTGGAAGGTCGATGCAACAGCTGAATGCGACAAGGCCTATGCGCCGATCGGCGTCCCCGTCGGCGATCGCGCCGCCTACATTCTCGATGCCCAGTTGAACGTCGTCCCGGCCGGAGCCGCAGGAGAGCTCTACATCGGCGGCTTCGGCCTGGCGCGCGGCTATCACGGCAAGCCCGGTATGACTTCGGAACGCTTCGTCCCGGATCCGTTCGCATCAGATCCCGGCGCCCGTATGTACCGCACCGGTGATCTCGCGCGCTGGGACGCGAGCGGCGCCATCGAATATCTCGGGCGCAGCGACGACCAGGTCAAGGTCAGTGGTTTCCGCATCGAGCTCGGCGAGATCCAGTCGGCGCTGCTGTCGGAGGCCTCCGTTGCTCAGGCTGCGGTCATCGCCGTCGCTGCTGCCGGCGGCAATCAGCTCGTCGCCTATGTGGCGCCGAGCGATCCCGGCAACGCCGTCGGTCCGGCTGCCGAGCAGCTGTCCACAAGCCTTGCGGCCGCGCTGCGCCGGACGCTGCCGGCCTATATGGTGCCGGCGCGGATCATCGTGCTGCCGCGCCTGCCGACGCTGTCGAGCGGCAAAGTTGATCGCCGGGCGCTGCCGGCGCCAGAGATCGCCGCCGCGCGCGCCTTCACCGCGCCCGAGACTCCCGCCGAGGTCGCGATGGCGCGGCTGTGGGCCGAGGTTCTCGGCCGTCCGGAGGTCGGCGTCACCGACAATTTCTTCGAGCTCGGCGGCAACTCGATCCTGAGCCTGAAGGTCATCTCCCGGCTGCGCCGCGAGCCGCTCGTCAGCGGCGAGATCAAGCTGCGCGATCTGCTGCAGAAGCCGACCATCTGCGAGCTGCTCGGCCCGCCGGCCGGCAACACGGCGCGCCCCTCGGCCCTGCTGCCGCTGAATTCCGCGGTCTCAGGCGTGCTACCGGTGTTCTGTGTCCATGGCGGCTTCGGCACCGTGTTCGACTACGCGCCGCTGGCGCGTCGACTGGAGGGACAGCGCCAGCTGATCGGACTGCAATGCCGCAGCCTGATCGCGCCGTCCTTTGCCGATGCATCGCTGGCCACCATGGCCGCGGACTATGCCGACGAGATCGTGCAGGCGCAACCGCGCGGCCCCTATCATCTGATCGGCTGGTCGCTGGGCGGACTGATCGCAAGCCTCGTCACAGCGGAGCTGGAGCGGCGCGGTGCGGCGGTCGCGCGCCTCGCCTTGATCGACAGCTTCGTTCCCTTCACCACCGGCGAGCGGCGTCCGGCTACGCGGCATTGGACCGAGGACCTGCTCGGCCTGTTGTCCGTCGCGGTCCCGGGCGTGGAGCTTGCGGCGGCCCGGTCCGAGGCCGCAGCCCTGCGCGCCGCCGGGCAGCCCGCCACGGACGAGGCGATCCGTCGCCTGCTCGAGGATTTGATCGGGACGGCGCCGCTGCAGCCCGGCGATCATCTGCTCGGAGCCGACGACATCATCGGTGCGTTCAACGTCGGTCGCCATCTGGCGCAGCTGGCGCAGACGGCCGGCTGGCCCGCCAAGCTCGTCGCGCGTCCCGCCTGCTGGTGGACGGCGGGGCGGCTGCAGCAGCGCCACCGGCTCGCGTCGCGCTTCCCGGATGCGGCGGATCTCGGCGTCGCCGGCGACGATCACTTCGCAATCCTTGGCAACGCGGCTTTCCTTGCCGCGATCTGCGCGTGGCTGGCCGCGCACGACGCGACGCGGCTGAACTTCCCCCTGCAGTCCGAACCGGCAGAATGAGGTGACGATGAGCCTTCATCCAGACATCGCAGCGCTGCTCGAGATGATCCAGCTGGGGACCGAGACCGGCGCGCGCGTGCCATTCCCGCAGCTCACGCCGGTGCAGGCGCGCGCCGATTTCGATGCGTCCTCGCCGCTGCTGGACGTCGATCCGCCGCCGCTCGCCTTCGAGACGCAACTCGCGCTGCCGATGCGCGATGGCGCGACGATCGCAGCGCGGCTCTACGCCGGCCGCACGCCTGAGCGCGCCGCGCCGCAGCCGGTGCTGCTCTACATGCATGGCGGCGGCTTCGTCGTCGGCAGCCTCGACTCGCACCAGCCGCTGTGTCGTGGCCTCGCCAGCGACAGCAACGCGGCCGTGCTGTCGGTCGGTTATCGGCTGGCGCCCGAGCATCGCTTTCCGACCGCATTCGAGGATTGCGTGGATGCGCTTGCCTGGATCGGGCGCGAGGGACCGGCCGCGGGCCTCGACCCGCGCCGCGTCGCCGTCGGAGGCGACAGTGCGGGCGGCACATTGGCGGCGGCGCTGGCGATTGCGGCCCGCGACGACCGGGCCTTGCCGCAGCCGCTGCTGCAGGTGCTGGCCTATCCCGGCCTCAGCCCGCAGCAATCGTCGGAATCCTACGCCACATACGGCTCGGGCTTCCTGCTCGAGCGCGACACCGTGGACTGGTTCTTCAACCACTATCTGCGCGAGGACTCCGATCGTCATGATTGGCGGTTCGCGCCGCTGGCCGCACCCGACTTCTCCGGAGTGGCGCCTGCAATGATGGTGTTGCCGGAGTTCGATCCGCTGATCGCCGAAGGACGCGACTATGCCGCGCGTCTGCTCGCCGCCGGCGTTGCCGTCGATCTCAGGATCTATCCCGGCATGATTCACGAGTTCCTGCGCATGGGCAACGTCGTGCCGGATGCGCTGCAGGCGCGCGCCGAGATCGGCGAACGACTGGCCGACGCCTACGCCCGGCAATCCGGAGACAGCCACTGATGACGACCTCGTCCAATCCCGCGGCCGTCCATCTCGGCGGCCTGCTGCGGCCCTACTGGAAGCTGGTGCTGGCAGCGATCCTGCTCGGCCTCGTCGGCGGCGCCAGCGTCGCCGGCCTGCTCGCGGTGGTGAATAAGGGTCTCTATGCCGGCTCCGGCGACGTCGGCCACCTCGTCGCCTCCTTTGCCGGCCTCTGCGTCCTGATCGTGATCGGCTCGGTCGGCTCGGACATCAGCGCCAATATCGTCGGCCAGCGCATCATCGCCGCGCTGCGCAAGTCGCTGGCCTCCAGGATCCTGATGGCGCCGATCGACGAGCTGGAATCCTACCGCGCTCATCGGCTGATCCCGGTGCTGACCAAGGATGTCGATGCGATCAGCGACTTCGCTTTCTTCTTTCCGGCCTTCCTGGTCTCGGGAGTCGTCGTCACCGGCTGCCTGGTCTATCTCGCCGTGCTGTCATGGCCGCTGTTCCTGGTGACGGCGACGCTGATCGTGCTCGGATCACTCGCGCATGCCCGCGCGCGCCAGCGCGGGATCTCCGGCTTCAACCTGGCCCGCCAGTACGAGGATGACCTGCAGAGGCACTATCGGACGATTGCCGAAGGCGCCAAGGAGCTGCGTCTCCACCGGCCTCGCCGCCATCACGTGCATGTCGACCTGATCCAGCGGACCGTCGAGCAGATCAGCGACGTCCAGATCAGCGCGATCAATCTCCTGGTCACGGCGCGCGCGCTCGGCACGGTGATGCTGTTCGGTGTGATCGGCACCGCATTGGTGCTTCGGCCCTTGCTTTGGCCGGACAGCCCGCCGGCGGTGTCCAGCGGCTTTGTGCTGATCCTGCTGTTCATGCGCGGCCCGATCGATCAGTTGATTGGCATGCTGCCGTCGCTGGGAAAGGCGCAGGTCGCCATGCGGCGGATTGCCGAGCTCTCCGACCGCTTTGCCGCCGCGGAGGACGATCTGCTCGCGGCTCCGGCGGACAGGCCCGCCGAGCTGACCCATTCCATCGCGCTGCGCGGCATCACCTATGCCTTCGATGCCTCTGCTGGCGGGACGTCCTTCGCGCTCGGGCCGATCGATCTGCGCATCGGGCGCGGCGAGATCGTCTTCATCGTCGGCGAGAACGGCAGCGGCAAGACGACCCTGATCAAGCTGCTGCTGGGGCTGTACGTGCCCGATCAGGGGCAGGTGCTGCGCGACGGCGTGGCCGTCGAGGCTCAGTCCCGCGACGACTATCGACAGCTCTTCACGACGGTGTTCTCGGACTACTACCTGTTCGACACGCTGCTGCGGAACGGCGATCAGGCGCCCGAGGCCGCCCAACGCTACCTCGATCGCCTCGAGCTCGCCCACAAGGTTTCGGTCGAGAACGGAACGTTCTCCACGACCGACCTGTCGACCGGTCAGCGCAAGCGGCTGGCGCTGATCAATGCCTGGATCGAGGGCCGCCCGGTGCTCGTGTTCGACGAATGGGCGGCCGATCAGGATCCGGCGTTCCGTCACATCTTCTACACGGAGCTGCTCGCCGACCTGAAGCGCCTCGGCAAGACGATCATCGTGATCTCGCATGATGATCGCTACTTCCATTGCGCTGACAGGATCGTGCGACTCCGGAACGGACGGCTCGATGAGGATGGTGCGGATCACCGGCAGGAGCTGCCGTCACCCAGGCTCGCACCGCGATCGTCCGTGCAAGATGACGTTGCGACACACGAGGAATCGCGAGCGTGAGTTTCAGTCTTGTAACTAATCCAGTGTGGGCACTGCTGACATTCTTGTTTTCGACGCAGCGGCCAAATTACATCCTGAGCGGGAGACGACGGCGGTGAGGCTCGTGCAAGGGAACGCGCAAGGGAACGCACAAGGCAATCAGGAGAGACGCGCATGAACGCCGCTGGGCGCTTCGTCAAGGAAGGGCAGATAGTCCCGAAGGGGACCATGACTGCAATGTCGGTCGTTCACGACAACGAGACGCTTCGTGTCATCGCCGAAGGAGCGGTGGTGCTGACGCTTCGGCTGGATGACGAGCGGGGCGAACTGACCGTGCTGGACGGCACCGAGGACCCGCTGATGATCGCAAGCGGCATCGCCGCAGCGGCGGAAGCGCTGTTTGCCGTGCATTCGTCGCGCGACAGGCTTGCCGTCAATTGTCCGGGCAGGCCGATGGCAGCGTCGGTGCTGGCGGGGCAGGGGCTTGCCGTCGTCGTGGACGGCAGACCCGTGCTGTGGTCCGACATGGTGATGCAGCGGCGCGAGAGCTGGCTGACGGATCCGGCGCGCCCGGCCTTTCCGCTGTCCCATGTCATGACCGATGGCAAACGCCATCCGCTGCGTCCGCCGAAGCCGGTCGGCGGCGTCTATGCGCGCTTCATTCCCTGGCTCTCGACCACCGTGAGCTTTCGGGTCGTCGATATCGAGCAAGACCTGTCGCTGGTCCATCGCTGGCTCAATGATCCGCGGGTGGATGCGTTCTGGAACGAGGCCGGCGACCTCGACAAGCATCGGCAATATCTGTCGAAGATCCTGTCGGATCCGCACATGCTGCCGATGATCGGCTGCTTCGGCGATCAGCCGTTCGGCTATTTCGAGCTCTATTGGGCCAAGGAAAACCGGATCGCGCCGTTCTACGACGCTGATGATTATGACCGGGGCTGGCACGTGATCGTCGGCGAGGACTCCTGTCGTGGCCGTGACTTCATCACCGCGTGGCTGCCCTCGCTCATGCACTACATGTTCCTCGACGATATCAGGACCCAGCGCATCGTCGGGGAGCCGGCCGCGGCCCATCGGCAGCAGCTGCGCAACCTCGATCGCGCCGGCTTTGCCCGGATCAAGAACTTCGACTTTCCCCACAAGCGGGCAACCCTGGTCATGTTGCTCCGCGAGCGCTTCTTTGGCGATCGGCTGTGGCAGCCGGCCGCAAAGGACGTGACGGTCCAGACCCAACGCTGACGGAGCATCAGTCCATGTCGTATCATTCCGCCTCAGACTATGACGTCGTCGGCGTCGGCTTCGGTCCTTCCAACCTTGCGCTGGCGATCGCGCTCGACGACTGCATGCGGCAGCAGCGTGTGGATTGCCGGGCCTTGTTCGTCGAGAAGCAGCCGAGCTTCAAATGGCATGGCGGCATGCTACTGCCCGGCAGCAACATGCAGATCTCCTTCCTCAAGGACCTGGTGTCGCTGCGCGATCCGACCAGCCCGTTCACCTTCATCAACTACCTGCACAAGTCGGGACGCCTGCTCGACTTTACCAATTGCAAGACGTTCTACCCGAGCCGGATCGAGTTCAACGACTACCTGCGCTGGGCGGCTGGACAATTCGGCGCGCTGGTGGAATATGGCGAGACGGTCGTCGCCGTCGAGCCGGTGACGTCCGGCCAGGCCGTGGTCGCGCTGCGCGTCGTGACGCGGACGGAGGACGGCGCGGAGCGGTCGCGGATCGCGCGCAACCTCGTGGTCGCCGTCGGCGGCGTGCCGCACGTTCCGGCGCTGTTTCAGGCCATCGCGAGAGATCCGCGCCTGATTCACACGAGCGGATATCTCGACTCGCGCCTGGCTGTGCGATCGGATGGGCCGGCGCCGCGCGTCGCCGTCATCGGCGGCGGCCAGAGCGCTGCGGAGGTGACGCTCGATCTCAGCGAGCGGTGCCCGGACGCGCAGATCGACCTCGTGTTCCGCGGGCATGCGCTGAAGCCGTCGGACAGCAGTCCGTTCGTGAACGAGATCTTCAACCCGGACTATACGGATTATTTCTATGCGCAGACGGGCGGCCAGCGAGAGGCCATCGTCCGCAGCTTCCGGAACACCAATTACGCGGTGGTCGATCCGGATCTGCTCGATCAGCTCTATCGGATGACCTATCAGCAGCGGGTCGTCGGCGAGCGCAAGCTGACGCTGCATCCCCGCAGCGAAATCGCCACGGTCGAGGCCGGCCCCGGCGGCATTGTGCTGGAGATGCTGAACAAGGACGAGGATGTGCGTCACCGTCAGACCTACGATGCGGTGGTGCTCGCCACCGGCTACGAACGATCGCCGGCGCCCGCCTTTCTCGATCCGATCCTTCGCTATGTCGAGGGCGGCGCGCTCGACCGGGACTATCGCCTCCAGACCAGTCCGGCGTTCCGGCCGCAGATCTATCTGCAGGGCTGCTCGGAGATCTCGCACGGTCTGAGCGACACGCTGCTGTCGGTGCTGCCGATGCGGGCCCAGGAGATCACGGCCGCCCTGGTGTCGAGCGCGGCGAGGCACCGCAGCCCGGAGCCTGGTCTGGCCGAGCCGGTCTACTCGTGATGCTTTTCGCGAGGCCTGGCCCGCAGGCGGCAGCGTTCGCGCGGGGTGAGAGCAATTGTCGGGTAGGCCGTGGCGCTCAGGGAGCGGCACGGCCGGATTTTGCAGCGGTGGTCGTGGTGATTGCGAAATTCGGAGGGCCGGCATCGTCAATTGGCCAGCAGGCACGGCGGAGTGCGGGATTGGGACATGGGTGAGCCGCATTTGCCTGAGCGGGTCGTGACATCGCTGGTCTCGAGTGATCATGCACGGCTCGTCGGCCGGACCATGACGGAACGGTTCGACCACCTGATCGATATTGCATCGCTGCACACGCGGGACGAATTGCTGCGACGTCTCGGCCTCGATCGCATCCTGGTGCGCCAGGTCGAAAAGTGGCTTGGATTCCACGGCCGGCGGCTGCGTCGGCCTGTCGAAAGCGTCGACGTCGCGATGTGCGGATTGGAGTTTCGCAAGCGCCGCATCCGCAGGTCCCGCCTGGGGGCGCGCCGTCGCACGCTGGATCCGACGGCTGCTTCGAAGGAGCCGGATTGACGATCTGCTTGTCCGGACGGCGGCGGGCCGCTGACTTTTACCGTCGCCAGGCCGGTCGACCGGCGTCTGCGCTGCGCACAGGTAGCGCTCGTATGGTGTAGTCCGGCACCTTTACATTTTTTGACAGCGGTTCGGTTGGACTGGCGGCTGTTTCAGGGATTAGCCTTCGCCGTTTCCACCGCTGTCAGGCGCCGCGCAGGCGGAGCATCGGCGCTGCAACGTGCGGTGATGCTGTCGATCGGATGAGAGGTCGTCACGGCCAAAGCCGGACGCGCACCGGAAGCTGGCTGGTGCAGATCCTGCACCGGCAGGATGATTGTCCAACGCCGGTCAACCTCGTGCAGCAGCCCCAGCCGTTCAAGCGCAGGGCCTTTCTGGATTTCGTCGCGCCAGAGCTGAGCCTTGCGCTAAGGCTGGCCTTGCGCTGGTTAAAATCGAAGAATCCCTTGGGGAGGGCATGAGCAGCACGCGGCGTTGGCGCGCCCTTGCCGAAGATGATGCGCTGTTCTGTATGGAACCATCAAACGACTTGCTGCTGTGCCGGCAATAGCAGCCGATAGTTGATGAAGAGAAGCTCGGCATGACCCCGCAAAATATTCCTGTGGAATCAAGATCGGAGAAAATCGTCGGTCTCGCCATCGGCGTCCCGATGTTGCATGTCGGCAAAAGCACTCCGGATTAATGCTTTAGTGCCGTGCAAGATAATCGAGTGGGAGTAGGGCGGTCGGCTGCTGTCGCGCAGTTTAGCGTAGTCGATAGTCTAGTTGGGTCATGCTCGTTCCCTTCACATCGAGGACCTTACCCGAAGTAGTGAGCTTTGCTTATCGTTGTCGAGGGATGTAATCCACCGCGGTTTGCTAACCGAGTATTGCAGCGCATTTCAATCGCACGAAAGGCGGGCGTCCTAAGCTCCAGCCTCGATGTCAGGCAGGTTTTGGCGCAAAGCGGAGGGGGCCGTTGACGAGGTTGCCCCAGGGTAGAAGGACACCTAATTAGCCGATCTCGCTGGTCATCAATGTATTGCCGCGTACATGATCTTCTCTTCTGTAGCTTCGATCGCCGAAAACTCCTCGACGACCTTGCCCTGCCGCGAGACCAGGATGCGATCGGACAGCGCCAAGATCTCTGGAAGATAGGAGGAGATCACGACAACCGCCTTGCCTTCGTCGGCTAGCCGGTTGATCAGCTCGTGGATCTCAACGATGGCGCCAACGTCGACACCGCGCGTCGGCTCGTCGAAGATGATCAGCTCCGGGTCTTGGATCAGCGATTTGGCGATGACGACCTTTTGTTGGTTGCCGCCCGAGAGCTCGACGACCTTGACCTCGTCGCCGATGGCGCGGACCTTGAGGCGCTCGATCCAGGTCTTGGCCGCCGCATTGCTTTCGCGCCGCGACAGCCAGGCGTGGCCCGCCGGAAACTTGGCGAGCAGGCCGAGATAGATGTTGCGCGCGATCGAGGCGGTCTCGAAGAAGCCTTCGACTTTGCGGTCCTCGGTCACATAGGCGATGCCGGCCTTCACGGCCGGGGCGGGCACCCGGTAACGCACCGGCCTGTCGTTGAGCAGGATTTCGCCGCCGTGGAAGAAGTCGCGCTTCAGGACGCCCGATACGATCTTGAACGTCTCGGTGCGGCCCGCGCCGACCAGGCCGAATACGCCGGTGATCTGGCCTGCGAACACCGACAGCGAATTGTTCTTCACCATCGGCGCCATCTTCAGGTTCTGCACGGTCAGGACGCGCTTGCCGCCGGGGCGAACGGTCTCCTTGCGGGTGCCATAGAGCGTGTTGGAAAGGTTGCGACCGACCATGGCCTGGATGATGCGTGCGCGGTCGAACTTCGAGGCGTCGTCGGTCACGACATGCTTTCCGTCGCGCAGGACGGTGATGCGGTCGGCGAGCAGCAGCGCCTCCTCGAGCGCGTGCGAAATGAAGACGATCGACACGCCGCGCTTCTTCAGGTCGCGCACCAGATCGAAGAAGTACTTCTTCTCCTCCGGCGTCAGCGTGGCCGTCGGCTCGTCGAAGATGATGACCTTGGCCTTGTGCAGGACCGCACGGGCGATTTCGACCATCTGCTTTTTGGCCGCGCCCAGTCCACCGACGGTCGCCGTCGGCGTCACGTCGAAGTTGAGCGATTGCAGGAACTGCTGGGCCGCGATGTAGATGCCGCGCAGCCGGTTGTAGAATTTCTCCTGACCGAGAAACAGGTTCTGCGCCACGGTCATCGTGGGCACGAGGCTGTTCTCCTGGAACACCATCGCGATGCCGAGGTTGCGCGATTCGAGCGGCGTCTTCGGAGCGACGGCTTTGCCGTCGACGGCCATGGCGCCCGAGGTCAGCGTCACGACGCCGGCCATGACCTTCGTTAGGGTCGACTTGCCTGCGCCGTTTTCTCCGACCAGGGCGTGGATCTCGCCGCGCCGCAGGTCGAAATCGACGCCGTCGATCGCCGGCACGCCGGCATAGAGTTTCGTCGCCTTGGAGAGGGACAGGACGATGTCGCTCATGGGCTGACCTCCTCGCCGGCCACCGCGACCGGCAGCTTGAGTACGCGGCCCGGTCCTTTGGCGATCACGACGAGATCGTCGCCCAGCTCGGCCGCCGCCACGATGCCGTGATTGACGCCATCGGCGCGGCTGTGCAGCGAGTAGCGCGGCAGGCCGTCGGCGCCAAGCCGGATGACGAGGCCGTAGGAGCGTGGAGGAGCCCACGGCTTCATGACGCCCATGGTCTTGATGTGGGCGCCCTGCAGCGGCTCCTTGAACGAGTTTCCGGAGTTGAGCCGTGGGACGATCCAGTATTCCGGATCGATCTCCGCCATCATGCGGCGGCGGTAGGCCGGCTCGCGCAGTACGAACTCCACGAGCTGCGTGCGCGCGGTGAATGCCGTAAGCCAGAACCCTCCGCCGCGCGCAGGCGAAAGCCTGGAGGGATAGACCGGCAGACGGCCGAGCAGGACCCTGCGCGTGCCGTCGGGCGCAATCGATACGATCCGGTGCCCCCAGCTCTCGCTGATGACGACGTCGCGGCCGCTCGCCGCCGCGCCGAACGCGTAATGCAGCCTGCCGGCAATCTGCCTGATGGTCCGCGTCTTCGGATCAAGCCGAAACACGCGGCCAGTATCGCCAAGCTCCATCAGGTCGCGAGCCCAGTCGCCGACGCCGCGCAGCGACGAGCCGTCGGTCGCGATCAGCGTGCCGTCGGACGCGGCGGCCAACGCGTTGACGGCATGCAATTCGCCAGTGAAGGTCGACGAGGGTGTCTTTGCGGCTGTATCGTCGTAGACATGGACCTCGGTGCCGCCGAGCGCGACGGCGATGCCGCCGGAGGGCAGCACGGCGAGGGCGGAGATCGGCCGGTCGAAGGTACGGACCGTTGTGGCCGACGATACGGTCAGGCGGAGCAGCCGCATGCCGTCGGCAACGAGCAGCGAATTGCCGTCGATTGCGAGATCTTCCGGCGCGTCGCACTCCAACAGGGTCTCGGCCCGCTCGAGGAGCTGGTTGGGTTTCAGCGCGCCGTCGAACGACGGAACGGTGATGGTCGCGTCGCCGCGGCCGAGGATGCGGTTGGCGAATTCGCGGACGGCCTCGATCACGATCGTTTCCCCCAACGCTTGTCATACTGGACGAAACCGGGATCGGCGTTGGCCAGCTTATACCGGCCGATGCGATTGTTGAGGATGCCACCGAGATAGAGATATCCGCGGTGCTCGCGCATCGACGTGATCATGGGGTGATTGAGGCCCTTGAGGTCCCAGAACGATTCAAGAATCTTGCCCTGTTCGTTGAACTTGACGACGCAGCCGGTGTTGATGTTCGGGAACAGCCATTCGTCGACCGGCACCCGCTTGGCCATGCGGCGGCGGAAGCCCGGCATTTTCCAGGCGAGATCGAGCGAGGGGCTGCGCATGCCGACCAGCGCCAGCCAGTAATTGCCGTCTGAGGCGAGGTTGATGTTGTCGGGGTATCCCGGCAGATTGTCCATCACGACCTCGACGGCGCCCTTCATCGGTCCGGCGAACCAGTAGCGCTTGATCGAGCAGCCGAAGGTCTCCGCGAACAGGATCGACTGCCCGTCGCTCGCGACTGCGACGCCGTTCGGGAATTTGAGCCCGCGCAGCGCGGTGTGCGTGATGCCGGTCTTGGTGTCGTAGCAGATGATGCGGCCGTTGCCGCGGGCCTCCAGGCCGTCGACCGGCCACTCGTCCATCTCGTAGCGGACGGTCGCCTCGGAGAAGAAGATCAACCCGTCATCGGTGATGTCGAGATCGTCGGCGAGCCGAAGCCGGCTGTCGTCGTTGACCGAGTACATGCTGCGATTGGTCTCGTCGGTGACCTTCTCGACGGTGCCGTCCGGCTTGATGCGATAGAGCCCCATGCCGCCGATGCAGACGTAGAGGTTGTCCTCGCGGTCGAACGCCATACCGAGCGGCTGGCCACCGATATGAGCGAATACCTCCATGCGCTCATAGTCGGGCGGGAAGAACCGGATGATGTCGCCGTGGCGAGATCCGGCGTAGAGCACGTCGTTGCGGTCGAGGATGACGTCCTCGGGGGCCTCGATCCGCCCGAGCCCGATCGACGAGACCTCGCGCAGCTTGTCGTTCTGCTCGAACGGTCCGCCTTTGCCGATCTCGGTCGGGGGCGGCGGCGGCAGCGCATGATAGGTCGGCGCGACATAGACCTTGCTGATGATGCGCGTACGGTTTTTCTGCCAGCGGATATCGACCATCGCGGCGACCAGCAGGATGCTGGCCAGCGCCATGCGGTTGGCTCCGCCGCGAGCGTTCATCGCCGTCAAGCCGTTGGTGATCAGGAGGACGATCAGGACGCCGACCGCCGACTTGACGACCGACCCCTTGCCGCCGCCGAGCGTGATGCCGCCGAGCACGGTCGCCGTCAGCACGATCACCTCGAGGCCGACGCCGATGTCGCCGCCGACGGTGCCGAGACGGGCCGCGAAGAACAGCGCGCCGATGCTCGTCAGTACGCCGCTCGCGATATAGCAGAGCGCGATGGTCCGGCGCACCGGGATGCCTGAATTGTAGGCCGAGCGGCGCGATCCGCCGATTGCGGTGATATGCCAGCCGGGCCGCAACCGTGTCAGGAAGATGTGGCCGAAGATCGCGATCGCGATGTAGACGATCGCGACGCTCGGAATCCCGAGCACGCTGCCGCCGCCGATGAAATCCCAAGACGGAATGTCGGGAAGGGCCGATGCGATGGCGTTGGAGTAGCGCTGGATCAGGAGGTCGAATGCCGAGCGGTAGATGATCAGCGTGATGAGCGTTGTGATGAAGGCGCGAAGCCGGAGGTAACCGATCAGGAAGCCGTTCACGGCGCCTAGCAGGCCGCCGAAGACCATGGTCGCGACGATCACGGCGGGGATCGGCCAGCCGAGCACGTCGAGCAGATAGAGCGCGCAGAAATCCGTGAGCGCGAACATCGATCCGACCGAGAGATCGATGCCGCCCACGATTACCACCAGCCCCATGCCTAGACCGATGAAGCCTATCTCGCCGGCCTGGCGCGCGGTGTCGGCGAGGCTTGACGGCGACAGGAAATGCTCGAGCGACCGACTGAGCGCGAAGCCGACGATCAGGAGCAGGATGACCGGAACGGCGGTTTCGGTCCATCGCTTGGACAGGATCTCGCCGAGGAGGTGATCCGGCCAGTAGCGATATCGCAGCCGAGTGAATGTCTCGCGCATATGCCTTCCATGCATTCCAATCAGACAATGGGTGCGCGTCCCGGGGCGAGCCCGGGACGTGCGTTCATGCGACGATCACTTCTTGAGATCGGAGAGATTCCAGCACGTCGTCTGGCTGTCGGCGTTGTCTTTGGTGATCGGAACGAGCGTCGTGTACTCCGATCCCTTGACCGATCCGGGCTTGGCGCCCGACGACAACAGCCATTTGATGGTGCCGGCCATCTGGGCCGCCTGCGTCGGTACGTCGTAGCTCATGTTGAGGTCGAATGAACCGTTCTTCACGAGCTCGCAGGCGCCCTTGCGCTCGCCGCCGCCGGAGGTCGCCAGGAAGACCTTGCCGGTAAGCCCGGCCTCCTTGATGGCGGCCGCGGTGCCGATGTCCATGCCGTCCCAGAAGCCGACGATGCCGCACAGATCGGGGTTCTGCTTCAACACCGTCTGCGTGATGGCCTTGGCCTTGGCGGCGTCCCAGTCGGCGGCCTGGCTGGAGACGACCTTGATCTCGGGATGTTTCGCGAGGACGTTCTCGACGCCCTTCAGCGTATATGCGCTCGCGGCCGCCGACAGCGCACCCTGGATGATCGCGATCTTGTTCGACTTGCCCTGGCAGGCCTTGACCACGCCTTCGGTCTGCCGTTCGCCGATCTCGATCCAGTTCGCGCCGACGAAGGCCGAGCTGCGATAGGCGGAGCCCATGTTGATCTGGATGACGTAGATGCCCTCGTTCTCGGCTCGCTGCAGCAGCTTTGCGTAGGTCTGCACGTCGGGATTGTGGATCACCATCACCGCCGGCTTCTCCGAGATCAGCGAGGTGACGGCCTGGGCGCCGGCATTGGTGTTCCAGTTGGGATCGCGAATCTCGAACTTGACGCCGTAGGGCTCGAGCTCCTTCTTCAGGCCGGCGTACCAGCCTTCGGTGAGATCGAAGTTCATCGCCACCGGCACGTAGGCAACGGTCTTGCCGGCGAGCGCGTCGCGGAAGGGCTTCTGGAATGGTTCGTCGAGCCCCTGTTGCGCGAACGCGGGGACTGCGGCGGTCACGACCGCCGAGGCGGCGATACCCGCAAATGCAAGCTTTTGAATATCAATCATTGTTTCCTCCTTTGATAGTCCCGATGTTGCGGCGAACTAGATGTCGCCTTGTTGAGCCGTTTCCTCGTTGCGTGGATTTAGGAACGTGTCGGTGATGACGGCGACCAGAAGGACGACGCCCTTGATCAGGTTCTGGCCGGCGTAGGGGATGTCCAGGATGGTCATGCCGTTGAGCATCGTTCCGATCAGCAGCGTGCCGATGATGACGTTCACGACGCCACCGCGCCCGCCGGACAGACCGATGCCGCCGAGCACGACGACGAGGATGACGTCGTAGATCAGAGTCGAGTTGAAGATGCGCGTGGGCATCGAGTTGACGGACGCCGCCATGACGAGACCGGCAAAGCAGCCGATCAACGCAGCCAGGACATATTGCAGCACGATGATCGGTCGCGATGGAATGCCGGTGACACGTGCGGCGAACGGATTGTCGCCAACGGCGTAGATATAGGCGCCCCAGCGGGTCTGGCGCAGCAGCACGAACACCACGACGCAGGCGATCGCGAACATCACGATCGAGGTGGGTATGCCAAGAATGCTGCCTTGCCCGAGCCGCTCGAACCCGGCCATGCCGTCGCTCCACTGCACGACGTCGAGCTGAAACAGGGCGGACTGGCCGAGGCCCGCGACGAAAATGCCACTAGCGAGCGTCGCAAACAGCGGCGGCACTTCGGCGTAGGCGATGAGCCAGCCGTTGACCAGACCGATCGCGATCGCGAGCAGGCCGGCGGCCAGCAGCGACGCCGGAAGTGAGTGCCCGTTCTGCACCATCTGCAGGACTAGGCCGCCGGGGACCGCAAGCGCTGCGATGAGCGACAGATCGATGCCCCGGCCGATCACGACGATGGCCATGGCGAGACCGAGGATGCCCAGCACCGCCACGTTCTGCAGCAGCGTCAGCATGTTGTCGGCGGTGAGGAAGCCCTTGAGGACGATCGAGAACACGAGAAACAGCGCCGCGAAGACGGCGAAGACGATTTCCTGCTGGCTGAACCGAAGGCGCTTCATCGTTGTCTCTCATCAATTCCGGATCGGGCACTGCTTCATCACAAGGCGGCCTCGATCGGATAAGTCTGCGGCAGGCTCGCCAGGCTGTCGGCCAGCGGCGTCGAAGCTCGCGGACGGCCTCGGCAGGGGCCGGCTCTCGCCGACGACCAGGGAGACGCTACGCGCGCAGCCACGTTGCTGGCCGTTTGCCAGATCGCGGCATCGGCCGCTTCCGACGGGATCACCAGCACCGTCCCACCTTGCGCCTCGAGCAGGTCGACGATCGTATCCTCGTTGAGGAGATGGTCGATCGAGCTCGCGACGCCCGCCACCTGGGCGTCGAGCAAGGCGGGAAAGACCTGCGGCAGGATCGGGCAAAGGATCGCGACGGTCGGACCGTCGGGCATGATCCCGTACGACCTGACTAAGTTCGCGGCACGGGATATTTTGCCGGGCAACTGGCGATGCGTGAGGCTGACGTCGCCCGACGGCGTCAGGATGGTCAGCGCGCCGGGGCGCAATCGCGCCGTCGCCTCGAACAGGTGTTAGAGAATGCGTGCAGGCACTAGGGAATCGTACCGCAACCGCTCGAGCGCCTCGATATCGGCAATGGACGTGACGGGTCTCGTAAACCTCGTTGTCTTCGCGCAAGGCGGATCGACGGGCATCGCTGCAGCGCGTGCAGGCATCCTTTCCCTCTGTCAGCCGCTTCTTGTTGTTCATAGCTCGCCGCCCCAACGGCGCTTGCCCCGGAGCGCAAAGGTTTTGCGTGTGCGTGCAAAGGTGGCTTGCGCAGAGCCGCTAGACATCTAGAATTGCACTATTCTCTGTTGTGCGACGCACAAAGAACTTGTGGCTGTTGCCTATGGGGCAAGCGATCAATCTTGTATTCACGACAGAGGACCTCGAGCCGTCCAACGCTACACCGCCTAGCAGGGTATGCGATGTCTATGTCCATGTCGACGTCGAAGCGGAGAAGCGCTCCGACTATCGGGCTTCATCTGGAGGCGCGGTTCGGTGCCGTCACCATGACTGACGTTCTCTTGTCGGAGCGCATCACGCCCCGCGAGCGCCACATCGCGAAGCTCGACAACGACTGCTACTACGTCGAGTTCGTCGAGCAGGGAAAGATGAATGTCCTCCAGGCCGGGCAGTCGCTGCTCACCCATCCAGGCGTCGATATTTTCGGCTTCCGAGGCCTATGATCTGGATTGCATGCGCAAAGTGCGGTCGCTGTATTTGGAGATTCCGCGCGCGGAGTTCGCTTCGCGCTTCAACGCGAGTACGAATCCCTGTCGCGACGACCATGGCAACAGCACGGGGCTGGGGCGGATTGCGGCAGAGTTCTGTGCGACGCTCGCCTCCGAAGGCTCGCCGATCGATTAGGCCGCGCGCGCCCGGCTGGGCGATGAGCTCATGGACGTCTTGGCGCTTGCCTTGGACATGGGCGACAGGGATGAACTCGCAGAAGATACGACAGCCCAGAAGGCCGCGCCCGCGATCCGTCAAGGCCTGGATCGAGGAGCGCCTGATCGATCCGGATCTCTCGCTGGAGAGGATCGCGAAGAACAATGGCGTCTCGCTCCGGCACCTGCATTCTCTCTTCAGGCTCACGGGGGTGTCGGTCTCCGGGTGGATCCTAGACCGCCGTCTGCAGCGCCGCTACGATATGCGCCGATCCGTCGGGAGTCGCGGTCCTCGTCGTTGACCAAGGTTGCCTGTCGTTGCGGCTTCAGGAGCTTCTCGCACTTCGGCACCGTCTTTAGACGGCGGTTTGGGCATAGCCAGTTGGAGCTGCGTAAGCGCCAAGCACTTCTCCATGAGGCGGTCGGATCATCAGGCTCATCGCGTTGAGGGCGCGCTCTCTTTTTGGCGCGAAAGCGGACCATTCTGGTAGCGCACGGTCGCCAGGCGAGCGCGACGGCGATCTCTGACGGTATTTAGAACGATGCCGCGCCGGGGTGGGTGTCCCAATCTTGTCTACGCAGGCGACCTGATCAGTCGATTGATTCCGATAGATACCGGAATCGCCAGCACTACGCGCGGTTCAAATTTTCCTGTGAGTTCAAGACCAAAAATTCAGCCGGCGATGCCGTCGGTATCAGACCGTCAGAATCGAAAAATTGTTCTTGCAGATCAACGACGAAGCATCATCATCAATGGTTTGGGAGTAGGGGCTGTCGTAGTTTCGGCGGCAAAGTAGCGGAAAAAGAAGCGGTTTTCGGTCGCCTCGTTGATGATGCGCCACGTATGGCCGACTGCAGATTGTCACACCTAAGCGGCAAGTGCGGTTTTATTGAAGCAACGGACGGGCTCGCGGCCCGACCAAGCTGTATAATCGGCGGTCTTCGCGTCGGCATTTCGAGAGTACGCCCACTGCTCGAGAAGGTGATGCCGTCAAGCCTCTTAGATTGGCTGACGGTATCGACACGATCAGCAGCCCGTCGCGAAATGGTTCAGTCATGCCTGCTGTTTGAAACGTGCAGAATCCGCGCGTGCTGTGTCCCGCACCAGGGTGGGCAGTGACAAGGTGATCTGCGGTCCGGGGCTGAGAACAGCGGCGGCGCCGATGTCCTGACGCACGGCTACGCTGCCCTCGGAGCTTGAGTTACGACTTGCCGACTTGCGCTCTGCGATGGAGAACGACCTCAAGGGCCGCAGTGACATTCTGACCGAGTCGCACGTGCGCAGCCTGCGGCTGATCGAGAGCATGCCCCTGGGACGCAATGCGTCGGCTATCTGATGGAATCGATGTACGGCGCCGGCTCAGCCCAGGCCCAGCACATTCAGATCGCGCGCGGCATGGAGCTCGACGTCAAGAAGAAGCTCGCGCAGCGATTGGCAGGGATTTCGGCCGAGCCTGCGGCGGAGGCCGGGAAGGTCAGGGTGGCAGGCCCTGATCGCCGTCATTCATGAGTTTGCGCGTGACGACAGGCACTGGCGGTTGCTGCGCTTGTTTGCCTTCTGGCGCCGCCGCCTTCACCTGCAAGCTCCCGGCGATTGGCTCGTCGCGCTGCCCAAGCGACTTGAGCGATCGCCGCAGACGGCGTTCCCCACGTCCAGCCCCCAACCGGCATCGCGGGCGTGCGGTCTATCCTGCACGATGGGCCATCGCGTGACTACGTGACGACTCGCGCTGGATCAGTTGCGGTTCCGGACTGCTGAGTGATGGCGCCGCTTCGTCGCCGTGCATCTGGCGGAGAAGCAGATCCACGGCAGCGGCGCCGACGTCACTCAGTCGCATGTCGAATGCCGTGATCGGGGGGATCGAATCCCGGGCATGGAATCCATCGTAGCGAGTGGCGAGTTTGACGTCTGCCGGAACGCGCCGTCCCGACTGATTGATGGCCCTGAGCGCGCCCGATGCGAACACGTCGACCGAGGCATAGATGCCGTCGATCTCCGGCCGCTGCTGCAGCAGCGCGGCCGTTGCGGCGCAGGCTGCGTCCTCGCCGCCAGTCTCATCAATGGCAATGACGGCGGGCCTCATGCGCTTGCGCCGCACGAAATGCTGATAGGCCTGCCGCGCCTCGAGATAGGAATTGCGTCGTTCGGAGCCGATGATCAGGGCCATGTTGCGGACCTGCTGATCGAACAAATGCTGCAGCATCATCGTGGTCGCAGCCGCCGAGCGCAGATCCACGCAGGCAATGTCGCGTGCGTCGGGCTGGCGTCCGATCGTGACGACCGGGAGGTTGCGCTGGCGCAGCGCGGCCACCTCGGGATCATCAGCGTGCGGCTCGACGACGATGGCGCCGTCGATATGAAAGTCGCGTGGCGCACCCCAGCCGGCTTCCAGCGGCGGGATCAGCATCAGCGCGATGCCGCGCTGAAGCGCCTTCTCGGCAGCTGAGCCGGCGAGCTCCAGGAGAAAGCCGAGGCGGGAGCGCCCGCCGGCGATCGAGGACGGCATCGAGGAAAAGATCGCGATCGTATCGGCGCGGCCGGTGCGGAGCTGCCGGGCGCGGAGATTGGGTGTGTACCCGAGGCGGGCCGCGGCATCCATGACACGTTGCCGCGTCGCCGGATCGACCGGACGCTGACCGGTCAGTGCGTTCGAGACGGTCGCCGTCGATACATGGATCTCGCGCGCAATATCCCGGATCGTGACACGCTGGATCGATGTGTCTGCTTGCTTTCGCATCAGCCTGCTCGTGCAATGGGCGTCGAACGCCTCATTTTCACTGTTGACTTGTAGGCCGCGTGATCGGATTTATCCATCACTAAATCGATTTAGTCTGCATGTTTTCGCCAATTCTCGAGAGGGGGCCGTCGTGGCTGCAGTCGATCAGGTGAGCTGGCGCCGGCGCGGGACCGGTCTGATAGCCTACGATGAAGCGAAGTCCGCCGGGGGCTACACCCTGATCGCGCCGCAGACCGATGGCGGCCGCGTATCGCTCATCGCCATGGACGGCACGCCCGTCCATACTTGGCAGATGCCGCAGCGGCCCGGGCGATACGCTCAGCTGCTGCCGAACGGCAATCTTGGTTATTGCGGCAATCATCCGGAGTCTCCCGATCTCTATCTGGCCTGGTCGATGTGGCACGGCGGCGCCTTCTCGGAAGTGACGCCGGACGGGAAGGTCGTCTGGGAGCACACGGATCTGACGCATCATCATGATGCGCAATGGCTGCCGAACGGTCATCTGCTGTATTGCTCGCTGGAGCCGCTCGCGAGCGAGTTCGCCAGCCGCATCGTCGGCGGCAGCGCGCTCAACGATATTCCCGATGGCACCATCTATGGCGATGTCATCAAGGAGGTCGACAGGAATGGCGATCTCGTCTGGTCGTGGCGCGCCTGCGACCATCTGCGGCCCGAGGATTTTCCGATTCACCCGTTCTTCGACCGCTACCACTGGCCAATGATCAATGGCCTGTGGGCGACCCGGGGCGGGCTGGTGCTGATGAGCCTGCGGACGACCTCGGGCGTGATCGGCGTCGATCGCACCACCGGCGAAGTCCGGCTTCAAATCGGTCACGATATCGTCGCCCAGCAGCATGCGCCGGTCGAGCTGGACAACGGCAACATCCTGATCTTCGACAACGGCAATTTTCGGCCGGGTGTATCGACCCCGTTCTCCCGGGTCGTCGAAGTCGATCCCGCAACCGGTCAGGTGGTGTGGATGTACGCAGATCCATTCAAGCCGGCGTTCTTCTCACCCTACATGGGAGGCGCCCAGCGCCTGGCCAATGGCAATACGGTGATCACCGAGGCGGCGACGGGTCGGCTGTTCGAAGTGACGCCGGCGGGCGAGCTGGTCTGGGAATACATCATCCCATATTTCGGCGAATATCCTGAAGCTGCCGCCCGCAGGACAGGCAGCGGATTCACCAACAGCGTGTTCAGAACCTACCGTTACGAGAAATCCCAGATCCCCTGGCTGTGAGCGCTGGCGATGACGCCTCGAACTGATCATGCTTCACGGGACAGGTTGCGCGCGCAGATCGCCGCCGTCCTGCAGCCATTTCAGTCGCTGTTTTCGTTCGCGATCGTCATCCTGGCCTGGCTGCTGGTCTCCAGGTCCGGCGTCATTCCGGCCGCGCTGTTTCCCTCTCCTGGCGAGGTCTGGGAGGCCGCCCAGGAATTGTACCAGACCGGCCAGCTCCGCTCCGATCTGGCGGCGTCGATGTCACGCGCCTCGGTCGGGTTCCTGATCGGCACGACGCTTGGAATTCTGACGGGTCTTCTCACGGGCCGCACGGTGCTGTTGCGTGTGCTGCTCAGCCCCTTCCTCCGCGTGCTGCGCCCGATTCCCGCGATTGCGCTGGTGCCGGTGGCTATCGTCTGGTTCGGGATCGGCGAGGGCTCGAAGTACTTTCTCATCTCCTACACGGTGTTCCAGACGGTCTGGTTCAGCACCCACCACGGCATGGAGTACGTACCCGAGATCTATATCCGCGCATCGCGAAGCCTCGGCGCGTCGCGAGCGCGCGAGTTCTTCACGGTCGTCATTCCGGCGGCGGCCCCGCACATCGTGGCTGGCATTCGGCTCGGTGTCGCGCTGGCATTGTTGAGCCTTGTGGCCGCCGAGCTGAGCGGAGCTTCATCTGGCATCGGCTACCGCCTGCAGGACGCGCGTCAGTACATCCGGACCGATCGCATGTTCGCGCTTCTGATCGAGCTCGGCGTGCTTGGCGCGGTCCTCGACCTGATTGTCGGCCATATCGGTCGTCGCATCGTGCATTGGGAGCAGGGCTGACATGGCCTCGCGTCAATCCGCATCGTCGTCGCCTGTGCCGTCCGATCGTGCTCCGGGGTGCGTCAGCATCGAGGGGCTCGAGGTTCATTTCGAATCCCGCGCTGGTGCAACCCAGGTGCTGGCCGAGACGAGCCTCCGGCTCGAGGCGGGAACGTTCACGGCGCTGATCGGTCCGTCGGGATGCGGCAAGTCCACCATCCTCAATGCTGTGGCGGGATTCCTTGCCCCGACGTCGGGTGCGGTCCTGATCGACGGCGAGGCTGTCAATGGCTCCGATCCCCGCGTCGGGATCATCTTCCAGCAGTACGCGCTGTTTCCGTGGCTGACGGCACTCGGAAACGTCAAGTTCGCGCTCAAGCGCTTTGGCCTGTCGAAGGCCGAGATGGACGAGCGGGCCCGGATGTATTTGGCCGAGGTTGGCCTTTCGAGAGCCAGTGACAAATATCCAGGCCAGATGTCGGGAGGCATGAAGCAGCGCGTCGCCATTGCGCGTACGCTGGCCGGCAGTCCGATGGTGCTGCTGATGGATGAGCCTTTCGGCGCGCTCGACGCGCAGACGCGCCTCAGCATGCATGAGCTCCTGCTTCGGATCTGGGAGAATCATCATGCGACGGTGCTGTTCGTAACCCATGATGTCGACGAAGCACTGCTGCTCGCGGATGTCGTCCACGTCATGGCCGCCAATCCCGGGCGTATCGTCAAAACCTGTCCCGTTGCCGCTTCGCGACCGCGCTCGGTATCACGCTTCGATGCGCAGACGCTTCGCCTGCGTGAAGAACTGATCGAGCTCCTGAAGCTGGAAATCATCGTCTGAAGTCGCGGGACCAGCCTTGTTCTCGCAGCCAACGAAAGGTCATCGCATGCCGCGCATCCTGCTCTCGCTCCTCGTCGCCTGCTGGGGTCTGATCACGCTGCCCTCGAGGGCGGCAGAACTCGCCTCGGTCACGCTCGCCTGGTCACCCAATCCGCAGACGCCTCAGATCGACGTTGCGCTGGCCAGATCGTTGTTCCGCGAAGCCGGGCTCGACGTGAAAACCGTGCCGTTCGCATCCGGTCGCGAGGCGTTCGAGGCCCTGGTCGGAGGTCAGATCGATCTTGCCTTCATGGCCGAATTGCCCGCGACCATCGGGGCGATGCGGGCGCAACCGTTCGCGGTCATCGCCGATCTGAGTCGCTATCGCGGCAGCAGGTTGATCGCGAACGCCAAATTCCTCGATCTGAGGTCGGTGAAGGATGTTGCCGGCCGGAAGGTTGGCCTCACGGTCGGCGCCAACCTCGACTATTTCGCCAGCCGACTGTTCGCCCGAGAAGGGATTGCAGCGACGATCGTCAACGCCGCCCCGCCGGACCTCGTTCCTGCCATGGTCCGCGGGGACATTGAGGTGGCTGTGCCGTTCCCGACGTTCTATGAGGCCGCGGCCAAGGCACTCGGTCCCGACTATCGCGAGCTTCGCAGCTCGGACTATGCCGTGCATAACATCATCGCTGCGTCCTCGGTGATGCTCAAATCCCGCTCCGACGTGGTCGAGAAGTTCGTCTCGGCTCTGCTGAAAGCCGATGCCATCATTCGCCAGGAGCCGGCGTTGGTGCAGCAACTCGTTGCCGACAACATGAACGGCGGCTTCAGCGTGGCAACCCTCGGTCAGATGTGGCCCGACTTCGACTTCGCGACCCGTCTGGATGATCAACTTGTCGATCTTCTGGTCGACCAGGGGGCTTGGCTGGTGGAAAAGGGCGCCATCAAGGGTAGCAAGCCGACGCGTGAGGTCATGCGGACGTTCGTCAATGAGACGGCGTTGAAGAAGCTCGCACCGTCGATGGTTCAGCTGCAATAGGTTGTGGCGCCTGGAGGGCCGGCCAGCTCAGTCGGCCCGCTTGACGCAATGCGGTGAAGCCGCCAGCCCTTGGCTCACGGGCAAAGGGGCTCTTATCGCAGCAGTCGGGGAGGGCCCTTTTATGGTGTCCCGCATGTTCCGCGGGGCGGCCAAATGATTGCGGCGTGAAGGGCGGCACTCGCCGGCCCAGACTCGGTGAGATCACGCAAATTGCGGTGGGGCTGGCGGCCCTCGCAATTGCTTTGCAGCTGAAGGCTTGGCAAGGTGCGATCTGCCGCAGCGCCGCAGCCGGCACGAGATGGACGTGAGAAGCGACTAGGACATGGGTGCCTCGGGCAGGGCAGCAGGCCAGCGGATGCCGGCCGCGGATCGCAAGGCGCAGATCATCGACGTGGCGTCGGCGCTGATCGCGGAGCGGGGCTATTGGGGCGTATCGATCCAGGACGTCGCGCTCCGCTGCCAGATCACGGACACCGCCGTGCTGCATCATTTCGGCAGCAAGGAGAAGCTGCTGCTCGCCGTGGTCCAGCACCGCGACGAGCAGGATCGCTGCGCGCTGGCCGCCCGGCTCGGCGTCGCGCGGGCGGATCTCTACGACGTCATTCGCACGCTGCCGCTGGAGAAGGTGTGCGAGGCGATCGTCCGGCGCAACGCCGAGCAGCCTGAGATCGTCCGGCTCTATGCCCTTCTCAGCGCCGAGGCGCTGCAGCCGACGCACCCCGTGCACGACTACTTCTTCGAACGTGAGCAGCTGGTGATCGCGACCTTCGCCTCGGCGCGCTCGACGCTGGACGTTGCGCCCGCCGCGCGGGCCAGGCTCGTGCTCGCGGTGATGGATGGTGTCCAGCTGCGCTGGTTGCGTAACCGCGAGCAGATCGACCTGGTGCGGGAATGGCGGTCGGCCGCCCGTGTGCTGTTCGGACCGCAAGCCAAGGCCGGGGATGGACACCGCAGCGGCCTGCGGCGAGCGGGACGTCAGTAGTTGTCTTCAACGGCGGCAGCGGCCGGCCTTCCGGCGAGCCACCCAGGTTTCCGGGGACCACGGGTATTGCGCCTCGACCGCGCATCGACTGCGCCGCCCCAGCTCGCCTCCGCCAACGATTGACTTCACAGGCGAGGTGGGTTTATGGTTTCCATAACTTGGTGCTTACCAAGTACAAAGAAAATCATGGGAGGGTCCGCTGACCCACGCGGCGCCGCGAGTGGAGGCCGCGACGGCTGAGGCCGGCGCGCAGGCCAACCTGTTCGAAACATTGGCCGCACAGGTCCGAAACGGCGTGGATGCCGGCGCATGTGCGTGCGAGCTCTACGCACAGCTTTCGGATGCGGAGCGCCTCGCTCTGCTGCATGGCGACACGCCGTTCTGGCGCGGCCGTTCCGGCATCATGACCCACGGCTACAACCATGTTCCCTATCCGATGGGATCGAATGCGCGGCTCGGCATTCCCGGCATTCGCTTCATCGATGGCCCGCGCGGCGTGGTGGTCGGACACGGCACCGCCTTTCCGGTCTCGATGGCACGCGGCGCGTCCTGGGACGTTGCGCTCGAGGCCGAGATCGGCGTTGCGATCGGCCGCGAAGTGCGGGCGTCCGGAGGCAATCTGTTTGGTGGCGTCTGCATCAACCTGCTGCGTCATCCCGCCTGGGGACGCGCCCAGGAGACCTATTCCGATCAGACCGTGCTGCTCGGCGAAATGGGCGCGGCGCTGGTGCGCGGCACCCGGCGCAACGCGATGCCTTGCGTCAAGCATTATGCCCTCAACTCGATGGAGAATGCGCGTTTCGACGTCGACGTGCAGGCCGGCCCGGAGACGATGCAGGAGGACTATCTGCCGCATTTCCGCGCGGCGCTGGCGGCAGGCGCTGCCGCCGTGATGTGCGCCTACAACCGCATCAATGGTGACTGGGCCAGCGCCAGCCGGCCGCTGCTGACAGAGGTGCTGCGCGAGCAATGGGGCTTCGACGGCTTCGTGCTGAGTGATTTCATCTGGGCGATCCGGGGTGCGGCCGCCTCGCTCGAGGCCGGGCTCGATCTCGAGGCGCCGTTCGCGCAGCTGCGCGCGGAGCGGCTGCGCGCGGCGCTCGATGCGGGCGAGACCAGCTGGGCGCGGGTCGAGACCTCCTGCCTCAGGCTGCTCGCCACGCAGCTGCGGCACCATGCAGAGCGCGATGCCGAAGAGCCCGCGCGCGGGGTGATCGCAGGCCGCGAGCACGTGGCGCTGGCGCGCCGCGCGGCGGTGCGGTCGATGGTGCTGCTGCGCAACGCCGACTGCGATGGCGTACCGGTGCTGCCGTTCGATGCGGCCGGGCTCGCCAGCATCGCCGTGCTCGGCCGGCTCGCCGACCTGCCCAATCTCGGCGACCACGGCTCCTCGAACGTGCATCCGCCGTCGGTGGTGACGCCGCTGGCCGGGCTGCGCGCGGCGCTGCCGGGCGCCGAGCTGCATCACGCCGACGGCACGGATCCGGCCGCCGCAGCGGCGCTCGCGGCGCACAGCGATGTGGCCGTCGTGGTGGTCGGCTATACCGCGGCCGAGGAGGGCGAGTGGGTCAACGGGCGCGTCTATGCCCGGGACGATCTGATGGCGCTCTACCCGCCGCCGCGCGACGAGGACGAGCGTGCCGTGCTGGCGACCATGCTGGAGCGGGTGCGTGCCGCCGAAGGGCGGCCCGAAGCGGGTGGCGACCGCCGCGACCTGCATCTGCCCGAGGCCGACGTCGCGCTGATCCGCGCGGTCGCTGCCGCCAACCCGCGCACGGTGGTCGTCGTGGTCGCGGCGGGCGCCGTGATCATGTCGGAATGGCACCGGCAGGCGCCGGCGCTGATGATCGGCTGGTACGCCGGCATGGAGGGCGGGCACGCCCTGGCCGATCTGCTGCTCGGCCGCGAGAACTTCGCCGGCCGCCTGCCTTACGCGATTCCGGAATCCGAGCACGACCTGCCGTTCTTCGCGATCGACGCCCACGCGATCAGCTACGACCGCTGGTTCGGCCAGCGCAAGCTTGCGCGCGACGGCAGGGCTGCGCTCTATCCGCTCGGCTTCGGCCTCAGCTACACGCGATTTTCGATCCGCACCATCGATGTCGTCGCCCAAGGCCGCGACACCCTGGAGCTGTCGGTCGCCGTTGCCAATGTCGGGCCCCGCGCTGGACAGGCCAACATCCAGATCTATGGCACCCGCCGCGACGGCGACCGCGCCGGAGAGCGCGAGTTGCTTGCCTTCACGCTGGTGCCGCTCGACGCCGGCGCAACGGCCACCGCGCGCCTCACGGTCGCGCTGCAGCCGCTGGCGCGCTGGGACGCGGCGGCGCGCGCATTTTACATCCCCGCCGGCGAGATCGTGCTCGAGGCCGCCCAGCATTGGGGCGACGCCGACGCGGCAGCGACCACGCTCCGGCTATGAAACACCAGGAGGGAGCCACGGCCATGTCGACCCAGCAACGCGCCACAGACCCGGCCCAGGCGGTCGCGGCGGCAGCAACGCACGACACCGCGCAGCAGGGCTTTCCCCTGCGGCTCGCCGCCGGGCTCGCGATCTGCGCGTTCTGCTGGATCGTCGCCTATCTTGGCGCCGTCGGCGTGCTGCTGCCGGCGCGCGTCGCGGAGATCGATCCGGCCAACAAGGCCGCGATCATCGCGCTCAACGCCACCATCTCCATGATCGTCGCGACGATGGCCAACCTGGTCATCGGCGCCTGCTCGGATCTGACGCGAAGCCGCTGGGGCCGCCGCACGCCGTGGATCTGGTTCGGCGCCGTGGGCTCGCTGCTCAGCCTCGCGGCGCTCGGGCAGGTCGCCACGACCGGTGCCCTGATCGCGGTCTGGGCCATCTACCAGATCTTCCTCAACGCCATCATCGCTCCGCTGCTCGCCACGCTCGCGGATCGGATCTCGCCGCGCCACCGCGGCAGCGCCGCGTCGGCCTATGCGCTCGGCCTCGGCATCGGCGTCGGGCTCGGCCAGGTGATCGGTGCGCAATTCCTCGGCAATACCTCGACCGGACTGATCGTGCTCGGGCTGCTGACCGCGCTGGCCGGCCCCGCCGCAGCATTGTTCTTCCGCGAGCCATCCAGCCAGGCGCTGCCGCGCGAGAAATTCTCCGCACGCATGCTGCGCGACAACTTTGCCTTCGCCAGCCGCGGCGCCCGCGACTACTATCTCGCGCTGTTCGGCAAATTCCTCATCCTGCTCGCCAAGTTCTCGATCCAGGGATATCTCCTCTACATCCTCACGGACTACATGATGCTCGCCAAGCCCGACGCCGGCCGCACCATCGCGCTGTCCGCCACGATCATCATGGTTGCCGGCATCGGCATGTCCTTCATCGCCGGTCCGGTCGCCGACAAGCTCGGTCTGCTCAAGCTTCCCGTGATCATCTCCTCGCTGATGATCGCGCTCGGCGTGTTCATGCCGTTCCTCGCGCCGACGCCGACCATGATCGTGCTCTATGCGGTGATTGCCGGCATTGGCTTCGGCGCCTTCAATGCCGTCGATCAGGCGCTCAACATCGCGGTGCTTCCCAACCCGTCCACCGCCGCCAAGGACCTCGGCATCCTCAATTTCGCCAACACCGGAGGACAGATCGCCGGCCCGCTGCTCGCCGCGGCCGCCATCAACGCATCCGGCTATCCGGCGCTGTTCGCGCTGGCCGCCGCCGCAGCGCTGCTCGGCGCCGTTCTGTTCGCCGCCATTCGCACGGTTCGGTGAGACCGCAGGACCGCGATCGCCGATCCGGTGGTCGCCACCGCGATCCTCGATCGCTTGCTGGTCCTGACCATCCGCGGCGACAGCTACCGCCTCCGCACCAAGCGCAAGAGCGGCCTGATCCGCGCGCCCGCCGGTGACGGGTCTCCGGTCGGCTCCGCCTCCCTCCGTCCCGTCACCGGCGGAAACCACCTTCAACCGAGATCATAAACCCGATGGTGGGGCAGTTCTTCGTGACGCAAAGGGGGCAGTTCCGGGTGACGCTTGACACCGGCTCTGGCGGCCGTGGCGCGCAACTGTCCGTCGGGCGCCATCACCTTTGCCGCCGTCGACTCGCAGCTCGACGAAGTCGATCCTCCCGTCAACACGATCCGATTGCGGCAAGTCGGTCCTTACGCGGTCAATGCCCGTATCCAGATCGACGGGCACGTCACCTCCGACCCGGTACGACGGCGGACGCTATGCCGGTGTGGTGCGTCAGCCAACAAGCCGTTCTGCGACGGAAGTCACGCACGTTCGGTTTCACCGCGACGGGCGAGCCGGACACCCAAAGCTACAGCCCGCTCGACCCGCGTGACGGCACACTGACGATTACACCCATGAAGGACGGGCCGCTCGAGGTCGCGGGACCTGCGGAGATGCGGAGATGGTGAGTGGCACTGGCCGTACCTTTGCCAAATGCACCCATGTTCTGCTCTGCCGATGTGGCGGATCGGGCGCGAAGCCCTTCTGTGACGGCACGCATGCCCGCAACGGGTTCACGGACGCGGACGATGCCTGGCCGCGCGAGTCAGGCGTGGACGTTGTGAGCCCGCCTGCGCTCGCGGACTGGGCGGGCGGGCGCGAGAGGCTGAGGGTGCTCACCGAGGCGTTCTATCGCAAAGTGCCCGACGACCCGCTGCTCGCACCGATGTTTGCGCAGCTGGCCGTGATCAACTCGGGTCCCGGCGTGCAAAAGCCCGAGGGCGAATGGCCGATGCCGCAATGGGGATGGTGCGCAGCGGGCCCGGCCGGTTCGCAATGAGCTGCGCAGGACACTGACAGTCTGAGGTGCGTGACTAGCTCCAGCCGTCTCTCGGAGGCGGCTTCACGCGGCAATCAGCTCGGGTGTTCGAACGAGGTTGTCGTCGATCGGGTGGACAAGCACACCAAGCCCGCGGTCGCGGCCCGGCGGCTTGCGCATGCTGCGCTCGCGCGGCGGATCGCAGATGAACGCGCAATGCGCAGTTGGTCGCTTGCAGAACTCTCCCAGCGGTCGGGCGTGTCGCGCGCCATGTTGAGCAAGGTCGAACGTTCCGAGGCCAGCCCCACCGCCACAGTCCTCATGCGGATTGCGGCGGCATTCGAAACCACGCTGGCCGACCTCCTATCGGAAAAGGCTTCGGCTCCGCGCCACCTGAGCCGAGACGAACAACCGACATGGATGGATCCCGCCAGCGGCTACCGTCGCCGCCAGATCTATCTCAGTGCGAGCCTGCCGTTGGAATTGGTCGAGGTCGTGCTTCCGCCGGGTGCAGCGATATCTGCACCAGCATCGGCCTACGCCTTGATCCGGCAGGTGCTCTGGGTTTTGGAAGGCAAGGTCGTGATCGATGAGGGGGGAACCCACTGTGCTCGAGACTGGCGATAGATTGGAGTTCGGCGCGCCGAGTGATGTTCAGTTCCGCAATGAGAGCGGGCATCCGTGCCGCTACTTGGTTGCTATAGTGCGCCAAAGGGGGAAGATCCACGAGCTAATCGGCAGGTTTGGGCGTGCCGAGCCAAGCTTGCGAAATGGCGCGTCGCTTCGGTCCGAAATGGCAAGGCGGATCTGCACGGGATCGCCATGTCCTCGGCGCCGACCGAGCTCAAGCATTCCGCGAGCTCGCTTCTTCGGTAACGCGGCGTGGCCGTTTCGAGCAATATGCATAGAACGTAGCACGGATCGACGGCTTGAAGCGGCGTAGCGCCACTTTGCGTTGACTGAAGAAGGCGGGCCGCCCGTGCTCCACGAGCGCGATTCCGACACCGTTTTCGACAAGGACACAAGCGACTGCTGTCATCGGGCGAGAACCGACGACGTCTATCTCGATGTTCTGGCAACGAAGAACTTTCTCGGTATCTTCCCCGTTGCCTTCGTCATGTGAGAGGGAGATCAAAGGCTGACGTCTCAGATCGCGCGCCGAAATGGCGAATGACCCAAGAGCCTGCTGACTGGCAGCGGCAGCGCTAGGCCGCTCCCAGCTTCCTGACCGTGGTCCAGAAGGCTTCGCCGGCCTGTGTGATGCGGGGGCGGGCACGAAACAGGGCGATGCTGATCTTGATATCCCAGTCCTTCGGACCTGCTCTGACGAGCCGGCCGCTTTCAAGATCCGGCTCGACCAGGCTGTGTGGCGCCCAGGTGATCCCGCGGCCTTCGCGGGCCATGTTGATGAGCAGCATCACCGGAGCCGAGAAGCTCGGGACCAGCATCGCGGTCGGCTCTTTCTTGGCCAGGAACGAGGTCACGATGCGGCCGACGCCAGATCCCGGGTGGTAGGCGAGGTAGGGCAGAGGCCTGTCGGCAGAGCCCGGCAGCGCGAACCGCGGCATCGATTGTCGCCGACGCTTGCCGCGGCTGACGACTTTGTAGCCGGGGGCGCTGATCGGGATCAGCATGTCGTTGCCAAGCTCGATGCGCTGGAAGCGGTCGCTGTCGAGGCGGCTGACGAGCGAGGGATGGTAATGCGCCAGCATGAAATGGGCCTGGCCCTCCAGCATGAGCTTCTCGCAACCGGCATAGTTCGAGGCCACGAGCTGAACGGCGGAGCCGGCCCGGGCGCGGTCGACCCGGCGTATCCAGTTCGGAAAAAACGCCTGTGACAATGCGTGGGTGGCAACGAAATGGATCGTCTCGGCCTTGAGGCGCGCCGCCTCCAGGGCCTCCTCGCGGCCATTCGACACCCTGCGAATGACGTCCTCCGCCACGGGACGGAAGCTTTCTCCCGCGTGCGTCAACTTCACCACGTGAGTGCTGCGCTCGAACAGGGGAGCTCCAAGCCATGCTTCCAACGACTTGATCCGACGGCTCAGCGCCGGCTGTGTCACGTGACGGCGGTGAGCTGCACGAGAGAAGCCACCTTCCTCCGCGATAGCCAGGAAATCCTCGAACCACCCCAGATCCATTATGCAGGTTCTTTCTTAAATCATTCCAATACGGCATTAGCACTGCCACGGCCGCTGGTCCAATGTCATGCCAAAAGAAAAGAGCGGGTAAGGCTTGGTTGCCGAAGCCGGAAACGAGAAGCCGGGAGGACATGGACGTGACGATCGCAACGACTCCCTTATCCGGGCCGCTCGCGAGGTCGGCGACAGCTGCTCGTGCGAGCTCGCTATGGCGTGAGCCCTACGTGCTGGTCGTTGCTGGCGCCGCACTCGGGGTGCTGTTCGGCGCCGTTTTTCCGGCCGCGGCGCTCGAGTTCAAGCCGCTCGCTGATGGCTTCATCTCGCTCATCAAGGTGACGATTGCGCCGCTGGTCTTCCTCGTCGTGGTCACCGGCATCGCGCAGGTCGGCGACATGAAGGCGGTCGGCAGAATAGGGCTGAAGGCTTTCCTGTATTTCGAGATCGTTACGACGCTCTGCCTGCTGTTCAGCTTCTTCGTCGTGCAGTGGATCCGGCCAGGTGCAGGCGTGGCGCACGCCACGCCCCAACAGGCAGAAACCGTCGCCCGCTATGCGCAGACCCACGTCGGATCGTTGTCAGCCTACATCCAGCACATGATTCCGGAGAGCTTCTTCGGCGCGTTTGCCAGCGGCGATGTGCTTCAGGTTCTCGTCTTGGCGCTGTTGTGCGGCATTGGCCTGTTGCTGCTTGGCGACAAGGCGCCGCCGCTGCGTTCGGGGATGGAGCGGCTGACCGAACTGGTGTTCAGCGTGGTCCATGTCGTGGTCATGCTGGCGCCGATCGGGGCGTTCGGCGCCATGGCCTTCACGGTCGGGAAGTTCGGCGCTGCGACGTTATACGCCTTGGCGCTGCTGGTCGGCACCGCCTGGACAATGATGGCGTTCTTCATCTTCATCGTCCTGGGGACGATCTGCCGACTGGTTGGAATTCGGCTGATGGATCTGCTGCGGCTGCTGCGCGCCGAGCTGCTCGTCGTGCTCGGAACATCGTCGTCCGAGACGGCGATTCCCGGAATGATGGAGAAGCTGCCGAGGGCTGGCGTGGGGCGCGCCGTGACCGGTCTCGTCATTCCCTCAGGCTATTCGTTCAATCTCGATGGCGTTGCGCTGACCTTGCCGCTGAGCACGATCTTCGTGGCCCAGGTCTATGGCATCGAGCTGAGCGCGGCGCAGCAGCTGAGCCTGTTCGTGGTGATGCTGTTCACCAGCAAGGGTGCGGCCGGCGTGACGGGCGGGGCGTTTGCCGCACTGGCTGCGACCGTCGTCGCAGCCGGACTGCCGGTAGAAGGCCTCGCGCTGCTGCTCGGGATCGACCGGTTCATGTCGCTGGCACGCGCGATCACCAACACGATCGGCAACGCCGTCGCCGCGATCGTGGTGGCCAAATGGGACGGCGAGTTCAATTGCGACGACTGGATGCGGGTCGCACAGATGAAAGCAGTGAAGTAGAATCCATGGTTCCCGACAACGACCTGCCGATCGTGGCTCTGGTTCCCGGTGATTGCACCGGCATCGGCCCCGAACAGACCGCACGAATTCTCTCCGACAGCCGGCTCGCCGATGCCGCGCGTCTCCTCGTGGTGGGAGACGCCCGCGTGCTGCAGATGGGGATGGCCCATGCCGGCGTGACGCTCGATATCGAGCGCATCGGCTCGCCCAGGGAGGCTTCGTGGGCCAGCGGCAAGGTGCAACTGCTCGATCTTGGCAACACAGACCCGTCGAGGCACCCGATCGGCAAAGCCAGCGCCGAGTCCGGGCGGCTGACCGGAGAGACGCTGTCGCGCGCGGTCGACCTCGCGAAGGCGGGCGAGATCGATGCCATCACCTTCGCGCCATTGAACAAGCGTGCGATGTTCGACGGCGGCTGGAAATATCCCGACGAGCACAAGATGTTCGCCGATCTGCTCGGACACAGAACCTATTTTTCCGAAATGAATGTCCTGGATGGGCAATGGATGTCGCGCGTCACGGGTCATCAGTCCCTGCGCGAGGCGCTGAACGACATCAACCCGGCGCGCATCATCGACGCCGTCGAGCTCGTGGACCTGATGATGCGGAGGTCGGGCGTCGCAGCGCCGCGCATCGCCGTGGCGGCGCTCAATCCACATGCCGGCGAGGGCGGGCTGTTCGGCCGCGATGAGATCGACATGATCAGGCCGACGGTCGAGGCGCTCGCGAGCAGGGGAATCGCCTGCAGCGGTCCCTATCCGGCGGATACGGTCTATATCCGCGCCTTCGCCGGAGAATTCGACAGCGTCGTCGCGATGTATCACGATCAGGGGCAGATCGCGACGAAGCTACGCGGCTTCAATCGCGGGGTCACGGTCACCGCCGGGCTCGAGACCGTCTTCACCACGCCCTCGCACGGAACGGCGTTCGATATCGTCGGTAAGGGCATCGCGAACACCGGCGCGCTCGAGAGCGCGGTCCGGCTCGCAGCGCAATTGGCATCGTTCAAGTCCCGGGAGACGCCCCATGCACACTGATCGGAGGACTCTGCTCCAGGCTGCCGCCGTTCTTCCATTGTCCGCAGTGGGCGCGAAGGCCGCCTTCGCGCAAGCTCAGGCGCCTGCCGTTGCGCCGCCAAAGGACGTCACCCGTACGCTTGCCCGTTATATCGTCTCGGCGGGATATGACGATCTGCCGGTCAACGTCCGCAAGGAAGGCGTGCGGACGCTGCTGAACTGGGTCGGTGTCGCGATCGGCGGATCGCGACACGAAACGGTCGACATCGCGGTTGCCGTGCTTGCGCCGTTCTCCGGCCCGCAGCAGGCGTCGTTGTTCGGCCGGCGCGAGCGGTTCGACATCATGAATGCCGCCTTCATCAACGGCGTGTCCAGCCACATCTTCGATTTCGACGACACCCATCTGAAGACGATCATCCACCCGGCCGGCCCGGTGGCCTCGGCGATCATCGCGCTCTCGGAACTACAGCCGGTCTCCGGAAAGGAGTTCCTGAATGCACTCGTCCTCGGTATCGAGACCGAGTGCAGGATCGGAAATGCCGTCTATCCAAACCACTATGACGTGGGCTGGCACATCACCGGCACCGCCGGGGTGTTCGGCGCTGCTGCGGCCGCCGGCAAGCTGCTGAAGCTGAACGAGCAGCAGATGACCTGGGCGCTTGGCCTCGCTGCGTCGCAGCCCGTCGGTCTGCGTGAATCGTTCGGCTCGATGAACAAGAGCTTCAACCCGGGCCGTGCCGCGTCGAACGGCATCTTCGCCGCCATTCTGGCAGCGAAGAATTTCACATCGTCGGATGGCATGATCGAAGCCAAGCGCGGTTGGGCCAACACCATCAGCACCAAGCAGGATTTCAGCGAGATCGTCGGCGAGCTCGGCAAGCGATACGAATCTGCGCTCAACACCTACAAGCCGTTCGCCTGCGGCATCGTGCTGCACCCGGCGATCGATGCCGCGATCCAGCTGCGCAACGAGAACAGGCTGACGGCCGACCAGATCGACCATGTCGATCTCCGGGTCAATCCGCTCGTGCTCGAGCTGACCGGCAAGAAGACGCCGCAGCAGGGGCTCGAAGGAAAATTCAGCATCTATCACGCCGTGGCGGTGGCGATCGTCGAGGGCGCAGGAGGCGAGAAACAATTCAGCGATCGCGCAGTGACAGATCCGACTGTGCTGTCGCTGCGCGGCAAGGTCGTTCCCGTTGTGACGCCCGAGATCAAGACGGAACAGGTCGAGATGACGATCGTGCTGAAGGATGGGCGAAAGCTGAGCCGCCGCATCGAGCACGCCGTCGGCAGCGTCGAGGTCCCGATGACCGACCAGCAGCTCGAAGCCAAGTTCTCCGATCTCGCCGAGGGCATCGTTCCGGGGGCCTCGATCCGCCGGATCATGGATGCCTGCTGGAACGTCGAAAGCCTGACCAGCGCAGCCGACATCGCCAAAATGTCGGCGTCGGCCTGACGATGGCGATGCCGACCATGCCATCGCGTCGTCGCGTCCTGCAATCGGCCGGCGCGCTCGCCGCGCTCGGGACCACGCGCATTCGCCCGGCGCGCTCCGCAAGTCCGGGCGTCACGGAGCGCCTGGCGCGCTACATGGTTGCAGCGCGCGATCAGGAGCTGCCGGAGCAGGTCGTCGTCGCATGCAAGCACCGCATTCTCGACACGCTCGGCGCCATGGTGTCCGGCGCCCGCATGCATCCGGGCGAGATGGCCTTGAAGTACGTCCGCAGCCTGGGTGGCGAGCCGCAGGCGTCCGTCGTCGGATCTGATGTCCGCACCACGGCCGTCAATGCAGCCATGGCCAACGCGATGTGCGGCCATGCCGACGAGACCGACGATTTCGAGCCTGTCACCAAGGCGCATCCGGGATGCGCGGTCGTTCCTGCCGCGCTTGCGCTGGGTGAGCGGGAGCATCGCAGTGGGCGCGAGATGATCCGCGCCGTCGCGCTCGGCTATGACCTGACGTGCCGGCTGCTGATGGCGCTGGGGCCTGACCTGGTGCGCGGCTCGCATCGGAGCGCCGAGGGCACGTCGTCGACATTCGGCTCGCTCGGCGCCGCGGCCCTGCTCGCGCGGCTCGACGAGAGGGCCATGCGTCACGCCATTTCCTATTCCGCGCAGCAGGTCTCCGGCCTGTGGAGCTGGGTGAAGGACAAGGATCACATCGAGAAGGCCTTCGATTTCGCCGGCATGGGCGCCCGCAACGGCGTTATGGCGGTCGACATGGTGATGGCAGGGCTGACCGGCGTGGATGACGTGCTCGACGGCACCCACAACCTGTTCATCGCCCTGTCGAGCGATCCGAAGCCGGAGGAGATGGTCCGCGATCTCGGCAGCCGCTTCTACGTCACCGAGACCGCCATCAAGACCTTTTCGGTCGGTTATCCGATCCAGTCGCCGCTGGATGCACTGCTGACATTGCGTCAGCAGCGCGGGCTTACGCCGGACAACGTCCGCAGTATCCTGGTCAGGCTTCCGACCGATGCGATGGGGATCGTCGGCGACAGCGCAATGCCCGATGTGAATTGCCAGCACCTCGTCGCGCTCGCCTTGGTCAAGGGGGCCGTCTCGTTCGCCGACAGCCACGATGTTGCGCTGATGCGCGACCCGACGATCCTGGAGCAGCGGGCGAAGGTGACGCTTGCGGGCGACAAGGGCTTGATGGACCCGGCGGCGCCGCGCGGTGCCGTCGTCGAGGTGACTCTGACCGACGGCAGGAGGGTCGATCATTTCACCAAATATCCGCCGGGCACCAGGGAAAATCCGCTGAGTACGGAGGCGGTCAGCGCCAAAACCAGGGATCTGTTGATGCCCGTTCTTGGAAGCGAGAAGACCGAGATGTTGATCGATATGGTCGGGCACCTCGAAATGATCGACGATGTCGGGCGGCTGTGTCGATTGTTGGTGGCCTGATCGGGGTCGCCGCCCAGTTCTCCGTTCGCACTGAGAGGACAACAAGAAAAGAGGCGGGAGGGACGAAACATGAAGCTGAGCTGGAGATGGGCCGGCTATCTTGCCGCAACGGCGCTGCTGCATGCTGGCGCCGCGATGGCGGCCAACGTGGAGATTTCCGCCAGCGATATCGGCGGTGAGGTGATCGGCGCGAGCGGACCGGAAGCGGGCGTCTGGGTGATCGCGGAGACCACCGACCTGCCGACGAGATATGCCAAGGTGGTGGTCACCGACGATCGGGGGCGGTTCGTCATTCCCGAGCTTCCCGCAGCCAACTACAAGGTCTGGGTGCGCGGCTATGGCGTCCAGGACACTGCGAGCCAGGAGGCCCGCCCCGGCAGGCTGCTCGATTTCAAGACCTCAGCAGCATCGCCGAAGCAGGACGCGCAGAACTATCCCGGCATGTACTGGTATTCGATGCTCGACATCCCCAGGCCAGAGGAATTTCCCGGCACTGGCCCCAAGGGCAACAAGATGCCCGAGACCATGAAGTCGCAGGCGCAATGGGTCGATACTGTCAAGAACATGTGTCAGTCCTGCCATGCGCTCGGCTCGCGAGGCATCCGCGAGATCCCGAAGCTGTTCATGGAAGGGCACGACTCGCAGACAGCCTGGGCGATGCGCACCCAGGCGGGACAGGCGCAGGAATACATGGCGACGGTTCTCGCCAGCATGGGCCCTGACAAGGTCTATGACCTGTTTTCCAGATGGACCGACCGGATTGCCGCGGGCGAGCTGCCGTTCGACAAGCCAGATCGTCCCAGGGGTCTCGAGCGCAACGTCGTCTACACGATGTGGGACTGGGCCGCGCCGACGCGCTACCAGCACGACGCGATCTCGACCGACAAGCGCAATCCGCGCGTCAATGCCAACGGCCTGATCTACGGATCCTCGGAGGAGAGCTCGGACCTCGTTCCGACCCTCGACCCGGTGAGGAACATCGCGGCGACGATCAAGCATCCGTATCTCGATCCAGCGACGCCGTCCTCGACGGATGCTCCGCGGGGGACCTCGGCCTATTGGGGAGATGAGCCGATCTGGGACGGCCACACCAGCATTCACAATGTCATGATGGATGAGCAGGGCAAGGTCTGGTTCACCGCGCGCCTGCGGCCGCCGGCCAATCCGGACTATTGCAAGCAGGGCTCGGAGCTGCCGTCGGCGAAAGTGGCGCCGCAGGCGACGTCGCTGCGCCAGTTGTCGCGCTTCGATCCCGCCACTGGAAAATGGGACCTGATCAATACCTGCTTCACGACGCATCATCTCTACTTCGACGACGATGCCAATCAGACGCTCTGGACGAGCTCCGGAGGGCCGGGGCTCGGCGGCGGCATCGTCGGCTGGCTCGACACCAAGCAGTTTCGCGCCAGCGGGGACGCGGTCAAGGCGCAGGGCTGGACACCGCTGATCATCGATACCAATGGCAACGGCAAGCGCGACGCCTATGTGGAGCACAAGGATCCCGTCGATCCGACCAAGGACAAGCGCATTGCGGCGTCATTCTACGGCATCATGCCCAGCCCGGTCGATGAGTCGATCTGGGGGCAGGCGATGGACCGCGGTTTCTCACGCATCGACCAGCCCGGATATCTGGTTCGCGTCGTCCCCGGAGCCGATCCCGCCAACACCGCTCTCGCCGAAGTGTATCAGCCGCCGGAGGGGACCTTCGGCCCGCGCGGCATCGACATCGGACTGGATGGCGTGGTGTGGACGGTGCTGTCCAGCGGACATCTCGCGAGCTTTGACCGCAGGCTCTGCAAGGGACCGCTGAATGGGCCGACGACGGCCGAAGGCAAGCAGTGCCCGGAGGGATGGAAGATCTGGCGGATGCCCGGTCCTCAATTCAGCGGTCTGGATGCGAAGGGCAGCGCCAACCATGCCTATTACGTCTGGGTGGATCGCTACAATACGTTCGGCCTCGGCGCCAATGTGCCGATCGCGAGCGCCAATGGCAGCGAGTCGCTGCTCGCGCTCGTCGACGGTCAGTTCGTCAACATGCGCAATCCCTATCCGCTCGGCTTCTTCACCAAGAATGTCGACGGCCGCATCGACGATCCCGACGTCGGCTGGAAGGGGCGTGGTCTCTGGACCACGACCGGAACGCGCGCGAGCTTCCACGGCGAGGGCGGCAAGGAGGCGTCGCCGAAGGTCTACAAGGTGCAGATGAGGCCGGATCCTCTAGCCCACTGAGGCGAAGTCTCTTTGAAGAGCCCTTACGGGCCGCGCTGTTGGATCGAGATATTTGGATCGAGGGACATGAAGACGACATCAAGACGTGAGCTGCTCGCCACGGCCGTCGCAACTGCGGCCTCCGCATCTTTGATCTCCGAGGCTGCACCGGCCGCTGCCGCGGCCGGGCCGGCACCGATCTTCTCAGTGCCTCCGGTCGCGATTCCGATCGTCGGAGAGCAAAGCGTGTTCCCGGTCCGCCGCATCTACTGCATCGGCCGCAACTATGCCGCGCACGCGATCGAGCGCGGCTCCGATCCGAACCGCGAGCCGCCGTTCTTCTTCCAGAAGCCGACCGACGCGATCCAGAACGTCGCGATCGGCGAGGTTGCCGACCATCCTTATCCGTCGCTGACCAAGAACTATCATCACGAGGTCGAACTGGTCGCCGCGCTGAAATCCGGCGGCACCAACATCCCGGCCGAATCCGCGCTCGATCACGTCTATGGCTGCGCACTCGGCCTCGACATGACCCGCCGCGACCTGCAGAACGGCATGGCCGCCGAGAAGAAGCCCTGGGAGATCGGCAAGAGTTTCGACCATGCCGCCGTGATCGGCCCGATCCATCCGGTGGCGAAGGTCGGCCATTTCATCAAGGGCGCGATCTCGCTGGCGGTCAACGGCACGGTCCGGCAGAACTCGGATCTCACCAAGATGATCTGGAGCGTCGCCGAGCAGATCGCGAAGCTATCGGAAGCCTTCGAGCTGAAGGCTGGCGACATCATCTATTCCGGCACGCCGGAGAATGTCGGCCCTGTCGTGAAGGGCGACGTGCTGCTGTGCAAGCTCGAGGGCCTGCCGGATATGTCGATCAGGATCGTCTGAAGCGCCATGCCGCCGTTTTCAACCTGATCGATGCTTGATAGACCGGCTATAGCCAGCAAGGCGCAACCGATGTTCGACCGACCGACACCTCCCAAGCTACCGACCGCCCTGCATTTATCTGTTCGCTGGGTCGCGGGCCTCTGCATGGGGTTTGCATTCATCGTGGCGGGAGCGGCTGCGCAGGACGCGCGCGAGATTGCTCCCAGCGGGGTGCTGCGCGTGGCCGTCGCGGTGGGGCCGGCGGCTTCGGCATTCTGGACGACACGCGATCCGGCGACGGGCAAGCCGGTCGGCGTGACGGTCGAGCTTGCCAAGGCGGCGGCGGGCAAGCTCGGGGTGCCGCTCGCGCTTGTGGAATATCAAAGCTCGGACGAGATCGCGGCCGCGGGCAGCCGAGACGCCTGGGACTTGTCGTTCATGCCAGCAGATCGCAAGCGAGAACAGTTCGTCGATCAAGGACCCGCTTACGTCGCTTATATGAGCGGGTATCTCATTCGCGCCGGCTCCGACATCACCTCCGTCGCCGACATCGATCGTCCGGCAGTCCGGGTTGGCTGCATCGAGGGTACCTCCACGTCCCGTACGGTTGAAGCGAGCCTGAAAAAGGCCAGTGTCACGAAATTCATCAAGCCAGAAGCGGCTGCGGAGTTGATTGGCCAGGGGCAGCTCGATGCGCTCGCTATGGGCATGGAAGCGCTGGAGGAGCTATCGAGGCGGCTGCCGGGAAGCCGCGTGTTGGACGAGGTCATCCAGTCAACGGGCGTCGTGGTGGTCGTGCCAAAGGGCAAGGCCGCGGCTCGCGAATGGGCGGCGACATTTCTGACCGGAGCCAAGACGGATGGCACAGTCCGCCGTGCTCTCGACCATGGCGGCTTCCTGACCGCAAAGATTGCGCCGTGATGCCGCGGCGAACTCCGGCCAAGCCATATCTTTCGCTTATGACCGCCAACTCCAAATCGTATTTCTGCTGTCCTGGAATTCCCTCTATCTCCAACCGGCAGGCGATGAAGCAGACGGCTAATCATCACGCCCCATGAAGAAGACCGGCGGGCCTCCATGCGGGTCTGAGTGGTCGAGGCGGCGATCGGATTGTGCTGAGCTCGCGATTGTTCTTCCGGATCGACGAAGAAGCGCATCTCGCCTGAGACTGGAAAGTGAACGATCATGAAGCTCGGCTGGTACTCCGAACTCAACAATGTCGAACGCAGGACGTACTGGGCCTGCTTTGCTGGATTCGGTCTCGACTCGCTGGATTCGACGATCTATGCGCTGGTCATCCCGGCGCTGATTGCGACGATCGGGCTGACGCGTCCCGAAGCCGGCTATCTCGCGACCGCAGCCCTCGTCGGCGCGGCGGTGGGTGGCTGGGGTGGGGGCATCCTCGCCGATCGCATCGGCCGCATCAAGGTTCTGCAACTGACGATCCTCTGGGTCGCACTCTTCACTCTCGCGTCGGCTTTCGCGACCGGATTCCATTATCTGCTGGTCGTGCGTTTCCTCCAGGGGCTCGGCTATGGCGGCGAGGCGGCCGTGGGCGGCGTCCTGATCAGCGAGGTCGTCAGGCCGGCGTTGCGCGGGCGGGTGGCCGCGTCCGTGCAAAGCAGCTACGCCGTGGGCTATGCGATTTCCGTTGCGCTGCTGCCCGTGATCAGTTCGCTGTTTCCGGAGGAGCTCGGCTGGCGTGTCTTCTTCGCCGTCGGGATTGCACCTGCCTTTCTCGTCTTCTTCATCCGGCGCCTCGTTCCTGAGTCGGGGCTTTACCGTGAAAGCCAGGCGAGCAAGACGGTTGGAACGCCCGCCTGGACGATCTTCAGCAGGGCCCATATACGGCGCACCGCGGCGGCTGCCACGATGGCCACCGGCATTTTCGGCGGCGCCTATGTCATGATCACGTGGCTGCCCACCTATCTGCGCACGGGGTTGAACCTTACGGTCGGAACCAGTGCGGGATATCTCGCCATGAACATCCTTGGTTCTCTGGTTGGGCCGCTGCTGTATGGCTGGCTTTCAGACCGCACCGGGCGGCGTCCTGCCTTCATGATCTTCCTGCTATGCCAAGCCGTGAATGCGAGCATCTATCTGCTGGCTCCGATCGGCGCGAACACGACGATCCTGCTCAGCTTCTTCCTCGGCGCCTTCCAGGGCGGATTGGCGTCGGGGATGCTGCCGACCTTTGCGGAGCTGTTCCCAACCGAGATACGTGCCAGCGGGCAGGGCTTTTGTCTTGGCGGAGGGCGTGGGTTCGGTTCGATCGTCCCGGCAACCGTCGGCGTGCTCGCCGCCTCGCATCCGCTGGGATTGTCGATGGGTCTCTCCGCACTCGTCTCCTATGGAGTAGCTTTCATGGCAGCGATCGCGTTGCCTGAGACGAGCGGCGCTGATCTTCAGCGCGTGACGTCGCTCGAGACGCGGGCAGAGCCTGTTCGAGATGCCGGCCGACCTGGATCGGAGCATTCGGCGTGAATCATTGCGCGCTCTCGGCCGGTGCGGCGCCGAGCGATGCGGAGGGCAGCTAGTGGGACTGTGGGGTGCTTCGGAAATAGGACGACCAATCCGGCCGAACAGGCCGCAAGAGCCAACCGATGGGGAGGAATAGATGCGTTCTCGGATCGTATTGATCATCGTCGCATGCGTCGTCACAGCGACGCTCACGAACAGCTTCGCCCAGACACCACCGAACACCGACAATCCCAACGATGCGGTGGCAGATGCATTGTCTCCACCGCCCTATGGCGAGCCGATCAACCTGGAGATGGCCAAGAAGGTGGCCGCTGCAGCCGTGGCCGAAACCGCAAAGCGGAACTGGAATGCGTTCTGCATCGCCGTTGTCAATCCGAGCGGTGATCTGGTCTATTTCGAGAAGCAGGACAATTGTCAGTATGCGTCCGTTGGTCTTTCTCAGCACAAGGCGCGGACCGCCACGCGCTATCGCCGTCCGACGCTGGTGTTCGAGACCTTGCTCGGCAAGGGGCAGTATTTCTCCTATCTCGCGACGCTTGACGACGTGATCGCGTCCCGTGGCGGCAATCTGCTCATCGTCAATGGCAAGGTGGTCGGCGCCATCGGCGTGAGCGGCGGCTCCGGAGCCCAGGACAACGTCGTATCTCTGGCTGGACAAGCCGCGCTGAAATAGGTGGAGATCAGGCCATCCAATTAGGCGGCCGGGGAGACCGCCGCCGACGCGGCATCGTCGATCAAGGTGACGCCGCGCCATTGTCCGGATGTGACGAGGGTTCGTGCCATCTCCTGGAGCTCCTTGGCGACCGCCAACGCCGCGGGCGCCAACAGGTCCGGCTTGATCGAATAGATATAGTTTCTTCGCGTGATCCGCGCGTCCGAGATCGACAAAGCGCGGCAGTCCTCGCCGTTCCTTCCCCCGGCCTGCAGCGCCGACATCGGCTTGATGGTCACGCCGATGCCCTCGCGAACGCAGCTCATGACCAAAGAGAGCGAATCGATTTCCGCGACCACATTGGGCGTGATGTTGCGGCGCTCGAACTCCGCGGCTACGCGCCGGCGCAGGCCATGGCTTCCGGTCGGCAGGATCAGCGGCAGCTTGGCGACTTCGGCGACGGTGATGCTGCGCCGGACGTGGGGCACGAGCGGGCTGTCGGCAGGGAGAAGCACGAACAGCTCCTCGTCGAGCAGAGGAATCGCATCGAGCTTGGACGACACGTCATTGTTGAACAGGATTGCGAGATCGAGCTGGCCGAGCCGCATCATGTGAGCGATGTGGCCGCTCATGCCCTCGACGACGTTGAGCAGGATGCCAGGATATTTGGCGCGGATGCATTTGGTGAGCGGCAGCCCGATCGCGAGCACGGTCGTCGCGGGCAGGCCAACCGATACCATGCCGCTTACCTCGGCCGAATCCTGCCGCGCAATTGACAGCGCGTGATCGAGCTGCCGCAGCATGAAACGGGCGTGGTGATAGAGCGCAAGGCCATTCTCGGTCGGGATCACGCCGCGCGAGGAGCGCTGCAGCAACGGCCTGCCCACTTCCTCCTCGAGCTTTGCGATCTGCTGGCTCAAGGCAGGCTGTGCGACGAACAGGCAGCGCGAGGCCTTCGACAGGCTGCCGCTTTCGACGATCTGGGCGAAATAACGCAACTGACGCAGATCCATGAGCGTGCACCGGACCATAAAGGAGAGTCTGACGAGGAGAACCGGACGGAGGAAAACCAGGAGTCCGTCGGGGCTATATGCTCAGCTTATGGCGACCAATCCAAAACAGTATTTTTGCTAATGTCAATTTCTCTCTAAAGGGGAAGGCAACAAGCGTGACTAGTCCCTTGGGAGGAACCAGACGATGGCGGACGCTGCGGTTCAAAGACAGGCATCGGCCGGTCTGTCATCCTGCCAACTCCTGATCGCAGGCGGCTGGGTGGATGGCACCCAGACTGTCCACGTGCTGGACAAATATCGCCTTGAACCTGCGATGCATGCGCATCTGCCGTCTCGCGAGCAGGTCCGTAGTTGCGTCGCCGCGGCGGAGCGTGCGTTCAAAGCCAATGCGCTGACGCCGCATGATCGCGGCCTCATCCTCGAAGGCGCGGCGGACGAACTCGAAAAGCGCGCCGCGGAGCTCGTCGAGGTGCTGCGGCAGGAGGCCGGCTTTCCACGCCGCGATGCGCTGGGCGAACTGCAGCGCTGTGCCACGACATTCCGGCTCTCCGCTGAAGAAGCGCGGCGTCTTGCTGGTGAAGTGGTGCCGATGGAAGGCGCTGCCGGGCAGAAGGGGCGGATCGGCTTTACGCTCCGTGTGCCGCTCGGCGTCGTCGCCGCGATTACGCCGTTCAACGCTCCTTTGAACACGGTGGCGCACAAGGTGGCCCCCGCACTCGCCGCCGGCAACGCCGTGGTGCTGAAGCCCTCGCTGCATACGCCGATGACGTCCTGCATCATGGCAGAATGCCTGATCACCGCCGGCTTGCCATCCGGCCTGATCTCGGTGCTGCATGGCGATGGCGAGGTCGCCGATTGGCTGATGGCAGAGGCCGCCGTGAAGTTCTTCGCCTTCACTGGCAGCACGCAAATCGGCCGGATCATCCAGAGCAAGGCGGGGTTGCGTCGCACCCAGATGGAGCTCGGCTCGATTGCGCACTGCGTCATCTGCGAGGACGCGGATCTCGACGCCGCACTGCCGAAGGTCGTCAATGCCGGCTTCCGCAAGGCCGGCCAGGTCTGCACCTCGATCCAGGTTCTGCTGGTGCAGCGTCCGCTGATCGGGCAGGTCGAGCAGCGACTTGCCGAACTGGTCGCGGGGCTGCCTTACGGCGACCCCGGCGAGGACGACACCGTCGTTGGTCCCGTCGTCAGCGAAGCCGCCGCGCAGCGGATCGAATCCTGGATCGCGCTGGCTGAGCAGAACGGTGCACGGCGTCTGGTCGGCGGCGCGCGCAAGGGTGCAGTGGTTCCTCCGACGCTTCTCGCGGACGTCGACAAGGCCACGCCGCTCGGCTGCCAGGAGGTGTTCGGGCCGGTGATGTGCATCGCGCCGTTCGACGTGCTGGACGAAGCGATCGCCCGTGTGAACGATACACCCTATGGGCTTGCCACCGGCATCTTCACCAAACGCCTGGACAGGGCATTGCAGGCCGCGAGGCAGTTGCAGGTCGGTGGCGTTCACATCAACGAAACCCCGAGTTCCCGGGTGGACCTCATGCCCTATGGCGGCTCCAAGGACTCCGGCTTCGGTCGTGAAGGGCCGCATTACGCGATCCGTGAGATGACCGAGGAGCGTATCGTGACGATGCTCGCGTGACGCGGGCCGTCACCTGACAAGGATCTCACCATGACCAAGATGAAGGGCGGCGAAGTCATCGCCGAATATCTCGTCAAGCAGAAAGTGCCGTTCGTGATCGGCATCTGCGGCCACGGCAATGTCGGCATTCTCGATGCGCTCTACCAGGTACGAGATCGTGTCAAGCTGGTGTCGCCGCGCCACGAGCAGTGCGCAGGCCACATGGCGGACGCTTACTTCCGGGTCAAGCACAGTCCGGTGGCGACCCTGACCTCGACCGGGCCTGGCTCCGCCAACATGGTGATGTCGCTGGCGACCGCGCTGTCGGACTCCTCGAGCTTTCTCGCGATCACCGCCAACGTGCCGACCTCGCAGGCCAATCGTGGACCGTTCCAGGAACTCTACGCGCATAATCAAGCTGATTTCGCGCAGGTGCTGCGGCCGGTGGTGAAACGCTCGTTCCAGCCGAGCCGTGTCGACATGCTGCCGCTGGCGCTGCGCCAGGCCTTCGACACGATGGTCACGGGCCGGCCCGGGCCGGTCAACCTCGATATCCCCTACAACGTGTTCCAGGAGGAGGCCGACGTCGAACTGCCGCCGCTATCGCACACCCACGGCACGCATCGTCCGAGCGCGAGCGAGGCCGACGTCGCGAAGGCGCTCGATCTCCTGGAGGCCGCAAAGCGGCCGGTGGTCTTCATCGGGCAGGGGACCACGCTGTCGGAGGCCGGTCCCGAGATCGCAGCGCTGCAGAGTCGCTATGGCATTCCGGTGATCACCTCGCCGAATGGCATGGGCTGCGTGCCTGCCGACGATCCGCTGACGCTGGGCTTCATCGGCCGCAACGGTGCCTATCCGGCCAACCAGGCCGGCCGCCATGCCGATCTCGTGCTGTGCATCGGCACCCGTTTCGACGACCGGTCGTCGTCGAGCTGGCACCAGGGCTATTCGTGGAATTTTCCGTCGACAAAGCTGTTGCAGGTCGACATCGATCCGGTCGAACTCGGCCGCAACTATCCGCCGACCCTCGGCATCATCGCCGATGCCAAGACCTTCGCCGCGCAATTGCTCGCCGCCGTGGAGCGCCGCCCCGGGATCAGGCGCGAGAATTTCGCTGCCTGGCGCGACGAGATCGCGACATGGGCGGCCGAGTGGGACGCGTTCGTGCGGCCAAATTTCAGCGCGGTGACGACGCCCATCCGTCCCGAATACGTGGTCAGCGCGCTTCAGGACGTGCTGCCGGATGATGTCATCCTTTCGCTGGACTCCGGGGTGCACCACAACTGGTTCATGCAGTTCTGGCGGCCGAAACGCGCGCAGAGCATGCTGAACAGCTGGGGTTATTCATCTATGGGCTTCGGCGTGTGCGGCGTGCTCGGGGCGCAGCTCGCCGCACCGGAGCGTCCCTGCGTCGCCGTCGTCGGCGACGGCGGCTTCATGATGGCACCCTACGTCGTCGCCACGGCGGTCGAGTACGATCTGCCTTGCGTCTGGATCGTCTGGAACAACTTCGCCTGGAGCGCGATCCGGGATCTGCAATATGGACTGTTCGAAGGCCGCGAGCTCGGCACCGCTTTTTATCGCGGCAACCAAGGTCCGGGCGGGGACCGCTACAATCCAGATTTTGCGGCCTGGGCGCGCGCCTGCGGCGCCGACGGTGTCACTGTGACGCGCAGCGCCGATCTGCGCGGCGCGGTGGAGACCGCGGTGAAGAACAGGCGGCCCTGCGTGATTGATCTGCATGTCGATGCCGAGGTGCGTCCGCCATCGACCGGGACGTGGGAGCTGCCGCCGATCCCGTTCAAGGAGCCGATCTTCGGCAAGCCCTACCGGCGCGACTGACTAAAAAGCCAAACAACAAAGATCCATGGGAGGAGCCAAAATGTCGAAGGGTGAACTGAGCCGCAGGTCGTTCATGCGCGCTTCCGCAGGTGTGGCGGCGGCGTCCGTCACAGCTTGGAGCGGCCGGGCGCTTGCCCAGTCCGACGGGCCGGTGCGCATCGGCATGATCTATTCCAAGCAGGGGCCGGGCGCGTCGATCGGCGAATATTTGCAGCGCGGCAGCGCGCTGGCGGTCGAGCAGGCCGGCAACAAGGTGCTGGGCCGGCCCATCGAGCTGGTCTGGCTCGACGAACCGAACCCGCAGGTGTCGCAGCAGAACATGCAGCGGCTGGTCGACGAGAGCAAGGTCGTGGCGGTCGTCGGGGGCAACTACTCGTCGTCGGCCCTGGCGATGATGAGCGTCGCCAACCGCGAGAAGGTGCCGCTGATCCTGACCGGCGCCGCGGCCAGCGAGATCACCGGCAAGAGCTGCAGCAAGTACACGTTCCGGACCCAGGCCACCGTGCCGGTGCAGATGGCAGGCCTGATGCCCTACGTCTCCAGTATCGGCAAGAAGGTCTATTTCATCACGGCGTCCTACGCGTTCGGCCAGGACATCCTCCGCGCCTCTCGCGCGCTGTTGAAGCAGGTCGGCGCCACCGAGGTCGGCGTCGACGAGGTGCCGATCAACACCGCCGACTACAGCTCCTACATTCTCAAGATCCGCCAGGCCAAGCCGGATGTCGTGGTCGGCGGCCTGGTCGGCGGCGACTTCTCGAACTTCCTCAAGCAGTGGAACGAGATGGGCATGAAGGACAAGATTCCCTACGCCGCCGTCGCCGTGACTGATACCGATTTCTGGGATGTCGGGCCGCAAGCCTCGACCGGCATCTACATCAAGCCCTGGTACTACAACAATCCGAAGAACACCGAGGCCGAGCGTCGGATGATCGAGGACTTCAGGAAGAAGTTCAACCAGCCGCCGTCGGACAAGACCTGGTCTGGCTGGATCGGCATGCGGGCGCTGCTCGAATCGATCGAGGCAGCGAAGTCGACGGAGTCCAAGGCGCTCGTCACGCAGCTCGAGCAGTGGAAGAACAGCGAAGGCGAGTTCCCGTATTTCTTCCGCGATTGGGATCACCAACTGGTGCGGCCGGCCGTGATCGTGCAGGTCAAGAAGCAGATCGCCGACAAGTTCGACTATTTCGACGTGCTGAAGAACACCTCGGAGACGGCTGACGACACTGCCAAGGCGTTCGGCAGCAAGGACGAGATCGGCTGCAGCCTGCCGTCTCTGTGAGCGGCGCGACCAAGCCCCGTCTTCGTCACGTCCTCGTTCGTCACGCACCCGATGGGCCCGATCGATGCTTGATATCTTCGTCTCCCAAGCCGCCAATGGCCTGGTGCTCGGCTTCATCTACGTGCTGATTGCGGTCGGGCTGTCGATCACGTTCGGGTTGCTGGGCGTCATCAACTTCGCGCATGGCGCCTTCTTCGCGCTCGGCGCCTATGTCGCCTGGCAATTGTTTCAACTGTTCGGCTGGAGCGCAGTCATTTTCGCTCCGCCTCTGGTCGGACTGGTCGGTATGGCGGTGGAGGCGACGATCATTCGTCGCCTCTACGGCAAGGAGCCGCTGCTCAGTCTGATCGTGACCTTCGCACTGGCGCTCCTGATCGAGGCGGTGATCCGCTACGTCTGGGGCGCTGACGGCAAGCCGTTCAATCCGCCGCCGCTGTTCGCCGGCATCGTCGAGCTTGGGCCATTGTTGATCACGAAGTACCGCGTCGCGGTGCTCGGGGCGACGACGGCGACCCTGCTCAGTCTGTGGGCGTTCCTCGCCTTCACGCCCTATGGCCGGATCCTGCGCGCCGGCAGCCGGGATCCGGAAATGGTCGAACTGCTTGGCATCAATCTGCCGCGAGTCCTGACGGCGGTGTTCGGCCTCGGCTGCATGCTGGCTGCCATCGGCGGCGTGCTGGCGGCGCCGCTATGGACCGTGTCGCCATCGATGGCCGCCAACGCCGTGATGCCCGCCTTCGTCATCGTCGCCATCGGCGGCCTCGGCTCGTTCCGTGGCGCGGTGGTCGCCGGCCTGGCCGTCGGCATCGTCACGTCGCTGACGATCCAGTTCTGGCCCGAGGCCGCCGCCGGCTCGATGTATGCGTTGATGTTCCTGATCATGTTGCTGCGGCCGCGCGGCCTGTTCGGCGAGCGCTGGGAGCGTTTCGAATGACGAGCGACAGGCCTCTCCTGCAGCGCCTTGGCGGCCATCCGGTCGTCGTCGCCGCCGTCGTGCTGCTGCTGGCGTCCGGGCTGGCGTTGGCCGCGGGCATGCCGATTCACCGCGTCACCCAGATCGCGATCTACACGCTGTATGGCGCCGAGGTGAACTTCCTGATCGGCTATCTCGGCCTGGTGCCGTTCGGCGCCTCGTTCTTCTTCGGCTGCGCCAGCTATGCGCTGGCGATCGGGGCGGGCTTGGTGCCCGGCGGGAACGAGATCGCCGGCATGGTCATCGCGGTCGTCTTCTCGCTGGTGCTCGCCTTCGTGGTCGGCGCGATCATCCTGCGCCGGCGCGGGCTGTATTTCTCGCTGCTGACCCTGGCGTGCTCGCAGATCGCCTTTGAGATCGCGTTCAAATGGACCTCGGTCACCGGCGGCGAGAACGGGCTGCAGAATGTCGTGCGGCCACTGTTTCCATCGGCGCTTGCCTTCCATGGTTTTGCGCTCGTGGTCGTCATTGCCTCGCTGTGGGCGCTGTGGCGTCTTGCCCATTCCCCGTTCGGCCGTCTGATGCAGGCGTTGCGCGACAACGAGGTGCGCGTCGCCAGCCTCGGCTTCGACACCTACCGGACCAAGCTGATCGCGCTCGTCATCGCAGGGGGCGGCATCGGCGCAGCCGGCGGCCTGATGGCGCTCCTGCTGCAGGGCGTCTACGCCAACAACCTGAACTGGGAGCATGCCGGCGACCCCGTGCTGATGGCGGCGCTCGGCGGCGTGCATCATTTCCTCGGGCCCCTGTGGGGCGCGGCTGTCTTCATCCTGCTTGAGGACCGCCTCAGCGCAATCACCGAGAACTGGTGGCTGATCTTCGCCCCGATCATCATCGCCTTCGCGCTGCTGTCGCAGGAAGGCATTCACGGCATCTTCCAGCGCCTGATCGGGCGCAACCGTTGGACATTGACGCGCGACGGCATTCCACCGCGCCCCGCGGTGATCCAGAACTATGTGCCGTCGCGGCCGAGCGCTGACGCCGACGCGGCCGGACCGATCCTGTCGATCCGCAACCTCTCCAAGCATTTCGGCTCGATCGTCACCCAGGACAACATCTCTTTCGACATGAGCCGGACCGGCTTGCACAGCCTGATCGGGCCGAACGGCGCCGGCAAGACGACGCTGTTCAACCTGCTGACCGGCACGCTGAAGCCCAACGCCGGCAGCATCCTGTTCGAGGGCCGCGCGATTGGTCATCTGCCTCCCTACAGGCGCGCACGACTCGGCATTGCACGTTCGTTCCAGATTCTCAGCGTATTTCCGAACCTTACATCATACGAGAACGTGCGCATCGCGGTTCAGGCGTCGCGGCGGCAATGGTCCGGTTTCTGGCGCGACGCCTACGATGACGAGGCCGCGAACGCGCGTGTCTGGTCTCTGCTCGATGCGGTCGGGCTTGTCGACCGCGCGTCCGATCTCTGCTCAGAGCTCGCCCATGGCGAAAAGCGGCTGCTCGAGATCGCGGTCTCGCTGGCGATCGATGCCAGGCTCTTGCTGCTCGATGAGCCGCTGGCGGGACTTGCAGAGTCTGATCGGAAGGTGGTCGGCCACCTGATCCAGCGGCTGTCGAAATCCCATGCCGTACTACTCATCGAGCACGACATCGATCGCGTGCTGGCCATGTCCGACCGCATCACCGTGCTGCATCAGGGGCGCCTGATCGCCGACGGCAGGCCAGCCGAGGTCGCAAGCCATCCGGAGGTCGTGACGGCCTATCTCGGCACGGCCCATGGCCAGGTCTCGACGTCTCCATCGCGCGGCGCCACTGTCGCGGTGCTGCCGACGGCGGCGATGGCCGAGCCTCTTCTCAAGGTCGAGGCGGTCAGCGCGGGATATGGCGGAGGCACCGTGCTCGATGGCCTCGATCTCGTCGTACGTCCTGGCGAGGTGGTCGCGCTGCTCGGTCGCAATGGCGTCGGCAAGACCACGGCGTTGCGCGCGATCACGGGCACCGTACCGCTGAGCCAGGGCCGGATCATGTTCGATGGCACCGACCTCGGCGCCCTGCGGGCCGATGAGATCAATCGCCTCGGCATCTCGCTCGTGCCCGAAGGGCGGCGACTGTTCCCGAATCTGACGGTGCAGGAGAATTTGAAGCTGGCGGCCCGGCCGGGTGGCGCCTCGCTCGACGACGTGTTCGATCTCTTTCCCAAGCTACGCATCCTGCAGCGGGCACGCGCCGAGAATCTGTCCGGCGGCGAGCGCCAGATGGTGGCGATCGCACGCGCCCTGATGGTGCCGAGCCGGCTGATCCTGCTCGATGAGCCGTTCGAAGGATTGGCGCCGGCGGTGGTGCAGGAGGTGCGCGAGGCCGTGATGAAGCTGCGCTCACGCGCCAGTCTCGTGATCGTGGAGCACCACGCCGAAAGCGTCCTGGCGATGGCCGACCGCGCCTATGTGCTGGTGAACGGGCGCGTCGCCCATACCGGCGAGGCGGCCGAACTGGCGGCCGATCACGTGCTGCAGGGGCGGCTGCTCGGCATCGCCCAGACCGCTGACACGGCGCAACGCGCGGCTAGCGGCTCATGAGTATTCCGACCATCCGCATCTGCTCGCTGACCTGATCTGAGCTTGCCTGAGGAGACAACACATGACGATCGTCGTTCCCGGACCGAATGCCTACGCCAATGCGGCGGCAGAGAAGAAGGCGGTGACACGCAATCTCGCCGAGATCTTCTGGACCCAGTATCCGGGTCACTACAATCAGGCGCTGTCGAAGGCGATCGTGACGCCTGACACCACCGGCAGCCGCTTCTTCGACTATCGCATCTCGTCCTACGAACCCGGCGCGCATGTCGAGAGCCATTCGCACAAGGTGCAGGAGCAGATCTACCACGTGCTGTCGGGGGAGGGCATCCTGATCCTCGATGGCGAGCGCCGGCTGGTGCGTGCAAACGACGTCACCTATATCCCGCCGGGCGTGGTGCATGAGTTCCACTGCACCGGCACCGATCCGCTGGTTTTCCTCGTCATCACCAGCCCACCGGAGGATGAAGAGCCGGCGCCACGGTGAGGGGCGGATGACGATCGTGGCCCCCAGAACCATCCTGGTGACCGGAGCGTGCGGCTGGCTTGGTTGCGCGCTGGTGCAGGCGCTGCTCGACCGCGGCGATCGCGTCGTCGCCATCGATCTCGTGGCGTCGCCGGCGCTTGCCGCACTCGCTGCGCGCGAGCCGCGGTTGGCAATGGCTGCCGTCGATCTCGGCGAGTGGCCGCAGGTGCTGCGCGCCTTGCAGGCCCACCCGCCCGATGCGGTGATCCATGCCGCCGCCATCGTCGGCGTGGTTCAGGCAGCCGACATTCCGCTGAAGGCGCTGCGCGTCAACGTCGAGGGATCGATCAATCTGTTCGAAGCCATGCGGCTCACCGGGATCAGGCGCGTCGTGCACATCAGTACCGAGGAGACTTATGGCGACTTTCTGACGCCGTGCATCGATGAGGATCATCCGCAGAAGCCGACCAGCGTCTACGGTCTGACCAAGCTCGCGGCCGAGCATTATGGCCGGGTGTATTCGCGCGATCACGGACTCGACTGCATCAACGTCCGTACCTGCTGGGTCTACGGCCCGCATCTCCCGCGCCTGCGCATGCCCAGGACCTTCATCGAGGCGGCGCTGCGCGGCGAGGCCTTGCACCAACCGGACGGCGCCAATTTCGCCGTCGACCAGGTCCATATTGCGGACACCGTGGCCGGAGTGCTGCTGGCGCTGGACAAGCCCGATCACACCTTCGATGCGTACAACATCGCGACCGGGATCGCGCCGACGCTTCGCGATACCGCGGAGGCAGTCAACCGCGCCATCCCCGGCGCGCGGATCACCGTCGGCGACGCCGGGCCTTATCATCACGGCGGCCGAGTGCTGAGCGCGAGAAAGGGCGCGCTCGACATCAGCCGCGCGCGGGCCGAACTCGGCTATGCGCCACGCTACGATCTTCAGGCCGGCATCGAGGCCACCATCGCCGCGACGCGCGCAACGCTGACGCCGCCGCCGGGCTAACGCCAGAGCCTGTCCCTGCCGTTTGCAATCTCACTGCTCAAGGAACCATACATGTCCAACACGTCTCCCATCGTCCTCATCGTTGGCGGCTCGCGCGGCATTGGTGCCGCCTGCGTACAGGTGTTCGCCGCGGCCGGCTGGCAGGTGGCCTCGACCTATGCCACCAAGCCGTCGGACGAGACCTCCGGCCGCCAGTACCGGGTCGACGTCCGCGATGCTGCATCGGTGGCGCGTGTCTTCGAGCAGGTGACCGTGGATCATGGCGGCGCAGTCCAGGCCGTGATCGCCAATGCCGGCATCAACGTGCCGGGCGCGCCGGTCGCAAGCTTCAAGCCGGACGACTTCAGTCTGCTGATGGACGTCAACGTCGTGGGCGCGTTCAATGTGCTGGCCGAAGCTGCTCGCCGCGTGCGCGATGGCGGCGCCATCGTCGCGATCACCACCTCGCTGGTGCGTCACGCGGTGCCGGGCATGGGGCCATACGCGGCGAGCAAGGCGGCGGTCGAGAGCCTGGTGCGCTCGATGGCAAAGGAACTGGCGCCGCGCGGCATTCGCGTCAATGCGGTGGCGCCGGGGCCGGTCGACACTGATCTGTTCAACGCCGGCAAGACCGAGGAGGCCAAGCAGCGCATGGCGGCCTTCAGCCCGTTCAATCGCATCGGCCGGCCGCACGAGGTGGCAGAGGTGGTGCGCTTCCTCGCTTCCGACCAGGCTTCATGGGTGCACGGCCAGATCGTGCAGCCCAACGGCGGTATGGTATGATCGCAGAGGCGATGGCGGTCGAGACGTTCGACGTGATCGTCATCGGAGCCGGAGCCGGAGGCCTGACCGCGGCCACCATCGCTGCTGCCGATGGCTGCTCAGTGCTTTTGCTGGAGCAGGCGGAGCTCGTGGGCGGCACGACCGCGATCTCGGGCGGCATGGTCTGGATTCCGGCAAATCACAAGGCTGCGGCGGAAGGACGTCCGGATACGCTGGAGGCGGCGCGCAGCTATCTCGCGCTGACCGTGCCGGGGGAGGACCGCACACGGCTCGAGGCGTTCCTCGCCTTCGGAGACGAGGCGCTGCAGGATCTGGAAGCTCGCACCGCGCTGCGTCTGCAGACGGTGCCGACTTATCCGGACTACTATCCGGACCTTGAAGGTTCGACGACGGGTGGCCGCGTGCTCGAGCCAGTGCCGTTCGATGCGCGCATGCTGGGCGAGGCCTTCGCGATGCTGCGTGATCCCTTGCCCGAGTTCATGCTGTTCGGCGGCATGATGATCAGCCGCCAGGACATTCCACATCTGCGGCGGGCCACGCGGTCATGGCGCTCGGCATTGCATGTTGCCGGATTGCTGGCGCGCTATGGCTGGCAGCGACTGCGGGCCCGTCGGGGGACGACGCTCTATCTCGGCAATGCGCTCGTCGCGCGGCTGTTGCGGTCGGCGCTGGATCGTGGCGTCGTGCTTCGCACCGGCATCGAGGTCACGCAACTGGCGACGGGCGACGCCGGCGCCATCGCCAGAGTGGAGGTCGCAGAGCGCGGCGGCCACCGTTGGCTCGCGGCGCGCCGCGGGGTGATCCTGGCGACCGGCGGACTGTCGCATGATGCCGCGCTACGCGCACATTTTGTGCCGCAGGCGGCAGGCACGCTCTCCGCAACAATCGATCGCGGCTCTGCGCGAAGCGGCGCGCGGCTGGCGGCAGCGCTCGGCGCGCGGCTGTCGGGGCAGGGCGCGTTCTGGGTGCCTGCCTCGACCTTCACGCGGCGTGACGGCAGCCGCGGCGTCTTCCCGCACACGGTCACCGATCGGGCGAAGCCCGGACTGATTGCGGTCGATGCGGGCGGGCGGCGTTTCGTCAATGAGGCGGTGTCCTATCATGAGTTCGTGCGCGCCCAGCTCAGCCATGCCGGCAGCGCCATTCCCGCCTGGTTGGTCTGCGATCGCCGCTTCCTGTGGACCTACGGGCTCGGCAGGATCAAGCCGTTCACCCGCTCGGTCGCGAACGAGGTCGCCTGTGGCTATCTCAAGCACGGTGCGACGGTCGCCGGCCTCGCCAGGGCGATCGGGGTGCCGCCGGACGCGCTGACGCAGACCATCGCCGACTTCAATGTCCACGCCGCGCGCGGCGAGGATCCCGTCTTCGGACGCGGTGGCAATGCCTATCAGCGCGCGCTCGGCGATGCTGACCACAAGCCCAACCCCTGCGTCGCTCCGATCGTCAGGGGGCCGTTCTACGCGGTCGCGGTCTGGCCCGCCGATCTCGGCATGTCCGCCGGCATCGCCACCGATACACGCGCCCGCGTGTTGGACGCGAAGGGAGCGCCGATCCCCGGTCTGTTCGCCTGCGGCAACGACATGGCCTCGGTCATGGAGGGGGCCTATCCGGGCCCTGGGATCACGCTCGGACCTGCGCTGGTCTTCGGCTGGCTGGCTGGCCGCACCGCTGCTGGAGCAAACATCTAATGCCGGAGTGGACGCTCTCGTGAATGGCCGCAGCAACGCCGACCCGTGTTTCATTTTTTGCGGCGCGCGAAGCCGGACGCCCGGTTGACGCTCGAGCCGGCGCCGAACGACCGGCTCGTCGGCAAATCATGGCGTGTGCCGCAAATCTGCGCTGCAGGCACGACACGCCGTGCGGGCCAAGCAGTCTGACGCCGATGTCGAGGCCGTGCGCGACGCAGTCGAGGAGCTTGAGATTGGTATCAAGCCGGACATCGATGTCTGACCAGAGCTTCCGAAGTTCAATAATCCCATCCGCACATATGCATTGGCCAACCGCAAGACGGTCGCCTATTGCCGTGCAGGCGATAGCAGCCGATAGTGCTTGAAAGCGTGCTCGGCATGATCGGACAAAATATTCCTGTGGAATCAAGACCAAAGAAATTCGTCGGTCTCGCCATCGGCATGGTGAGCAGTTAACTCAGCAAAAGCCCGCGAGATCAAGATCTTAACGACGTGAGCGATGATTGAGTGGGAGTAGGAGTGAACGAGCGGCGCTCTGGCTACGCCGATCTGTGGTAAGCTTGAATGAAATGGAACAGATCTACAATGAGATATCCTACTAGAATGGGACGATGTTCACTCTCGCACCTAGATCAGGTGGTGCGTGCGCATTAGCCCGAACACGCGCAATGTTAATAGTTGCTTTGTATCGGCACCCCTCGGCATGGACCTGGGTAGTTTGCCGGGCGCGCTGTCTGCGCGCGGAATAAATTGGGAATGGGCAAAGGAGAACTCCAGTGGGATTCCTAACGCTCATGCGGCTATACGGCGGGCGCAAGTCTTCATAGGCGTGCTTAACGGCACGAACTCGGACTATCGAGTGGTCTATGAAGTGGGCGTAGCAGCAGGTCTTGAGAAATCTATTCTTCTGATTACGTCGCCGCGCAGAAAGTTGCCTTTCGACTTAAGGCCGTTCTCTGTCGCGCGTCTTAAGCTCACAGATCATCGTGCTTTGAATTTTCACCTCGATGCGTTCCTTGCAGCCCCGGCGAGGAGTGTATTTGAGGAACATGCTCGTATCTTGCGGGGCGCTTCTCAATCTCTGATTGTGCCTGATTCGGGCAGGAGGATGACCGATACATTTCACTCAGGGCTGGAAAAAGAGGTCTTTGAACTCATCATCCAGGCTGGAGGTACGGCGATTGCTCAGCCGCAGGCGGAACAATCCGAGGGCTACCGGCCTGATCTCTTAGTGTGGTTAGGATCGTACGATCCGGAATTGCTTGACCCAGCCGTCATCGAGGTCAAGGGGCGTGTTGATCCAAAGGACGTTCGATCGATAGAAGAGCGGCTGCTCAATTTCATGAACGTTTCCGGCGTGCGGACCGGTCTAGTGATTACGTCTGAAGCCTTCTTGCGGCGATCGCAACCGATCTGGCCTAACTTATTCTGGCTCGATTTGTCGACCTTCAGTGCTCTCCTTCGATCTTCGCAGCTTGGCTCGCATCTGCGTGAAATGCGCAACCGTGCAATACACGGTGTGCGCTGATGCCTGCAATTGCGTCTGGCGTCATTGCGGCAATTCTAGCGGCTGCAGATGCCGGAAGTACTGCGCAGAAGGGGGCAGCGCTGGAGCGCGTCGTGACGGACACGCTTTGTCTGCTTGATGGCATTGGAGTGCTGTTTACCAACGCAGTCGATGTAGATAACTCCTGCGAGATCGACATCTTGTTGTACAATCAACGTCATCCGGCGGGACTTCCGTTTCTTCCGGACAACATTCTGATCGAGTGTAAGAACTGGAGTTCACCAGTTAATACTGCGACTTTGAGATCGTTTACATCGAAGTTGAGGCAGTTCAAGCTTGATTTTGGTGTCGTCGTGGCTTCGAGTGGCATCACCGGTGACCAGTCTGATAGGACTGCGGGTCATGCTCATTTGCGTAGGGAATTTGATCAGATCGGATTGAAGACGATAATTATAACTCGTTTGGAGCTTGAAGGTCTCGCTTCCAGCGAAGATCTCAGCCTGCTGCTACGGAGAAAATTCGGTGCATTCATCATGGGGTTGCCCGGATTCTAAATGGCTCAATGGCGACAGTAGCTGGGCGGTCGATGGTGTAGTTTATGTTATGAGAACCGGCCATTAAAGCATAGGGGGCGAGCTTGGATTTTGCAGAAGTCAACACGATCCGAGGTCAATTTCAGGCCGGGCAATGGCCGCAATTTCTCCAGATGGTGTCCATCAATGGACTTCGCGGATGGGCCGGGCAATCAGTCGAATTCAATTTTCCAGTAGTTGCGGTGGTGGGCGAAAATGGTAGCGGCAAAAGTACCCTGCTGAAGGCGACAACGTGTGTGTACGACCAAGAGAAGAAGGACAAGAAATTCTATCCCTCCGCCTTCTTCGTCGATACGCACTGGGATGAAATTAAGGGCGTAACTATCCTTTATCGAGTGAAACGTGGTCCGAACATTGAATCGTTTCGTGTGTCCAAGCCTACAAAACGATGGAGGGATCCAGAAAATCCGCCCATGCGAAATGTGTACTTGCTCGATATTTCAAGAACGTTGCCGCTCGATGCGTCGGCGGGCTACGCGAAGATCGCGAGATCCGCGGCATCCGAAATTGAGAGCGATGAGATCGATGACGAATTTCGACAACGATTATCTCATGTACTCGGAAGGACTTACCAGAAGGCGCGATTCGCCACGTCTGACGTCGATCAGCGTAGGCAGGTGGGTCTACTTCAGCGAGAATGGGGTGAAGTGTCTCAGTTTCATCAAGGTGCTGGCGAAGATGCGACGTTGGATCTCTTTCGGACGCTTCAAAATATTCCTAATAATTCCCTCCTTGTGATTGACGAAGTCGAGGCCTCGTTGCATCCCCGCGCCCAGAGGCGGCTTACTCGATTTCTCCTTTGGCTTTCTCGGCAGCGCAGAATTCAGATAATTCTATCAACTCACAGTCCTTACGTTCTTGAAGAGCTCCCTCAAGAAGCGCGGGTACTGTTACTTCCTGGTCCGCAAGGACTTAGCGTAGTCTATGGCGCGTCGCCTGAATTTGCGATGAGTAGACTAGACGATGAAGTTCACCCAGATGTTCATATCTTCGTTGAAGATCGAAACGCGGAGATTTGGCTTCGTGAGATACTTGCTTCATCAGCGGTGACATCGGAGCTCCTGCGACGAGTTCAAATAATTCCAGTCGGTCCTGCCAATGTTGTCGGAATGATGGGGAACCTAGGAAGAGCGGGAAAGCTCCCCTATAGGTCTATTGCTATAACGGATGGAGATCATCCGTATGTAGATTGTCTTAAATTGCCCGGCGACCGCGCTCCTGAACGGGTTGTTTTTGGCGACCTGCAGGCCAACAATTGGGAGAACCTGCCCAGTCGCTTTGGAATCGGCGCAGGATCTCTTTTCGTAGCGCTCGAAGATGCGATGTTGGAGCCGGATCATCACAAGTGGCCGACTTTAGTGGGGGACCAAGTCGCCAAAAGCGCCACTAGCGTTTGGGAAATTCTTTGTACCGAGTGGAGCAGATCCTGTTTGGAAGAAGGCGCGAGGACCGGTATTGCTGCAGTGATCAACGCGGCCATACATTAAGTCGCGGCGGTTTCCTAGCAATGGCCAGGGCTATCGTCCGAGCGCTTCGGCATCTCGTCTAATCGCTCTAACAACGCGAGGGCCTCAGCTGAGGCGGCGTCTCGGATGCCATCGCACGACGAGGACGTGCCCGACGGGCAACCCACGCATGCCCCGCATGCACCAACTGCCCGTCGTGCCAGTTTGTCGCGCACTTCTCCCTTGCACCGTCGGGCAAATCACCTGCACATTCTCGCGCATCCCGGCTCGCTGAAGAGGGACGTTTCGCGATCGTCATGAAGCGTCGAGCTGGAGATGCGATGGGCGCGTTGCTCTGCAGCCTGGTCTTACGATCGGGCCGACGAACGGAGCGAGGCGACGGCGAAATGGTGTGGTCCTGGCGTCCCGAAGCTGACGCCAAGCCGGCGGTGATGATGATCCGCTGGCGACGGGGGCAAGACAGCCGGTCCCCGGGGAGAGCGCCTATAAGTCGCAAAACCGTCGCGCAGGGAAGGCCGGATATTGGGCTGAACCTGTGGTTCTGCCGCGTGCTTATTTGTTGCACGCGGACCGCGGGTATCAGCCGATACCCGGTCTTCCCTGCGCCTCTTCTTCGGAGGAAGAGGTTCATTCGAGAGCATAACTCGGGCGGAGGCCGCCGCGAGACGGCTCAGCCATGCCTGCTGGTTGAAACGGACAACACACGAGGTGCGTACGTCGCGGCCGACCCCCTCAATGCCGAGCAGATCGGCGCCGAGACAGCGGAGGCGTCCTCTAATGCGTCCGGAACACGGCCTGGTATTGCGCGACCGCGGCGCGGGTGGCGGCGCGTTCGGCATCGGTCGGCGCGGCCGGATCCTTGGCCGGCGGCAGGCTGCCGAAGCGAAGCAGACAGGCCATCAGCAGGATGCGCGCCTTGGTCGAAGTCAGATTCGAGCCGGGAATGAAATAGTCGTGCGGATCGGCGAAGCCTTCCGGATTGCCGCGGCCGACGCGCACCACCGGCAGGCCGGCATAGACCGCGCGCAGCAGCACGTCTTCGCGCACCGACGAGGTCTGCTTGCCATAGGGCGTGATACCCTCGATGATGAATCCGGCAAGGCGGCCGCCGGCCAGCTTACGCCCGACCAGCGCAACGAGGTCGGCAGTGATCGCCGGATCGTCGAAATAGTCCTCGGCGTAGAAGCCGCCCTCCTTGACGATCGACACCGACGGGATCGCGTCCTCGAGCAGGTCGCCGTCGGCAGCCCGGGTGCGCGTCTCGACCAGCGTCACCTCTTCGAGACGTCCGCAGGCGACCGGCACCGCGGACGGCATCTTCGTGAGGTTCACGTCCGAGCACCAGGTGTGCTTGAGCGCCGGCACGTAGTGCAGCACCGCCGCGCCATGATAGCCCATGCCGCCGAGGATCCCGCCATGACCGCCGGTCGCGACATAGCCGCCCGGTCGGGCGTCCACCTTCATGACCTCGCGTGCGGCGAAGATCTGCTGCTCCTGCAGCACGATCACGCCGGCGCGGTTGCGTCCCTGCTCGTCGGCCCAGACCCGGGATACAATGTATTCGACGGAGTCGGTGATGTTCTTCGGCCCGTCATGGCTGATCTCGCCCTGTGGCCGCTGCGCGGCGTTGCCGCAGATCGGAATGGTGATGTCGAGCAGCAGGTTGAACCAGTAGGCGACCTCCTCGATCTGCGGACTGCCCTGGGTATAGACCGCGCCGTCGTATTTGCCGCTGTCGAAAATGCGCCGGGCGGCGTTGGTGAGTCGGGCGAGCGCGGGACGCGGCGGCGACTCGCCGAGATGATAGGGACGGTAGGCGAAGAAATCCTTCGCGCGAACTTCCGGAGCGATGTCGCCGTCGCCGACATCGGTGCGCAGCGCGGCGGGCTGGCCCTTGGTATAGCCGGCCGGCGGCAGCACGCGGTAGAAGTCGACGTCGGCGAAGGACGAGATCAGGTTGGCGACGCCTTCGGCGCCGATGCTGAGCCGGTCGATCTCCTCGAAGCTGCGCGAGCCGTCGGGATAGAACGATTGCCTCGCCTGCGAAGCGGGCGCGTCCGGCGCGGTGCACTCGCCCTCCCAGGCGCCGCCGTCGGCCTGCCGCGCCATGTAGGGCAGGGGATACAGGCCGTCGTCGGGCAACAGTTCGATTTCGAACACGGCCTTGTCATGGGGACTGGTCCGCTCGCGGTGAAACACGCCGTCGGAATCGAGATACCCGTCGGGCGGACCATAGAGTTCGGCCGCGTCGCTTTCGAGTGGGTGCGCCGAGAAGCATTCGACATAGACCTTCGCCGGCGCGGCCAGCCGCTGGGCGCGCAGCGCGTCGAAGCGGGCCTCGCTGCCGTCGGGGTTGGTCCGCAACGTCAGGCCATGCTTGCGGCGCGCCTTGTTGGAGGTCACCAGCGGCGGGGAATTCTGGATCGTGGCGGTCGGGCCGGCGAGGTGAGCGATCTTCGGTCGTGCTGCCATGTCAGTCTTCCTCGACTTTCGCCGAACGGGGGCACACGTCGTCCAGCTGCGTCCTTTTTCCCTGGTCTGCTGTGGCCGTCAGGCCGCCTTGTCCCTGTTCGCGGCGGCGAGGCTCGACACCACCTCCTCGGCCGACATCACGTCGGCGAACAGGTTGAGCATGTTGTTCAGGGTGGCGTTGTGCTCGACGTCAGTCATGGCGGCATTGCCATCGGCGACGAAGATCACCTTGTAGTTCATCTGCATCGCGTCACGCGCGGTGGATTCGCAGCAGACATTGGTCGCGGTACCCGTGATGATCAGCGTGTCGATGCCGCGCGCCTGCAGCATCTCGTGCAGTTCCGACGATCCGGGGACGAAGGCGCCGAACCGGGTCTTGTCGACGATCAGGTCGGAGGGCTGGACGTCGAGCCCCGGCCACAGCTGGAAGCCGTGGGACTCCCGGCTGAAGGTGTCGATCATCGCCTGCCGCCGCGCCGGCGAAGCGAAATCGGTGAACCAGCTCGACCAGTTGACCAGGGTCTGCTCGTCGATCAGGTAGCGGATGAAGACGTTGAGGCCGCCGGCCGCCCGCAGCGCCTGGCAGATCGCGTTGACGTTGGGAACGATGTCGCGCGCGACCGGAATCTCGATCAGCGCGCCCGGGTCCATGAAGCCGTTCTGCAGATCGACGATGATATGCGCGGTCCGCGACGGGTCGAGATTGGAGAACATGTGGAGCCCATCTCGCAGCCCCCTGACGCGGTTCACCACTTCGCTCGACAGCTCGATCTTGTGCATGACGCCTCTCCTTCTGAACGCGTGCTGGCGCGTTCCGTTGTGCCGGCTGCGCCGGCTTCCACGCTCATTCGGCGGCGACGTAGCCGCCGAGGCCGCCCGCCTCGATCAATGCGTCCGGCGCGACCTCGCCGGTGATCCTGCCCTTTTCGATCAGCAGCACGCGATCGGACAGCCGCCGCACGAAATCGAGGTTCTGTTCGACGACGATGATGGCGAGGCCCTGATGCCGGTGCAGCCCGATCAGGATCTCCAGGATCTCCTCGACGATCGAAGGCTGGATGCCCTCGGTCGGCTCATCGAGCAGCAGCAGGCGCGGCCGGCCGCACAGGCAGCGCGCCAGCGCCAGGATCTGCTGCTCGCCGCCCGACAGCGCTCCGCCGAGCCGGTCGATGATCGGATCGAGCCGCGGAAACCTGGCCAGCGCGTCCTTCACCGTGTTGTCTTCGAAGTGCTCGCCGTCCTCTATGAATCCCATGCGAAGATTTTCGCGCACCGTCAGGTTGGGAAAGATCGCCCGCCCCTGCGGCACGTAGCCGATCCCGGCGCGCGCCCGCCGGAACGGCGCCAGCCCGGACACGTCGGCTCCGGCAAAACGGATGGCGCCGCTGGTCGGCGCGACCTGCCCGATCAGGGTCTTCAGCAGGGTCGTCTTGCCCATGCCGTTGTGTCCCAGTACGCCTACGACCTCGTGCTCGGCGACGACGAAGCTGACGCCCGACAGCACCGGCACCTTGCCATACCCGGCGTGGATGTCCTCGACCTCCAGCATCAGTGCACCACCGACTTGCCCAAATAGACGTCGCGCACGATCTGGTTTCCGAACACCTCGTCGACGTCGCCTTCGAGCAGGATTGCACCGCGGTTGAACACGGTGATGCGGCGCGCGATCGATCGGATGAAGGCCATGTCGTGCTCGACCACGATCAGCGGGTGCTCGCGGTTGATTTCGAGGATCAGCTCGGCGGTCTGCGCCCGCTCGTCCTCGGTCATGCCGGCGGCCGGCTCGTCGAGCAGGATCAGGTTCGGCTTGCCGCACAGCACCAGCCCAAGCTCGACGCGCTGGCGCTGGCCATGGGCAAGCTGCCCGGTCTGCACGTCGGCGAAGCGGGCGAGGCCAAGCCGCTCGATCTGGGTGTCGACCGATCTCGCGATCTCCCGGCCCTTGTCATAGCGCGCTGCCGCGATCCAGAGATTCTCGCGCACCGACAGGCCATTGAAGACGCTGGGAACCTGTGTCTTCACGCCGATGCCGAGCCGCGCGATCTCATGCGGCTGCAGCCGCGACAGGTCGGCACCGCGGAAGGTCACCGAGCCCATGGTCGGCTTGATCTGGCCGGTCAGCAGCTTGAAGAACGTGCTCTTGCCGGCACCATTGGGTCCGATCAGACAGCGCAGTTCGCCCTCTGCCAGGGCAAAATCGACCCCGCGGATTGCCTGCACGCCACCGAAATGCATCGCGAGCCCGCGGGTCTCGATCAGAGGCGCACTCATGCCTTGCCCCCGCGGGCGACCGGGCGGGCCGCAGCATCCCCGGCGACGCGACGCGACACCAGCAGCCAAGGCAGCAGCCGCTCAGTGACCATCGGGGCGATACCCCTTGGCACCAGCAGCACGAAGACGAGCAGCACCGCTCCGAGCACGACGTTGGCGTTCACCGTCTGCTGGGTCCCGATCTTCAGGGTCAGCCAGGACATCGCCATGGCGCCGATGATCGGGCCGAGCAGCGTGCCGGCACCGCCCACCATCACCCAGATGATGACCTGCGCCGACTGCACCACGCTGAACGCGGTCGGGCTGACGAAATTGCCCCACGCCGTGAACAGGCAGCCCGCCAGCCCGGCGAGGCCGCCGCTGAGCGCGAAGGCGACCAGCTTGTGCAGCCGTGAATCGTAGCCGAGGAATTCGACCCGCTGCTCGTTTTCGCGGACCGCGACCAGCACCCGCCCGAAACGGGTGCGCAGCACCGCATGGAGACCGAAATAGGCTCCCAGCAGGATTAGCAGGCAAAGTTCGAACATCCCGAGCGGCTCAAGCGTGTCGTCGGGCCGGAACGGCACGTTGAGCGATGGCACGTTCGGGATGCCGTTGAAGCCGCCGAGCAGCGCCTCGCCGATATGGTATTGCGGTCCGGCCGTGGAGTTGACGACGTTGTAGAAGATCAGCGTCACCGTCAGTGTGATGACCCCGACATAGACGTCGCTGATCCGGCCATAGAACATGAAATAGCCGAGCGCGGCGGCGAATGCTGCCGGCAGGACCACGGCGAGCAGCAGCGGCAGCGTGCTTTCGCCGATGTTGATGACGGCCACCGCATAGGCATAGGCGCCGAGGCCAAAGAAGGCAGAGTGTCCGAAACACAGGATACCCGCATAGCCCCAGATGAAGGCGAGGCTCAGCGCGAGCAGCGCGAAGATCAGGTAGAGCGTGATCTGCAGCATCGTGTAGAGATCGACCAGCAGCGGCAGCAGAACCGCAAGCAGGAGGCCGATGACAGCAACTGCAACGAAGCCGGCGTTGGCGCGCAGCATCCGGGTCATAGGCTGCCCCGGAAGAAGCGACCGGTGATACCCTGCGGCATGATCCTGATCAGAACGATCGCGGTCAGCAGCAGTGCGACCTCGCCGTACACCGGATTGGTCGCAAACGACGCAAACTGGTTGATGACGCCGAACAGTCCGGATGCCGAAGTGGTGCCGGTCAGCGCCGACGCGCCGCCACCGATCACGGTAATAAAGGTGCGACCGATGTAGGATCCGCCGATGGTCGGAAACACGCCCGACACAGGGGCGAGAATTCCTCCCGCCAGACCGGCGAGGGCCGCACCGAACGCAAACGTGACCGCGTAGATCCGCGCGGTATTGACGCCGAGGGCTCCGGCCATATCGGCATTCTGCATCGCGCCACGGGCCAGCAGCCCGACCCGGCTCGTGCGCAGCACCAGATAGACGCCGCCGACCGTTGCGATCGAGGCGGCGATCACGAACAGGCTGTAGCTGCTCGCCTTGTAGGCGCCGATGCTGATCGCCGGAAGCGGCGTCGGTACGCCTTCCGTGGTGTCCCCGAAGATCATCGTGAGGATGCCGACCACGAACAGGCTGAGGCCCCAGGTGGCGAGCATGGTCTCGACCATCCGCCCGTACAGCCGCCGCACCACGACGAATTCGACCAGCGCGCCGAATAGGGCGCCCGCCAGCGGCGGCACCAGCAGGATCGCGATCCAGATGTTGGCGCCCATGTGTACGGCAACGGCAGCGCTGTAACTGCCGACCACCATGAACTCGCCATGGGCGAGATTGATGATGCGCATCATCCCGTACACGATCGCAAGACCGATGCTCATCAGCGCCAGCGTCGCGACCGCGTAGACGAAATCGATTCCGACGACCAGTGCGAAGTCCAAGTCCGTTCTCCAGTGCTGGCAACGGGGCGACTGCGGCCCTTCGCCTTCCGCGCGAGCGGCGGCGCAGTCCCTCAGGACCACGCCACCTGCGCTCACATCACCTTGATGACGTACTGCTTGGCGTCTTTCGGGTTCTTCTTGAGGTCGCATACTGCTGCGGTGTCGAGTGGCTTGCGCTGCGGGAAGCTTTGCATCAGCACCGGTTGCTTGTTTTCGTATTTCGCAAGATGGACGTCGAACACGCTGTGATGCGTCTGGGGATCCAGCGTGACCAGTCCGCTCGGACCGTTGATGCTCACGCCGCCCTCGAGAGCCTCGATCACCTTCTCGCGGTCGAGCGTTCCCGCTTTCTTCACGCCGGCTGCCCACAGCAGCATACCCTGATAGCTGGACATCGTCAGATCGGAGATCGGCGGATAGTCGGCACCGACCTTGGCGCGGAACTTCTTGAGAAACTCCTTGTTCGCGGGCGTATCCAGCGTCTCGATGTAATTGTATGCGACGACGATGCCGTTGCTTTCTTCCGGAGTGAGCACCATCTGCTCGTTGGCGCCGCCAAAGGTGGTGGATGCGACCGGGATCTTGCCGGTGAGGCCAGCCGCCTTGAACTGGCGATAGAACGAGATCGGACCGCCGCCGACCAGTACCGTCATGATCCAGTCCGGCTTGGCGGCCTGGATCTTCGAAATGGTGCTGCCGAAATTGGTCGCGTCGAGCGGAAAGAACTCTGTTCCGAGCACTTCACCGCCGCCGTCCTTGACGTATTTCTTGACCCAGTCCGAGGTAATCTGCCCGTAGTTGTAGTCGGCGGCAAGCGTGTAGACCTTCTTGCCCCAGTTCTTCAGGCCATGCTCGACAAGGATCTGCGTGTTGTGGGCCGGTGTGACACCATCGATGAAGATGTTGCGGTCGCAGACGCCGCCCTCGTAGGGCATGTCGTAGAAATACAGCGTTTTGTACTTGTTCAGCACCGGCCGGATCACCTCGCGGGACGCCGAAGTGATGCCGCCGTGGACGACCGCAACCTTGTGCTTGAGAGCCGCCTCCTGGGCGTACTGCGCATAGAGTTGCATGTTGGTTTGGGTGTCATAGCTGACGACCTTGATCTGGCGCCCCAGCAATCCGCCACTGGCGTTGATCTCGTCGACTGCAAACATCAGGACGTCATGCATCGGCTTGCCGGCACCTTCGAGGCCGCCAGACAGGTCGTACATGCTGGCGATCACGATCGGCTCGCTGGCAGCGGATGCGCCGCTGATCAGTACCGGCCCGAGCGCCGTGACTGCAGCTCCGTTCTTCAGAAAATTCCTGCGGCTGATGGCCATCGCGCGATCTCTCCTGCTGCCGCAAGTGCCAGGTTCGCTCCATCGTCCGGCCTCGCCGCCGGATGATCTCAAACAGGCAACCACGGTCTCGTTCAACTTGCTCCGATGTTAGAACGCGGCGCGACATGTGCGCTTGTCTCGAACTGCCAAACGCTAGGTTCTCCTTGCCAAGCATCCCTTCCGAACCTGCGACGTCCCGGTCGAGTAACTTCGTCCGAGCGTTCTCTTCGTGAGGACTGCATCGCGATGACGCGGGACAGCCCGTCCCGAAGCATGAAGCCACAATCGGCGATGGGGCTCCACGTGCGATCTGCACGTGGAAACGGCCCGAGTCGCGAAGCGCCCGCCTTCAACCGCGCCGGACCAGAGCTTGCGGCGGATGGCCGAAGGCCTTCTTGAAGGCACGACTGAAATGCGAAAGGTCGGTAAAGCCGAAGCTCAGCGCAGCATCCGTGACGTTGCGAATCCGCCCCTCGGCCAGCGCCTTGTAGCTTGCCGACAGCCGCTGCTGCCACAGCCAACGGATCGGCGTGGTCCCTTCGGCGGCGAACAGGCGGTGCAGCGTCCGGGGCGCCAGGTTCTGGGCGGCTGAGATGCTTTCGATCGTCATGTCGCAATCCTCGAGCCGCGCCGCCACGAACCGCTTGACGCGCGCAAGGCGCGGATCATGGCAGCCGGCCTGGGCATCCGGATCCGCCAGCTCGGCCTGCAAGGTCGCCGTCAGCAGATCGAGCGCGGAACTCGCCACGCGGCTCGCGATTTCACTGTCGAGCTCGTGGTCGAAGGCGATGAGCTGGCGGATCATGCTGCCGGTCAGCGTGCCGAGCTGCGAGCTCGCCGGGATCGGGCGGGCTGTAAACCGTTCCGTCTCCGGGAGCCGCGAGGCGAGCAAGGGGCGCGGGATCGAAACGATGATCTGATCGTTTTCACCGCCGAGCTCGATCGTGAACGGCCGCGCCTGATCGTAGATCAGCATCTCGCCATGCCCTAGACGTACAGTACGGCCGCTCTGCTCGAAGCCGACGTCGCCACGATACACCAGCAGCAGCATGAAGTGATCGCGCGGGTCCCTTCGGATCTCCGCCGCGTTGCGCAGGACCTGGATACGCCCGTCGGTCGCAACCGACGACAGCATGCTCACGGTGAGAGTGCCCAAAGATCGCGCGGTGATATTTCCTAAGAACGGCCCCGGGCTGGCGCGGCGGTAATCGGTCTTCGAGTAGTTATGGCAGGTCGCGTGGTGCCAATGCTCAAAAGATCGGCTGGTCCCGACAATATTCTGGACATTGAACATCGGTTTACTCCGATCGGACGCTCACGCTCGGACCCACCGAGAGCTAAGCAAAAGATATGCCAGCGCCCGTCGCGCGTTTGGCGCATTAAGCCAACAAGGCGGCATCCTCAGCCAAGCGCAGCACTGCACGCGACCGTATGGTTGATCGCACAACAATGCGGGAGTGGTTCCGATGTCCTTCAAACTGCCGTCGACTAAGCAGCTGCGTGAGATCGGCGAAGGCATGGGAATGGATCTCACCGAAAGCTACGCCAGTTCGGTGATTTCCTTCGTCACGCCGTTTGCCGAAGGTTACCGGCTGATCGCCTCGCTGCCTGATGACGTACCGCCCATCAAGTATCCGCGGGGCGGGTTCAGCCGTCCGGTAGGCGACGCCAACAGTCATGGCGCATGGATCGCCAAGGTCGAGGTCAAGGGCGCGGCGGCAGGGAAACTGGCGGGCAAGAAGGTCGCGGTGAAGGATACCTATGCGCTCGCCGGTGTTCCACTTACCAACGGCGCGTCGGTGCTGGAGGGCTACGTGCCCGAGTTCGATGCGCCCGTGATCACCCGTCTGCTCGACGCCGGTGCCGAGATCGTCGGCAAATCGGTCTGCGAGTACTTCTCTTTTTCCGGCGGCGCGGCGACCAGCATCTCCGGCCCCGTGCACAATCCGCGCGCCTGGGGCCACACGCCGGGCGGCTCGTCGACGGGCTCGGGCGCGCTGGTTGCGCTCGGCGAAGTCGATATGGCGACCGGCGGCGACCAGGCCGGATCGATCCGGATCCCGTCATCGCTGTCGGGCGTGGTCGGCATCAAGCCGACCTGGGGCCTAGTGCCCTACACCGGCATCATGGGGATGGATCCGACCATCGATCATGCCGGTCCGCTGACCGCGACGGTCGCCGACAACGCGCTGTTCCTCGAGGTGATGGCAGGCGAGGACGGCTACGATTCTCGCCAGCGTGGGCTCAAGCTCGACAGCTACACCAAGGCGATCGATCGCGGCGCCAAAGGACTGAAGATCGGTGTTGTCAAGGAGGGCTTCGGCCAGTTCGACTCGCATCCCGACGTCGACGCTGGCGTCCGCGCCGCGGCGAAGACCCTGCAGGAACTCGGCGCCACCGTCGAGGATGTCTCGATTCCCTGGCACCTCAATGGCGTCGCGCTGTGGGCCGCGATCGCGCTGGAGGGCACCTACGGCGCGATGATCGCCAGCGCGCTGCCGCGCAATATCCAGGGCCTCTATCCGGTCTCGCTGGCGGGGCGTCTCGGTGCAATGCACGACCGCGCGAACGAACTGCCCGACACGGTCAAGGTCGGCATGCTGCTCGGCGCCTATACCGAGAAACAGTACAAGGGTTACTTCTACTTCAAGGCCCAGAACCTCAGGCGGCGGCTGCGCGCCGCCTATGATGCCGCGCTGGCCAGCTACGATCTGCTGCTGATGCCGACCACGCGGATGATGGCGTCGCCGATCCCCGGCCCCGACGCCCCGTTCGAGCAGCTGATGAATCACAGCTGGGAGCAGATCACCAACACCTGCCCGTTCAACGTGACGCATCATCCGGCGATTTCCGTGCCATGCGGGCTGGGCGAAGGCGGCAGGCCGATCGGGCTGATGCTGGTCGCCGCGCACTGGAAGGAATCGACGCTCTACCAGGCGGCCGATGCCTATGAGCGCAGCGGCGACTGGATGTCGCGCGGCCCCGCCGGCAAGCGATGACCGGCAGCCGACTTTACCGACAGATTGTCAAAGCCAAGCGAGGAGGACAGCGATGACCAGCCCGATGACGATAGCGGCGACCGCAAAGAGCGTGAAATGGGGCTTTTTCGATTCCACCACGCAGCCCATCGTCCACGTCAAGTCCGGCACAGAGGTGATCATCGAAACGGTCTCGGGCGAGCCGAACTGCATGCCGCCGGAAGGCATGTTCGAGATCCTCCCCGAGCATCCCGAAGTACTGAAGGATTGCGAGCGCGGTCCGGGGCCGCATCTGCTCACAGGCCCGGTCTATGTCGAGGGTGCGATGCCCGGCGACGTGCTCGAGGTGGACATCATCGACATCACCCTTCGGCAGAATTGGGGATTCAACCTGATCATTCCGCTGCTCGGCACCATTCCAGAAGACTTCCCGGACTTCGTTCTGAAGTTCCTTCCGATCGACAAGCAGGCGAAAACCACGACGCTTCCATGGGGCGGCGTGCTGCCGCTGGATCCGTTCTTCGGCGTGATGGGCGTGGCGCCGCCGCCGAACTGGGGTCGGATCTCGTCGATCATGCCGCGCGCGATGGGCGGCAACATGGACAACAAGGACCTCCGCCCCGGCACCAAGGTCTACTTCCCGGTGTTCAACGAGGGCGCGCTGTTCTCGGTGGGAGATGGCCATGGCGTGCAGGGCCATGGCGAGGTCTCCATCACCGCCCTGGAGACCGCATTGACCGGCCATTTCAGGTTCACCGTCCGCAAGGACATGAAGCTGACCGCGCCGAGGGCCGAAACGCCCACGCATTACATGACGATGGGATTCGACGAGGATCTCGATGACGCGGTCAGGCAGGCGCTGCGCGACATGATACGCTGGCTCGGCGACATCCGCGGCTTGTCGGCCAACGACGCTTACGCGCTCTGCAGCCTTGCCGGGGATTTCCACGTTACCCAGATGGTGAACGTGATCCGTGGCTCGCACTGCATGATCCCGAAATCGATCCTGAAATGAGTACCGCGGGCTCTCCGATCACGTAGTCCAACAGATCGAATGATCAGGCCGTCCGCGCGTTCGCCCGCCAGCTTCACCGCGAAGCAGGGGCCTCACGATTTCCAGTTCTCGGCCCCGTGTAAGGCAAGACAAGGCGCTGGCGCAGACGCAAGGCCTTAATGTTCTTTATATCCAGCGAGCCGACGAGACGTTCGTCGAAATTGCTATCGGTCCCGTGTTCGAGGTGCCAGGGGCAACGTCGGAGGAGGTGAGGCGGCAAGAACGGGCTTCGGCTTTGTGACGAGATGCGGCTTGACTTCGCCGTACGATGTCACTGCCCGTTGTGTACCCAGATCGCGACTCCGATCCGCGTGAGACCAGGAATACGGCTGCCGTTTGAGCGTGCCGCCCTAGCTAACAATCCGCTGCGCCTCTTCAGCACTCAAGCCTCATCTTGGAGATGATGGCTTGAGTGCTGCATGTTCAAGAGTTCGGAGTCCAGCTTTCCCCGCAGTTCGGCATTGAGCGATTTCGCTCTGCCGGCAAACTGCGGGAGCCATGGCGCTGGCGGTCGCGCGAGGGGCTCCACCAACTGTGGTCGCCGCTGGGCCACCGCTGCGTCAATTCCACATCCTTAATTACCTTCCGGCCGCATAACATGCTGGTAAATCACGTGATTATTATGCATATGTCGGCTATCTGAAACTGCTGGAACCCGCCCCGTGAACTCGGAAAGCACATTAAATATCGGTCCGCGTCTTCGGCGAGCACGGCTGGCAAAGGGGATGCGGATGCGTGACCTCGCGCACGTCGTCGGCTGCGATGAAAGCATGATCTCCAAGATCGAGGCCGGCAAAGTCATGCCGTCGCTGCCCATGCTGGATAAGATGGTCCACGCGCTCGACCGCGACATGGCCTCGTTCTTCGGCCTGAGGGTGGACGACTACAAGCTGGTGCAGAAACCTGAAGACCGGATGAAGGTGCCTGTCGATGCGCTGCGCGGCGGCAAAGGGGTCATCTACGAGCGTCTGGTCCCTGTGGCCGCCGGGAATCTGCTCGAGGCGAACATTCACGTCGTCGCTCCCGGCGGAGAGAAGGTCGATCTGATCACCCATCAGGGCGAGGCCGTCGGCTACCTCGTGTCCGGAACCATCGAACTCACCATCGACGACACCACATATCTGATGACCGCCGGCGACTCCTTCTTCTTCAAGGCCTATCTGACCAACAGCTATCGCAACGTCGGACCCGACGAAGCGCGCATCGTCTGGGTCAATACTCCGCAGGTTCACTAGAGGCCGGTTCGTCACGGGGGCGGGTAGGCGGCCTTCTATTTGCTCTGCGTCGTTGCATGAATTTCATGCATGTGACGAGAACGAATGCAGAGAGCCTTGGAGCCCCGCGTTCCGCAACCTCATTGCGGAGCCGCGCAGAGGACAAATCACAGCAGTTCCGCATATGCCCTGCGTTTCAAGGGCTCTGCGGCGATGATGGCATAGCGCTTGCTTAATCCTAGACATGACTGTGATGCATGCCGATTGCCCCCGGCTGCGTCCGACTGTCGATGGGGCCTCACCCGTTGAGGCGCGCGGCGCAAGCCGTCGCCGCAGCGAATGATGGCAGGCGAACCGCTGATGGCTTTCGTTTGGAAACGACTGCTTGGCACCATCCCGAGCCTGGTGGGCGTCGTCGTTCTCACGTTCTTCATCTCGCGCGCGCTGCCCGGAGATCCCGCGGCGTTCTTCGCCGGACCGGCGGCCAACGCCGCATCGATCGCCAGCATCCGCGCCACGCTGGGCCTCGATCGTCCGCTGCCGGCGCAGTTCGTGAGCTACATCGCCGACCTCGCGCACGGCAATCTCGGCCGCTCGCTCACGACCGGGCAGCCGGTGCTGACCGATCTGCTCGAACGGCTGCCCGCATCGCTCGAATTGTCATCGTTCGCGCTGCTGTTCGCGATCGGCATCGCTATTCCGATGGGGGTGTGGGCAGCGACGCGTATCAATGGCGGCGTCGATCATGCCTGCCGTGCGCTGGTCACCGTGAGCGCCGCGTTTCCGACCTTCTTCGTCGGCCTGCTGTTCGTCTATATCTTCTACTTCCTGCTCGGCTGGGCGCCGCAGCCGCTCGGCCGGCTCGACGAGATCGCCTTCTCGCCGCCGCCCCGTGTGACCGGGGCTTACACCATCGACGCCGTCATCGCCGGCGATTGGCCGGTGTTGCGGGCGGCATTGGCTCAACTGATATTGCCCGCGATCTCGCTTGGCCTGTTCGCGCTGGCGCCGATCGCGCGGATCACGCGCGCCGCGATGCTGGAGGCGCTGAGCAGCGATTTCATCCGCACGGCCCGCGCCAGCGGCCTGCCGGTGCGCAAGATCCTGATGGCTTACGCCTTCCGCAACGTGCTGCTGCCGGTGTCGAGCGTGCTCGGCATGGTGTTCTCCTTCCTGATCGGATCCAACGTGCTGATCGAGCAGGTGTTCGGCTGGCAGGGCGTCGGCGCTTATGCGGTGGCCGCGGTGATTGCCTCCGACTACGCGGCGGTGCAGGGCTTCGTGCTGATGATGGCCGTGCTCTACGTGCTGCTCAATCTCGCGGTCGACGTGTTCGCAACGCTGGTCGATCCCCGCGTGCGGTTCGAGGGCTGAGCGATGAGTCTGGTCACGCTCGCCCGCAACACCGGCTACGCGTTCGGCGAAAACCGCCTGACTTTGGTGGCCGCGATCATCCTGGCGCTGCTCGCGCTGTGCGCGATCTTCGGTCCATCGATCGCACCCTACGATCCGCTGCTCACCTCGGCGACCACCAAGCTGGCGCGCCCGAGCCTCATGCATCCGTTCGGCACCGATGCGCTCGGCCGCGACATCCTGAGCCGCGTCATCGTCGCGACGCGGCTCGATCTCGGCATGGCGGTGTCGGCGGTGGCGCTGTCCTTCGTGGTCGGCCTCGCGCTCGGCGCGCTCGCCGGCTATTTCGGCGGCTGGACCGATCGCATCATCGGCCGGGCGATGGACACCATCATGGCGTTCCCGCTGTTCGTGCTGGCGATGGGCATCGTGGTGGCGCTCGGCAACAGCGTCGCCAACATCATCATCGCCACCATGATCATCAACCTGCCGTTCTACTGCCGCTTCGCCCGTGCGGAGGTGAATGTGCGGCGTGAGCTCGGCTATGTCGAGGCGGCGCGCATGGGCGGCAACGGGCCGCTGCGCGTCCTGATCAACCACATCGTCCCGAACATCCTGCCACCGATGATGGTGCAGGCCTCGCTCAACATGGGATGGGCGATCCTCAATGCCGCCGGCCTGTCCTTCATCGGGCTCGGGGTCCGGCCGCCGACGCCCGAATGGGGCATCATGGTCTCGGAAGGCGCGAGCTACATCATCTCCGGCGAGTGGTGGGCGTTCATGTTCCCGGGCGCGGCGCTGGTGCTCGCGGTGTTCTCCTTCAACATGCTGGGTGACGGGCTGCGCGATCTGCTCGATCCGAGAAAGCGCGTGTGATGGCGCAGCTCGAGATCGACAACCTCTCGGTGGAATTCCGCACTCGTCATGGCGTGGTGCGTGCGCTGGATGCTGTCAGCCTGTCGGTGTCGCGCGGCGAGATTGTCGGCGTGGTCGGCGAAAGCGGCTCCGGCAAGTCCGTCACCGCCTACACCGTGATGGGCCTCAACGATGCCGCCGCACGCATCACAAAGGGCGCGATCACGATGGGCGGCATCGATCTCTTGGCGGCGCGCCCGGAGGCGATGCGCGAGCTGCGTGGACGCGAGATGGCGATGATCTTCCAGAGTCCGCGCACCGCGCTCAACCCGATCCGCAAGGTCGGCAAGCAGATCGAGGACGTCTTGCAGGAACATGCCGCACTCCCTCGGCGCGACCTGAAGAAGGCAGCGATCTCGGCGCTGGCGCGGGTGCGCATTCCCGATCCCGAACGCCGCGCGGAGGCCTATCCGTTCGAGCTCTCGGGCGGCATGTGCCAGCGCGTGATGATCGCGATGGCGCTGGCCTGCACACCGTCGGTGCTGATCGCGGACGAGCCGACGACGGGGCTCGACGTCACGACGCAGGCCGTGATCATGGACCTGATCCGGGAGATGAGCCGCGCGACGCAGATGTCGACCCTGCTGATCACCCACGATCTCGGTCTCGCCGGCGAATATTGCGACCGGATCGCCGTCATGCATGCCGGCCACATCGTCGAGATCGCTCCGACCGAACAACTGCTGGAGCGTCCGGCGCATCCCTATACGCGCCGGCTGCTGGCGGCGACGCCCGTGCCGGAGTCGCGCCTCGACGACCTCAATGCCATTCCCGGCCATCTGCCCGATCTCCGCGGCGCGCTGCCGCCGTGCCGCTTCAGCGGACGCTGCGAGCTGAGGCAACCCATCTGCGACGAGGCGGAGCTGCCGTGGACCAACGTGTCGCCCCAGCATCTCGTGCGTTGCCGGTTTCCACTGTCATGACGCCGCTGCTCGAGGTCACCTCGCTGTCCAAGCTGTACCCGATCAAGCGGGCGGGGAAGGGGGCGAAGCTCCATGCCGTCGACGATGTCAGCCTGGTGATCTCAGCCGGAGAAAGCGTCGGCCTCGTCGGTGAATCCGGCTGCGGCAAATCGACGATGGTGCGCCTGCTCGGCCGTTTGATCGATCCCACGGCAGGCCACGTGCTGATGGACGGTGAGGATCTCACCGCGATTACGCAGACGAAATTCGCGGCGTCGCCGAGCCGGCGGCGTATCCAGGTCGTGTTCCAGGACGCGACCGAGAGCCTCAACCCGTCCTTTCGTGTGTTCCAGGCAATCGCCGATCCGCTGAAGCGGCTGCTCGGCATCACCGACGGCGCCGAGATCGCGCGCCGCGTTCAGACGACTGCCGCCCTGGTCGGGCTGCCGGATGAGCTGCTGCAGCGCTATCCGCATCAGCTTTCGGGCGGCCAGCGCGCGCGCGTCGGCATCGCGCGCGCCGTTGCTGTCGAGCCCTCGCTGTTGATCCTCGACGAGCCGACCTCGGCGCTCGACGTCTCCGTGCAGGCCGTGATCCTGCGGCTGCTCGCCGATCTGCGCGCGCGGCTGTCGATGAGCTATCTGTTCGTGTCGCACGATCTCAACGTTGTCAGGCTGCTGTGCTCGCGCGTGATCGTGATGTATCTCGGCAAGATCGTCGAGATTGCGCCTGCGGAGGCGCTGTTTACCGCGCCACGCCATCCCTACACGCATGCGCTGGTCGCCGCGATCCCGGATCCCGCGCGGCGCGGTGAAGCGCGGCCGCGGCTCGACGGCAGCCCGTCCAGTCCGATCAATCCCGATCCCAATGTCTGCCGCTTCTACGGGCGCTGTCCGAAAGCAGCCGACATCTGCGCGAAGGTGATGCCGCCGCTGCGCGCGACAGGGCCGGATCATTTGGCCGCCTGCCACTTCGCTGTTTCACCCGCTGGAGGAAACGATGAGCGCTGACAACGAAATCTGCCGCATGGACGCCGCCACCGTGGCGGCGAAAGTCAAGGACAAGACCCTCTCGGCCACGGAGGTCACAGAGGCGGTCCTGCGCCGCATGGACAAGCTCGAGCCGCACATCCATGCCTTCTGCACGCCGACCCCCGACGTTGCGCGCGCTGCCGCTGCCGCGGTCGACGCCAAGATCGCGGCCGGCGAGGATCCCGGCCTGCTCGCGGGCGTGCCGATCGGTATCAAGGATCTGGTCGCGACCAAGGACATCCTCACTGTCATGGGGTCGCCGCTCTATCGGGACTTCGTGCCCGACGAGGACGACATTGTGGTCGAGCGCCTCAAGGCCGCTGGCGCCGTCATCATCGGCAAGACCAATGTGCCGGAGTTCGGCTACAGCGGCGTCGGCCACAATCCTGTATTTCCGGCGACGCGCAACCCCTGGAATCTCGACATGACGTCGGGCGGATCGAGCGCCGGCTCCGGCGCTTCGGTCGCGAGCGGTGTCGCGCCGTTCGCGATCGGCTCCGATGGCGGCGGCTCGATCCGCATTCCCTCGGCGCTGTGCGGGCTCTACGGGATCAAGGCCTCGATGGGGCGCGTGCCGCTGTATCCGGGATGCCGGGACGAACGCTATCCCGGCGTGTCGAGCTGGGAGTCGCTCGAACATGTTGGCCCGATGAGCCGCACCGTGGTCGACTCCGCGTTGATGCTCAAGGTGATCACCGGACCTGATCCGCGTGATCGCTACTCCATCCCCGCCGCCGATTTCGACTACGTCGATGCTACGAAGGAGAGCATCAAGGGCCTGCGGATCGCCTACAGCGAAGACTGGGGCTATGCGCCCGTCGACCCCGAAGTCCGTCGCGTCGTCTCCGAAGCGGTGCGCGTGTTCGAGACCGACCTCGGCTGCACGGTCGAGCGCGCCAATCCCGGCTGGGACGATCCGTTCCCGCATTTCTGGACCATCGTCGCCGGCGACACCGATCTCACCGGCCTACGCCGGATGATGAAGGGGCGCGAGAAGGAGATGTCGCCGCATCTCGTCGCGCTGTTGCAGCGACAGTGGACGGCGGAGGAATTCACCGATGCCAAGATGATCCGCCAGATGGTCTGCAACCGCATGTGGCGGTTCATGGCCAACTACGATCTCCTGATCACGCCAACGCTCGCGGTGCCGGCGTTCCCGCTCTACATGCAGGGGCCTGAGATCATCGAAGACAAGATGGTCACGACCGGCGACTGGCTCTGCTTCACCTTCATCTGCAATCTGACGGGCCAGCCCGCGGCGACCATTCCCGCGGGCTTCACCAAGGCTGGCCTTCCTGTCGGAATGCAGATCATCGGCCGCCATCTGGCGGATCGTACCGTGCTCGCCGCCTCTGGCGCCTTCGAACAGGCGCGCCCGTGGGCGCACGAATGGCCGAAGCTGCTGGGCGAGCTCGGCCTTTGACACTGCCTCCAACCACCCACCTGAAACATCCAGAAAGGACGCACGATATGAAGCTTTATCGCAGTCTAGTTGCAGCGGCGTTGCTCACAGCGTCCGCTGTGCTGCCCGGAGCTGTTGCGCACGCGGCCGAGATCGCCAAGGATACCCTGGTGATCGTGTCGGAGATGGGCCCCAATGGCCTCGACACGATGGTGCCGACCGCCAACGATCACAGCCGCATGGTGGTCTGGCAGGCCTATGATCGGCTCGTCAGCCATGGCGAGAAGACGCTGGCGGACGGCACGGTGTCGTACGACGCCAAGATCATGACGCCGGAACTGGCCGAAAGCTGGGAAGCCAGCGAGGACGGCAAGACCTACATCTTCCATCTGCGCAAGGACGCGACGTTCCACGACGGCACGCCGGTCACCGCGAAGGACGTCAAATGGTCGTTCGACCGCGCCATCGCCGCCGGCGGCTTTCCGGCCGTGCAGATGGCGGCGGGCTCGCTGGTCAAGCCCGAACAGTTTTCGGTGGTCGACGATCACACCTTCAAGGCCACCTTCGATCAGTTCAACAAGCTGACCATGCCGGATCTCGTCGTGCCGGTGCCGGTCATCGTCAACTCCGAGCTCGCCAAGAAGCACGCCACCGCGCAGGACCCGTGGGCTTTCGACTGGGTGTCGCGCAATGATTGTGGTGGCGGCGCCTACAAGGTGGAGTCATGGACGCCGGGCCAGCAGACCGTGTTCACGCGGTTCGACGCCTGGAAGTCCGGACCTCTGCCCAAGCTCAAGCGCGTCGTCTACCGGCAGATCGCCTCTGCCGGTACGCGCCGCGCGCTGCTGGAGAAGGGCGACGTCGACATGTCGGTCGGCCTGCCGCCGAAGGACTATGCCGAGCTGGCGGAGCAGGGCAAGGTGACGATCATCGGCGTGCCGGTGCAGAACGACCTGGTCTTCGTCGACATGAACGTGAAGATCGCCCCGTTCGACAATCCGAAGGTGCGTGAAGCGATCTCCTACGCGATTCCCTACAAGGAGATCGTGAGCTCCGCGCTCTACAACCGCGCCAAGCCGATGTTCGGCGGCGATCCGGCCAAGCCGTATCCCGATGCGACCTGGCCGGTGCCGATCAAGCATGGCCAGGACCTGGCGAAGGCCAAGCAGCTGCTCACCGAGGCTGGCTTCCCGAACGGTTTCAAGACCACGCTGTCGATCGATCTCAGCGAGTCCACGGTGCGTGAACCGACCGCGATCCTGATCCAGGAAGCGCTCAAGAACATCGGTGTAGAGCTGACGATCGAGAAGGTGCCGGGCTCGAACTGGTTCGCCCAGATGGCCAGCAAGACGATGCCGATGGTCATCGCCGAATTCTACGGCTGGCTCGACTATCCCGATTACTTCTTCTTCTGGACCTTCCATGGCGGCAACAACTCGGTGTTCAACACCGCGAACTACGTCAATCCCGACCTCGACAAGGTCATCGACGAGGCCCGCTTCACCAGGGATCCCGAGGTCTACAAGACCAGCCTGAACAAGATGGTCGACATCGTCATGACGGATCTGCCGCGTATCCCGCTCTACACGCGCTTTGCTGACTACGCGATGCAGAAGAACGTCAAGGGCTTCGAATACTGGTTCCATACCCATCCGGACTTCCGCAAGCTCTACAAGGAGTGAGGCGGGGAGAGAGGACGGCAGGCGTGCGCCGCAGGGCGCGCGCCTGCTCTTCATCAAGGATATGCCGTGCAGGACACTCTCGGAGCCTTCATTCCTGGCGCCATTCTTCGGCGCCCGCCGCATCGCTCCGGCCCGCTGTCGGGCCTGAGCTTTGCGGTCAAGGACCTGTTCGATGTCGCGGGCGAGGTGACCGGTTGCGGCAATCCCGACTGGGCCGCCACGCATGCTGCCGCTGAAGCGGATGCCTGGGCCGTCGACACGTTGCTGGGTGCCGGAGCCGCGCTGACCGGCAAGACCATCACCGACGAGATCTCGCTCGGGCTGCTCGGCATCAACAGGTTTGACGGCACGCCGCTCAACCCGCTCGCGCGAGACCTTGTCCCCGGCGGCTCGTCGAGCGGCTCCGCATCAGCCGTGGCCGGCGGCTTGGTCGATGTCGCCCTCGGCACTGACTCTGGCGGCTCGGTACGCACGCCCGCGAGCTTTTGCGGGATCTACGGCCTGCGCCCGACGCACGGCCGCATCTCCGTCGAAGGGCTGATGACGCAGGCGCCGTCGTTCGACACGGTCGGTTATTTCGCCAGGGATGCGCTGACCTTCAGCAAAGTCGGCAGCGTGCTGCTGGGTGAGGAGATCCAGGGTGCCCTTCACCCGGAGATCGTGATTGCGTCCGATTGCTTTGCGCTGGCTGACGAGCCGGTCAGGGCTGCCTTGCAGCCGGTTGTCGCGCGGCTCCGCAGCGTCGCACCAACCACGGTGTCGGCGCTGGCAGATGGCGATCTTCTCGAGTGGGGGCGCCATCAGCGCGTCCTGCAGAGGAGCGAATTTCACGCGACATTTCGCGATTGGATCGATCGGGTCAATCCGCGCTTTTCCTCGGAGGTGGCCGGCGCCTTTGCTGATGACGGACGCATCAGTGTACAAGATCTCGCAGCCGCCAAGGTCTTCCGCGCGGCCGCATCGAAGCGGCTCGACGATGTGCTGGCCGGGCGACGGATGCTGTGTCTGCCGAGCTCGCCCATTCTGCCGATCGCTCGCGATGCGCGTCTGTCGGAGATGCGCGCGGCCGTGCATCGGATCGTCGACTTGACGTGCATCGCCGGGTTGACGGGGCTTCCGCAGGTGAACCTTCCCGTTGCGACATCCGGTCCGGTCCCTGTCGGACTGTCTCTGATCGGCTGGCGCGGCGGCGATGCGTCGCTGCTCGCGGTGGCGCAGACGCTTGCAAGAGAGTTCTCACTTGGCCTGTTCGAGGAGCTGTCATGACCGATGTCAAGGACACGCGCACGCTGACGCTTGCAGGCGGGCTCAAGGTGTTGAACGCAGCGATCACCGAGGCCGATCGCATCGGCCAGCCGATGTGCATCGCCGTGGTCGATACCGGCGGCAACCTGCTGGCGTTCGGGCGCATGGACGGGTCGAAGGGGCTGAGTGTGACATCGTCCATCAACAAGGCGCGCACATCGGCGCTGTCGGGTACGCCGACCGGCGGCGCGCATGCCGACGTGGAAATTCAAGTCACCTTGGCGCATGAAAGCCGCTGGACCAATCTGATCGGCGGCCTGCCGATCCGCGTCGACGGCTTTATCCTTGGTGCGGTCGCGGCGGGCTCGGGTTCTGGGGCGCAGGATCTCGCCGTCGCCCGGGCTGGCGCGGCCGCCATCCCCGGTGCCGACATGTACACCGACTTCGAGCCGATGGGCGCGGAAGATACGGGGATCATCAGGGGCACGACGCTCCCCGCGCAGGTCTGACCTCGACAGGCGGGTGATCCGTGCGTTCGTCAGCGAACACTGAGTGAAGCGTGACTTCTCGGTGCGCGTTAGGCCGCCTGCACCGCTTCCGCTTCTGCCTCCGCGTCTGCGACGCGCTTGGTGTTGATGAGATTCAACAGCCGGGCTGCCGCCCGAGCGTCGCAGAGCGCTCGATGATGGTCTTCCAACTCGATGCCGTAGATCGCGCACAGCTTTCCCAGCCCATATGATTTGTGCCCGGGATATCGGCGCCGCATTCCGACGCAGGTGCACAGCTTCGGGAAGCGGAAGCGTCGTTCGAGCCGTTCAAACTCGCTCGACAAGAACCCGTAGTCGAAGTTCACATTGTGGGCCACGAAGATGCCGTCACCCATGAACGCCATGAAGCTATCGGCGATGTCGTGAAACACGGGCGCATCCCGAACCATCTGGTTGGTGATCCCGGTCAGTTCGACGATCTTCGCGGGGATCGGCCGCTGCGGGTTGACCAGCGAGTGCCACTCCTCGATCAGTTGATGGTTGCGGACCTTCACCGCTCCGATTTCGGTGATGCGATCGCCCGATGACCAGGAGCCCGTGGTCTCGATGTCGACGACGACGTAGTCCTGCTCCGGGTCGAAGCGGAAATCCACGCGGCCGATCTCGGCCGGTATGCCGGCCTGCTCGAGCTGGCGCAGACGGGTCAATTGATTGCGGCGTATGGCGTCGCCCTCCGCCTTGACCTCGACGAAAGACACTTTGCCGTCGCGCACCTGCATCAGGTCGGGGAAGCCGTCCCGCATGCCGCGGAAGTCCTCGCACATCGCCCGAAGAATGGCAGCCAAACCGTTTGCATGGGCGCATGCGAGCAGGGCGCGCAGCGCGTCCATCTGCACGTGCTCCCAAGCGAAGAGTCCGTTGGACCGGCCCCATTTGGTGGCGACCGTGCGCAGGATGATCGGCAGTCCATGCCCGGCTTCGACCTGCGCGAGCTTCGCATCGATCGGCGCGGCGAAACGCCGATGGAAGGTCCGGTCGCGAAGGCAATGCGGAACCCAATCGAACAGGCTGTTGAGCTGGCCGGATTCGAAAAGCTCATCCCAGAACAGCAGCCCGAACAGCGTGAGCCATAGCGTGTTCTCGGCGAAATAGACCTCACCGCCCCGACGTCTCAGCACGCTTGCGACGCCTGCTTCCGGATGACCGCGGTGCGTATCGTCGACGACGATCAAGCGCCCGGATCGCAGCAACGCCGTGCTGAGGCCCGTCCGTTGCCGGCCGAACTTGCGGGCGTAGAAGTCCATTGCGAAGAGGTGCTCATCGTCGCTCTCGGGGTCGTCGATCATCTCCCGCAACAGAACCTCGGCGGCGTCTTTGTCGCCCCTGGTGTACAGCAGCCGGACGAGGCGCTCGCGACAGTCGGCCGACCGGCCGAAACGATAGAGGCGCTCAGCAAGATCCAGCTCGCCCTGCTTCTCGAAAAACTGTCCGACCTGACACGCGGAGCGAGAGGCGATATCGGCGGCGTAGTCGGTCGTCCGCGGCGGGCCGTCCAGGATCGCGGTGACCGCCCAATGGTAGATGTCGGGGGAACGAGCCTCGATGCGGTCCAGCACCTGGCTGTAGTGAAAACAGGCATGCGCCTCGTCGGAATCGACGAAGCGGGAGCTGAACGACGACTCTTGGTTCGTGCGCAGCACGCCGAGATCTCGCAGGGCGAAATTCTTGAGATTGTCGGCGGTCTTTCCGAAATAGAGATACAGCAGAAAGTCGATGGATCGCGTGTTGTCGAGAGCGATGAAGCCTGCGGCGCCGCAATGCTTCGCGGCGAGATCGAAGGGAATTGTTGCCATGAAAAAGTCGGCCAGCGCCGGCTTTGACCAGGACGTGCGGATATCGCGGCCGAATCCCGCCGCGCGGGCGCCGTCGAGAAGCGTGGTCTTCGGTTGGCAGAGCAGGAAAGCCGAATAATCCTCGGCCCGAAGACCACGGGCGTATCCACGTGCGATCAGGTCTCGAGCGGCGGTGTCGAGATCGGTGATCTCCGGGTATTTGAACAGCGCGCGGTTGAAGATCGGTCCACGTCGGTTGACCATTCGGATCAAGAGACACTGCGCGTCTTTGGAGAGGCCGCGAAAGCGCGCGGTGAACGCGCGGTCGTCGTCGGTGAGGATCTCGCCATACGTCCTCTCGACGAACTCGAGCATTTCGACGAAATGGTCGAGGTAATAGTAGACCGGCAACGTGGTGGGCTTCATGGGATACGCGCCGATCTCCTGCGGCCTCGGTCAACGACCGTCCCCTGGCGTTCAGCCGGGCGGAGTCGCTCGTTCCTTTTTTGTTCTGAATGCGAGATTTGTCAAGCTGGAGCGTCTTCCTTGGCGACGCCAATAGCTCTGACGGCGGAGTCCATTGAGCAGGTTGGTCGCGACGCAGCATAGGCGGCTTTGAGACTTGCCGCGGCGGGTCATTCGCGCTATATGACCACTGTAGTCACAATGGTGAACGAGCAAAAACATGCGCGAGATTCAGCTTCGTGATGCCAAGGCAAACCTCTCCGCAGTTGTCGATCAGGCGGTCGAGGGCAAGCCGTCGGTGATCACGCGTCACGGCAAGCGCGAAGTCGTCGTCTTGAGCTATGAGGAGTGGGAACGGTTGTCTCACGTGCCGAGCTTTGGACGTCTGTTGATGGCGTCGCCGCTGGCAGCGGATGATGTGCCAGAGCGCAACCCGTCTCCGGCACGAACCGCCGATTTCTGACATCGTGTATCTCGTCGATACCAACGTCATTTCGGCGGCGGCGCCGGGACGTTCGGTCCCGGCCGCGCTGGTCGATTGGATGGATGCGCAATCGGCGTCGCTGTTCATCTCGGTCGTGACGGTCGCGGAGATCGAGGACGGGATCGCGAAGCTGCGGCGGGAAGGTGCCACCCGCAAGAGTGCCGACATCGCCGCGTGGCTGGAAACGGTGGTGCATCTCTACGCCCACCGCATTCTCCCGTTCGACATCGAGGCCGCCCGGATCGCCGGCGTCTTGACGGATCGGGCTAGGGGACTCGGCCATGCGCCGGGCTTTGCCGACATCGTCATCGCCGCGACGGCGCGCCGACATCAATTGACCATCCTGTCCCGCAACCTCCGGCATTTCGAGCCGCTGGGTATTGCCGTGCGCGATCCGTTTGCGGCGCTGCCGTAAACACGACGAGATTACGGTGGTTCGAGATGCGCCTTGTGGCGCTCCTCACCATAAGGCGTCAGATCCGCAACCGAGGCGTAGGTGGACTATCAGCAGCGAGCTAATGGAGACGGGAGACGGCGTTTCTTCCGATCGGGATCTTGAAATGTCAGAGCACGCTTTCACTCCTCACCCTGAGGAGCGCGCCCTTGGCGCGCGTCTCGAAGGGCGAGGCCCGAGCTGAGGCCTCATGGTTCGAGACGCGCCGCCATGAAAGGTCCTCGTCATGGCACGACCGGTGGTGCGGCGCTCCTCACCATGAGGGGATAGCCCTAGACCCGGAGTTGCAAATAGACCATGAGCAGCGTGCTCATGGAGAGGGTTTGAGGCTGCGCCTCTGCGCTCCTTCGCTGTCGCCGATCGACTGGATCGTCTGCTCGACGGGCAATCCGCGCATGCCCCACATGCGCCAACTGCCCGTCGTGCCAGTTTGTCGCGCACTTCTCCCTTGCACCGTCGGGCAAATCACATCCACAGTCTCGCGCATCCCGGCTCGCTGAAGAGGGACGTTTCGCGATCGTCATGAAGCGTCGAGCTGGAGATGCGATGGGCGCGTTGCTCTGCAGCCTGGTCTCACGACCTGTGCCGACGAACGGAGCGAGGCGACGGCGAAATGGTGTGGTCCTGGCATCCCGAAGCTGATGCCAAGCCGGTGGTGATGATGATCCGCTGGTGACGGGGGCAAGACAGCCGGTCCCCGGGGAGAGCGCCTATAAGCCGCAAAACCGTCGCGCGGGGAAGGCCGGATATTGGGCTGAACCTGTGGTTCTGCCGCGTGCTTCTTGTTGCACGCGGACCGCGGGTGTCAGCCGATACCCGGTCTTCCCTGCGCCTCTTCTTCGAAGGAGAGGTTGACTGATCGCAAAGCTCGGGCGCAGGACGCCGCGAGACAGCCCAGTCATGCCTGCTGTTTGAAACGTGCAGAAAGGCGCGAGACGTGGTTCCGTGCTGGCGTTTGCTGGACGCCCTTGTAAACGGCTCGTTTGCCGGTGAACTGTTTGTCTCGTTGACCTGCCACCGCAGTGTCAGCAGCTTTGAGGGTCCGAGTGGTCGTCTCCGCGATGGACGTCGGCTCGCGGAATGCCGGCACGGCCTGCGAGGTACGCAACCTGCCAACCAGCCGCGGCGGAGCGGTGGCGCCCCAGGTGGAGCGCCCGGTCCGCAGCGTCGGTTCCGGCCAGGACGGATTTCCCCAGCAGACAATCCAATGGGTTTGCCGGGGACGGTGCAGGTGTGATTGAAGTGAGTGCCCGACCATGCTCGGCTCCGGCCGGAGTCGAAAGGGCGAGCAGGGAGCCACGGACTGTTCGATGATGCAATCTTCGTCGCAGGCTCATGCCTGCATCGTTCTCGGCATGCATCGCAGCGGAACCTCCGCGTTGGCTCATCTGCTGTCTTGTCTCGGCGCGACGCTGCCGCTGCGTCTCAGCCCTCCGGGCCCCGACAATCCCGAGGGCTATTTCGAACCGGCCATGCTGGTCGTTCTGCATGAACGGCTGCTGTCCGCCGCGGGCTCCGTCTGGTTCGACGTGAAGCCATTTTCGCTCGCCGCCGTCCCGCGCGACGTCGCGGCCGGGCTGATCGGTGAGATGGTCGAAGCCATGGCGGAGGATTTCCCCGAGGCGGTCCTGCCGGTGATCAAGGATCCGCGCATGTGCCGCTTCTTCCCGCTGTTCCGCCAAGTGCTTGGGCTGGCGGGACGGGAGAGCTGCGTCGTGCTGGCCCTGCGCCACCCGGCGGAAGTCGCGGCCTCGCTCGCGACGCGGAACCGAATGTCGGCGAGCTATGCCGGCCTGCTCTGGGCGCGGCACGTGATTGCGGCCGAACAGGACAGCCGTGATGTGCCCCGCATCACCGTGCGCTATGAGGACGTGCTCGCGGACTGGCGGGGAACCGCCAAGCGGATTCGCACGCTGCCGGGCGCTTGGCACGCCGAGGATCCGGAGGACGCGCCCGTGAAGCCGTCGTTGCGTCACCATCAGGCGCTGCAGTCGACCGATGTTTTCGGTGCTGGCTTCGGTGGTCTGCTCGACCGTCTGCATGCGGCTCTCTCCGGCCTCGCCGACACGGATGACGATGCCGGGCGGGCGAACGTGGATGCGGCGGCAGCGGAGGTCCTGTCCTGTGCGGCGAGGATGTCTCTCTCCACCGAGATCGAGTTTCTCAGCCGCCGGCTCACGACGGCTCATCCTGCCTGGGCATCCGATGATCCCCAGCGGGACGAGCAGGCGATGGCGGAGCTGTTCGAGCAGTTGAACCGATCGCTGTATCAAGGCAGCAGGCGGTGAGTGATCGGGTCGGGCTGTTCGTTGCCGGCGTGCAGAAGGCCGGCACCACCAGCCTTGACGCCTATCTGCGGCTCCATCCCGGCCTCGCCGGCCCGTCCGTCAAGGAAACCCACGTCTTCGATGACGAGACTCAGGACTGGAGCGAGCCGCCGGACGAGCGCCTCGATTCCTACTATCCGCTCGCAGCCCGGAAACAGGGCCTGCTCCGGTTCGAGGCCACTCCGATCACGAGCTTCTGGCCGTCCGGTCTGGAGCGGGTGAGGAGTTACAATGGGCAGGCGCGGATCATCATCATTCTGCGCGACCCCATCGAGCGGGCCTGGTCGCATTGGTCGATGGAGCGGCATCGTGGCGCCGAAGATTTGGACTTCGCGCAGGCCATCCGCGATGGGCGTCGCCGGATGACATCGGATGAGTGCGGACCGGCGCTGCGCGCCTTTTCCTATGTCGAGCGAGGCTTCTATGCGGCGCAGATTCGCCGCGCGCGCAGGCTGTTCCCGGATCGGCAATTGTTGTTCCTGGAGTATGCGCGGTTGTTTGCCGATGTGCCCGCGGCGCTGTCGCGGATCGCCGGCTTCGCAGATCTCCCCGCGTTTCCGGAGGTCCCTCGCATTCGGGCCAATTCGAACCCGCGACCCGGCGAGACAATGTCGCCGGAGGATATCGCCTATCTGCAGGAGGTCTTCAGGACGGATGCGCAGGAGGCGGTGGCGCTGGCGGGGATCGAGGCCGCTCACTGGCTGACCTTCCGGACCCACTGAACGATCCGGCTCGGTCTTTCGCTACCGCGGCCAGCTGAGCAAGCGCGCCGCAGCAGGCGACCGGCAGCAGAAACAAATAGCGGACGTCGCAGGCGATGCCGATGAGAGCGAAGCTGGCGCAAAAGGCGACCGCTGTGCCGAGCAGCAAGACCATCGTCACGTCGCCGCTCTGGCGCCGCCACAGCAGGACGGCACCCAGCGCCACGGCCAGAAGCGCCCACGCGCCGTTGACGAACAACGGCGTGCCGAACCACGGCGTGGCATAGGCATAGAGCGCGCTGTCCTGCGGACGCGCACCGCGGCTGAGCCCGAGCGCCGAGATCTGTTCGGCGGGCCCGTCCACGCCGACCCAGACCGGCAGACATTCCCTGACGTCGGGGGGAAACACCATCCAGCGGAAGACGGCCGCGCGATGGGCGAGCCAGGCGCCGGGATTTTGCCGCACCATGCGCCACCACTGGCCGCCATCCAAACCCGTGCGAGTGAAATAGGCGATGACCTCCGGCGTCTTCATCACCCGATCGAGCCGGCTCGCCTCATAATCGCGGCGGAACGTGGCCGTGACATGGGCCGCGTCGTCGGTCCCGGCCGCAGCGCCGTCGAAGGGGGGCGCGCCGTGGGCGATCATGCCGACGATGTCGTAGCGCTGCAGGACGATCAGGCCATTGGCGAAGCCGCTTCCGACCGGCTGCGTCGCCACCCTCGCGATCGCGGCCTGCGTCCCGAGGAACGCCAGTCCGACCACCAGAAGCCATGCGCTGCTCGCTAGGATCCTCCGTCTCAGCCCAGCGAAATTTGTCATCGGCCAGGCAAGCGCCGCCGCCGCGAACACCGGCACCAGCAGTCCATTCTGACGCGTGGCCATGGCCAGGGCCGCGAGCACCGCCGCTGCGGCGAGGCAGAACAGGCGGGCGGGGCGCCGCTCCTCGCGTTCCGCCTGCACGAGGCAGGCGAAGGTCGAGAGCGACAGATTGGCAAACAGCACGTCCTTCCAGACGATGCCCTGATAGATGAGGAGGAAGGGTGTGGCGATCAGGAGCACGAGCGCCGCGCTCGCCAGCCAGTGCAGAGGCCGGCGCCCGGCGTCGACCCCGGCCAGTGCGATCAGCGGCAAGTAGAACAGAGCTGAGACGACGACGAGATAGAGCGCCGTGCCGGGGAGGACATGATCAAATACGCCGAGCAAGGCCGACATGAGCGGAGGGTGGAAGCCGGCGAATACGCCAGTCCGCCCTTCCGTGAGCTGCACGATGGAATCGTAGGAGAGGTGACCCGGCGCATTCACGGCCAGCGAGACAAGCCAGATCAGGAGAATGAGGCCGCGCATCATGCGTGAGCCGTCCGCCCCACGGCGATGCGCGGCAGGCTCATGCGGGATATCCGGCAAGACGCGCGAAGTCGCGCGAGGCGACGGCAAACGGGTCTGCCACCTCCGCCCGCAAGGCGGCGTTGGCGCGCCAGGATCGACGATGGGCGCGGGGAATGGGCCGTCCGTCCGCATGGCTTCCATAAGCCCACCAGCCGGCCGGCAAGCCTCGCGGCGCATGGGCTGCGAGGGCGGCGCTGTACCAGGCCATCACCTCGTCCAGCGCGCTGCCGGAGCCGGCATGGCGCTCCAGCATCGGGCGGCCCGCGCTAGTGAACTTGGTGAAGTGGAAGAAGCAGAGCGGGGCGCCCGCCGCGCGGATGACGCCGTCCTGCCCGATGGTCAGGGGGCGGTTCGCGAGATTCCAGCTTGCGACATTACAGCCGGGATCGCGCAGGATGTGGGTGGAGGGGAAGAAGGCCGGCACATGGTCGCACCACCGCTGGTCGGTGAACAGCCCGCCGGGAATGTCGTCCACGCAGAACAGACGCAGCCGGTCCGCCCACCAGCGGGCGAAGCGGCGTCCTTCGGGGCGACACGATACGGCGATGAAGCCGAGATTGTAGATGCCGTGCTTCAGGGCGCCGATTTCATTGTCCAGCACGCCCGCCAACGTGGGCTCGGGATCCAGCAGGTGCGGGGTCAGCACGATGTCCGCCACCTCCAGCCGCTCGGCGATGGCGGTGAGCGGCGCGAACACCGCAATGTCCGGGTCGAGATAGATGACGCGGTCAGCGCCTTGCGCCTGAATGTGCAGCAGCATGGCGCCCTTCACGGCGGTGCAGGCTTCCACGACGTCGTGGCCGAACAGCCAGCTGCGCACATCCGGAATGGGCAGGTCTTCCGCCGGCACCACATGGTCGAAGGCCGCCGTCAGCGCCTCCATGGAGAAGCCCGGTGGGGGCACGTCGACGAGGCACAGCCAGAGCACCCAGTCCGGATGGGCGCGGCGCAGGCTGGTGGCGAGCACGAGGGCGCGGTCGGCATAGGCGAGGGATGCGGATGTGAAGCAATGCACGGTGTTGTTAGGCAGTCTGCGGTCAGGCATGGCGCGCCAGCGTCCGCTTGCGGGCATCCGCCCGCCGCGCCAGCAGCCATTCGGCGCTGGCACCACCGAACACCATCATGTGCCGCGTGGCCGGGGAGCGGGCGCACAGCTCTTGAATGGCGCCCGAGATGAACAGCGCCTGCAGCGCTTCGGCGTCATCGAGAACCAGCCCGCGTCCCGGCGCGTACTCCGCGATGGCCGCAGGAATATGGCCTGCTTTCGGGTGGGTGATGAGCAGGGCGCCGGCCGCCAGCGCCTCATGGGCGGTGAAGGAAAACGTTTCGAAGCATTCCGACCAGTTGATGACGACGTCGACCTGTTCGGCGGCGATCACGTCGGCCATGGCTGTCCGTTTGGTAGCGGCGACGTCCACGTTCACGCAGCGAATATAGGGCGGCAAGGGATGGCCGAGGTCGAGCCCCAGCTGGAGGAACGCGTAGCGGTCGTCGCAGGCGAGCGACTCCGCCAGCGCAGCAAAAGTCGCCCAGCCCTTGTGCGTGTGCCGCGTCCCGACATGGGCGATGCGCAGCCGCTGGTCCTGCACTCGCTGGCGGGCCGGCAAGGGGAGGGGGACCAGGCGAAGCGGCGGCACGACCTCGCAAGATGAGATCTCGTCCGTCAAGCCGATGCGTTCCTGCCAGAAGGAAAGCGCCGTCCGGGAAGGCGCGAGGAAGGTCGGTGCACTGGCCTCGAAGAAGGTGCGCAACCGTCCCATGTGCGCTTCCCGGCCTGCGCCATACGCGCAGATGCCGCAGGCGGCGGACTGCGCCGGCGGCGCTCCGCAGAAGACGATGTCGTTGCGCATCAGGAACGGATTTGAACAGAGGGTCCCGAAATCGTGCAGCCAGACGATGGCCTGCGGCGATCCGGCCGCCTGGTGCAGGGCGAGGATCTGTTCCGGTGCGTGGCCCGAAAAATGATGGATGATCGTGGCCAGGACCGCGTTCTCCTGGTCGAGGCCGGAGAGCACGGCCCTCAGGTCATCGACCGACGCGGTGCCAAGGAGCACACCATCCAGCCGCACGGACAGCACGGTGGGCTGGGCCGGGACCAGGCCGCTGGTCGGCTTCGTGGGCGAGAGATGCAGGTAACTCACCCCTTCGCCGGCAAAGGCCTGCTGTTCCTCGCTAATGACATTCTGAACGCCGCCCGTATGGATCGCGTAGTCATCATGGCTGACGCTGAGCACCAGCGGGGTGCGGGAGACCGCGCGCGTCAGAGTCTCCGCGCTCAGCGTCGGTGCCACCGTTGCGGCGGCGGCAGGCTGGCTGCGTTCCCACGCCGACCTCAATGGCAGCTGCCACGGCCTTTCGGTGGCTGGCGCCGCCGTTGGCTGCGGAGCCGCGACCGCGTCCTTCGCGGGAGTGGCATTGGGGTTGAGAGAGGGCTGCGGCAGCCGAGCCCGCCGCCGACGGCGCATGGGCCGCTCGAGCGACGCGAGATGATCCTCCAGCAGCGCCAGGGAAACCGGCGCATCGCGCGGGACGAGATCGCGCCACTGAAGCGCATCGAGGATACGCGCGGGATTGCGTTGCACCAGTTCCGTTTTCAGGAAAGGGAACCCGCACCGGCGCACCAGAAGCCCCGCGAAGTGGTGGACTGGGTTCAAGGGCAGGTCGAGCAACTGGCGGCGCATGCCGAACAGGCCGGGACCACCAGGCCTCAGCCTGAAGCGGGGAAGCTGCGCGAAAAGCGCGGCCACGTCCGTGTCGGAGCGCAGCATTTCCGCTTCCAGCGTCTCGTAGTTCCAGATCGCCGCAACTCTATAGCCTAGGTCGCGCATGTGGCCGCTCAGGGCGACCTCGAACCGCTTCACGACGCGCCGTTTGGAAACGCTGAGCCTGCCGTCCCTCAGGAAGTCCGCGAGATCCGCGATGGCATCGCCGCCGCGCGCGAGCAGGAAGTAGGATTGCAGGTGCGGGGCATACTGGACACTGTCGGTCATACCGAACAGGCCCTCTCCGCCGCGCCGCATCTCGGCCAGCGGGCCATCCAGCGGATGGATCGGGCCGAGCACGGAATCGTTCACCAGCAGCAGTTCGTCGATGTCGTCGACAAGGTCGGGGAGGAGGGTGATCGCATCAACCCAGCTTCCGAAATCCAGCCCGAAATTGCGCCGATGCAGGACGACGTCCACGCTGTCGCGGATCGAGGCGAAATCCGCGTCCGTAAAATGAGGAGCGGCTGACACGAACACGATGCGAAAGCCGAGGCGCGCATAGTCCCGCAGTTGTCGGGCCACCATCGCGCTGACGCCCGAATAGGGAGCGAAATGGGCATAGATCGCGACCGAGCGACCCTGGCCTCCACCCGTACCATCGAACCGGTGCAGCAGCCGACGCTCGGCGCCGCCCCAGTTCTCCCGCACGTCCAGCACAGCATCCCGACCGGCGAGGCCGAGCTGCCAAACGCCGACACCTGCTCCGACGAGCAGTTCGAACATCCTCGTCAACAGCCGCGCCGGCCGGCGGCGGCGATAGGGCATGTCGCTCAGGTCTGTAAGGCCTTGGCGCAATCCCGGTGCGGTCATGTTCTGAGCCGCGACGAACGTGTCGTTCTCGTTCATAATGCTCGCGGACGTGAGAATGCTGGAGCAGGCCGATGCTTAGGACCGAGCTTCAGCAGGAACGTGAAAGCAAGAGCCTGTCTCCTAGGCAAATTGGTGGGCATTGTAAAACACGAATTGTGCGCGGGGGAATTGACCGGCGGACCGGGCTTCTTCGTCGACGGCAAACGGACAGTGCGGGCCGCCTTTCCGATGGTGTGCGCCGAGATCGCTATGAGGCGTCCTGCGGCGCAGGCACTTGTCCACAGGAACGGGCAAGCAGCAATTCTTTAGTCCGCGCAAAAGAATATGCGCAGGTCTGTCTCATCATGCATCTGCTCATCGGGATGCTTATGCCCTTTGCCGCGCTTGACGCCTTGTGAAAGCTTACAGTACGAAAGTTTACTTCATCGGGAGTTGCCGTTGGTTGAAGCGCGAAGAGGTCGCAGAAAGCCACGCGCGCTGATCAATCAGCTTCTGTGAGTTCCAGCGCATCCCATCGTCAGTAATTGCAACATCCATGGCTGCTTCGCTGAGTTCTCAATTGGATCATTCGGAGCAAGCTTCGCTGCAGCGGCAACTGACCACGGTTCATTTCGACGTCGTTGGCGGCTGTCAGTTGCGGTGCGTTGGATGTCCGAATTCAGGGCTCAATCCGAGGCCGGAATTCATTTCGCCGGATCTGTTCCGTCGTTGCCTCGCCAACATCGACGTGCAGAAGATCACCTTGCTGCGGCTCTTCAATTATGGCGAGCCGCTGCTGCATCCGCAGCTCGAGGAGATCGGGCGCAGCCTGCGCGACTGCCCGACTGATATCAACTGGATCGAGATCTCCACCAATGCCCAGTGCAACGCCGAGGACAGGCTCGAGGCGCTGGTGGCAATGGGCGTCGTCAATCTGCTGACCATCAGCTGCGACGGCGATGGCACGCCGGCGCAATACGAGGCGCTGCGGCCACCGGCCAAGTGGTCCAAGCTGATGTCCTTCCTGTCCGTTGCCCGTGATCTGGCGGCCCGCTACCCGAGGCTTCATCTGCGGGCGCGGTGTGTCATCGAGGCTCCCGAGGACAAGCGGCGCTGGCGCGACGTGCTGAAGCCTTATGGCGTCCATCCGGAGTTCAGGGGATGGCTTCAACTGCCCGACAGCATCCGAGACAAGGCGCGGGACAAAGTGCCGATGGGCGAGGGGGGCTGCGCTATCGCGGCCGATCCGCATAACCTGTACGTGGATCATCGCGGCAACATCGTCCCGTGCTGCTTCCACCCGGGCGCGGCCTTCCTCGGCAATCTCGGCGAGAGCCGCTACAGCACCTTGTTTGCCTCGGAGGCGCGTGCGGCGTTCCTCGACGCTTTGGTCTCGCGGCGCGCCGACATGCCCGTGTGCAGCCGATGTGACGTGGGGGCGGACCTCAATGTCAGCCCGTCAACGGACGCGGTGAAGCGCTTCCGGCAGGGAGGGCAGTAGGGGTGCAGATGCGCGGGCGCGACGACGGCCCAGACGGAGGGGCCGGGACATTCCAAGCCAGTCTCGCCCATGTCCTGCATCACCACGCCAACGCCATATCCGGCAAGATCGCCCTGCGCTTCCTGGAGCGGGGCGAGGGCGACGGGGTGAGCCTGACCTATGGGCAGCTGGATCTTCAGGCCCGCGTCCTGGCGGAGCGGTTGGTCCGGGAAGGGGCGCAAGGCCAGCCTGTGCTGCTGGTCTATTCTGCGGGCCTTGCGTTCGTCGTCGGCTTTTGCGCGTGCCTTTACGCTGGCGCGATCGCGGTCCCTACACCGTTCATCACTCCGTCGCGTTCGGCGCCCCGCATTGCGGCCATCGCGGCCGATGCCCGCCCGCATGTCGTTCTGACCTGCGCGCCGCTTGCGGCAGATGCAACGATCCGCGGTGCCTTTCCCGCCGATCTCTCCGGCGTCCCCTGGATCGTGACCGATCAGGGCATGCCGGACGGGGCGGTGAGCTCGGAGCTGCCTGTCATCACGCCGAACGATCCGGCCTTTCTCCAGTACACGTCCGGCTCAACCGCGGATCCCCGGGGCGTGATCGTGACCCACGGCAATCTGATGGCCAATATGGAGATGATCCGCACGGCCTTCGGTCATGATGCAGATACGCGCATGGTGAGCTGGCTGCCTTTGTTTCACGACATGGGCTTGGTGGGCGGGCTGCTTCAGCCGCTGTATGTGGGTGGCCTTGCCGTGCTGATGTCGCCGATGGATTTCATCCAGCGCCCGTTGCGCTGGCTGCAGGCGATTGCGCGCCATCGCGGCACGACCAGCGGCGGTCCCAATTTCGCTTATGCGCTGTGTGCGGATCGCATCCGCCCCGATCAGCTCAGCGGCGTCGACCTGAGCTCCTGGCGCGTCGCCTTCTGTGGTGCCGAGCCCGTGCGGGCCGATGATCTGCGCCGCTTTGCCGAGCGCGCGGCCCCCGCCGGTTTCGATCCGAAAGCGCTGTTTCCTTGCTACGGCATGGCGGAGACGACGCTGTTCGTGTCCGGCGGGCCGGCCGGCAGTGGCCTTCGCTGTGTTCGGGAGCCAGCGATACCGCTGCACGGTGAGGGCGCGGAACGTGTGATCTGCGGGGAGGGGGCTGCCGGGCAGAGTTTGGCCATCGTCGATCCGCAAAGCCTGCATCGCGTGCCGGAAGGGCAGGTGGGCGAGGTCTGGGTGGCCGGCCCCCACGTCGCGGCAGGCTACTGGCAGCAGCCAGCTTCCTCGGACGCGACCTTCCGGGCGCGGCTTTCCGATGATGCGCAGGCCGGACCATTCCTGCGCACGGGCGACATGGGTCTGATGCGCGGGCGCAATCTCGTCATCGTGGGCCGCCTGAAGGACGTGGTGATCGTCCACGGCGCCAAGCATCATCCGGAAGATATCGAAGCGACGGCTTGCCGGGCGCATCCTGCCTTGGCTGCAACGGCAGCCGCCTTCGCGATTGATCGCGACGGGAAGGATGAGTTGATCTTGCTTCAGGAAGTTAAGCGCGGCCATATCGCCGACCCGGAGCTGGAGCACGCCGCCAAGGCAATCTCCGCTGATATTTGCGAGAATTTCGGCATGCGACCATCGGATGTCGTGCTGCTGCGACCGGGAACCCTGCCGCGAACCACCAGCAACAAGATCCGCCGCCGTGCCTGCCGCGACGCCTACGTGGCCGGGGAACTCGCGTCCTTCCGACTGGACGCAGCGACACTCGGCCCAGTAAAGCAGTAGCAACACGCAATGAGGCGCCGGTGCGGGCCAATCTTTCATTTTCGGCAAGCGTGAACGGGGCCAATGCTTGATCTTGGGGCATTCAACAGCCTGGCGGCTGATCTGCGTGAAGACCCCTATCCGGTCTATGCGGCCCTGCGGGAGCGTGCGCCGGTTTTCTGGACTGATACGGAACAGGCCTGGGTTCTCCTGCGCCACCGCGAGGTGAGCGAAGCGTTTGCCAATTCGAGCCACCTGACCCTCGATCTCGGTCAGTTCGTTGGAGACGTGGCTCGCGCGCTGGGGGAGGACCCGGTGGAGCTGCTGCGCCTTCTCGAGATGGTTCTGTTCTTTCGCAATCCGCCCTCGCATGGACCGCTGCGCTCGCTCGTGGCGCGACTGCTGGCGTTCCGCTCCCAGGCGAGTTGCGCTGCTGCGGTGGAAGCCATCGCCGAGCGCCTGGTCGGCCCGTTGGTGCGCGATGGCGGGATGGATTTGATGACCGACTACGCCGACCCGTTGCCGCCCCTGTTCATGGGTTGGCTGTTCGGCCTTGCCGACGACGACGCGCTGTGGCTCGCCCGCACCCTCGCCGGTGTGCCCGTCATCCTCAACCGGGGCTGTTCGATCCGGGACTACCGAGCGGCCAATCGCAGCCTTGGGACAGCCCACGCTTTCCTGCGGGAGCGCATCGCGGAGCGCCGTCGCGCGCCGGCGGATGATGGCCTGTCCCTGCTGGTCAGCCTGAATGATGCCGCCGAGCCGGCGCCGGATGACGAGCGGCTGGCGGCTCTTGCCAGCTTCGTGTTCATGGCCGGGTTCGAGACCACGTCGGCGTTGATCGGCAACAGCCTGTGGCTGCTGCTGAGCCATCCAGACTTGTATGAGCGGGTAGCGGCCAACCCCGATCTGATTTCCGGCGCGGTGAACGAAGGGCTGCGGCTGGAACCTCCGATTCAGCAGGTTCGCCGCCGCGCCAACGAGGATCAGATCATTGCCGGATGCCCCATCAAGGCGAACCAGCAGATCATCCTGATGATCGCTGCCGCCAACCGGGATCCCGAGGCTTATCCGGACCCGGATCGCTTCCTGCCGGATCGTGCCGGACCGCCGGTGCAGTCCTTCGGGGGCGGGATGCACAACTGCCTCGGCGGATGGATCGCCCGTCTCGAGGCCGGCAGCGCGATGGCCGCGGTTCTCAAGGGACCGCGTCCTCGCCTCAACTTGCCGAAGCCCGTCTGGCGACCTCATCACAATCAAAGACGCATGAGAAACCTTCCCGTCCAGATCTGATCGTCCGCAATCTTCGAAATCAATTCTACAGGTAGGCACTCATGTTGAAGGCAGACGCGGTCAGAGCGTGGATCATCGGCTTTCTCGTTTCGCTGCTCGATGTCGGCGAGTCCGAGATCAAAGGCGATACGCGGTTTCATGTGATGGGATTGAACTCGGTCGATGCGGTCGTGATGGCTGGCGCGATGGAGGAGCATTTCGACATCGAGATCGAGGCCACGCTCTTCCTGCGCAACTCCACGATCGACAGCCTGCTTGCCGACATGCAGGCCAACGGCATCGTCGAATGAGCGCGGGACGTCCCGAGCTCAGCCTGATCGTCATCAGCTACGAGATGGCGCGGGAGCTGCCGCGCACGCTCTATAGCCTTTCGCCGCGCTATCAGCAGGACATCGCGGCGGACGACTACGAAGTGATCGTCATCGACAATGGTTCAACCCATCCGCCGCGGGTCGAGGATTTCGCCGATCTCGGGATGAACCTGCAGATCCACTGCTTTCCCGACCCCAAGCCTTCACCAGTGCGGGCCATCAACCACGGCATCAGCCTCGCAGCCGCTCCCTTGGTTGGTGTCAACATCGACGGCGCCCGCATGGCCAGCCCCGGCCTGCTCGACGCGTGCCGGCGGGCGGCACGGACCGACGCTGACGCGGTGGTGACGACTCTGTCGTTTCAGCTTGGGCCCGGCCCGCAGTGGGTCACCATACAGCAGGGCTACGATGCCGTCTGGGAAGACCGGCTGCTGGATACCATCGATTGGCGGAGCAACGGCTATCGCCTGTTCGAGATCAGCCCCTTTGCCGAGAACATCACCCGAGGCTGGTTCGGGCCGCTGAACGAAAGCAATCTGATCGTCATGCAGCAAGGTCTCTGGCAGGCGCTCGGAGGCTTTGATCCGGCTTTCGAAAGCCCGGGCGGCGGCGCCGCCAATTCCGATCTCCTCCGGCGCGCGCTCGAACATCCCGGCACGCGGCAAGTGACCGTGCTGGGCGAGGGCGTATTCCACCAGATCCACGGCGGGACCCACACCAATGCCGCGTCGCTCGACGTCTACAAGAACGCCGCTCGCGAGTACTACCGGTTGCGCGGACGGATACGCGTGGTGGATGCGGAGCGCAGCTATTTCGGCCCGGTGTCACGCGCAGCGGCGGAAGCCTATCGCCGCCAGTTGGCCGCTGGCCATGCCGCGCCTTCCGAATCCGCCACGGTGATGCGGGCAGGCCCCGATGCACGGAGCCGATATCTGAGCCTGCTGAAAGCCGTTCTGCTGAATGAGACGGGGCTCGAAACCGAAGTCGCGCTCGATTCACTCCGCGGCATGACGCAGGTGCCCTCGACGTTCTGGTCGGACACCCTTTACGACGTGCCCGGCAAGCTGGGGCTGGCGCTGGAGGAAAAGCGCCGCGTCCGCGCGATGGGCTTCGACACGCTAAGTGGAGATCCCGGCCGATCCCTCGGCTATACGATGATCGGCCGCAAGCGCCTCGACCATCTGGAATGGTGCGTCACCACTGCGCTGGACGAGGGCGTGACCGGCGACCTCATGGAATGCGGTGTCTGGCGCGGTGGCGCCTGCCTGCTGATGAAGGCCGTTCTGGATCTCAGCGGAGATCAGGACCGCCATGTCTGGCTCGCCGATTCCTTCACCGGCCTGCCGCCGCCCTCGCAGCCGGAAGATCAAGGCTTGGATCTTTCCCGCGAGCATTATCCGTCGCTGGCGGTCTCGCGCGAGCGGGTGGAGCGGGCCTTTGCCGATTTCGGGCTGCTCGATGCACGCGTGCGTTTCCTGCCCGGATTCTTCGCCGACACGTTGGCGGGATGTGCGGTCGAACAACTGGCGGTGCTGCGGCTGGATGGCGACCTCTACAGTTCGACGAGGCAGGCGCTGGAAGCACTTTACGACCGCGTTTCCCCCGGCGGCTTCATCGTCATCGACGATTACGGCGGCCTTGGTCAATGCGCGCAGGCCGTCGACGCGTTCAGGGCGGCACGCGGTATCACGAGCCCCATCACCATGATCGATTGGACCGGCGCCTTCTGGCGCAAGTCTTGAACCTTCGCCGGAGGCAGTGTCCGTGTTCCAATTCTGGCCAAGCGTCGTCAAACCCATTCTTCAGGCCATCGACGCCCGTCGCGTCATTGAAATCGGTGCGGGGGACGGCCGAAACTCCCGCTATCTCGCCGGCTGGGCGAAGACGGCTGAGGCGCGAGTGGAGATCGTCGACCCGGAGCCGTGCTTCGACATGGAAGGCCTGCGCGATCGCTTTCCTGATGCCATCGGCCTCCACCGCCGCCCCAGCCTGGAGGTCTTGGCCGATCTGCTCCCGGCGGACGCGGTGCTGATCGACGGGGACCACAACTGGTACACCGTGCATCACGAACTCCAGGCGATCTATGGCGTGGAAGGCGCGTTGGACGCGCGGGCGCCGGTCGTCCTGTGTCACGACGTGGAGTGGCCCTATGGGCGACGCGATCTGTATTATTGCCCTGACCGCATTCCTGCGGACTTCCGCCAGGACTACCGCATCGGCGGTGTGCTGCCGCAGGACCGCGGCCTGTCGCCGGGCGGGTACAGTGCGGGATCGTACCACGCAGAAAACGAGGGTGGTCCGCGTAACGGCGTGAGGACCGCCATCGAGGACTTCCTCGCGTGCCGGCAAGGGCAATTCGAGGTGGTCTGGCTGCCGATGCTGTTCGGTCTGGCGGTAATCGTGCCGAAGGCGCGGCTCGCAGCATCCGATCAGCTTGCGGCGGTCCTCGCACCGCTCGACCTCAGCCGACCCTTGCGCAGCCTTTGCAAGATCAGTGAGCTGGAGCGGCTCAACGCCAACCGTCCGCAACTGGCCGCCGCGGGCGCCGGGACAAGGCAGGGCACAACGGCCCGTAGCTTTTCGAGCGCTCTGCCTGACGATGTGCTGATCGCCTTGCTGAAGGGCAGCCTTGGTTATCGATACAAGGGCCGCGCGATGTTGCTCAATCCGCTGGACATGGCAAACTATCTCGCCTTGCTCGGTCAATTGAAGCCAACGGCGGTGATCGAGGTCGGCAGTCTGGAGGGCGGCCGCACCCTGTGGCTGGCCGATACCATGGCGGCTCTCGGCCTACCGGTGCGGGTCATCAGCATCGATCTGCTGCCTCGCGACCATGGTGGTCATCCTGGCATCGATGCGCGCGTCGGCGACGCCCGTCATCTGGCAAAGGTGCTGCCCCCGGAGGAAGTGCGAAGCCTCGGTCATCCGCTGCTGGTCATCGAGGATTCCGCCCATGACGAGGACACCTGCACCGCCGTGCTCGACTATTTCGATCCGCTGCTGGCGGCCGGTGATTATGTGGTCGTCGAGGATGGTGCGTTTCGCAGCGACGGGGATAGCCAACTCGGCTCGACGTCGCTGTCGCCGCCGTCTCGCGCAATCGACGCCTTTCTGAGCCGGCGGGCGGCAGACTACGAAATCGACGCGGCGTATTGCGACCGTTTCGGTTACAACGCCACCTTCAATTTCAATGGCTGGTTACGGCGGCGATGAACGAACAAGTCCAATCAGGCCAACAGGAGGTCCCGAGCGCTGCGCGCCGGCGGCCGGCCTTGCTTGACAACGCGTTGCTCGATCAGCTTCGCAAGACCGTCGTTGCCGTCACCGAGCCATGGTGGCGGGGTGAGCGGGTCAGCGAAAATCGGTTGATCTACGGCGCCAACATTGCCGGTACCCGTCCGCCATTGTTCTGGTGCTTCCAGGGGTATGAGGAGTTCGCCAACTTCGCGGGTGCCTTGGGGCCGGACCAGCCGCTTTACGGCATGCGGTCAGGGCATATGGTCGTGGCCACCAGCGCCGAGATCCATATGCATCTGGCGGTCAGCTATGCCGCGGAAATCCATTCGCTCGGCCTGCCGGGTCCGCTGTTTCTGGGTGGCAACTGCCAAGGTGCCTTGCTCGCCCAGAAGATCGCGCAGATCCTGACGACCGCGGGCGAGGCCGTGTCATTGCTGGTCAAGCTCAACCCCTTTCTCTTCATGCCATACCCCGGACGCACGGCGATCATCGTCGGCCAGCATGACTGCACCAATCCCTTTCTTCGCCTCCATGATGCGGATGCCCTGCTGCGCGCCAACATGCCGCAGAGCACGGTCGATACACTTCCCTATGAGCACGGCAGGATCTTCACCGGCCGGATTCTCAGCCTGTTGAGCAATGTCGTGCGTCGGCGCATGGATGAGGCGCTCGACACTTATCCGGGTGGCTTTCCCATCTGGTCCGTGCGCGCCGAGCTGGCGGCGCCCCCTACGATGACGGCGGCCGCAGGCAGTCTGTTTGATGTCCCGGTGACCTTGCGCAACACGTCGGACATCTCCTGGGGGCCGACCAGCCAAAGCGGTTTCTCTCTCGGCAATCACTGGCGGCATGCCGACGGCAGCATCGTGCAATGGCTCGACGGCCGCCAGCCGCTCGCTCATCCGCTGCGGCCTGGCGATGCGGTCGAGATGACGCTCCTCGTTCGCGCGCCTGCAAGAGCCGGCGACTACAGGCTGGAGATTGACGTCGAGCATGCTGGGGTGATGTGGTTGAGTGAAATCGGCGTTCAGCCGGCCACCTGCCGGGTCACCGTTTCTCCATCCGGATAGATCGCGCCGCGCTGTGACGTGGCTAGAAGCACAAAGTGTCGAATGACCCTGCAGCAAAATCGTGTGAGATCAATTTGACGGACGTGTTGATTGGATCGACGGGCTTTGTTGGCGGGCAACTGGCTCGGCAGCACGATTTCGGCGCGTTGCTGAGCAGCCGCAACATCACGGACTATTCCGGTAGCGCATTCGACACCTGTGTCTGCGCGGCGGCGCCGGGCTCCATGTTTCTGGCCAACCGCTTCCCGGAGGTGGACCGCGCGCGGATCGAGACGCTCAAGCTGAACCTTGCTGCTATCAAGGCGGAGCGCTTTGTCCTCGTCTCGACCATCGCGGTGTTTGACGACTTCTGCGCCGCTGACGAGAGTGACATCCGGCATGCGCAGGCGTCCGCCTATGGCCGCCACCGCCGCGACCTCGAACTGTTCTGCGCCGCCCAGTTTCCCCGCTGCCTGGTGGTGCGTTTGCCGGCTCTGTTCGGTGCGGCGCTGAAGAAGAACTTCCTGTTCGACATCCTCAATCCCATGCCGTCGATGCTTCCGCGTCCGCGGCTCGAGGCGATGGCCGGCAGGCTCGATCCCGTCTTGGCCGAGGGATTGGCGGGCATCTACGAGTGGGACGACGCCTTGGGCCTCTTCGTCATCAACCGCGAAGCTGTGGAGGCCTGCGGCCGCCGGCGTGACTATGATGCCGCTGTTCGGGAGATCGGCTTCGCCGCCGAACTGTTCACCTCGCCGCAGACGCGCTTCCAGTTCTATGACATGAACCGGCTTTGGAGCGACATCGTCCGATGTCTCGCCGCCGGCGTGGATCTGGTCCATCTGGCCCCGGCGCCGCTCTCCGCCGCGCATGTCTACGCCACCTTGACTGGCCGGCCGATGCCCGCCAGCGAAGCGCGGGTTCATGCCGAGGATATGCGCACCCGTTACGCGGCCCTGTGGGGGCACGCGGGCCCGTACATCGAGACGGAGGAAGACGTGCTCTCCCGCCTCACGCGTTTCTTTGCCGAGGTGAGGCCTCCCGCATGAAACTCGCGATCTCCAACATCGCCTGGTCTCCGGAAGAGCGCGCCGGCGCTTATGCCTCGATGCGGCGTCACGGGGTGGCCGGGCTAGAAATTGCCCCGGGGCTGTTCTTCGCCGGAGCTGCCGATCCGTTCGAGCCTGATGAGGCGGAGGCCGCGTCTGTTCTCGCGGAGGTGGCCGACGCGGGGCGCGCTCTCGTCTCCATGCAGTCGCTGTTGTTCGGCGTGCAGGGTGCAGCTCTGTTCGGCGATGCGGACGCCCAGGCACGCTTCATCGCCGGCATGCACCGGGCGATTGCCTTGGCCGGGCGCTTCGGCATTCCAAATCTGGTCTTCGGGTCCCCCACCCAGCGCGTCGTTCCGGAAGGGCTTGCATCGGACGCCGCTCGGGATATCGCGGTCGGCGTCTTCCGCTCCCTGGGTGATGCGGCGGCGGCTGCGGGCACGCGCCTCGGAGTCGAGTTCAATCCCGCCGTCTACGGAACGAATTTTCTCACGACGCACGACGAGGTCGCGGACTTCGTCGCTGCGGTCGACCATCCCGCCGTGACCATCATCCTGGATCTCGGCGCCCTGCACATGAATGGACATTTCGAGGATGTCGAGGCGATCGCACGGCGCCTCGCACGCCATGTCAGCCACGTACATGTCAGTGAGCCGCTGCTCGGGCCTGCGCCGGCGCAGCCGGAACAGGCGGCCCGCGCCATGCGAGCGATGCGGGCGGCGGGATATGACGGCTGGTTTTCGGTGGAGATGAAGCGGCCAGGTGATGGCCTTGCCGGGGTGGATGCTGCGCTGGAGCGCCTGACGGCCGCGGCCGCCTTGGCCGAATGACGGGGGGACTGAGAGATGACCGATCGCCCTCCCACCGAAGAGCTCTTCGTCTCGGTCTGCATTGCCGATCCCGAAGGTGAAGCGGCAGCGTGCATTCCGGTTCTCCGTGCGCTCGCCGCGCGTCTGGCGGAGCGCTTCCGCTACTGGGAGATCTTGCTGGGGATCCCGGCCGAGTCCGAGCATCACTACTATGAACTGGCCAGCCGGATACCCAATCTGCGCCTGCTGAAGATGCGCGCGGGCACGCCGTTCTACCGACGCCGCGTCGCGGTTGCCTCCGAGGCCATTGGCGATGCCGTGGTGCTGACCACCCCGGCGGAGCTTTCGATCGTCGATCCGGTGAGGGCGCTGGAGATGGCGGCGGGCACCGGCTCCATCGTGATGGGGCGATTGGGCGGGTCTCATGCCCTGCGACGCGCGCTTCGGGTTCTCGGCCGCGGCGCAGGCTTCCGGGTGGATCCGCGCGACATGCAGACGGTCGCCTATCCACGCACGCTGCTGAACATGCTGCTGGCTCATCCCGACCGGACCCTGGCCATGCGCTTCCCGCCGTCGGATGGCGCGATCCCCGTGCGGTGGATCAATGCCACCGGCCAGAGCGCCCGGCGCTCGCTGTCCGCGACCGAGTTTGCCCGCAGGCTCGACCTGATGCACAGGTTGCTGATCGCCTCGGCGCCGCGTGTGCTGTCCACGCTGGCGATGTTCTCCCTGCTCGTGGTGGCCTCGGCGATCGCCTACGGCATTTACTGCGTCACGGTCTGGCTGACCTTCTCCAAGGTGCAGCCGGGTTGGTTCACGATCTCGATCGTCACCAGCCTGACGAGCGGATTTCTCGGCAGCGCCGTCTTCGGACTATCCATCGGCGTTCAGCGGCTGATCGACCTTCTCTCCGCCGATCTCAACGAGGACATCGTCGACGAGATCGCCGCGGTCGACCTGTTTGGCCGTGCCGTGCGTGAGCTCAACATCGAGATTGCCGGGCAGGGTGCCGAGCCGGTGCAGGGCGATGCCAGGGGCGGCGAGGCACCCGCCGAATGACCCGCCCGCGCGTCGACTTCCTGGTCATCGGAGGCGGGTTCTACGGGTGCAGCCTCGCGCTGCTGCTGCGCTCCATTAGCGAGAACATCACCATCGTGGAGGCGGGGGACCGGCTGATGGACCGCGCCTCGCGGGTCAATCAGGCGCGGGTTCATACCGGCTTCCACTATCCGCGCAGCGCGCTGACCGCGGTCAAGTCCATGGTGCTGCACCAGCGCTTTGCGCGTGATTTCCCGGACGCGGTGGTCGACAGCTTCCAGATGCTCTATGGCATTGCGCAGCGCCGCTCGAAGGTGTCGGCAAAGCGGTTCTACCGCATGTTCTCCGACATGGGAGCACCGATCGCGCCCGCAGATCCGTCGCGCGCGGCCCTGTTCGATCCTCACACGATCGAGGCCGTGTTCGACTGCGTCGAATATGCCTTCGACTCGACCGTGCTACGTGCCGGCATGGCCGAACGTATCGCCGCCGCCGGCATCGAGTTGCGGCTGCAAACGGAGGTCATCCGGCTGGAGGAACGGCCCGACGAGGTGGTGGCGGAGCTCGCCAATGGCACCTCGATCAGCGCCCGCCATGTCTTCAACGTCACCTATTCGCAGATCAATGCGTTGCTGAAGACCGCGGGGCTTGCCCCGACGGAGGTGAAGCACGAGCTTGCGGAAGTCGCGCTGGTGCGCCCGCCCGCCCAGCTCGCGCCCTATGGCTTTACCGTGATGGACGGACCGTTTTTCTCGATGATGCCGTATCCGGCGGAGCAACTGCATTCACTGACTCATGTGCGCTATACGCCTCATGTGAGTTGGACCGACGCGACGGCCGGGCGCTCCGCCTATGACGTCTTCCGCGGGCTGGAGAAGACAAGCCGGAACCGGCATATGATCCTCGACGGCGCGCGTTATCTTCCCGCGCTGGCGGAGACCGAGTGGGTGAAGTCCCTGTACGAGATCAAGACCGTCCTGTTGCGAAACGAACGGGACGACGGCCGCCCGATCCTGTATCAACGCCACCCGGCGGACTCACGGATCATCACCATCATGGGCGGCAAGATCGACAACATCTACGACCTGTTCGATCTCATCCGCATGAGCCGGCCCGAATGGGCCGGCGTGAACGAAGCCTACGTCCACGGAGAAGCTCAGCGGCGCCTGGGAGCAGCCGAATGAGCCACGCCGCGCCTGATACGACCTTCCCGGCGGACTGGGATTTGCCAGCCTTCGAGACCGAGGTGAGAGGGCCGCGGCGGCATGACCATGCCTTGGTCATCCCGGTCATCAACGAGGGGGAGCGTATCCGCGCCCAGTTGACTCGCGTGGAAGCGGCCCGGCTGCCCGTGGATGTGGTGATCGCCGATGGCGGCTCCACGGACGGCTCTCTCACCCCGGACATCCTGGCGGCGGCCGGTGTGCGTGCGCTGCTCACGAAACGCGGACCAGGCCGCCTCAGTGCGCAGTTGCGCATGGCTTATGCGTGGTGCGTGCAACAGAGCTATGCCGGCATCGTCACGATCGACGGCAACGGCAAGGACAATGTGAGCGCCATCGCGGTGTTCGTCGATCGCCTCAAGGCCGGCGACGACTACGTCCAGGGGTCGCGCTATCGGAAGGGCGGCAAGGCGGTCAATACACCGCTTGAACGCACCCTGGGCAACCGGTTGATCCACGCCCCGCTGATGAGCCTTGCCGGGAGGAGATGGTTCACCGACACCACCAACGGCTATCGGGGCTATTCCCGTCGCTACCTGCTCGACCCCCGGGTCGAGCCCTTCCGCTCCGTGTTCATGAATTACGAGCTGCTGTTCTACCTCACCGTTCGTGCCGGGCAGCTCGGCTACAAGGTCCGCGAAATCCCGGTGGAGAGGGCCTATCCAACGAGCGAGCCGACGCCGACGAAGATCAACGGCATCGGCGCCAAGCTGGCCGTGCTTCGCCAGGCGATCGACGCCGCCCGCGGCCGCTTCGCGCCCTGACAGCGCTTCGTTGCAGCGGCACGAGGCGCAACCGCATCAAGCATCTGCGTGACGACGGGCGAATCATTCGTTGTGAACCAATCGAGTATGAAATTCGCGCCGATGAACCCACGCTCCCGGTAACCAAAATGGTGCGGGACCCACTCCGCCATCCTCGAAATCCCCATCGATCAAAATCGCCTGAACGTGGCCGCGATCATAAGACCGAGGTTGGCGAGAGCAGTCTGCCGATAAACGCCGGATCGCTTCAAATTGCCTAAACGAGACGGCAGGGTGCCAATCCTGGCTCTTTTGAAAAATTCGAAAGTCTTGCGGTTTTCGGTTGTCATCTGAGGCACAAAATCTTGAAGAACGTTGATATTGGTATCGATCCATCGAGCAAAACGCCCGGCGCGCAGCATCTGAATTCTCCGCAAGCGCGCCGACAGGTTCCGGTTCGATCCCTGCGCATTCGAAGAGTGCTGGCGGTAGGAAAGGCTCGGAATCGGATCGTAACAGACTTGCCCCCCAACCGCTGTGACGAGTTGGTAGATGGCCCAATCGTGCGATACGACCTCGCCCCTGATTTGCTCGACCAGTCGTTTTGCAGCGCGATTGAATGCCATCGTATTGGCGCCGCCGATGTTCTCGACGAGTGCGTTCTGAAAGCTTGGTGGTCGGATGAACCGCGGTGAACGTCCGATGGGTTGACCAGAAGCGTTGATCAAGTCGGTACGAGAGCAATACAGTCCTGGTACGTTTTCGGGTATCGTGTCCAGCCAAGCCACGGCGCGCTCGAGCTTGTCTGAGCGCCATATGTCGTCCTGGTCGCTGAAGGCAAAATAATCGGCATCGATGGTTGGATGCTTGACGAGGCTAAGGTAGTTCGCCGCAAATCCACGCTTTGGCCCGACCAAAATCTCGACGGCCTGCTGCACGGTCGTTTTGAAGCGCTGGATCAAATTGAGGGTGTCGTCCTCCGATCCGTCATCGGAAGCGTAGAGTTGCCATTCGCTATGGGTTTGCCGCCTGTAGGAGTCGAGCTGCTGCGGCAGATACAAGGCTCCATTCCATGTTCCAAGCAATATTGCGACGCGCTTGGTGGATAAAGACGGATGATCTTTCATTTTGATTGTACGGTATTCATCTTTCACTGGCAGGGGCACAAGATACTCTGCGTCTGGCCAAGACAAGGACTATTCTGTCGCGCTGACAGACCAATCGTCGTCCGCGTTAGCCGGTGAAGCTCGAATTGGTCCCAGCGAAGAAGACTTGCGACATGTCGGGAATTGTCTCGCGCAGGCTCTTACGGCCCGCAGGCAAGTCGAGTTAAACCAGTCGATGGATGGCGGCGGTTTCAATGATCGGCGAAGGCCATCGGCCTTTCGCCGAATGACAGGCTCGGGGCGGCGATGACCGAGCTTGTGGAGAACGACGTGGCCGACGAGAGTCTGTCAAGGTGCGGACGCGACTTTGCCGAGCGAGAGCTGGAGGGCGTGTTCGCTTTTGCAAATGTATTATAATACCGTTCATTTAAGACAGGCTGTTGCTGTGAAGGCTGATCGCGTCGGAGAGCTGATATCAGAGTGAAAGTACGAGCAGAAGTGGTCGTGTTACTCTAGCCGACCGTTTCCTTGGTTCGAATCATGCCGCCCTCTCGGAACAGTCCTGCCTTCCGGCTATCGCATCGACTTGGATATGAGCGGTTTCATGGGATCGGGGAGGGACGTCGTCGAGGACCGCAAGCGGCGCGTCTGCCGATACGCAGCTAAAGGGCCAGACCGCTCCGACCGCTTCGGTTCCGCCAGGCCAGCCGGAGTTCGTGTCCTATCTGGAGGGATTGCCCGAGCCGCATATTCTGGTCGACGAGCAGTATCGCATCGTCGCTTCGAACACGGCCTATCGGTCCGAGTTCAGTCCTGATGCCGACGTGATCGGCCGGAGGTGCTATGAGGTCTCGCACCAGTTCTATGAGGTCTCGCACCAGTTCAATGTGCCGTGCGATCAGGCCGGCGAGAGTTGCCCGCGGGCACGCCTGCAGGAAACTGGCGTGCGCGAGCGTGTTCTGCATCTCCATCACACGCCGCATGGCGAGGCCTACGTGAACATCGAGCTCGTGCCGGTGCGCGATGGGCAGGGCCATCATGCCTGGTTCGTGGAGAAGATGGAGCCGCTGCGGGTCGCGCGAGGCGAGCCGGCAGCAGACGGTCTCATCGGTCGATCCTCGGCATTCCGGCAAATGCTCGAGTCCGTCGCCCGCGTCGGCCCTTCCCATGCCAGCGTGCTGCTGCTCGGCGAGTCCGGCCCCGGCAAGGAGCTGGAGGCTGGAGCAGTTCACAAGGCCAGTGGGCGGGCGTCTCATGCATTTGTCGTCGTCGACTGCGCAAGCAAAGAACAGGAAGGCGACGTCTTGCGCCGTGCGCTCATGACCCATCGCGGAAGTCGTCGCGAGCTAGCCGAGAAGCTCGGAGACAGCATTCGAACGCTTTACCGCAAACTTGGTGAGCTGGATGGTGGAAATTTGTGAATCGACGCAGCTTGGAATGTCAGTATTGCTGGTTGCGAACCTTTCCCTGCGCCTCTTCTTCCAGGAAGAGGTTCATGCGAGGCACACAACTCGGGCGGAAACCGCCGCGAGATCGCCCACTCACATCAGCTGTTTGAAACTTGCAGAGATGATGCGCCCGATCACTGCGGCAGGGCATAGACGGCGACCTGATCGCCGACCTGGTCCTTGAGGATCGTGTTGCCCCCGGCGACGAAGGCGACGTATTCGCGGCCCTTGTAGTCGTAGACGGCGGGATTGGCGACCGCCGGGGCCTGGACGATGTCGGACCACAGCTCCTTGCCGTCGGACAAGGCGTAGGCCCGCACCTTGGCGTCCATCGAGGCGCCGATGAAGATCACGCCGCCAGCGGTCACCGCGGGACCTCCGATGGTCACCGAGCCCATGGATTCCGGCATGTAGAAGCCCCATTTCTGCGACGCGCCGATCGGGCGGCGCCATTTGATGTCGCCCGTGGACATGTCGATGGCGGCGATCTCGCCGAAGGGCGGGGCCCAGCAGGGCATGCCGAGCCAGTTCAGCGCGTTGTCGAGCGACATGCCATAGGGCGCGCCTTCCTGCGGATAGAAGCCCTGCTCGTTGCCGGAGCCCGCTGCGAGCTGCTCATATTCCTTGCGTGGGTAGAGCTTGATGGACTGCACCACGTGCGAGAAGTTGACGATGGCGGTCTTGCCGCGCGGATCGAACGCGACGCCGCCCCATTGCACGCCGCCGGCCGAGTCGGGATAGAGGAGCACGCCATTGTCCTTGTGCGTCGGCGGCGAGTACATGCCGGCGTAGTTGAGGCTCTTCCACAGCCGCGAGCATTGGCCGAGCCCGAGGGCGTCGGCGACCCACCAGATCGGAGGCTTCCTGGACTGGTCGAGCAGCGGCGCCGGCTTGGTCGGGAAGGGCTGCGTCGGCGCGTAGACTTCGCCCTGGATCGAGCCGTCGCCACCTGGCACCTTGCGCTCCTCGATCGGCCAGACATCCTTGCCGGTGCGGCGATCGACGACGAACAGGAAGCCCATCTTGGTGGCCTGCATCAGCGCCGGGATCTGCTGCCCGTTGACGGTGATGTCCATCAATGTGGGAGCGGAGTTGATGTCGTAGTCCCAGATGTCGTGATGCACCCATTGGCGCGACCAGACGACCTCGCCGGTCTCGAGGTTGAGCGCCGTGGTCGAGGTGGCCAGCGGAATCTTTTCGGTACGGTTGCCGCCCCAGTAGTTCGGCGACGGGCTGGAGACCGGGAGATAGACCAGTCCGAGCCCCTCATCGACCGACATGCCCGTCCACACATTGGCGGTGCCGGTGCGCGGCGCGATGGCCGGCGGCAGGGCGGCGAACGACCATTGCCGCTGGCCGGTCTGCGGATCGACGGAGAAGACGGTGCCGGGAGGGGCTTCGGCATAGGCCCAGTCCTTGCCAGCCCAGCCGAGGATCACGTGATTGCCGGCGACCGTCGGCGGCTGCAGCAGAGACAGCGGATATTTGTTGTTGACGTCGTTCCACTGGTCGACGTTGAGGACGCCTTTGTTCGCGAAGCCTTGGCAGAGCTTTCCGGTATCGGCATCCATGGCGAACAACTGCGCGTCCATGGTGCCGAGATAGACGATCTTTTGGCACGGCTGGCCGGCGATGGGAGCAGGCGACTGCCAGTAGGCGACGCCGCGATTTTTCAGCGCCGGCTGGGTCAATGCCTTCAGCGTCGACTTGGAGTCGAAGGTCCATTTGACCTTGCCGGTGCCGGGGTCCAGCGCAATGACGCGATAGAACGGCGTGCCGATGTAGAGCGTGTCGTTGGCGAAGATGGGCGTCGCAGACCAGACGCTGGTCGGCCGATCGCCCGAGCCATCCGACACGTCACCGGTGTGATACTCCCAGACCTTCACCAGCGATTTGACGTTGTCGGCGGTGATCTGTGTGAGGGGCGAGTACTTCTGCGCGTTCAGTTGACCGTGAAACGTATTCCAGGTGGCTTGCGCCGGGACGAGCGGGATCGGCTTCGGCGCGGGCAAATTGCCGGACGGCTGCTGTGTAGCGGCTTCGGTGGTTGCTGATGGGCTGCTGGTCGGCGGGGACGATGGGTTCTCCACATTGCCACGCGGTTGCGACTGATCATGCTGGTCCTGGCCGGGGATTCCGCCGGAGGTGGCCGCTGGATCTTTCGTGTCGTTCTGGGCGATGGCCGGCAGCAGCGCGGCCGCCAGAGCCAGCCCGAGCGCAACAGCTGTCGTTCTACGAAGGAGCGAGCGGATCCTCATGCTACGGCCCTTCTCGGCTGAGAGGGGGCGGCGAGCGTGATGATCAAGCCGACGAATACGAAGACAATGGCCGCCGCCAGCCACCACGCGTGCAGAAACCAGGCGGCGACGATGGTGCCGAGCGCGCCAAGCAGCCCGAGCGTCCAGAACACCCCGAACAGCCAGCCGCGGCCGCCGAACCACAGGATGAAGGCGTCGACGACGAGGGCCAGGCTGGATGCGATGACGAGCAATACGCCGGGCGCTCCGGTGACCCCGGTCAAGGGAGTGAAATAGTAGTACAGCCCGAGCAGCGTGCCTGCGGCGGCTGCGACGAGAACGATGATCGGGCCGAGCGGATGTCTGTGAGGTGAGGTCAAGTGAACGCGTCCAAGCTTCATGGCCTGCTGCCGCGGCAGGATGGATCAAAAGAGCAAGAAGAGAATGTTCTTTCGAAGCGGCGGTTCCTCCCGCCCGCGACAGTGCGGCGGGCAAGAGATCGGATCGTGTCCGCAGCCGTACACATTCCGTGGGAACGATCAGCGTGGGAGGTGATGCGCCGCCGACAGCAGCAAACGTCGCTACATCTTCTTCTTTAAGCCCCGAGTCAGAAGCCACCAATTGGCAGGGTACGATGTGAGAAAGCCGAACAGCATCGCGGGATGCATCTGCGTCCACGCGCAATGCTCAGGCGCGGAAGCGCCCCAACGGACCATCTTCGAGGATGGCGGTGAAGACGCGATGATGGCTGCGGATCGCGTCCAGGTCGCTGGGCGTGCGGATGCTTCGCTCGGCATCCTCCAGCACGAGGTCGGCCTGCATGCGGATGCAGCCGCTCCGATCCGGGTCGCGCTCCCGGCTCACCACCTGCGTCATCACCTCGATCATGCGGATCAGGACTGGCGGCGCATCCGTCGCGTTCTGCCGGATCATGTCGAACATGGCGCCGACCAGCTCGTGATAACGGAGATGCGGAACGACCAGCGACGGCTTGCCATCCTTGATCCAGACCCCGGTCTGCAGCTTCACCGGCTGTATCTCGCACAGCGCAGCGCCGAGGCGGTCGAGGACGGTGATGGCCGTGTGAGGATCGTTGATCCCGGGCGAGAGGGCGCGGACCGCGACTTCGACGAGTTGCCGGAGCGCGAAACGGATATCCGCCGACGTCACCTGCTGCGGGCTGAGCGCGGTCGCATGGCGGATCGCCTCCTCGATGCCATCACAGGGGTGGGTTGCGATTGCGATCGGTGCGCCGGGAAAGACGTAGTCCCCCGGCCGGACCATGAGATGGATGGCGGTGCCGTGCTCGCAGGCCCAGGTCGCGAGTCCGTTCTCGTCGAGCTGGACCAGATAGCCTTGCCTCGAGTCTGTGATGGGAACGGCATGTTGCCAAAAGCTAGGGGGCGGGGGTGCAGGCTGACTCCGCTCCCGCGTGAGCGAGCCGATCATCGCCTGTACATCCTCGCTGACGAGGCTGATGACGGTGTCGACGTTGATCCGTCCGGACATGTGACCGACGAAGTAGACCAGATTGGCGACCGAGAGAAACGCGAGCACGATGCCGATCGTGGTCGCAAGATGCGGCACGAATTCCCCTTCCGCCGGGGTGCGCACGCTGCGCAGGACGATGAGAGCGTAGCAGAAGGTGGCGAGGAAGACGCCGAGCGTGACCTGGTTGCCGCGGTCACGCGTGAAATTCCGCAGCAACCTCGGTCCCATCTGTCCGGCCGCGAGCGACAGTGCCGCGATCATGATCGAGAACACCGTGCCGGCGACGCCGATGGTGGAGGACGCGATGGCGCCCAGGAGCGTGCGGGCTCCGGTGGCTCCGCCGGTGTAGAGCCATTCGTCGCGCAGCCAGCCGGGCACGATCGTGCCGCGATCGACCGCGATCGCCAGAAACGCGATGCCGATACCGAGCAGGATCAGCAAGGCCGGCACCAGCCAGAACGTCTCCGCGAGATCGTCGAGCAGCTTGCGGAATCGCGCGGTCATTGCTCCTCATCGGCGGGCGAACAAAACAGCCTGCGGTGGTCGATGACGTGCCGAGGCCAAGCTGGACCGCAATGGTCTGTCGGCTGACAATGGTTCCATTCTACAAAGGTTCCGCTCCACGCGGGAACAGGCGCTGGAGACGCCGTTGCAGCACACGACAATGTTCAGCGGCATGGGCGCGTCCGACGGTGCTGAAGGCTCGCATTGCGCAGGGTGGAGTCGACCGCTCAGCGATCGACTTGGGCCGGCAGAGACAAGGTCCGCCTGGCGACCAGACCGAGCGTCGATCCCTGCACGATCACGCTGAAGACGACGACCGCATAGGTCGCGGCGAGGATGGGCGCCTTGGCCGAGTCTTCCGGAAGCGACAGCGCCAGGGCCACCGAGATGCCGCCGCGCACGCCGGCCCAGGTCAGGAACGGGATGTTGTGTGCCGAGACGAGCGCGGTCCGGGCAAGGAACAGCAGCGGAAGGCTGACTGCGATCAGCCGCCCCAGCAGCACGAGCGGAATGGCCGTCGCCGCGCCCAGCAATGCAAGCGCGCCGAACCGGAGCAGAAGGACCTCGAGACCGATCAACAGAAAGAGCACGGAATTCAGGATCTCGTCGATCAGCGTCCAAAGTCCGAACAAATAGCGCTGCGTCTGCTCGCTCATGGCATATCGCGGGCCACGATCTCCGATCAGCAATCCTGCTGCGACGACGGCCAGCGGCGCGCTGCAATGGAGCCGAAGGGCGGCTGCATACACTGTGGTGACGAGCGCCAGAGAGACCAGAACCTCGATGGCGTAATCGTCGATCGCATGCATGGCCCGGTAGGCAATGTAGCCGCCCGCAAGCCCCAGGAGAATGCCGCCACCCGCTTCCAGCAGCAGTATCTCGCCGATATCGACGGCGCCGGAGACCCCGACCGCCATTCTGTGTGATCAGGCGGTCTAGGAATGGCTCATCCGGAGCAGGTTGCGCAAGGCGGGCCGCCATTCGCCCGTCATCGTGTATTCGAGCCCCAGGCGCGCGCCGCAGGCGATCGCCAGCATGGTCAGCGGCGCCGACAGAGCGAGGGTCGAGAAGGCGGACAGGCCCTGGCCGATGGTGCAGCCCATCGACATGACTCCGCCGGTGCCCATCAGGAGCGCGCCGATCATGTGGCGCTTCAGCTCGCGGGCGTCGTCGCAGGCTTCCCAGCGGAAGACGCGCGAGAACATGGCCGCTACGAACGAACCAAGGATGACGCCGGCGACCGAGCCGATCGCGAAGTCGGCGTGGCTGCCCGAGAGCGTAGCGATGTAGAGCACGGTGTTGCCGAGCGGAGCCACGAAGGTGAGCGAAGCCACCCGCTCGGGGTCGAAATCGTCATGGCCGAGCCAGCCGGTCGCAAACCAGCCGAAGGCAACCGCGCCGCCGACCGCGAGGCCTGACAACAGCAGGCGGGGTGATCTCACCAGCCGGCCATCAGCGAGCGCCCACGCCGCGAATGCCACAGCCGCGAGCGATACGATGACAGGCCGTGCGTAGGAGCCGATCGCCGCGGACAGCAGCGTGTCCATGCCCTGGTTCATCGCCTCCGGCAGATGCACCGACAGGGGCTCGATCAGACCGACGCGTAAGAATCCAGTGAGGCCACGCATCGCCGCCAAAGCGGAGACGCCGAGCACGAGAAAGACGACGATGGCGCGCAGGTCGCCGCCGCCGATGCGCACCAGGGTCCCGAAGCCGCAGGTGCCGACCAGCGCCATGCCGATCCCGAACAGCAGGCCGCCGAGGATGGCGCCGCCGAGCGGAATGGAGGAGGTCAGATAGATCGAGCGGGAGAGATCGACGAGACCGAAGCTGGCGAGCAACTGGGTAGCGACAAGCGCGGTGGCTGCAGCCAAGGCGAAGGATTTCAGCCGCCGCGTGTCAGCGCCGAAGAAGGCATCCTCGAGCATCGCGAGCGTGCAGAAGCGCCCGGCGCGGCCGGCCACGCCGAGCACGGCGCCTGCCAGCAGTCCGCACATGAACGTCAGAGCTGACGGACTGAGCATGCCTCCCCGATGTCCTTGTTCTTGTCCGGGCGATTGTGCGCCAGGATCGACGGCGAAGCCAGACCTCTTGCGACGGCCGCTGCCGGCCTTCGCGCCCCGCGCCGCACATGCGTCCGAGGATATCGCAGCGCGAAGCGACGTTCAGCGGCGGCGCTTGCGGACCGGCTCGCAGAACACGTCGTAGATCGCGGTCAGGATCCTGCGGACGTCCTCGCTGGCGAGACTGTAATAGATCGTCTTGCCGTCGCGGCGCGTCGTCACCAGCCGGTCGAGCCTCAGACGGGCGAGCTGCTGCGAGACCGTCGACTGCCGCTCGCCGAGAAACTGCTCGAGCTCGGTGACGGATTTTTCGCCTTCGGAGAGGATGCACAGCAGCAGCAGCCGGGACTCGTGCGACAGCGCCTTCAGCATTTCGCTGGCTTCGCGCGCCTTCTCGATCATCTGCTCAAGCTCGGCAGAGGTTTCGATGTCCTTCAACTTCGGCAACGGCATGAATTTGGGATCCTCGATTGTTCGTCAGGAGCGGGCCGGCGTCCCGCTTGTAGCATTCATGATGCGGCCAAGCATCCCAAAGAAGAACGCATCGCCCGGATAGCCGCGGATCCGTCCGATCTCGCGGCCCTGGTCGAGCACGACGAAGGTCGGCGTGAAGGCGCCGGGGTCGATGCCGGCGAGATCCGCCGGCAGCGCCTGGGTGAGGTCGACCCGCCGCAGGGGGAGGGCGTGGCCTTCGTCGGTCTTGGCATAGATCGGCGCGATCTCGGCATTGAACCGGGCGCACCAGCCGCAGCCGGGGCGTTCGAACATCACGAGCTCGGAGGCGAGGAGCGGGGACGACAGGCACAGCAAGGCGATCGCGGCCGAGGCGAGCGTTGCGAGCCTGCGAACTGTGATTTGACCGGACATGCCGCCATCCTCTCTGGACTTGCCGGCCAATCTATCATTAAATTCGAATATGTACTAGTGTGCAGATTCCGAAGCCTGCCGTGCAGGCCGGGGTCCGCAGCACTGGCCGCGGGGAGGACAAATGGATCTCGACGTCACGCTCGGCGCTGCGCTCGCCGCCGGCCTCCTGTCGTTCCTGTCGCCCTGCATCCTGCCGCTGGTGCCGCCGTTCCTGTGCTACATGGCCGGCGTCTCGGCCGCCGATACGATCACCGAGGGCGGCACGGTGCAGCGCCGGCGGACGGTGCTGACGGCGCTGTGCTTCGTCGCCGGCTTCTCGCTGGTATTCATCAGCCTGGGGGCGACAGCCTCCGTGTTCGGACGCTTCATCGCCGGCCATCTCGGCCAGCTCGGTATCGTCGCGGGGCTCGTCATCATCACGATGGGGCTGCATTTCCTTGGGGTGATAAGGATCCCCTTGCTGTACCGGAGCGCGACGATCGATGTCGGCCGCAAGCCGGCCGGCCTGCTCGGCGCGTTCATCATGGGACTGGCATTCGCCTTCGGCTGGACGCCGTGCGCGGGGCCGGTGCTTGCCGCCGTGCTGATGATGGCCGGCGCCGAGGCGACCGTGAGGAAGGGCGCGCTGCTGCTCGCGGCCTATTCGGTCGGAACGGGAATCCCGTTCCTGATCGCGGCGGCCTTCACGGGGCAGTTCATGACGATGCTGAAGGGGATCAAGCCGCATCTGCCCTTGGTCGAAAAAACGATGGGCGGCTTTCTCGTTCTCACCGGAGTGGCCTTCCTCGCAGGTGTCATTCCGGAGATGTCGCAATGGATCTTCGAGCGCTTTCCCTCGCTCGCCACCATCGGCTGATTAGCCGAAGCGGAAGTCCAGCAGATTGACGAAGGATTGCAGCTCGATCTCGTAGCGATGCACGAGGCCGGCATCACCCGCACGCGCGGCGCGGCCGATCTCGGCGGCGCTGACGCTGGCGCCGTCGATCAGGCGGCGGAACTCGGCCTGGCTCGCGACGTCGGGCGCGGCGAGCCCGTTGCAACGTTGCAGCTGCGAGCGCAACGCGTCGCCCGCCTCGACGACCTCGCCAGGCTCGGCCTTGGCCGAGGCGAAGCGCGCCGCGACGTTGCGCAACGCGTTCATGACGGGGGCGAGCTCGAACGCGCAGTCGCTGAGTTCGATCACGCCTGCATCCCGTCTCAGCGCGTGGATCTGCTGGCGCAGCGCGGCGATGTCCACCGCGGCTCGGGCGCCATCACCTGCGGTCAGCGCCGCGTCGGCCTTGCTCAGGCGATCGTTACCACCGGCGATCAGCTCCGAAAGAGACCTGTCCGAATCGGGGGCCAGCGCGCGCTCGGTCACTCCGCCGAGCCTTGCCCAGGCCCGTCGGGCATCATCGAGCTCGATCTGCGCGAGGCCGATATTGCCGGTGCGCGCGTAGCTCGCAGCGGCGCGCAGGCTGGCCATCGCCGCCGGCATCAGCGCCGCGATGTCCGCCTTCTCTGCGGCATGCAGATGGACGCTTGGGGCGAGACACGACAGCACGAGGGACAGAATGATGGCGCGGCGCAGCATCGAATGTCCTTTTCACATTCTTTTATTCGAATATGGTGTAGCGAACTCCGGCCGATTTGGCAAAGCGCGCGAGCAGGCACATGACCTCGAACCCGACGATGACGCGGCGCGTCCTGATTGCCATGCTCCCCGCCGTTTCGGTGCTCGGCGCCAGGCCGACGCCTGCGCGAGCGGTCGCGGTGCTCGGCGACGATGGGCTGTATCATCAGTCGTGGTTTCTCAACAGCTTCCTCGACTTGCGCGAAGATCTCGACAGCGCGGCATCGGAAGGCAAGCGGCTTGCGATCATGTGGGAGCTGCGCGGCTGTCCGTATTGCCGCGAGACGCATCTGGTGAACTTCGCCGATCCCGGCATCACCGACTACATCCGCGCGAATTTCGAGGTGCTGCAGCTCAATCTGCTCGGGTCACGCAAGGTGACCGACTTCGACGGCAAGGAGCTCACCGAGAAGGAGCTTGCCGAGCGCTACGCCATCAGGTTCACGCCGACCTTCCAGTTCTTTCCGCCGTCCGCCGACGGCGTCGCCGCCAAGGAGCCGCTCGCGCGCGAGGTGGCGAGGGCGCCGGGCTATCTCAAGCCGCCGCACTTTCTCGCGATGTTTCGTTTCGTGCGCGACAAGGCTTATGAGCGCGGCACGTTCCGCGACTATCTCGCCGCCTCCAAAGGTTGAGTGCGCTGCCGCATCGAATTCGGTTGACTTCAATCATATTCTCAAATCATAATTCGTGAATATGACGGACCGTAAGTCCGTCGGGTTAGCAGGCGAGGGGAAGCCTCGTCGGTCAGGGTGGAAACATGCGCCGTTTGATTCCGGCCGCCTTGTTCTGCGCGTTGCTCTCGGCAACCGCGCGAGGCGACGAGCCGATCAGGCTCGATGTCGTCGACTACGCGATTCCGAAATCGTTGACGGGCGCGGCCGGCAATGCCGATGCCGGCAAGAAGGTGTTTCTGACGCGGACCTTGGGCAATTGCCTCGCCTGTCATCAGGTCTCTGCGCTGAGGTCTGAGGAGTTTCACGGCGAGTTCGGGCCGTCGCTCGACGGCGTCGCGACCCGCTACAACACGGCGCAGCTGCGCCTGATCGTCGCCGACCCCAAGCGCATCTTCACCGATACGGTGATGCCCGCTTTCTACAAGAACGACGGTCTCAATCGCGTCCGTCCGGAGTTCGTCGGCAAGCCGGTTCTCACCGCCGCGCAGGTCGAGGACGTCGTCGCCTTTCTCGAAACATTGAAATAACCGCCTCTGGAGGATGATGCATGGGCGCAATCAACAGACGACAGGCGTTCCTTCTCGGCGGCGGTTTCGTCGCTTTGACGGTGTTGCCGATGGCCGCCAACGCCGAGCCGAGCAACGACGCGGCCGAGCTGATCAAGAAGTTCACCGGCGGCAAGGAAGCGACAAAAGGCAAGATCACGCTCGATCTGCCTGAGATCGCCGAGAACGGCAACACCGTGCCGCTCGCGCTCTCGGTCGAAAGCCCGATGACCGCCGAGAACTACGTCAAGGAAGTACTGTTCGTGGCCGACGGCAATCCCAACGCCGGCGTCGCGACGCTGATGTTCACGCCGATGTCCGGCAAGGCCGAGGCGTCGATCCGCATCCGTCTGGCGCAGACCCAGAACGTGATCGCGGTGGCCAAGATGAGCGACGGCTCGCTGTTCACCGAACGCAAGACCGTCAAGGTCACCATCGGCGGCTGCGGCGGCTGAGGCAGAGGAGAGACGAACATGGCAGACAAGCCGCGGATCAAGCTTCCGAAGGAAGCCAAGAAGGGCGAGATCATCCAGGTCAAGACGCTGGTCTCGCATCTGATGGAATCGGGCCAGCGCAAGGATGCGCAGGGCAAGCCGATCCCACGCAAGATCATCAACAAGTTCGCTTGCGAGTTCAACGGCAAGCCGGTGTTCTCCTGCGTGCTGGAGCCGGCGATCTCCGCCAACCCGTACATCCAGTTCGACGCCAGGATCGACGAGGAAGGCACGTTCAAGTTCGCCTGGACGGATGACGACGGCTCGGTGGTGACTGCCGAGGAAAAGATCGCGTTGAAGGCCTGATCGGCGGGCTGTGATCGCTACGGGGAGTGACGGATGTCCATTCGCTACGGTTTTCTCGCTGTCCTGGCCACGGCCGCGCTGACCTTCTCGGCGATCGCCGTGTTCGGCCAGGAGGCGGAACGGAAGGGCATTCCGGCGCCTCCCGGCCACGTCTTTCAGACCATCATCTCGGGCTATCAGTTCCGCACCAAGGAAACCCGCGCGCTCCAGGACGACGACCTGGAAAATCCTGGCTTCCTCGCCGTGGAACGAGCCGCTGACACCTGGAAGGCGGTCGACGGCGCCGAAGGCAAGTCCTGCATGAGCTGCCACGGCGAGGCGGAAAAGACCATGAAGGGCGTCGGCGCAGCGATGCCGAAATGGAGCGAGAAGCTCAACAAGCCGGTCAATCTCGAGCAGCAGATCAACATCTGCCGCACCGAGCACATGAAGGCGCAGCCTTGGGGCTTCAAGTCCAAGGAGCTGACGGACATGACGGCGTTCGTCCGCTTCCAGTCGCGCGGCATGCCGGTGGCGGTGAAGACCGATGGTCCGATGTCGCCCTGGTTCGAGAAGGGCAAGGAGATCTACTACACGCGGGTCGGCCAGCTCGATCTTGCCTGCGCCTCCTGCCACGAGAAGAACAACGGCAAGTTCATGCGCGCCGATTTCCTCAGCCAGGGTCAGACCAACGGCTTTCCGACCTACCGGCTACGCGATCAGCGCCTGATCCCGCTTCACGAGCGGTTCGAGGGCTGCATGTTCGACGTGCGCGGCGTGCCCTACAAGCCGCTGTCGGATGAGTTCCTCGCGCTCGAGCTCTACGTCGCCTGGCGCGGCATCGGCCTGCCCGTCGAGACACCGTCGGTCCGCAACTAGCGGACACAAGGATAGACATCATGATATCGCGTCGCGAATTCGTTCAGGTCGCATTGGCGGCGGCTGCCTTGACGGGCGGCACGTCCCGCGCCTTCGCCCAGCAGAAGCTGACTGAGAAGGAGCTTCTCGCGTTCGAACCGGTCGGCAACGTCACCCTGGTGCACGTCACCGACATTCACGGCCAGCTGATGCCGCTGTATTTCCGCGAGCCGTCGACCAATCTCGGCGTCGGTGACGCGAAGGGCCAGCCGCCGCACGTCACCGGCAAGGAGTTCCTCACCCGCTTCGGCATCGCGCCGGGCTCGTCGTCGGCCTACGCGCTGACCTCGGAGGATTTCGAGGCGCTGGCCAAGACCTACGGGCGGATCGGCGGGCTCGACCGCGCCGCCACCGTCATCAAGGCCATCCGAGCCGAGCGCGGCGACAAGGTGGTGCTGCTCGACGGCGGCGACACCTGGCAGGGATCGTGGTCGTCGCTGAAGACGCGCGGCCAGGACATGATCGATTGCATGGCACTCTTGAAGCCCGATGCGATGACCGGGCATTGGGAGTTCACCTACGGCACCGAGCGCGTCAAGCAGGCCGTCGATGGTCTCGGCTTTCCGTTCCTCGGTCTCAACATCCGCGACACCGAGTGGAACGAGCCGGCGTTCGAAGCCTCGACGATGATCGAGCGCGGCGGCGTGAAGATCGCGGTGCTCGGCCAGGCTTTCCCTTATACGCCCGTCGCCAATCCGCGCTGGATGATTCCGAATTGGTCGTTCGGCGTGCGCGAGGAGGACGTCCAGACCCAGGTCGACAAGGCGCGCAAGGATGGCGCCGGCCTCGTCGTGCTGCTGTCGCACAACGGCTTCGACGTCGACCGCAAGCTGGCGAGCCGCGTCAAGGGCCTCGACGTCATCCTCACCGGTCACACCCATGATGCGCTGCCTGAAGCGGTCAAGGTCGGCAAGACCCTGCTGATCGCCTCGGGCTCCTCCGGCAAGTTCGTGTCGCGGCTCGATCTCGACGTCAGGGATGGCGAGGTCAAAAGCTATCGCTACAAGCTGATCCCGCTGTTCTCCGACGTGATCACGCCGGACACGGCGATGGCGGCCAAGATTGCCGAGGTGCGCAAGCCGTTCGCCGCCGAGCTCGGCCGTGCGCTCGGACGCACCGAGACGCTGCTGTATCGCCGCGGCAATTTCAACGGCACCTTCGACGACCTGATCTGCCAGGCGCTGCTGCAGGAGCGCGATGCCGAGATCGCGCTGTCGCCGGGCTTCCGCTGGGGCACCAGCGTGATGCCGGGCCAGGACATCACCTTCGAGGACGTCACCAACGCCACCGCGATTACTTACCCGGCCGTCTATCGCATGGGGATGACCGGCACGCGCCTCAAGGAGATCATCGAGGACGTCGCCGACAATCTGTTCAACGTCGACCCGTACTACCAGCAGGGCGGCGACATGGTCCGAATCGGCGGCATGTCCTACGCGATCGACGTCAACAAGCCGCAGGGGCAGCGCATCTCCGACATGCGCCTGATCAAGACCGGCGCCGCGATCGATCCGGCGCGCGAATATCAGGTCGCCGGCTGGGCCAGCGTCAACGAAGGCACGCAGGGCCCGCCGATCTGGGAGGTCGTGTCGAGCTACCTGCAGCGTCAGAAGACCGTGCGTCTCGAGCCCAACCGGGCCGTCAAAGTCTCCGGAGTGTGACGACGATGTCCAAGGACAAATCTCTTTCCTCACCCCCTCGCGCGTCGCGCCGCGGCTTCCTGACCGCGGCGGGCGGCCTCGCAGCGACCGCGCTCGCGACGCAGGCGCGTGCGGGAGCCGGCAATCCCGCCAACCAGCCGCCGAACGTGCCGGAATGGACGCGCACGCTCGGCGAGGGCGTCGCGGTGCGCCCCTACGGCAAGCCGTCGAAGTTCGAGAAGGACGTCATTCGCCGCGACGTCGAGTGGTTGACGGCGTCGCGCGAATCCTCGGTCAGCTTCACGCCGCTGCATGAGCTGGAAGGCATCATCACGCCGAACGGGCTGTGCTTCGAGCGCCATCACGGCGGCGTCGCCGAGGTCGATCCGGCCGATCACCGGCTGATGATCCACGGCCTGGTCGAGCGGCCGCTGCTGCTGTCGCTCGACGAGCTCAAGCGCTACCCGCGCGTCAACCGCATCCACTTCATGGAATGCGCGGCGAATTCCGGCATGGAATGGCGCGGTGCCCAGCTCAACGGCTGCCAGTTCACCCATGGCATGATCCACTGCGTCCAGTACACCGGCGTGTCGCTGCGCACGCTGCTGGAAGAGACCGGCGTCAAGCCGAGCGGCAAGTGGCTGCTGGTCGAGGGCGCCGACTCCGCATCGATGGATCGCAGCCTGCCCATCGAGAAGGCGCTCGACGACTGCATCATCGCCTACAAGATGAACGGCGAGGCGCTGTATCCCGAGCAGGGCTATCCGATGCGCCTGGTCGTGCCGGGCTGGCAGGGCAATCTCTGGGTCAAGTGGCTGCGCCGCATCGAGGTCGGCGACCAGCCCTGGCACACCCGCGAGGAGACGTCGAAGTACACGGACCTGCTCCCGGACGGCAAGGCGCGGCGCTTCACCTGGTCGATGGATGCGAAGTCGGTCATCACGAGCCCGAGCCCGCAGGCGCCGATCAAGCATGGCAAGGGCTTTACGATCGTCTCGGGCTTGGCGTGGTCGGGCAGCGGCAAGGTCAAGCGCGTCGACGTGTCGTTGGATGGCGGCCGCAACTGGTGGCCGGCGCGGATCGATGGTCCGGTGCTGGATAAGGCGCTGACGCGCTTCTACTACGAGTTCGACTGGAACGGCGAGCCACTGCTGTTGCAGTCGCGGGTGCAGGACGAGACCGGCTACGTCCAGCCCTCCAAGGCCGAGCTGCGCAAGGTGCGCGGCTACAATTCCATCTATCACAACAATGGCATCCAGACCTGGCATGTGCAGGCAAATGGTGAGGTCGAGAATGTCGAGGTCGCCTAAGCTGATCCTTGCAGTCGCGCTCGCCACCTTTGCGGGCTCGGTCGCGCTCGCCGGTGGTCCGGGCGAGAAGATGGCGGCCAAGACCGAAGCCAAAACCGAAGCAAAGGCGGAAGCCAATTCGCCACAGCGCTTCAACATCGGCCGCGCGCCGACCGTTGAGGAGATCCGCGGCTGGGACATCGACGTGCGGCCGGACGGGCAGGGGCTGCCCGCCGGCAAGGGCACCGTCGCCCAGGGCGAGAAGCTGTTCATGGACAATTGCGCCAGCTGTCATGGCGAGTTCGGCGAGGGCGCCGGCCGCTGGCCGGTGCTCGCCGGCGGCAAGGGCTCGCTGACCTCGGACAATCCGGTCAAGACGGTCGGCTCCTATTGGCCTTACGCCTCCACCTTGTTCGACTATGTCCGCCACGCGATGCCGTTCGGCAGCCCGCAGTCGCTGAAGGTCGACGAATACTACGCGCTGGTCGCCTATGTGCTCTATCTGAACGACGTCATCACCGATCAGAACTTCGAGCTGACCGACAAGAATCTCGCCACGATCAAGATGCCGAACGAAGGCGGGTTCATCATGGACGACCGGGCGACCAGCGAGAAGGCGTTCTGGCAGAAGGACCCGTGCATGAAGAACTGCAGCGCGCCGGTCAAGATCACTGGACGTGCGACCGCCGTTGACGTCACGCCTGAGGACAAGGACGGCAAGCCGCGGGGCGTCGAGTGACGAGGGCCGGATGCAGCCGCCGCCAGATCCTGCTGGCGGCCGCATCCGTCGCCCTCGCCGCAAGCGGGACCGCTACCATTGCCGCTGCAGCGGAGCCGCACAGGCTCGCGCTGCAGATCAGCGATGAGGATCCGGCCAAGATGCGCGCCGTGCTCGACGTCGCCGCCAATGTCTCCCGGCACTATTCCGGCGAGGGCGACGAGGTCGAGATCGTGGTCGTGGCGTTCAATGGCGGCCTCGACATGCTGCTGGCCGATCGCTCGCCGGTGAAGGAGCGGGTGCTCGGCTTCGCCAAGTCGATGCCCAATGTCAGCTTCATCGCCTGCGGCAACACCCTGGAGACGCTCGCGAGCAAGGAAGGGCGGCAGCCGCCGCTGCTCGCTGGCGTCACGGTGGTCAAGACCGGGGTCGCGACCCTGCTGGAGCTGGCGGAGAAGAACTGGACGATCGTGCGTCCGTGAAGGAATTTGCGATGCGCTGGTGGCTCGCTCTCGTCGTCTGTCTCGTTGCCTCGGTCGCGCTGGCCGCTGAGGAGCCGCGCGAACTCGTGATCGGCGGCCGCACGGCGCTTGGCACGCTCAGGCTGCCTGCGCAGTCGGGACCGGATGTGCCGCTGGTGCTGATGACGCACGGCACGCTCGCGCACAAGGACATGGAGACCATCCAGGGCCTGTCCAAGGCGCTGGCCGAGCGCGGCATCGCCTCAATGGCGCACAATCTCACGCTCGGCCTCGATCGCCGCACCGGCATGTACGACTGCGCCAAGCCGCATGACTACGTGCCGGATGATGCGATCGAAGAGATCGCCGCCTGGCTCGCCGAGGCGCGCAAGACGTCGTCGCGGATCTTTGTGCTCGGGCATTCGCGCGGCGCCAATCAGCTCGCGCGCTATCTGGTCGCCAACCCGAAAGCGGCCATCGACGGCGTGATCCTGCTGGCGCCGGCCACGGTGGGCATCGAGACCAGCCTGAAGGCGGCCTACGCTGAGAGCTACGGCCAGCCCCTGGCGCCGCTGCTCGACAAGGCCGAAGCCGCTGTTTCCACGGGCCGTGGCAGCGAATGGATGTCGGTGCCGGGTTTCATCTATTGCCGCGATGCCAAGGTGACGGCGCGCGCCTTCTCTGCCTTCTATCGCGCCGACCGGCGCCAGGACACGGCGGCGCTGATCGCTGACGTCACTCTCCCGGTCCTGGTGCTTGCGGCCGCGCAAGACACGACCGTGCCGGACGTGGCAGCCTCGTTCGCGCCGCTGGCCGCTCGCGCCGGTAGTCGTGTCCGGCTGGAGACGATCGACGACGCCGATCACTTCTTTCGCGATCTCGCCGCCGAGGATGCCGCCGATCGCATCGCAGGATTCATCGCAGCCGCGCGTTAGGAGTGACCATGGAACGACGATCCTTGATGCAAGCCGGGCTTGCCAGCCTGTTCGGAATGTTGGGTGTCAGCAGCGCCCGGGCTGCGACGGAGTCTCCGCGCCAGCGTGTCGCCTATCATCTGGCCGATCAGGACCGCGCCCTGTTCGTGCTCGGCAACATCCAGAACCACGTCGATGGCACCGGCGGCCCCGGTCGCGCCGACATCCGGCTGGTGATCCATGGTCCCGGCTTGCGCGCCTTTCACGCGATTTCGGCCGACCAGACCATTGCGGCGCTGGCGGAGCGGCTGATGAAGGCCGGCGTCGGCTTCGATGCCTGTGCCAACACCATGAAGGCGCAGGGCGTAAAGCTCGACGACCTCTTGCCCGGCTTCGCGGTGGCGGAGAAGGGCGGCGTGGTGCGACTCACCGAGCTGCAGCAGAGCGGATACGCCTATCTGCGCCCGTGACGGGCGTGCCTTTGCCGACGCCGCCCGGTTCGATAGCGGCGGAACTGAACGACGAGAGCGCCCGTGCTCACCGCATTGATCGACCTTCTGGGTGAGGAGCTGGTCTCGCTGCTGTGCGGGCTCGCCGTCGGCGGTGCGTTCGGTTTCTTCGCCCAGCGCAGCCGGTTCTGCCTGCGGGCGGCGACGATCGAGTTCGCGCGCGGGCAGGGCGGCCCGCGTCTGGCGGTGTGGCTCCTCACCTTCGCCTCGGCGCTGCTCGGCACCCAGGCGCTGGTCGCAATGGGACTGCTCGACGTCTCGGAAGCTCGGCAATTGGCGCAGCAGGGCAGCGTCTCCGGCGCGATGATCGGCGGCACCTTGTTCGGCTGCGGCATGATCCTGGCGCGCGGCTGTGCCAGCCGGCTCCTGGTGCTCTCGGCCAACGGCAATCTGCGGGCGCTGCTCTCAGGCCTGATCTTCGCGGTGACGGCGCAGTCGGCCTATCGCGGCCTGCTCGCGCCGGCGCGCGAGTGGCTCACAAATCTCTGGCTCGTCGACGGCGGGTCGGCGCGCGATATCATGAGCCTGTTCGGCGGTGGCACGCCCGAGAAGCTCGGCTTCGGCATGTTGTGGTTCGTGGCCGGACTTGCCGCGGTCTCGAAGTTTCAGGTCGGCGCGAAGATCCTGCGATCGGCCGTGGCCGCTGGCGCGGCCGTCGCTGCGGGCTGGCTGCTGACCTATCAGCTCGGCCAGGCCTCGTTCGCGCCGGTGCCGCTGAAGAGCCTGACTTTCAGCGGCCCGTCCGCCGAGCTCTTGATGCAGGTGCTGGCCAGCCCGCAGCTGAAGCCGGGCTTCGACCTCGGCATCATCCCGGGCGTGTTCATAGGTTCATTCGTCGCCGCCGCGCTGGCGCGCGAACTCAATCTCGAAGGCTTCTCGGATGGGCGCGGCATGCGCCGTTACATGATTGGCGCCGTCCTGATGGGATTCGGCGCGATGCTGGCGGGGGGCTGCGCGGTCGGCGCCGGTGTGACCGGGGCGTCGGTGTTCGCGCTGACGGCCTGGATCGTGCTCGGCGGCATGTGGCTGGGCGCGGCCGTGACCGATTTTGTCGTCGACCGCTGGCTGTTCGGAGCCAAACAGGTGCAGCGCGAGACGCTGCCGAGCACTGCGACGCCCTCATAATTTATATTCACAAGTTCGAATATACGTATATAATGTCCTGGTACCTGCACGGCCTGTGCCGTGCGCGAGCAGGGAGGGCAGGCGTCATGACAATCATGACCGACGTCGTCGTCGGAGATGCGAGGAAGTCCAAACGGATCGACTGGTCGCCCTATCTGGTCGGCGCCGGCATCGGCATCCTGAGCTGGGTGGCCTTTGCCGGGTTCGGTGATCCGCTCGGCGTGACGACCGCGTTTTCACGCATCGCGTCGCTGTTCGCTGCGCCGCTGATCGGATCCGAGGCCGTCGCTGCCAACAGCTATTGGAAATCGATGCCGCTGAAGTGGGACTATGGCGTCTGGTTCCTGGTCGGCATTCCACTCGGTGCGTTCCTGTCGGCGACCATCTCGGGGACTTGGCGCCTCGAGCTGGTGCCGGAGGTCTGGAAGGAGCGCTTCGGTCCATCGGTGTTGAAGCGCTTCGTCGCCGCGTTTCTCGGCGGCATTGTCATCATGTATGGCGCGCGGCTGGCCGGCGGCTGCACCAGCGGGCACGGCATTTCCGGCGGGCTGCAATTGGCGCTGTCGAGCTGGCTGTTCCTGGCGGTGATGTTCGCGACCGGCCTGGTCGTGTCGCGCTTCATGTTCCGCAAGGGCTGAGAGGGAGAGAGGTCATGACGTCATTGATGAGCATCGGCGGCCCGATCCTGATGGGCGCCGTCTTCGGCTATCTGCTGCAGCAGGGCAAGGTCACAAGCTGCAACGTGATCGAGAACCAGTTCCGGCTGCGTGACTTCACCGTCTTGAAGGTGATGGGCACGGCGATCGTGGTCGGCGGCATCGGCGTGCTGCTGCTGGTCGATACCGGCAACACCAAGTACTACGTCAAGGATGCCAACATGCTGGCGGTCGCGCTCGGCGCGGCCCTGTTCGGTATCGGCATGGTCGTCTACGGCTACTGCCCGGGCACTGCGCTCGGCGCCATCGCCAGCGGCAGCGTCCACGCAGCGGTCGGGGCCTTCGGCATGATCGTCGGCGCCATCCTCTATGCGTTGAGCTTCGACTGGGTGAAGGCTCACATTCTCAATGTCTGGGCGCTCGGCAAGGTGCGGCTGCCCGATATCACCGGCGTGCCGGATGGCGTCTGGTTCGCCGCGCTCGCCATCGGCGCCGGCGCGTTCTTCTTCTGGGTCGAGGCGTCGGAGGCCAAGGCGAGGCGCGCGCAAGGTTAGGCCGCTCCGCCCGATCCGCCCATCATCAACAGTCGAGAGGTTCATCCAATGCTGGCAGGATTGTTCAACAAGCTGACGGGATCGACCAGCGTGCCGGCGATCGAGCACGACGAACTGGTCAAGGCGCATCAACAGCGCAGCTGCGTCATCGTCGACGTCCGCGAGCCGCACGAGTTCAAGGGCGGCCACATCCCGGGCGCGATCAACCATCCGCTGTCACGATTCGATCCGGACAGCCTCGTGCACGACAAGCCGGTGATTCTGATCTGCCAGGCCGGCGGCCGCTCGGCCACGGCATTACGGCGAGCGCTGGCGGCGGGGCGGCAGGACATCCGCCACTACGCCGGCGGCATGAGCCGCTGGCGCGCGCATGGCGGGCCGGTCGCCTAGGGGGCCGGTCCGGATCGGCTGAACATAACGCCAGCGTCGCGTTTGACGACGGACGTTACTTCCGCGCCGCTTTTCGTGCGTCGGCGATGGCCTGCTTAAAGGCTTGCGCGTTGGGCGCTCCGGGTACGCGGAAGCGGCCGATGATGAAGGCCGGGGTGCCCTGGAAGCCCAGGCCCATGGCCTGCTCGTGGTTGCGGGCGAGGACGGCGTCGATCTCCCTGGCTTTGGCGGTGAGATCGGTCTTGGCGCGGACAAGGTCGACCCCGGCAGCAGAGAGCGCTGCGTCGGCGTTCGCCTCGGAGAGCTTTTCTTTGAGCGAGATAAGCGCTTCGTGGGCTTCGGCGAACTTGTCCTGGTACTTCGCCGCCAGCGTCAGGCGCGCGGCGTAGATCGACGCGCCGCCGAAGATCGGCCAGTCCTTGAAGACGAGACGGACGTGACCGTCATCGCGAACCACCTTCGCGAGCTCAGGGCTGATCTTGCGGCAATACGGACATTGATAGTCGAAATACTCGACGATCGTGATGTCGCCGTCGGCGTTGCCGAGGACGGGAATGGCGGGGTCGCGCAGGATGCGCGCCTCGCTCAGGATGTCCGTGTCATCGTCCTCGGCACGGGCGGCAATCGGAAGCAGGGTGGTCATCAGCAGCGCGAGCATCGGGAGCGCTGCGGCAAGCCGCCTTGTCATCGTGACGTTGGTCCTGGTCATGTCTTGTCGTTCTCCGGTTGGGGATTGGTTGATGCAGCATTGAGGGCGTCGAGCACGATCTGCGGTGTGAGCAATTCGGGCAGCACGATGCCGGCGGGCGCGCCGGGGCCGAACACGGCGTTGAACGGCAGGCCGTAGCGGCTGAAGGATCGCAGATAGGCCGCGATCTTATTGTCGTGTGAGGTCCAGTCCGCCCTGACCGCAACGACATCAGACGCGAGACGGCTGCGCACGGCGGCGCTGTCGATGACCAGCTTTTCATTGACCTTGCACGTCACGCACCAGCTGGCGCTGATGTCGACGAACACGGTATGGCCGGCGCGGACCTGGGCCGCGATGTCTGTCGGCACCAGCGGCTGCCAAGCGATTCCGTCCGACCATGCCGGGCCGTCCGGAGGCCTGATCACGGTGGCGGCGGCCAGCACCAGCCCCATCGCGACGATGACGCCAGCGCCGACGACCGTTCGCCGCAACGGAAAGCGCAGCATCGCCAGGATCAGCGCGGGTACGAGCAAGACCGCGGCGAGCACGGCCGCGCTGGCCATGCCGCTTATGTCTGCGAGCACGCGCAGCAGCCAAGATGCCGTTGCGATCATCGCGAGCGCGGCAACGGCGCGCAGCGTCAGCATCCAGCGGCCCGGCCGAGGAAACAGCGCGGCCAGTCGCGGCGCGGCTGCGAGGCCCAGATAGGGCGTGGCCATGCCGAGCCCGAGCGCGGTGAACACCAGCAGGATCTGCGGTGCAGCCTGCGACAGTGCAAACGCGACGGCGGTGCCGACGAAAGGAGCCGAGCAGGGCGTGGCGAGCAGCGTCATGACGAAGCCGTTCAGGGCGTGGCCTGCCATCGTGTTGTGGCCGGTGGCGCCGCCGAGCCGGCCGGCGATCCACCAGGGCAGGTGGATCTCGAACAGGCCGACCAAGTTGGCGCCGAACGCGGCGAGCACGACGATCATCGCGATGAGGAAGGCCGGCTGCTGGAAATGCAGCCCCCAGCCGACTTCCGCGCCCGCGCTTTTCAGGGTGGAGAGGACGAGGGCGAGAGTCACGAATGACGCGATGATGCCGGCGGCGGTTGCCAGGAAAGCCGGACGCCGCGACGGCGCGTGGGCCGGATCGTGATCGACCAAGGAGACGAGCTTCAACGACAACACCGGAAATACGCAGGGCATGAAGTTGAGGATGAAGCCGCCGAGCAGCGCCACGCCGAGGATGCTCCAGATCGACGCCGCAGGGGCATGCGGCGTTGCCGTTGCTGACTTCGCGGCGACAGCATCAGCGTCCACGGGGAGCACGGCTTCGATCGACCGGTCACCGTCGACCAGCGTGACCCGCAACCGTTGTCCAGGAGCAGTCCGATCGAGGCCCTGCACCGGCACATTGATCATAACGGCACCGTCCGAGCCGTTGCTGACTTGGACGCGACCGCCGGACACGGCGTCATTGCCATCGACGAAGACGTCAGGCGCGCGCAGCGGCGGCGTCGCCCGGGCCTCGAGACGCAGCTGCGGTTTGGGCTGGCGGTCGATGCGCAGCGTGGTGATGGAAAGGCCGGGCGCCGTCTCGCGCGGCACGCTCTGCCGCCACTCCTCGATCAGCGCCTGATCGTTCGGCCGATGTGAGGGCACCGGAATGTCGGCCTCGAGTTGTGTCTCCTGCTGGGTGCAGATGACCGAGCAGACGAACAGGACCGCCTTCAGCTTGAGATGCGCCGGCGCCGCTCCATCCCGAAGCCGCACCCGCAACGGGAATAACACGTGCTCGTCATAGCCGAACGTATCGATGTCCTGCTCGCTGAAGCGGCGGGGCGCCGGCCATTCGACCGTGACATCAGCGACATTGGCCGACCCGGTCCAGTCGAACTCGGGCGGCGCGCCGGCGTCCCCGGCGGCGCGCCAATACGTATGCCAACCGGCGTCGAGCCTGACGTCGAGGCCAGCCCAGGCGGTCGTCACACCGCTGTCGGTGCGTGCGACGTCGCCGACCAGCAGGCGCGTGGCGAGGTTCGGTTGAGGCCGTGACGCGCCGGCGCTCGCGGCCGTCGTCGCAACAAGCGCGCCCAGCAGCAGGCCGAGCCAGCCAAGATGGCGGATGGACATGATGATCTCCCTGCGCGGTCGGCGCATGTCACAAGCGGTCGTGCGACGCAGTTCGACGCAGAGCGGCCCGAAGACGAGGCCGCGCTACTCGATCCGTTCGATGCGCGATCGATGATGGAATTTCGCTCGCCCGGGCCGCAGCGTTACGCTGCGCGCGAAACGATGATCAGGAGCGGCGACAGGGAGGACGGTAGGGCGAGGACGCGTGGCATTGCGTCGTCAGCGCGTCATGCTGGGGATGCCACGACAGCGTCCGCGAGGCGGCCATCGGCTGCGCCGTTGCGCGGTCATCCGCGGGGAGGGCGGTGAGGCTCGCCGCGGCGAAGGGACAGACGTTGATGGTGCCAGGGAGCACGGCCTTCCGGCACGGCTTCGGCGCAGGTGTCGTCGTCGACGACCATTGCTGCGTCCGGATGCCGTCAGCCGTTGCCGCCGCGGCGGTATCGAGCGTGCCGAGCAGCGGAACCAGGCTCATGGCGACCGCGACCAGCGCCGCCACGAGGCGGCGGGGCAGCACGGGCACCTTGAAACCAAATCGCCTCATCTCGGCTCTCGTCTCCAGCGCAGACAGGTCGCGCGGACCGCTCGTCTTTGGCAACTGACATCTTCGTGACGCTGGGTCCCGCGCAACTGACGATGAGGCCGTCCGCGATGTCATAGCGCGTCGGCGCCTTGAGAAAGGTCTTTCCGCCTTCGTCGGTGGGAGGAAGATGTCGAGCGCGGATGTTCACCTGCGGCGAGGGAATGATCAGCCGCAGCATGTCGAGCGTCCTGTCATCGTTTTGCCTGACGGAATGCCAGAGTCGATCGTGTTCGGCTTGATTTGCGACTATGCTGACGCAATGTCGGCGCTTATTCAGCCGCGATGTCAGTGTCCGACAGTAAAGCCGGACGCAATCGCGGCGGCGATCAAGTCTGTTAAAATCGACACTACGGACGCTCATCTATGTTTTGCAAAGTTGGGAGAGAGGCTCGGTTTCATCTCGGGAGATCACCGTTCAGTCGAGGACTGAACTCGATTTGCGTTGAGAACAACCGCATCGTTCTTGAGCCGAAGGTGAATTTCATCAGGACGCGTTTGAAGATTGAAGCGCCGTCGGATCAGATGAAAGGTCACGATGCAACTGCAAGAAGACCTCCTGAGGTAATAGTGAAGTGCGCGATGCTCGTGGCGCTCGCCATCTAGACCCCGTCGTTGCCCGCTCGGCGAGCGGCTCACGACGGAGGCCCGGGCATCTAAGTCGTTCGTCGGGAGGATGACGACATGGATAGCTGCTACCGAGCATCGGCATGACGCTCGCAAGAGGGCCAAGTCACTGACGGACGCGTGGTCGTCCGCCGACTGACGATCTGCGGTACAAGTGATCCTTGCATGCCCCGCATGCGCCAACTGCCCGTCGTGCCAGTTTGTCGCGATCTTCTCCCTTGCCTTGTCGGGCAAATCAGCTCCACATTCTCGCGCATCCCGGCTCGCTGAAGAGGGACGTTTCGCGATCGTCACGAGCGTCGAGCCGGAAGATGCGATGGGCGCGTTGCTCTGCAGCCGGGTGTCACAGCCCGCGCCGACGGACGGAGCGAGGCGACGGCGAAATGGTGTGGTCCTGGCGTCCCGAAGCTGACGCCAAGCCGGCGGTGAGGATGATCCGCTGGCGACGGGGGCAAGACAGCCGGTCCCCGGGGAGAGCGCCTATAACCCGCAAAACCGTCGCGCAGGGAGGGCCGGATATTGGGCTGTACCTGTGGTTCTGCCGCGTGCTTATCTGCTGCACGCGGACCGCGGGTATCAGCCGATACCCGGTCTTCCCTGCGCCTCTTCTTCGAAGAAGAGGTTCACTCAAGAGAGCAACTCGGGCGGAGACCGCCGCGAGATGGCTCAGCCATGCCTGCTGTTTGAAACGCACAGCACGCGTCCGTACGATGGCGAAGCGAAGTTCAGATCCCGGGTGCCCTGGAGGATTCGAATCCGCTAATTATTATCCGATTCGCTGGGCTCGGCTCCCGGTGCCCTCAATGACACACGAGTTCTCATCTTTGCGCTCAGTCCTTCGCAATGCCCGCAGCTCAGTGCAGCGGAAGACGACCTCACCAAAGCACACCCCCGCACCGAAGACATCGGTTCCGCGCAAGAAGCTGGCGGGGGCGCCCAAGAAGGCGGTCGCGAGGCTTGCTGTGTCCTCCGCATCACCTTTGGGACTTTTGGCGCTGCACCTCATGGAGCAGTGGCAAGCGGCTGGCCGAAGCGGGCTCGTGTTTCTCGCCGAGAATGAGCGCAGAGCCGAACGGTTGGCGTCCGTCATTCAGGTGCTCGAGCCGGCGTGTGACGTGCTCGTCTATCCACGGCTGAACACCTTGCCGTTCGATCTGCTCGAGCCGTCGCGCGACATCGCGGGCCGGCGAAGCGCGGTGTTGAGACGTCTTGCGAACGCCAAGACGCCGTCGAGCAACAAGACACCGTTCCTGCTGATCACGACCGTCGAGGCGCTGATGGAGCGCCTTCCGCTGCCGGCGGATTGGTCGGGCAGTGGGATGCAGTTGCGGGTCGGCGGCGCCTATTCCGAACAGCAGCTCGAGGCTCGCTTTGGTGGGCTCGGATATGATCTTGACGACAGCCCGGACTATCCCGGCGGTGTGCTGTTCCACGGCAACACGTTCGAGATTTTTCCGGCCGGCGCGCGCGGCCCGTTCAGGATCGAGCATTCCGGCGGCAAGATGCGGCGGATTGCTGCCTTCAATCCGTTGGATCAGGAGGTGATCTCCGAGCTCAAGGAGCTTCAGATCGATCCGATGTCCGAGCGACTTGCGTTCAAGCAACGTGCTCGGAACAAGGCCAGCCTGTTCGATTACTGCACGCGAGCCAGGTGGATCGCCGACGCCGAAATCCCCAAGCATGCGGACATCTGGCTGAGCACGATCGAGGATGCCGCTCCGCGCGCCGAGCGTGATCGGGCGTATGTGAGCCGCCGCGAATGGGAGCAGGCGGCGAAGAAGATGACGCTGCTGTCGCCGACAGCGCCCTACCGGGCGACACCGGAGTTCTTCAAGGAAGCCGCGCCCCGAAAGGCGCTGCGCGCGTTTGTCGAGGATGCTCAGCGTGATGATGCGCGACTGGTGTTTGCGGCTGCAGTCGAGGCGGATCTGCGGCTCATGGCGACCATGAGCGGGATCAAGGCTGAGCGTGCCGCCGATTGGGCGCAGGTCACCGCGCGAGGCAGGCGGGAGACCGCCTTGCTGGCCGGCTTCGACGCCGGCTTTGTTGTTCCTGGACGGAAGCCGATTGTCGTCATCACCGCGTCCGATGTTCTCGGCAGCAGGGCGCATCAGCCGCAGCCTGTGAACTGGGCCTGGACGCCCGGCTTCGAATCTGTGGACCTGCCCGAGCTTGGATCGGTGGTCGTGCATCTGCAACGCGGATTGGCCAAGCTAGGTGGATTGCGCGCGATGGGCAGTGCCGGCGTCTCCGCGCGTGAGATGGTGCGGCTGGTGTTCGCTGGGAACGATGCCGTCCTGGTGCCGCTTGCGGAGCTGGCGCTGATCTGGCCGTACGCGGCTGAGCTCGGCAACACCTCGCTCGACAAAGCCGACGGCAGTTCATGGCGGCCGCGGCGGGCGGCAGCCGAAACCGAAATCCATGTTGTTGCCAAGGAGCTCGCCAAGCAGAGGAGCCTGCGCCGGCGGCGGCCGGCCCCGAAGCTGGTGCCGCGGCCGGCGGCCTACGAGAAATTCGTCGCGCGCTTTCCGTATTTCACCACGCCGGACCAGGCGCAGGCGATCCGCCAGGTTCTGGATGATCTGGCGTCAGGTCACCCGATGGACCGGATCGTCTGCGGCGACGTCGGCTTCGGCAAGACCGAGGTGGCGTTGCGCGCCGCTGCGGCCACTGTTCTGGCTGGAAAACAGGTCGCGATCGTCGTCCCGACCACCGTGCTGGCGCGGCAGCATGTCGAGACGTTCCGCAAGCGCTTTGCGGCGCTCGGCATCGAGGTCGGAAATCTGTCGCGGATCGCCTCGACCGCCGAGGCGCGCAAGGTGCGAGATGGCCTGAAGAGCGGAGACCTCAAGGTTGTCGTCGGCACGCTGTCGCTCGCATCGAAGGAGATCAAGTTTGCCGATCTCGGGCTGATCATCATCGACGAGGAGCAGCACTTCGGCGCGGCCGACAAGGCCATGTTGTCGAGCCTCAACAAGAACGGCCACCGACTGTGGATGAGCGCGACGCCGATCCCGCGGACGCTGGCAGCGGGACTGACCGGCTTGCGCGATCTCAGCGTGATTGCGACGCCGCCCGTGCATCGTGTACCGGTCGTGACCAAGGTGGCGCCGCTGTCGGACATCGCGATCGCGGCCGCTTTGGTGCGCGAGCATCGCCGCAATGGCCAGAGCTTTGTGGTCTGCCCGCGGATCCAGGATCTGGATCCTATGCTGGCTCGGATCCACGCGCTGGCGCCTGAACTGCGGGTCATTTCGCTCCACGGCAAACTGTCTGCAGACGAGATCGACGAAAGACTCATGGGGTTCGTCGAAGGCAAGGCGGACGTATTGCTCGCGACCAACATTGTGGAAAGTGGTCTCGATATCCCGCGGGCAAACACCATCGTCGTGTGCTGGCCGGAACGCTTCGGCTTGGCACAACTCCATCAGTTGCGCGGGCGGGTAGGGCGCAGCGGCATTCGGGCGTTTGCGCATTTCCTGACGGACGGCGGCTCAGACCGATCGGAGCAGCGGCTGTCCGTGCTCGAGGAGCTGACTCGTCCGGGCGCGGGATTCGACATCAGCGCGCGCGATCTCGACCTTCGCGGTGGCGGTGACATGCTGTCCGATCGCCAGTCCGGTCACGTGCAGGTGTTCGGCCCGACGCTCTATGGTCACTTGCTGACGCTGGCTTTGGAGGGCGACCGCGACGGGATGTCCGCTCTCTGGATTCCCGAGCTCAACCTGCCGATCGCCGAGCTGCTTCCCTCGGACTATGTGCAGTCGGAAGCGGTCAGGCTCGAGATCTATGCGCGGGCGGCGCGCTGCCGGACGGACGACGAGCTGGAGGAGCTCGAAGACGAAACGCAGCGCCGCTTCGGGACATTGCCCGCTGCGGCCGGCAACTTTTTCGCCGTGGCTAGGCTGCGGGTCAGCTGCCGGGACCGCGGCATCATGCGTCTGGATGTCGGGCCGGAGGCGATTGCCGCGACGCTGCTTCCGGGCAAGATCCGGAAATCATGTTCGCGCTTGCTGCAACGGGACGGCAATCGGGTCATTTTTACGGAGCGAAGTGGTGAACCTGCTCTGCAGAGGGTCGAACGGTTTCTGGATCTGCTGGACGATTAGCAGTCACGACGTGCGCATCCAAGTCGGATCGAGCTCTCTTCATCGACGCGGAGTTTGACTCCTGCCTTCTTTCCTAAGACGTCAATCTGCCGGTGTGCTGTGTGGGACCCAGACTCGCCGGCGATCGCGGCGAAGCGCTCGATCGAGACCATGGTCTTATCGTTGAAACTCTCAGGCCATTCGGCTTCGGATGAAGGTCCAGGCCGCCCGCTGGGCGGTTTTGACGCCGCGCTCCGCCAGCTCAGCTGTCAACTTCCGCAATGTGAGGGGACAGGAACGAATGCGTTTGCGCAACCAATCGGCATGGCGACCCACAACGGCCGCTTCTTGTGACCGCCGGGAATCCGCATTCCGATCAACAAACATGCTGGAACGGAGCAGCATACGGCCGAGGGCCGTTACGCATGCGCGCCGTTCAGCGATTATGGGGCGGCTGTTTGAAAGCCGGAGCCTCCGAGACGTCTCGCTTCCGAGACGCCTCGATGATCCCTGGTGCCCGAGATGCGGACGTCGGATGTGCGACGTCAACCGATCCGGAGCTGAATGGCCGTCACGCGGCGTCGGTCGCTACGACGTACTGGGTCTGGAATTCCTTCCCGGCGCGCTGAAAGGCGAGCGCCAGGCATTCCACGGCCTGAACGATGTTCTGGCGCGATGATTGGCCATCACCTGCATCCGGATTCTGGCAGCCCCCTTCGGCACCGCCGGGAATTCCACGAGATTGGCGATGAGATCGGTCTCCATAGCAGGCACCCGTGTCGCACGCAGCAGCCCGGCGGAGTTTGCTGAGAACGCTTGACGCTGAAGCAAAGAGTTTGCGTCTGCGCATTGTTGAAGACGTCTGGGCGCGCGGATGATGGACGTTGCCTTTGTCAGCACGATAGCACTCCAATGACTCGCCGCAAACGCGGCGCGTTTTTGACGAGCTCCTCGGCAATTGAGAGGCTTGAATCAGCTTCCGGTGAATTGGCGATCTTTAGATCTTCAATGGCTACGGTAGAGCGGACGCGACAGTTGAGAGGGCACTAAGGATTGGATCACGATCGCTAAAGCGCCGGGCCGTTCTATGCCGCAGCAGGCAACGTCGTCACGGTCCGGCGTTCGCTGATCTGACGTGGCGAATGACATCGCTGGTAGTGAGCAGCGACGCTTCTCCTGCCTCCGCCTCAGCAGTGTCGGGCATGTGTAAGCTGAGATGAAAGATTTCGACTAGCGAGGTGATCGGATAGGGCGGACGCTTTCACCGCTGAGGAGCTGGCTGGCACGGTGATTTTGCTAGCCCACGACACGGAAGGGGATGGATCGCAGTGTTCCGGCGATTCGTCCTTGATGTGCACAATCGCCGTCAGCAGAGCGCCGACATGGCGAAGCGACGCCAGAGAATGCAATGGCGCCTGGAGCGGGTGGTTCACTCGTCGTCCCTCGGTGACAACTCCCCCCTCGCGCAGGCCCCCCGACAAGAGGGGGCGACGGTGCCACCGGTGCGGCGCTAACGATCGCTGCAAATGGCTTGAGCCGTCGGGGAGGAAGCATGGGCGACATCTATGTCGCCGGGGTCGGCATGACCGTGTTCGGCCGAAATCCGGAAAAGCAGGTCTGGGACTTCGCCAGCGAGGCGTTCGACCTCGCGCTCGCCGACGCCGGCGCGGCGCCGGCTGACATCGAAACCGCGTTCTATTCGGGGCAGACGCAGGGCGCGCTGCAGGGCCAGTTTGCCATCCCCGGACAGGTCGTGTTCGCCCGGCTCGGACTATCAGGCCTCCCCGTCTACAACGTCGAGAACGCCTGCGCCTCAGGGACGAGTGCGTTCCAACTCGCAGTGCAGGCGATCCGCGCCGGGCAATGCGACGTCGCGCTCGCGCTCGGTGCCGAGAAGATGAACATTGCCGACAAGCTGCGCGCGATCCAGCTGTTCGAAGGTGGCTGGGACGTCGCGCAGGCCGAGGAGAACGCGGCGCGGCTGCTCGCGCTCGGGACCGGGATCGCGCCGCCCGAGGGCAGCGAGTCGAGCCGCCCCTACAGCCGCTTCATGGCGATCTACGCCGCCATGTGCCGGTTCTGGATGAGCGAATTCGGCACGACGCAGCGCCAAATCGCGGCCGTCTGCGCCAAGAACCACAATCATTCGGTCCACAATTCGCTTTCGCAATACCGGAAGCCCTTCACCGTCGAGCAGGTGCTGGCGGCCGATCCCATCACATATCCGCTGACCATGCCGATGTGCTCGCCGATCTCCGATGGTGGCGCGGCGGTGGTGGTCTGTTCGGAGGCGGGCCTCAAGCGGCTTTCGGGGTCGGCGCGCCGGGCGATCAAGGTTGCGGGAACGGCGATCGCGACCGCCACGCCGCGCGAACCCACGGATTTCGCCAGCGCCGTGTGCCGGCGCGCCGCCGACAAGGCCTATGCGGCAGCGGGACTGGGCCCCGATGAGGTTTCGGTGGCGGAGGTCCATGACGCCACCGCCATGGGCGAGATCATGGCCGTCGAGTATTTGCGGCTCGCCGAGATGGGCGCGGGCGGTGCGGCTGCCGAGCGCGGCGAGTTCACCCTCGGCGGTCGCGTGCCGGTGAACCCCTCGGGCGGGCTCGAATCCAAGGGGCATCCGATCGGCGCCACCGGGCTTGGCCAGATCGCCGAGCTGGTCACGCAACTGCGTGGCGAAGCCGGCGCGCGGCAGGTCGAGGGCGCGAAGGTCGCACTGCAGGAAAACGGCGGCGGCCAGGTCGGCTACGAAGAGGCCGTCGTCACCGTCAATCTGTTCACGAGGTGACGCCATGACTACGCACGCGATACCTTGGCCGCACATGGAGCTGTCCGGCTTCGACGCGAGCCTGTCGCCCGAGGAGCGGAGCGCGCAGGCGGGGCTGCGCCGCTTCGCCGCCGAGGTCATGCGTCCGATCGGCCGCGCGCTCGACAAGATGGATCCGGATGCGGCCTACGCGCCGGGCTCGCCGTTCTGGGACTTTCACAAGGCCTTTGCCGGCCTCGGCGTCGGGCCGGAGGCGACGACGAGCCTGGAGCCGGCAGCGGCGGCGCGGCTCGAAGGCGTCGTGATCGCCGAACTCGGCTGGGGCGATGTCGGTCTCGCGGTCTCGGCCGGTGCCGGCGAGATGCCGATGCGTGCCTCGCTCGCCAGCGGCAGAAGCGAGCTCGTCGAGATGTGCCAGGGCATGCTTGGCTGTTGGATCGCGACACAGCCCGACCGCGGCTCGGACGGGCTCACCCTCTATGCGCAGGAGCGCGCCGCCGGCGCCAAGGGCAATGTCGGCAATCTGACCGCGCGGTTCGTCGGCGACGAGATCGTGATCAACGGGCAGAGCTCGTCCTGGGTGTCGAACGGCTACGTCGCCGAGGTCGGGCTGCTCGACATCGTCGCCGATTACGGCGATGGCTACCACGCCGCGAACGGCGACACGTTCGGCTGCAACATCGTCGTGCCGCTCGACCTCAAGGGCATCACGCGGGGCAGGCCGCTGCGCAAGCTCGGCAAGCGGCCGCTGCCGCAGGGCGAGATCTTCTTCGACGACGTGCGCGTGCCGCGCCGCTTCGCGGTGGCCACGCGCGACGACTACGAGATCAAGCATGCGATGGCCTGGGCGCATGCGGGCACGGCAATGAGCCACGTCTCGACCGGCCTCGCGCGTGCCGCCTTCGAGATGGCGCTCAACCATGTCAACCAGCGCCGCCAGGGCGGGGCGCTGCTCGCAGATCTCCAACTCACGCAATACCGGCTCGGCGTCATGGGCGCCAAGGTCGAGGCGATCAAGGCGATGGCCCGCCACGTCGCGGACTACACGCGGCTGTCGCCCGCGCCGCATCCCTATTTCACCGCCGCCGGCAAGGCGTTCTGCAGCTCCGAGATGTTCGCCGTCTGCAACGAGGCGCTGCAATTGTTCGGCGGCGTCGGGCTGACGCAGGACTATCCGATCGAGAAGCTGCTGCGCGATGCGCGCGCCATGCAGATCGAAGACGGCGAGACCAGCCTGCTGTTCATGCACTTCGGCTTCCTGATGGCGCAGGTCAACCGCCACGCCGGCTGGGGCGCGGAAACAAAAAGCAGACCCTAACGGAGGACATCATGAGTTCCGACTATCCCGTCGTCGTCTATGGCGCGAGCGGCTATACCGCGCGTCTGGTGATGGAGCACCTGCGCGAGCTCGGCGTGCCCTTCATCGCCGCCGGTCGCAACCGCGCCAAGATCGAGGCCGCTCTCGCCATCGTGCCCGGCATCGAGGCGGCCAAGTATCAGATCGCAGAAGTCGAGCACCGCGTCGAAGCTCTGACGGAACTGCTGACCGGCCGGCAGGTCGTCTGCAACACCGTGGGCCCCTTCAATCGCTTCGGCCGCGAGATGGTCGAGGCGGCTCATCGCGCGAGGGTGCATTATTTCGACACCACTGGCGAACAGCATTGGGTCGCCGAGCTCATGCGCGACTGGGACGCCAAGTTCCGCCAGATCGAGCGGCTGATCGTGCCCTCGCTCGCCTACATGTACGGCGTCTCCGAGATCGGCGCGCGGTTCTGCCTCGACACGCCCGGCGTCGATTCGCTGGAGCTGACCGGTATCGCCGAGGCGGTGCCGACCGTCGCCTCGGCGCAGACCATCCTCGATGCCGTGCGCCAGCCGTCATTCTACCTGAAGAACCGCGAGCTCATCAGATATCCCGGCATCGAAACCACCGACATCTCGGCGCCGTCGGGCCAGGTGCTGCGCGCCTCGAACTGGGGCGGGAGCTCGCATCCGATCTGGTTCAGCCGCGACGGCCGCGTGCGCAACTGCAAGATGATGGTCGCGATGTGGAACCAGGAGCTCTACAAGAAGGAGCTCGAGCTGGAGCGCGCCAACAAGGTGTCGCTGCAATGGATTCCCGATGAGGCGCTCTATCCCATGCTCGATGCGATGGCGATCGCCATCGCGCCGGCGACGCCGCCGCGCGAATCCCGCTTCGTCCATCGTGCCGTCGACGTCTGTGTCGGAACCGGCAACGTCGTGATGGTCAAGTCCACCTTGATCGCCACCGGCGGCTACTACACGACGGGACTGATGCAGGCCTATGGCGCCATGCGCGCCTCGCGCGAGCCGCCGCGCCGCGTCGGCTTCGCCAGCCCCAGCGAGGCCTTCGGCCACAAGGAGCTGCTCGGCGCGCTCGAGAGCTACGGCTATGTGGGCCTCAAGGTCGAGCGCCTCGTCTGATCATCCGCCGGCATCTGAGGAGCATCCCATGAATTTCGAAACCCTGACCCTGCGCGAGGACGACGGCGCGCTCCATGTCACGCTGCGCAATCCGCCGATCAATTTGATGAACGGCCAGATGGTGCGCGAGCTCTTTCAGGTCAGCGGCCTGCTGATGCAGAACCGCGGCCTCAAGGTGGTCGTCGTCGAGAGCGCCGATCCGGATTTCTGGATCGCGCATTTCGACATGACGGAGATCGAAGCGTCGCTCAAGAACCCGGCGACGCAGAGCAAATTCCCCGACATCAACGTCGTGCAGGCGCTGGGCCTGAGCTGGCAGAACGTACCGCAGGTGACGATCGGCAAGGTCGCCGGCCGCGCGCGTGGCGGCGGACTGGAGTTCCTGCTCGCGCTCGACATGCGCTTCGCCTCGCAGGATTCGCTGTTCGCGAGTCCGGAGGCGAGCGCCGGGTTTTTGGCGACCGGCGGCGGCGCGACGCGCATGCTGCTCGGCGCCGGCCCCGCGCGTGGCCTCGAGATCCTGCTGTCCACCCGCGACTTCTCGGCGGTGGAATTCGAGCGCTACAACCTCATCAACCGCGCGCTGCCGAAAGCCGAGCTCGATGCCTATGTCGCAGATCTCGTTGCCCGCATCGTCGCGCTGACGCCCAAAACCATCGCCATGCATCGCGCCGTGCTCGACAAGGTCGCGCAGCCTTTCGTCGAGCCGCTGTTTGCGGCGATGGCGGCGGAGAACGTCGGCTTTCGCGCGGGGATTGCGAGCGGGACGATAGCATCCGCGGCGCAGGCGATGGCGGCGATCGGGCAGACGCGGGAGTTCGAGCTCGATCTGCCGGCCAATCTCGCCAAGCTCGCCACCGGCGGCTGAGCGGGCTCACAGCATCCCGAGTACGCGCGCGCGGGCGACGGCGGTCTTGCGTTCGCCCGCGCCGAGCTTCTGGAACAGGTTCTTCACGTGCCACTTCACGGTCTCGTCGCTGAGGTTCAGCGAGATCGCGATCTCCTTGTTGCTGAGATGGGCGGCGAGGCCGTGCAGGACGTCATATTCGCGCGCGGTCAGCAGGCCGGGACGTGCGGCCTGGCCAGCGGCAGGGCGCGGCGCCGGCGCCATGACCGTGCGCTCGCTCGGCGCGGCGGCGTTCGCGCCGAGCTCCGCCTGCATGCGCTGAAGTCCCCAGGCACGGGCGGTCGCCGCCGCCTCGCGCAATTCGGAGTGGCCCTTGGTTTGTCCCTGCCGCAGCAGTGCGCGTCCGTACAAGCCCTGCGCCGCCAATCGCTCGCGGCCGCACTCCAGCCGTATCGCGAGCTTCTGCGCCTTGCGCGCGCTCTCGGCGGCCAGTTGCAGGTCGCTCGCCACCTCACTGCGGACCCGGCTCGCCGCCGCCGCGAGCTCCGCCTGAAGGCGCAACATGTCGAGCAGCGAGTCCGGCAACTTGCCGTCATGCTGCGCCACCAGCGCGCTCAGTTGCTCGGCGACGTCCTCGGCCGCGCGGTCGCGGCCATTGCGCGCGTTGAAGCGCGCTAGCGCGCCGAGTCCGACGGCCTCGATGCGCGGCAGTTTGCGCATTCGCCCGAGCGCCACCAGGCCCGAGATGTGCTCCTCCGCCAGATCGAGCCGCCCCTCGATCTCCGCCAGCCGCGCCGAGGCGAGATAGCCGGCGATGACGGCGTCGGGAACGGCGATCTTCTCGATCTCCGGCAGGCGCCGCAGGATGACGCTGCGTGCCTCGTCGAGGTGGTCGGTCTCGACGGCGGCTTCGGCGAAGACGGCGGCGATGGTCGTGACGATGCGGTGGCGCGGATCGAACCTGCCTTCCAGCCGTCGCAGCGTGCCGCGCAGAAGCTCGTAGGCGAGCTCCGCCTTGCCCTCCCAGAGCAGCGATAGCCCCTGATAGTACTCGACGAAGGCCGCCACGATGGCGGACGCCTTCGCCCGGTCGACGTCGATCAGTGCGCTCGCCAGACGCTTGCGCGCTTGTCCCGGACGTCCGCGCAGGACGTCGGCGGTGCAGAGACACAGCGCATGGATCAGAATTTCGCTCGCGCCGGCGCCGCGCTCGGGCTCCGGCCATTGCGCCGCGAAATGTTCGAGCTTGCGCAGATCGTCGCTATAGCCTGCGGTGGAGGCTTCGATTAGCAGCGCCTCGAAGCGCTCCTGCGCATCGAGGCCGGGCTGGGCGAGTACGCGCTGCAGCAGCGGTTCGACCTGCAGGAAGCGCAAGCTGTTCAAGGCCGCCCAGGCGGCGGGCAGCCAGACCGCGGGACGCCGCTCGATGCCGTCGGCGGCCATCCGGTCGACCCAGTCGAGGACCTCGGCCGTGCGGCCCTGCACGGTCATCTCGCGCATCGCCCGCTCGGCCATGTCCAGCGCCGTCTCGCTCTCGCCGGCGAGCCGCGCCTGATTGGCCGCCTCCTCATAGAGTCCGCGCTCGGCGTACCACTGCGCCGCAATGTGCGCGACGTTGCGGCGGCGCGTCTCCGGCCAGGCCGCCTGCGTCGCGCTGAGAACATCGCGCGCCGCTGCATTGAGCCGCAGCCATTCGTCGCCTTCGATGCGGATCAGCAGCGGCGTCAGGTCGGCGAGTCGCAGGACCTCCGCGACGGGCGCCTCGGGGCCGGCGAGCGCGCGGCAGAGGTCGGGATGCACGGGATCGAGCAAAGCGAGGCTCGTGAGCAGGTCGATCACGGCTTCGGGCTGCTGCTTGACGATGCGGTCCGTGAAGAACTGGCCGAGCGCGAGCGAGACCGTCTCCTCCGGCGTCTCGGCCAGGCCGCGCCCGAGCTGCGCCGTCAGTGCGAGATGGACGCCTAGCGGCCATCCATCGGTCAGGCCCTGGATGCGCGCGCCGAGCCTCGCCGCCTCCGCCGGCGGCAGCGCGCGCGCGACGATCTCGACCGTCTCCTCCTCCATCAGCCGCAGAGCCTGCGTGCCGATGCGGGCGATGGGCGAGCCGGCGAAGGCAGGCTGCCGCGCGATCTCGGCGCCGGGGCGGGTCGAAAGCGCCGTGCGCAGATTCGCCGGCGCGTTTGCCAGAACATAGGCGAGCGCGCCCTCGCGCAACGTGGGTGGCGCCAGATCGGCGTCATCGAGCAGCAGCAGCGCCTCCCGTCCGCTGCGTTCGATTTCGGCGAGCCACGCCGTCAGGGCTTCGTAGGGATCGGCGACGTTGCGCGCCCATTGTAGGAACGCCTCGCCGATCACACGCGGATCCTGGCGCGAGGATGCGTGCAACAGGCCTTGAACGAATCTCGATCCGTCGTCGGCGGCGTCGAGGCTGAACCAGATGGCGGCCCGACCCGCGGCGAGAGCTTCGGCGCGCCAATGGGTCAGCAGGCTGGTCTTGCCAAATCCGAGCGGCGCACTGATTTCCAGGATCTGGGTTGCCCCGTACAGGCAGCGGTCAAGCGACAGCCGCTGGCGCGACATCGCCGCTTCGGCCAGCGTCGGCGGCGCCGTCTTGAGCACGATGGCCTTGCGCCAGGTCACGAGTCTCCTCCCAAACCGCGATCGGCCGGTCCTGCCATTCGGACCGTTCCCCGCGCGGGCGCTTTTGCGTCGTTTATGGGTCCCTTCATAACGCCAAGACGCGTTTCAACGCTAGGGCAAGAGGGCGCCCGGCCGAACCTCCCGCCCCCCCGACGCTGGGGGGCGCAGCCGCGCCTGTCGTCGCGTATCTCACGCGCAACAACCAATGTCGCGCCTCGACGTCGACGTTTCCCGGAGGAGACCGCCATCTCGCTCGCATCATTGCTCGACAGGGGCGCAAGCCTTGGCAGGGACAGGATCGCCTATGTCATCGACAACAGGCAGATCACGTTCGGAGAAGCGCAGGATCTGTCGCTCCGCGTCGCCCGCGCACTCGCGGCGAAGGATTTCGACCGCGCCGCGAAATGCGCGGTGCTCTCGGATAACGATCCGGTCGCTTGGCTTTGCGTCGTCGGGGTGTGGCGCGCCGGTTTGGTCTGGACGCCGCTGAATCCGCGCGCGCCCGTCACCGAACACATCCTGCTCGTCGATGGCTTCGACGTCGACGTGCTGTTCTTCAAATCCGCCTTCGCCCCGGCGGTCGCGGCGATCCGCGCAACCTGTCCAGGCCTGCGCCATCTGATCTGCATCGACGGCGACTGCGAGGGCGCGGTTTCGCTCGCGCGCTTGCTGGAGAGCCATCCGGCCACGCCGATGGCGTTCCAGCCCGACCCCGCCGCGCTCGCCGCCATCATGCCGACCGGCGGCACGACGGGACGGCCCAAGGGCGTGATGCTGAGCCATCGCAACCTCGTCCTCTCGGCGATGAACGGAATCGTCAACACGCCCTATGCGCCAGGCGAGGAGATCGTCAATCTGGCGGCCGCGCCGATGACCCATACCGCGGGCTTTCTGACGCTGCCCGCGACCGCGCGGGGCGGCAAGGTCGTCGTGATGACCAAGCCTGATCCGGCGGTGCTGCTCGACCTCGTCACGTCGCAAGGCGTCACCGAGTTCTTCCTGCCGCCGACCGTGATCTATCGCCTGCTGGATGCGCCGGGAATCGAGCAGCGGGACTTCTCCCGGCTGACGTACCTGATGTATGGCGCGGCTCCGATGTCGGTCGAAAAGCTGCGCCGGGCGCTGCGCGTGTTCGGTCCCGTCATGCTGCAGGGCTACGGCCAGACCGAAGCGCCCGGGGCCATCGCCTTCCTGCGCCCGGGCGATCATTACCGCCACGGCGAGATCGCCGAGGATGCGCGGCTCTCCTCCTGCGGCCTGCCTTCGGTTTTCAATTCGACCGCCATCCTCGACGAGACCGGCCGGCCGCTGCCGGCAGGCGAGACCGGCGAGATCGCGGTACGCGGCGACATCGTGATGATGGGCTACTACAAACAACCCGACAAGACCGCCGAGGCCGTCGTCGACGGCTGGCTGCGCACCGGCGACCTCGGCCACATCGACGCTGAGGGCTACCTGCACATCACCGACCGCAAGAAGGACATGATCATCAGCGGCGGTTTCAACGTCTATCCGAGCGAAGTCGAGCAGGTCATCTGGCGACACCCGGCCGTGCTCGACTGCGCGGTCATCGGCGTCGCCGATCCCGATTGGGGCGAGGCGGTGACTGCGGTGGTCGAGCTGCGCGCCGGCGCCTCGACCACGGAGGACGAGCTCATCGCGCTTTGCAAGACGGCACTTGGCTCGGTCAAGGCGCCCAAGAGCGTGCGCTTCGTCGAAAGCCTGCCGCGCAGCGCCGTCGGCAAGGTGCTGAAGAAGGACCTGCGCGATCAATTCCGCCAGCCCGGACAAACAACGACATGAGGGAGGACGTCCAATGAACGCCATCGCTGCGAATACGGTCAATCGCCAGTGGATCTTGAATCGGCGCCCCGTCGGTGCGGTGAGCCGCGCCGACTTCGACTACGTCGAGGGCGGCGTCCCGGCCTTGACCGACGGCGACGTGCTGGTGCGCTCGCTCTATTTCGGCTTCGACGCCAGCCAGCGCATCTGGCTGACGGACGACGGCGGCTACATGAAACCGATCATGCCCGGCGAACCGATGCGCTGCATGGGCATCGGGCAGGTCGTGGAGTCGCGCAATCCGGACTATCGCATCGGCGATGTCGTTGAAGGCTTCATGAGCTGGCAGGACTATGCCGTGGTCCGCGCCGATGGGCCGATGCCGTTGCGCCATCTGCCCAAGGCCGATTTTCCGCTGTCGTGGAACCTCGGCGTCTTCGGCGTCGGCGGCCTCACCGCCTATTTCGGCGTGACCGACGGGCTGAAGATCGGCAAGGGCGACACGGTCGTCATCTCGGCCGCGACCGGGGCGACCGGGTCGATCGCGTGCCAGATCGCCAAGCTCCTCGGCGCGCGGGTGATCGGTGTCGCCGGCGGGCCTGAGAAATGCCGCTGGGCGATCGAGAATGCCGGCTGCGACGCCTGCATCGACTACAAGAACGACGACATCCCTGCGCGGCTCGCGGAGCTCGCTCCGGGCGGCGTCGACGCCTATTTCGACAATGTCGGCGGCGATCTTCTCGACACCATGTTCCTGCACATGGCGCCGCGCGGGCGCATCCTGATCTGCGGCGCGATGAGCCAGGGCTACACCGACGTCAAGGTGCAGGGGCCGCAGAACTACATGCGGATCTGCACGCATCAGCTCACGCTCAAGGGCATCCTGCTGTTCTTCTACGCCGAGCAGATCCCGCAGGCCGCCGCCGAGATCGGACGCTGGGTGATGGAGGGCAGGCTGCGCGTGACGGAGAACCGCCAGCGCGGCTTCGAGAAGGCGCCCGACCTGCTGCCAACGATGTTCACCGGCAAGGACCCCGGCAAGCTGGTGCTGCACGTCGCCGACCCGGTCTGATCGGCAGGCTGCTGAGCCCAACAACAATCGTCTCGAGGAGGAAACAGTCCGATGAGCTCATTGAAGGACAAGGTCGTGCTGGTCACGGGCGCGGCGACCGGCATCGGCGCGGCGATCGCGCGCCGCGCCGGTGCCGCCGGCGCCAAGGTCGCGGTCGTCGGGCGCAACGAGGCGAGCGCGCTTGCCGTCGCGGTAGAGATCGAGGGCGCGCGCGCCTATGGCGCCGACGTCTCCGATCTCGGCGAGATGCAGCGCGTCTGTGCCGAGGTCGTGCGCGACTTCGGCCGGCTCGACGGTGCCGTCAACAATGCCGGTATCGGCGGGGAGTTCGGCCCCGTCGGGGCCTGCACCTCGGATAACTGGAGCGCTGTCCTCGCTGTCAACCTGACCGGTGTCTTCTACAGCGTGAAGGCCGAGCTCGAGCACATGCTGCCGAGCGGCGGCGGTTCGATCGTCAACATGGCCTCCGTCGCGGGCCTCCTCGCCGAGGCCAATCTGCCAGCCTATATCGCGTCCAAGCACGGCGTGGTCGGGCTGACGAAATCTGTCGCCATCGACTATGGCCGCGCCGGCGTGCGCTGCAACGCCGTCTGTCCCGCCTATGTGCACACCCCGCTCACCGAGCCGCTGTTCTCGCAACCGGCCTTCGTCGATATGATGAACGCGCGCCAGCCGATGGGACGCACCGTGACCGCGGAAGAGGTCGCCGACGTTGCGGTGTTTCTGCTCAGCGATGCCGCCAACGCCATGACCGGCGGCGTGCATCTGACCGATGGCGGCATCGCCGTGACCTAGTTCCGCCGGCATGCGTATGGCCGCGCAGCGAGCTTCGAAGCAGGCCGTCGACCCCGACGGTGTTGGCAAGTCGGGAGGACTTGACGCAGGCCATGCGACAGGCTCGATTGCGTGCCGCGGGGGGCGCCGACCGCGACCTCGCCGATTTGTTTCACCCCCGTGAGAGACCCTGCCGAATGTCGAGCTACGCCGCGCCGCTGAAGGATTACCGCTTTCTCCTCGATCACGTCTTCTGCGCTGCGAGGCTCTGCGAAACCGAGCACTTCGCCGAGGCGACGCCAGATCTGCTCTGGGCGGTGATCGAGGAGGGCGGGCGGTTCGCCGAACAGGTTCTCGCGCCGCTCAATCGCTCCGGCGATGAACAGGGCTGTACCTACGCGGAGGGCCGCGTTACCACGCCGGCGGGCTTTCCGCAGGCCTATCAGCGCTTCCGCGACGGCGGATGGGCGGGGCTCACCGCCGCCGTCGAGCATGGCGGACAGGGCCTGCCGCACACGCTGTATGCGCTCATCGACGAGATGATGACGTCGGCCAATCCGGGCTTTGCGATGTACCGCGGCCTGATCGACGGCGCCTATCGCACGCTTGCGCGGTACGCCGCGCCGGAGCTGCAGCAAACCTACCTGTCGGCGATCGTGGCCGGCGCGACGCTACCGACAATGAACCTGACCGAGCCGCATTGCGGCAGCGATCTCGGCCTGTTGCGCACGCGCGCGGAGCCGGACGGCGAGGGCGCCTATCGCATCACCGGCATGAAGATCTTCATCAGCGGCGGCGAGCACGATCTCACCGCGGACATCCTGCATCTCGTGCTCGCGCGGCTGCCCGACGCACCGGCCGGCAGCCGCGGCATCAGTCTTTTCCTGGTGCCGAACGTCCTCGTCGACGCTGCTGCGGGCACGCGCGTGCGCAATGCCGTGAGTTGCGGCGGCATCGAGCACAAGATGGGCCTCAAGGCCTCTGCCACTTGCGTGATGAACTACGACGGCGCCAGAGGCTGGCTCGTGGGCGCGCCGCATGGCGGGCTCGCGGCCATGTTCACGATGATGAACGCCGCGCGGCTCGGCGTCGCGCTGCAGGGGGTCTGCGCGGCGGAGGCGGCGGGCCAGATCGCGGCGGCCTACGCTGCCAGCCGGCGCCAGGGCGCCGCGCCCGGTGCGACCGACCCAGGCCCGCACGCCATCGCGCGCCATCCCGACGTCCGCCGCATGCTGCTGACGCAGAAGGCGCTGGCGCAGGGCGGCCGGGCGCTCGCGCTGCGCATCGCATTGGCGCTCGACTTCAGCGAAGCGGCGCCCGAGGCCGCTGAACGCGAGGCGAACGCGAATCTCGTTCAGCTGCTGACGCCGGTCGCCAAATCGTTCCTGACCGACGCCGGGACGGAAGCCGCCAATCTCGCGGTCCAAGTGCTGGGTGGCCACGGCTACATTCGCGAATGGGGCGTCGAGCAATGGGTGCGCGACATCCGCATCTCGGCGATCTACGAAGGCACCAACGGCATCCAGGCGCTCGACCTCGTCGGCCGCAAGCTCGCGCTCAAAGACGGGCGGCCGGCGCAGCGCTATTTCGATGCGCTCGCCGAGCAGTTCGAGCGGGCGTTGGGCGTGTTGCCGTCGGCCTCGCGCGCCGGCGAAGCGCTGCAGAAGTTGCGCGATCTCACCATAGCCGTCAGCCGCGCCGCGCCGGTCCCGCGCAGCGAGGCGGCGAGCGACTATCTGTCCCTGTTCGGTCTGGTGGCGCTTGCGGGAGAGTGGGCGGAGATGGCGCGCGTCGCGGCCGCGACGGCGGAGTCGGACCCTGAGTTCTGCGCCGACAAGATCGCGACGGCCGATTTCTACATGCGCCGCATCCTGCCGCGCCATCTCGGGCTGGCGGAAGCCGTCCGCGCGGCGCTCGCCGCCTGAAGCGCGCCGGCGTCGTTCAAGACGATCAAGGGCGCCCGCGGGCGCCCTCTGCATTTTGATCTGACGCAGACCTCCCTCGGCCCTTACTCGGCCAGCAAGCCCAGCGCCGAGCAGATCAGCGCGAAGCCGGCCATCAGCCCGATCGCGAGCGGCAAGCCGCCGACAGCGCCCGCGATCCCCAGCACGATCAGGGGACTGCCGAAATTGCCGATGAAATAGGCGGTGTTGAAGCGGCCGGTGCCGCGGCCGCGCAGTTCGAACGGCAGATGCGTCATGATCTGCGTCGTGATCGTCGGCATCAGGAAGCCCATGCTGAGGCCGGTGAAGACGCAGCCGAGGAGCGTCATGCCGTAAAGCTCGGTCCCGACCACGAGCGCAAGACCGAGGGCGGCGAGAAGAAATCCGCCAATGAGATTGAGCTTGAATGAGGCGTCCGCCCGGGAGCGGTAGAGCAGCGAACCGACGAGAATTGCGAGCGAGAAGCTCATCGAGCTCATGCTGATGGTCAGCGGAGACGTGATGCCGCGTGCCGTGAGCAGGAACGGCAACTGGATCGGGACCACGAGGATCAGCACGGCCAGCGCGAAGCCGAAGGCATAGAGGCCGAGCACTGCCTTCCACGGGAATTTGCCGGCGGGCGGCTCGTGCGCATGTTTCACCGGCTCGTGCAGCAGCAGCATGGCCGCCGGGGCGCCCAGGATGAAGAGGCCGTAGGCGTAGAACGGCGCGTTCCAGGCGACCTCGCCGAGCGCTCCGCCCAGCGGAATAAAGAAGAGACCCGACAGCGAGACGAAGACGGTCTGCATGATCAGCCATTTCTGGCGCGCCTTGCCGATGAAATAGTCGCCGATCAGCGTCGTCGAACTCGTCATTGTCGCCGCCTCCAGCGCGCCCAGCACGATCCGCTGCATGATCAGCGCATTGAGCGACATCTCGACCAGCGCCGGCGCCATGCCGATGCAGCCATAGGCGAGCACGCTTACGACAAGCACCTTCTTGCGGCCGAAGCGGTCGAGCACGGAGCCGACGAAGCTCGAGCACAGCGCGACCATCAACGACGGCACGGACAGAGCAAACAGGGCCTTCGGCTCGGCGCCGGGATCGGTCGCAGCATAGTGGGCGACGATGATCGGCATCGCCGGGGCAAGCAGCACGGCGGCTGCGACGGTCACCAGCGAATAAAGCCCCAGCAGAACGCCCTGCGTCGTGCCTGGCGCAGGGCTCGCTCGATCGAGCGGCTCCACGATTGACGTCATGTACTCCTCCCCTTTTTTTGCAGCATCGAGGCTGCGTGCTCGGCGGTCTTCGCCGTCAAGCCTTCAACTCGAGGAGTATGAGCGCCGCAGCCGGACGCCGCGCCCCCCGCGAAAGGGGGGGCGGCTCGGACGGCATGCTGCATGGGACGCGACTGCTCAACCCGGAGATGAAGTGGTTTCGCCGACCATGAGGGGCTAGCTCCGCAACCTGTGCGAGGCCTCCCCGCCCGGACGAGCGAGCTGCCAATCGCGAAGTCCAAGGTCATCAAGGGGCGGGGTGGTATATCCGACGGGTATGCGGTGAAGGCGGTCGGTCTTACCTCAGGAGGTCTGCGTCGTGTCCCGGCAACGGGACTGAGGTCGTCGTGAGGCGACCTGATCACGGCGCAGAAGTCAGCAGAGGGCGTAGTAGGCGGTAGCGTGCCGCTGAAGGCCTGAACGATGGAAGTGGTCAGTAGAGTGGTGATCTCGCGCGATCCAATGCGGCCGGAAGATTAGAGCAATCTGAACCCTCGCCCCGGACCGAGGGGTGAATCCCCGCGTGCCGGCGCCGGGGGGGCCGAAGCTCGTGCGGCGCTGACCTGTCTCGAACGCCCGGCGGTCGCGGGACCGTCGATGGAAAGGATCGTCGCACGTGAGAACCTGAACAAGGCATTGGACCGAGTGAAGCGCAACAAGGGCGCAGCCGGCGTCGACGGGATGACCGTGGACGACCTGGCGGCCTACGTGAAGGCAAACTGGCTCACGATCCGGGCTCAGCTGCTCGACGGCACCTACAAGCCGCAGCCGGTACGGCGCGTCGAGATACCGAAGGCATCGGGTGGCGTTCGGCTGCTCGGCATCCCGACGGTGCTCGACCGCTTCATCCAGCAAGCGGTCCTGCAGGTGCTACAGGGTGAATGGGACCGGACGTTCTCCGAGGCGAGCTTCGGCTTCAGGCCGGGCCGCTCGGCGCATCAGGCGGTGGCGAAGGCGCAGGCGTATATTGCGTCCCGACACTGCATCGTGGTGGATATCGACCTGGAGAAGTTCTTCGACCGGGTCAACCACGATATCCTGATGGGGCTGGTTGCCAAGCGGGTCGCTGACAAGCGTCTTCTGAAGCTGATCCGTGGCTTCTTGACCGCGGGTGTGCTGGAGGGAGGGCTGGTCGGCCCGACGGAGGAAGGGACGCCGCTAGGCGGACCACTGTCGCCGCTGTTGTCGAACCTGATGCTGGACGTTCTGGACAAGGAGCTTGAGAGGCGGGGCCATCGCTTCGTGCGCTACTCCGACGACTGCAACATCTATGTGCGCAGTCGGAAGGCGGGCGAGCGGGTGATGGCGAGCATCGAGACGTTCCTGGAACGGCGCCTCAAGCTCAAGGTCAACAGGGCCAAGAGCGCGGTTGCCAGACCGGACCACCGCAAGTTCCTGGGCTTCAGCTTCACGCAGGGAGAAAGCCGCGCCGGCGCATCGCGCCCGAGGCGATTGCCCGCTGCAAGGCGAGAGTTCGAGAGCCGACGGTGCGACAGTCTGGTCGCAGCCTCACGCAGATCAGCGAGAAGCTGTCGCTGTATCTCAAAGGATGGCGCGGCTACTTCGGGTTCTGCGAGACTTCGTCGGTGTTGCACAAGCTGGATGAGTGGATCAGGCGGCGGTTGCGCGCCGTCGTCTGGACCCAATGGAAGCACGGTCGCACTCGCTTCGACGAGCTGCAACGCCGCGGCGTCGGCCGGGAGCTGGCACTCAAGACCGCCGGCAACCCACGTGGCGCTTGGCGACTCGTGAACAGTGCCGCGTTGACCATGGCTCTGCCGAACGTCTTCTTCGCTTCACGCGGCATGCCCTCCCTCGCACCCCGCAGGACCGCTCAATCTGCCGAACCGCCGTATACGTGATCGGTACGTACGATGGTGTGGGAGGGGGAGGAGTCGTGAGACTCCCCCCTATCCCGATTCAGCCGATACCCTTCCTTGCGCCTCTTCTTCCAAGAAGAGGTCGACTGATCGCAAAACTCGGGCGCAGGATGCTGCGAGACAGCCCAGTCATGCCTGCTGTTTGAAATGTGCAGAAAGGCGCGAGACACTATTCCGCGCTGGCGTTTGCGGGACGTGCTGATGAACGGCCCGCTTGCCGGTGAACTGTTCGTCTTGGCGGCACGGCGCCGTCGGTGTTGACTGCGCGAGGCTGGCAATGGAGCGTCTGTTCACCCGCGCCTCGGTGAGGGCGGCCTCGTGTAGCGAAGCGGGCACCAATCCTGTCACGATGAGCCTGGATCACCTTTCTTTCGAAGCGAGAGCTTCAGGGCGACGCCGCCAATTCGCGAATCCTCGATCCATAGTTGCCCGTCGTAGAGGCTGGTCAGATCGCGGGCAATCGCCAGACCGAGGCCGGTGCCCGGCTTCGCATCGTCGAGCCTCGTGCCCACGTCGAACACGCGCATGCGATGTTCGACGGGAATGCCGGGCCCGTCGTCCTCCACCGTGATCAGGACGGTGCTGTCGAGATCCTCGATCGAGATCACGACGCGGTCACGGGCCCATTTCGCCGCATTGTCGAGCAGGTTGCCGATGAGCTCGGTCAGATCGTTGGTATCACAGGCAACGACGATGTCGGTTGCTCCTTCGACGTCGAACCGCCGGTCATGCCCCGGGCTGAATTGCGAGTAGGTGTTGATGACGCTTCTCAAGACGTCGGCGACGACCGCAAACGCACCTGCATTCGCGATCGTGGAGGCCTTTGCGCGCGCCGTCTGGTAGTCGATGAGCAGCGCCATGCGCGAGCATTGCTCGGACAGGATCTGCGCGTGGCGCTCCTGACCGGATGCTTTCAGCCGGGCGGCCTGCTCGTCGAGGATTGCCAGAGGTGTCTTCAGCGCGTGTGCAAAGCTTCCTGCCATCACGCGGGCGCGGTCGACCATGCTGAGATTGGCCGTGATCATCCCGTTCAGCTCGGTGACGAGCGGCATGATCTCCTCCGGCAGGTCCTCGGGCAGCCGTGTGGCCTTGCCGCTGCGCACGTCCACGATGGCGCGACTCATTCGCTGGAGCGGCCGCAGGCCGTACGCGACCTGAGCATAGGCGGTACCGACCATGGCGAGGGCCAGCAGACCGAGCGTTGCCATCAGCGTCAGATTGAGGTGCTCCATCTCGTCACTGATCAGTCGCTCGTCGGCACCGACGCGGACATCGACGGGTTGTCCGAGACGAGACGGATCGCTGATGTTGCGGACCATGCGCATCGGTCCGGTCGGTCCTTCCACGTTCGTCAGCGCAGTGGAGGGTGGCAGTGAGTCCTCGCGGGTCTGCTCGGTCGTGGCTGAAAGTGAGAGGTCATCCGGCAGCGAGGGCGAGCGGGCGGTTTCGCCGTTCGGCAGGATGACCTGCCAATACATTCCGGACCTGGCCGGAGAGAAGCGCGGGTCGCTCAGGTTGCGGGCGATGAACAGCCGCTGTCCCGCGTCGAGTTCCACGAGATCGGCGAGCTCGCGGGCGTGATCCAGCAGGTCGTGATCAAAATGGGCCTCGACGACGCGGCGAATGACGATCGAGAGCCCGAGCCCGCTGGCGAACAAGACGATGGAAATCCAGATCGCGGCGACCCCGATCATCCGGGCTCGGAAGTTGCGGCTGAACATTGGTCTATCCGAAACGATATCCCAGGCCTCTGACGGTGCGGATGCAGTCACGCCCCAGCTTTCTCCTGAGCCGGGCGATGTAGACTTCGACCGTATTGGAGTCGCGGTGGTCGCTGGCGGGATAGATGTGCTCCAGCAGCTCGGCTTGCGATACGATATGATCGGCGCGGCGCATGAGAAGCTCGAGGACGCGCAGCTCGAGGGCCGTCAGGTCGACGATCTCTCCGTCCTTCTTGACCAGGCCAGCGGCCGCGTTGAATTCGATCTGGCGGAGCCGCAGCACGGCCTCCGGTCTGCTGGAAACGCGACGGAGCAGCGATCTGACGCGCGCGACGAGCTCCTGAGCCTTGAAGGGTTTTTCGAGATAGTCGTCAGCGCCTGCGTTCAGGCCGTTGACACGCTCGACCCAGCCGCTGCGGGCGGACAGGATCAGCACGGGCAGCGTCTGTCCGTTGTGTCGCCAGCGTTGCAGCACGTCGAGGCCCGAGAGGCACGGCAGGCCGAGGTCGAGGACCGCGGCATCATAGGGCTGGCTGTTGCCCAGCATCCAGCCCTGCCTGCCGTCGGTGGCGAGATCGGCCTCGAAGCCGGCATCGGCCAGGCTTTCCCGGATGCGCTCCGCGTAGACGGGCTCGTCCTCTATGAGCAGAATGCGCATGGCCATGACTCCGGTTGTAGAGACGGGGCCTGACGATGCGGACCCGCCGATTGGCCTCGAACGCTATGGATTGATCCCGAGCTCTTTGGCAGCGTCAGCGATGCGCGTGCGCTCCGAGACGTCCTCCGCGAACACCGACAATGCGCGTTGCAGCGACTGCTTGGCCGCCTCGACCTCGCCCAGCACCACGCGTGAGCGGATCAGCTTGATCCAGCCTTCCGCATCGCGCGGTGATTGTTCGAGACGACTCGCAAGGCCATCCACCATGCCCCGGATCATGAGGTTGCGATCCCCGGTGGACATGCCTTCCGCCTTGCGGATGTCCTCGGCGCGCGGGCCGCGCGGCTCCGCCGGCTCGGTCGCGGCGGCCTTGCCGGAGCGCAGGAGTTCCTGCATCCGCTCGGCGGAGAGGTCCGGCCGTGCTGGCGACGCCGAGCGGTCATCCTCTCCGAGCTCGCGACGGAGCGCGCCAAGCCGCTGCTTGAGATCGGGCAGCCACGGCTCGTTCGGATCGGCTTCCGAGACGATCGACGTCCAATCGGCCATCGCGCCCCGTTTGTCTCCCTCCTGCTCCTTGACGACACCGATGAAGAAGCGGGCGCGAGCGTCCTTGGAATCCAGTTTGAGGGCTTCGTCGAAATCCGCGCGGGCCTCGGAGGTGACGGTGCCGTCTGCGGCCCGCACCAACGCTTCGCCCCGCGCGCTGCGGTATTCGGCCGAGCCCGGCCGCAGCTCCATGGCGCGCGCATAAGCCTGTGCCGCCTCTGCAAAGCGCTCGATGTTGAACAACGACCAGCCCAGCAGCCGCCATCCGTCCGGATCCCTGGGATTCCGCTCCAGTCGGGCCTGCACACGCCCGATCATCTCTTCGACCGGCGGCAATCCGCTGCCCTGTTGCGGTTGGTCGCGACCGTCCTGACTGGTCATTTGCTCCAACGCTGCGATGGCCTGGGGGCCGGCGTCGGTCCGCGCTTCGCCGACCGACCGCGCGGTGGTGCTGCTGGCGGTCTGGCCCGGCCCAGCCGCAGGGACATCCGGGTTTCCGATGATCGCGTACAGGACGACGGAGCCGAACACCACCGTCGTCGCGACGACGGCGACCGCGAACTTTCGCTCGGAGCTGGTGAGGGTGGGCGCCGGCGGTTCTTCGGCGGCGGCTGCGGCCAGAATGCGCCGCTTGATCTCGCTGGCCGCGTTCTCGCCGTCCGACTTGTCGATCAGGCCGCGTGCGGTCTCGCTCTCGATCTCGCGGAGCTGGTCGTGGTGGACGGCGAGTCCCTGAGCCGATGCCAGCCGTCTCCGTTCGTAGTTGCGGATGAAAGGCGTCGAGATGAGCACGGCGGCCACGGAAATCATCGCCGTCAGGATCAGCCACAGCATCATGAGAGGCTCCGTCGATCGAGGATCGCCTTGATGGATTTGAGTTCGTCGGCGCTCAGCGGTGCGACGTGCTCCGCATCGGGCGCGGTCGCATTGGCGGCGGCGCGGCGCACGTAACGGCCGAAGCCGACAATGGCCGTGAGCAGCGCGAGCAGCGGGCCGATCCACAGCGGGATCGTGTTCAACTGCAAGGGAGGCTTGAGCAGCACGAAGTTGCCGTAGCGTGCGACCAGGAAGTCCACCGCCTGCCGGTCGCTGTCGCCGGCTTGCAGGCGATCACGCAGCAGCACCCTCAGATCATGCGCCAATGGCGCATTGGAGTCGTCGATGCTCTGATTTTGGCAGACGACGCAGCGCAGCTCCTGGCCCAGCGCGCGGGCGCGGGCCTCCAGCCTCTCATCGCGCAACATTTCGTCTGGAAGCACCGCATGGGATGGTGAGCACGTCGTCGCCAGCACGAGCGAGCTGACGAGCAGCGCCTCGGCCATGCGCGTGAGTCGCCGGCAGGTCATGACTCGCTCCTGAGTGCCTTGAGCAGAGGTTCGAAATCCTCGCGCCAGACATCCTCGGTCAGCGGGCCGGGATAGCGGAAGCGGATGCGGCCGGCCCGATCGATCACGAAGGTTTCGGGAACGCCGGTCACGCCAAGATCGATGCCGGCCCGGCCGGACTCATCGGAGCCGACACGTTCATAGGGACTGCCATGCTTGGCGAGCCAACGCTTGCCGTCGTTCCGGTCGTCCTTCCAGTTCAGGCCATAGATCGGGATGGTTGAGCTCCCTGCGAGCTTGAGCAGCATCGGGTGTTCGACGCGGCATCCGGGACACCAGGATGCGAACACGTTGAGCAGGACCACGTCGCCCTGCAGGTCGGTACTGGCAAGACCGCCGCCCTTGCCGTCCAGCGACGCGAGCTGGAAGCGCGGCGTCGGCTTGTCGATCAGGGTCGACGGCATCCGCCGCGGATCGTTGGTCAGGCTGAAAGCCAATCCAGCGGCCAGCGCGGCGAAGGCGACGAGAGGAATGAGATAGGGAAGGCGCGGCATCTCTCGTCCTATTCGGCAGGAACTGCAATCGGCACGGGCCGCATCGCCCGTCGCGGAGCGCCGACACGAAATCTGCGGTCGGCCAGCGAGACGAAGCCGCCGAGGGCCATCATCAGCGCGCCAAGCCACACGAACGGCACCAGAGGATGATAGTAGCAGCGCACCGCCCACGCGCCCTTGTCGTCGGGATCGCCGAGTGTCACGTAGACGTTCCAGATCAGGTTGGTTCGAATGCCGGCGGCCGTCGTCTGCTGTTGTCTGACGGGATAGAAGCGGCGTTCGCTGGACAGCTGCGTGAACGGCTTGCCGTTCCGCGTGATGTCGAAGGTGCCGCGCTCGGCCTCGTAGTTGGGGCCTGGAAATTTCCCGATCGCGCGCAGCTTGATGTCATAGCCTGCGAGCTGCAGGCTCTGGCCCGGCCGCAGCATCTGCACCTTCTCGCTGGCCCACGCGGTCATGCCGGTAATGCCTGCCACGGTGATACCCATTCCCGCATGGGCCAGCACCAGGCCGTAGAATGCGAGCGGCGTGGTGCGCGCGAGGTTGAGCGAGGTCGCCAAGGGAGTCGTCGTGCCGAGGCGCATGCGATGGGCCAGCAGCATCAGCGAACCGACAACGAGCCAGACCGCAATGCCGAAGAAGAACGCGATCAGGAGGCGCTGTCCAAACGTGACGATGAGGATCGCGACGGCAACCAACGCCGCAAGTCCCCCGGCCAGGCGGAGCCGTAGCAGCGCCGCTGTCAGCAGATCGCGCTTCCACTTCAGAACCGGGCCGATCACCATGGCGAGTAGCAGCGGAACCATGATCGGAATGAATGTCAGGTTGTAGTAGGGCGGACCGACGGAGATCTTGTCGTTGCCGAGCATGTCGACGATGAGCGGGTAGAAGGTGCCGAGAAACACGGTGGCCACGGCCGCCGTGAGCAGCACGTTGTTGAGGACGAGGCCGCTCTCGCGGCTGACGGCTCCGAACAATGCACCGTGCTTCAGGCTCGGAGCCCGGATCGCGTACAGCGTCAATGCCCCGCCGGTCGCCAGCAGGATCAGAGCCAGGATGAAGGCGCCACGCGACGGGTCCTGTGCGAAGGCATGAACGCTGGTGAGCACGCCGGACCGCACCAGGAACGTCCCGATCAGGCTCAATGAGAAGGTCACGATGCCCAGCAGGATCGTCCAGCTCTGGAGGGCGCCCCGACGTTCGACCACCAGGGCGGAATGCAGCAGTGCAGTCCCCGCGAGCCACGGCATGAACGATGCATTCTCGACGGGATCCCAGAACCACCAGCCGCCCCAGCCGAGCGTGTAGTACGCCCATGCGCTGCCCAGCGTGATTCCAATCGTGAGAAAGCACCAGGCCGCGAGCACCCAGGGTCGGACCCAGCGGGCCCAGCTGGCATCGACCTTTCCCTCGATCAGCGCCGCGACCGAGAACGAGAACGCCATCGAGAAGCCGACATAACCCAGGTACAGAAACGGGGGATGGAAGGCGAGGCCGGGATCCTGCAAGATCGGGTTGAGCCCATTGCCTTCGAGCGGCGCATCGGCCAGCCGCGTGAACGGATTCGACGTCGAGACGATGAACGCCAGGAAGCCGAGACCGATCATGCCGTGGACGCCGAGGACGTTGCTCTGCAGCCGGTCGGGAAGGCTCGTTCCGAACAGGGCAACGGCAGCGCCGAACAAGGAGAGGATCAGGACCCACAGCAGCATGGATCCCTCATGGTTTCCCCAGACTCCGGAGATCTTGTAGAGCAGCGGCTTCAGCGTGTGAGAATTGGCCGCGACGACTTGAACTGAGAAGTCGGAGTGGACGAACAGCGACGTCAGGCATGCGAATGCGATCGCAACGAACAGAAACTGAGTCAAGGCGGCGTGACGTACGAAGCCGGCGATCATCGCGGATTGGCGACGCAGCGCTGCGAATGGAACGATCGACTGCACCAGCGACACGAACAGCGCGAGAATGAGCGCAAAAGATCCGGCCTCCGCTGTCATGTCGTCTCTCCGGCTGCAGGAAATATTCCTGCAACTAACTATCAAGTGTCTGTGATGCGTTGACAATCAATGCGCCGAATGAGGCATCATTCGTACGGAATGATGATGATCCATCGACGTGCGTCATGATGTAATTGCAACTAATTATCACTGGCCGTCAGCGATCAAATGCGAAGCAGCCTCGCTGCAAAACGATATGTCCGACAGAACATAACGATTCAAACGCTGCGATACCGGTCGAGCGAAACGAGTTTCGACGCTATTCAAGAAGCTTGGCGATGTCGCCGTGACCGCTGGCGGTGGCGATGTCGATTGCGCGTTCGCGGCGCTTGTTCCTCAATTGCTTTTCGGCACCGGCGGCAACAAGGCTCTGCGCGATGCCGGCGTTGCCCTCGAGGGCTGCCATCATCAACGCGCTCATGCCTTGGCCGTTGCGGACGTTCGGATCCGCCTTGCGCCGGAGAAGTTCACCAACGACGTCGGCAAGCCCCGCCCGCGCGGCGAGGATCAGTGCGGTATTGCCGCTGCGGGTCGCGCGTTTCGGATCGGCTCCATGATCCAGCAGCTGCAGCGCGGCGGTGGCGCTGCGGCCTTCGATCGCATTCAGCAGCGGCGTCTTGTCGTCGGCGTCGGCGCGGTTGACGTCGGCACCTGCGCGAACCAGTTGCTCGAGCGCCCGCGTATTGCCATTGCCCGCCGCGTGCCACAGCGCCGTGCGGCCTTGCGCATCGGCGGCGTCGAGCTCGGACCTCTCAATGAGCTGCCGGTCGAGCGGGCCATTGGGGCACGATGCGACCGCGACCATCAATGGGGTTCGGCCGCCTGTAAATGGCGGCAGATGCCCGGATGCGCCATCGAGGAGGGCGGCGATGGCCGTTCCGTTGCAGCGGCTGAGCGCCATCAGCAACGCCGTCGTGCCATCCGCGCGCGTCGCTGATGGATCGGCCGCCTTTGCCAGCAGCAGTTTGACGACATCTCCACGATCCTTGTCCGCCGCCAGCATCAGCGGAGTATCGCCGCGTCGGTTGCTGGTATTCGGGTTCGCTCCCGAGGCAAGCAGCAGTTCGACGAGCGGCCGATGTCCGGCGTCGGCGGCGATCGCCAGAGGCGTATTGCCGTCCTCGTCGACGGCATCGAGGTTCGCCTTCGCTGCGATCAGCTGGCGCATCGGATCGAGCTGGCCGCGCAAAGCGGCGTCGATGATGGCCGGGTGGCCGTTGCGCATGGCGGCCTGAGCGTCGAGCGCCGGAAGCGGCCTGCGCGCCGCTTCGCGCTCCGGCTCCTTGGCGCGGGGGCGCGCGTTCCGGGAGGCCATGTCGGCCAGCAACTGCTCGGCCGGCTGATAGCCGGCTGCAGCCGATTTGTGAAGCCACTCCCGCGCCCGCTCAGGATCGGCCGGCGTTCCGCGCCCCGCGAGCCACATCGCCGCGACGTTGTACTGCGCCTTGGCGTGTCCCTTTCTCGCGCTTGCCTCCATCCATTTGAACGCGAGCGCGTCGTCTGACCTGGTGCCGAGACCGGAGCGGTAGAGCGACGCAAGCCGATACTGCGCTTCTGGATCCCCGGCATTGGCGGCGCGCTCGAGCAGCTTCAGGGCGTCTTCGGGACGTCCGGCACGGATCGCGGCATCGGCGGCCTGGCTCGTGGATGCTGCGGAGGCCATGCCCGCTGCATCGTCGCCGGCCATGGCGGGCGATGGTCCGGTCAAGCCGAAAAGGCAGATCAGCGGGATGATGATGTGGGAGGACTTATGCCGTGCCATATTTCGTCTCGACCTCGATCCCCATGCTCTTCAGGAATGCGGTGGGCAGAATGCCGCCGACGCAGACGATCACGGCATCGTTTCGGATGGCGCTCGTCGTGCCATCGGCATTGATCTCGACATCGTCGGCACCGATCCGTTTGACCGACGAATTGTAGATGACGCGGAGCCGTCCCGACCGGGCGGCTGCTTCGGTCCTTTGACGGTTCTTCAGCTTCGCGCGGCTGAACGAGTCGCTGCGGTGGGAAAGGGTCACGGTCGTTCCAGGCTCTTCGGCGATGGAGCACGCGGCTTCCAGCGCAGCGTCGCCGCCACCGACGACGAGCACGTGCTGGCCGCGATACTGTTCGGGATCGATCAGCCGATAGACGACCTTGGTCTGCTCTTCGCCCGGGACATCCAGCTTGCGCGGTGTGCCGCGTCGTCCGATCGCCAGGAGCACGGCATGCGTCTTGTAGCTGCTGCGGTTCGTCTTGACGTCGAAGCGATCGCCGACGCGACTGACCGCTTCCACGCGTTCGCCGACGTTGACCTTCAGCTTCGCCTTGCGCACGATGCTCATGAAGAACGCGATCAGCTGCTCCTTGCTGAGCTCCCTGAAGTTGAACTTGCCCGCGAGCGGCAGGGTGAACGGAGCCGTCATCACCAGCTTGCCACGAGGAAAGTGCGCGACAGTGCCGCCGAGCGAGTCCTGCTCGAGGGTGACGAAGCGGAGCCGATGCTGCAGGCAGGCAAGACTGGCGGAGAGGCCGGCGGGACCGCAGCCGACGATCACGACGTCGAGCATGTCGGACTTGCCGATGCTCTTGACCTTCCGGACGGAGTCGATGGCCTGGCGGCCCTGCTCGATGGCGTTACGGACGAGCCCCATCCCGCCGAGTTCCCCCGCGATGAAGATGCCGGGCACGTTGGTCTGAAACGCCTCGTCCACGTTCGGAATGTCGATGCCGCGCGTTTCGGTGCCGAAGACCAGCGTGATGGCGTTCACGGGGCACACCGCCTTGCAGGCGCCGTGTCCAATGCAATGCGAAGGCTCGACCAGCGCCGCCTTGCCGCCGATCAGGCCGAGAATGTCGCCCTCCGGACACGCCCTGACGCATGAGCCGCAGCCGATGCACAAGGCAGGATCGATGATGGGGTGGAGCGATGCCGGTTCGAGCAGGCCGGCGTCCTTGGCGGCCGAGAGCTTCGCGACACTCTTGACTTCTCTCCTCTTGCGCACGGCCATGTAGGTGGCCCAGACGCCGAACATCGGCGCGGCGTAGACGATCAGTAGATCGAGCGCCATGTCGTCTCTCTCCTGTTCTTATCGACTAACAGAAGGCGAGATAAGTAGCTTGCGTGGGAATCCGCGCGGAAGAAGCCGTGGCGGTATTAGATGCAAACTCTTCTCAAGAGACGCCGACATAGAAAGTCCAGAATGATCTGTAGTTCTGCGAACAAGATGAGTGCACTCGTTGAGCAGATGCCGTCGGCGGAAATATGGCTCGGACTGATATCGGACTAATGGACTTAGTGTCGCACGGCGTCAAACAACGTTGCGAATGGTTATCAGTACTCGATCTCTCGTCTGCGAATTTGAGATCCGCAAGCGAGCCGGATGTCTGCCGATCCGGCATTCGGGTTTCACGGGAAGTGTCGAGGACATGAGCAGAGCAGCGGTCGCTCGTGCGAGTGGAAATCCGTTTCGAGGAACGGTTCCCGTCCTGATCACGCTTCTTGTTGTCGCAGCGATCGCCGCGGGATGGCTGCAGAAGGAGGAGGAGTATCTGACGCCGGGATCGGGGACCGGCTATTGGCTCGGTATATACGGCAGTGCGGCAATGCTGTCATTGCTGGCCTATTCGATGCGCAAGCGCTTCAAGTCGCTCCGCGGAATCGGCTCGGTCCCGTTCTGGTTCAGGACGCACATGCTGCTGGGCGTCGTCGGGCCGGTGCTGATCCTGTTTCATGCCAATTTCAAGCTGGGGGCACTCAACAGCAACGTGGCCTTCTTCGCCATGTTGATCGTTGCGATCAGCGGCGTGATCGGCCGATACATCTACGGCAAGATCCATATGGGTCTTCACGGTGGAAGGGCGCGCATCAAGGAGCTGCTTGCGGAAGCCGAGGCGATGAGGATTGAGCTCGGTCAGGAGATGCAGGCGGCGTCCTTCGTGTCGCGGGAGTTGGCGGCGTTCAGCAAGGGGCTCGATAACAAGGTACCGCGAACTGCGCTGGGAAGCCTGCGGACCGGGGCGATCATCGCGGCGCGGACGCGGCGCCTGCGTGCCAACGTGGTTGCGGAAGCGCGCCGGCTCATTCGCGCGGAAGCCAAGCGTGCGCAATGGTCGCGGCGTGAGCGGCGGCGACGCGAGAAGCGAATCGAAGAAGTCGTGCGGAGATACGCAATCGCGGTGCGGAAGGCCGCAGAGCTGACGTTTTTCGAACGGCTGTTTTCGCTGTGGCACGTACTCCATTTGCCGCTGTTCTTTCTGATGCTGCTGGCGGGGGTCGTTCATGTCTGGGCCGTTCATCACTATTGACGGGGTTTCGTGATGAGGTGGCGCCTAGCGGCCGTCGTCGCTGCCATGGTCGGTGTCGTGCTGCTGTCGGCTGGGCTTCGCGCGCAGACGATGCTGGAAAAGCTGGTCATGCCTGGCCCGCTGGTCGAGAAGCACGCCAAGCTCGAGAGCGAATGCGGCAAGTGCCACGAAGCGTTCACGCGGAAGGCGCAGTCGGGCCTATGCCTCGATTGCCACAAGGAGATTGGCGTCGACCGCGCGCAGCATGAGCGCCTGCATGGACGCGACCAGGCGGCGCTGACTCAGGAGTGCAGGCAGTGTCACACCGATCACAAGGGGCGTTCAACCGACATCGTCCAGCTCGACAAGGAGACTTTCAATCATGACATGACGAACTACAGGCTGGTCGATGCGCACAGGAACGTGCCTTGTACGGGATGTCACGCCGCGAAGGTGAAGTTCCGCAACACACCCACGACCTGCTTCGAATGCCACAAGGCGCTCGATCCTCATCGCGGCCGGCTCGGCGAACGCTGCGAGAACTGCCACACCGCGGTGAAATGGCGCGCGACCAGGGAATTCGACCATACGAAGACGCGGTTTCCCCTCGTTGGCGCTCACAAGTCAGTCGCGTGTGCAACGTGCCACTCCGGCCAGCAATACAAGGATCTGCCGACCTCCTGCGGCTCATGTCACCGTCTTCAGGACGTCCATGGCGGCCGCTTCGGCGACAAGTGCGAGACCTGCCACGATCAGGAGAAGTGGAAGACGGTCCGTTTCAATCATGACAAGACCCGCTTCGCGTTGCGCAATGCGCATGCCAAGGTGAAATGCGAGAGCTGCCATACGGGTGATCTCTATCGCGACAAGCTCGCGACGTCGTGCGTGTCCTGTCACCGCAAGCAGGATCCGCATCAGGGCAAGCTCGGCGACCGTTGCGAGACCTGCCATAGCGATGCGGGCTGGCGGAAGAAGCTCTCGTTCGATCACGAGATTACGCGGTTCCCGTTGATAGGTCTGCACAAGTCGGTGCCTTGCGAGGAGTGTCATCGGACGCCGACCTACAAGAATACGCCGGTGGTCTGCGAAAGCTGCCACAAGGATTTCCACCAGGGGAAGCTCGGAGGGCGGTGCGCTACGTGTCACAATCCGAACGGATGGCGGCTGTGGCGCTTCGATCACGCGCGGCAGACCCGGTTCCCGCTGGTCGGTGTCCATCAGAAGATCACCTGCGAAGCCTGTCACAAGGCCAAGTCGCCACCGGACCTGAAGCTGCCGATGGATTGCTACAGCTGTCATCGCAGCGCGGACGTGCACAACGGCACCTTCGGTCAGAGCTGCGAGCGCTGCCATGTCGCAACTGGATGGCGCAACGTTCAGATCAGGAACTGATTCGATACGCAGCCTTGCGGGCAGTTGACGTCGCTGCGAGCTGAGATGAGTTCGCAGCAGCGGGCAGCTTGCCAGCAGATCAATGGCTTGGGCGCTTCGCTTGCGAGCACGTCGCGCGCGAACGACGCCAGAAACCTTAACCCGCATTCAGCTTGAGTTCAGCTTGGCCCCGTTTTGGGCCAGCTTTACCCGTCTCTGGAAGCCCTGTCGTAGGCGTGGCGCATGCGGCGTGATCTGTCTGACAACTGAGTTGTCGGCCCGATCGGCGTGGCGTCCGAGTGGGGAGCAAGTAGGCGTTCCGAGTGTTCGGTGGCCGGGGAAGACATGCCGCCGGGGACGTAGGGGAAATCCGCAAGAGTGTCTTGAAGAGTGTCTCGGTTTGTCGGGGCGACCGCGAGCAGCGGACGCCCAACGGCCGCGGCTGGATTGCGATCGGACGGTCTCCGTTGAACGTCCGAATCGCGACCGGGTCGAGCGTGAAGATCGGAGTGTGAGTTGAGCGGCTGCTACAGCAAGCTGGGGCTGTTGGCGCGAGCATCGCGGTACCTGATGCGGTGGCTGCTCGCCGGTATGCTGCTCGCTTTGGCGCTGGCAGGGCATGCGGCCGCGCAGAGCTCATTCGACCATCTCTCGACCGGATTTCCGCTGACCGGGAGCCATGTCGGTGTGGAGTGCTCGTCCTGCCACGTCGGCGGGCGCTTCAAGGGCACGCAGACGCAATGCGCCAGTTGCCACAACGGCGCGCAGACGGCGGGCATGTCGGTCAACCACCCGATGACCACGAGGCGATGTGAGAGCTGCCATCAGACCTCGACATGGAAGGACGTTCGGGCGATCGATCATACTCAGGCGAAGGCGTCATGTACGACCTGCCACAACGGCATGATGGCACTCGGCAAGCCGAAGAGTCACATCACGACGGCGGCGCCGTGCGATACATGCCACAAGTCGACGGCGAGCTTTCGCGTCAGAATGAAGATGGATCACGCCGGCATCGTCGCCGGTTGCGCCAACTGTCACAACGGGACGACGGCGCGCGGCAAGTCCAGCAACCACCTTCAGACCAATCAGCCGTGCGAGTCCTGCCACACCAGCACGGCCAGCTTCGGCGGCGCCGCCTTCGCTCACAAGACCACCGATACCAACTGCGCGACCTGTCACAACGGCAAGACCGCTCTGGGCATGACCACGCCGCCGCACATTCCGACCGGGACGCTGCAGTGCTCGAACTGCCACAGCAACACCGCGGCGAGCTTCACGACCTACACGATGAACCACGCCGCGGTGGCGACGGCCCGTTGCGACAGCTGTCACAACGGCTCCTTCACCGGCCAGGGCACCAAGGGCGCGCTGGGCACAGCGTCTTTCCCGAACCATGTCGCCACCGGCGGCGCCGACTGCGTCAGCTGTCACGCCAAGGCAGCGAGTGGCGGCTTCACGAGCTGGGGCGGCGGCGTCTTCGCTCACAAGACGACCGACACTAACTGCGCGACTTGCCACAACGGCAAGACCGCGCTGGGCATGACGACGCCGCCGCATATCCCGACCGGGACGCTGCAGTGCTCGAACTGCCACAGCAACACCGCGGCGAGCTTCACCACCTACACGATGAACCATACCGCGGTGGCGACGGCGCGCTGTGACAGCTGCCATAACGGCTCCTTCGCCGGCCAGGGCACCAAGGGCGCGCTGGGCACCGCGTCGTATCCGAACCATGTCGCGACTGGTGGCGCGGATTGCGTCAGCTGTCATGCCAAGGCAGCGAGTGGCGGCTTCACGAGCTGGGGCGGTGCGGCGTTCAAGCATGCCGCCACCGACACCAACTGCGCGACCTGCCACAACGGCAAGACGGCGATGGGCTTGACGACGCCGCCGCACATTCCGACCGGAACGCTGCAGTGCTCGAATTGCCACAGCAACACGGCGGTGAGCTTCACGACCTACACGATGAACCACGCCGCGGTGGCGACGGCCCGTTGCGACAGCTGTCACAACGGCTCCTTCACCGGCCAGGGCACCAAGGGCGCGCTTGGCACGGCGTCGTATCCGAACCACGTCGCCACCGGCGGGGCCGACTGCGTCAGCTGTCACAGCAAAGCTACAAGCGGCGGCTTCACCAGCTGGGGTGGGGCGGCTTTTAAGCACGCCGCGACCGATACGAACTGCGCGACTTGTCACAACGGCAGGACGGCGATGGGCATGACCACGCCGCCGCACATTCCGACCGGTACGCTGCAGTGCTCGAACTGCCACAGCAACACCGCGGCCAGCTTCACCACCTACACGATGAACCACGCCGCGGTGGC